>JAWKTM010000012.1:0-147551 GCA_041399085.1 Pirellulaceae bacterium
ATTGCCCTGCGTGCCGTTTGAAGGTCGCCATTGGAAGTGAACACGTAGGAAAGAGAGGTCAGTGCCCACGGTGCGGCAATCAATTCACCATTCCAAGCGCATCGGATCTCCGTGCAGAGTCCGTTGTTCCTGATCAGAGAATAGACGGGCAGAAGCGCGAACGACTGCAGCAGCAAGCAGGCGATCCGGCTAGCCAACGCACGCCCGTCTCTCAAACACGTCCGAGCACGGGGGAGGATGAGTATCGACTGCAACCGCTAGAATTGCCAATGATCGCGCCCCAAGAACTGCCCTCTCCGACCACGCAGATTACGACCACAGGATGCGTTGCCCGACGGCCTTCCCCAGCAAAGAGTCCGGCCATAGTCATGGTGAAGGACGTTACAAAAGGAGGCGCGATTGGCGCGTGTGTGGGGCTCCTGTCTTTGTGTAGCGGATGTTTGGTCGGTGCGATGTTCTTCGGTTCCAATGCTGACGCTACAGGCGCTTCAGCAACACTCGGCGTCGTAATTATGTTCGGCCTATGGCTGGCGGGACCAATTGTGTTCGGCCTGGCAGTCCGAGGGACAGGCGCCCGGATACGAATCTGGAATGAAACCAGGGAGTCGGTCTGTTTGGAAATCACGAATACGATCGCGCTGATACCGACCAACAGCCGTGAATTGCGAGTAACCGCCAAAGACATACTGTACTTGCGAATGAGTCACTTTTATCCTCAACACGATGCAGCGAGCGTGGATTTGGTGTTCATCGTTGTATTAGTGCTGTTGTTTGCAACATGCATCATTCCGGGATTGATCTTTTGGGCGACCTGGGCATTGCAGCGTCGGCACGCGGAGTCTGCACACAAGACTAAAAGGATTTCACTAGAGCTTGTGCAGGTGCCAAAGATGATCTCTGTCCCCATTCTTAATGTCATAGCCAATGATGTCACGTCATTGAGATTTGATACCCCCAAGGACATTGAGGCAGTACTCTGTGAAATCAAGCGCCGAATTGGCATCAGAGAAGTTAGAGAGTAACACTGCACCTAGGCTAGGCTCTGGCATGACGAGACGGTGGGGGCTGCCGCGTAGGACGACGTGTTCACGTACAGCGCGGTTAGCCCGAATTCGCTCACGTAGGATGACTCAATCGGACAATCTTTATGTCAGATGCACGATTCTTCGCCACGGAACTCGCCGATGAGGGCAGCACGCTTGCGGCTCGAAGGAAATATTGACGCAGCAAGATCTAAATGGGTGGATGCAACATCGATTGACTACTGGTCAGTGCTTGCTTGGCTGAATGCAGCAGAATCGTACTGGCATGAAAAGAATGAACGCAAAGCACTCGACTATCTCTCATCAACCATCGCGTGTGCAATGGAGCGTACTGGCACAGAACGTGAAGATGGCCTCGTACTGGGCTGCGCTGGTTGAGTGCTTCGGATAGACGATTCCGATATTCGTCATCTCCGAGGAAGGGGAGCTGACGGACGCACTCGTCGAGAAGTTTGAGCGACTTGAGAGCGAACTGACTATCAGATTGCGACCGAACGCGAACGTCACCAGCTGTAGGCACCGAGCGTCTCCCGACCCATGCCGCCGAGTGCCGTTGCTCGCTGACCTCGCACACAGGGCCTGAGGCTGGGATTATCGAACTACTCGCGGCTGGTGGCGCTCGTGTAGCGGGCGTCCTATGGGTCCTAACGGCAAAATCAAAAAGGTACAGCGATGCGACATCCATTCAAGACCACAATGAGCTTAACCATCCTCCAACCGTCACGATCACGCGGCGCGCAGGCTGGAAACAGTTTGCTCGAAGGTGACACGTTGACGATCAAACTCAACGGAAGCGACGAAGACGGCGACTACCTGAAGTACAGTATCCAATTCGCCGATGCGTCAGTTTGGCTGGTCGCCCAACGCGATACCGTCACGTTCGCAGATCTAAAAGAAGGGAAACTTCATGTTCGATTTCGAGCCGTGGATGCGAAGGGCCTACCGTCGGAACCCGAGACTCGAATATGGAACGTCGCAAATAACCCTTGGAACCAGTGGCGCGGCAGCCGCCTCCGTGTTCTTCCCGTTCACGAGCGAGGCAGCCACAACGTAGCGGCTCCTCGCGATGGTTGGAACATCGCAGTTAGCCAAAATGAACGTTGTACCGTTTTCCGTGCCATCGACGGCAGAATCATCCGCCAACTCCCTCTGACCGTCTTGAAGCATCCCTAGTTGCGTTTAGTCCCGGCGGCTTGCTCGTGGCGATTGTCGACCAATATGGCAAGGCAACGATTTGGGATACCTATGCCGGACGATTGCTGCAGAGTCCACTGTTCCCGAACTCACGAATCGCTCAATTGGTCTTCGGCCCCGGCGGAGCGACACTCGCGACTGCAAGCGAAGATCGCAACCTCCGATTGTGGCGACTGTCTGATGGTAAGCTTCTGAATGCGATTCCAACTCCGCAGAGTGGTGTAACTTGCCTTGCTTACAGCCCGAACGGCGCGACGCTCGCATTAGGCACGCGCGACGGAATCGTCCAGGTATGGGAAACTTCGAAAGGGAGTCTCTTGTTCGAGGTTCGCCAAAAGGCGGGCGAGGTGAAGAGCCTCGCATTCGATGCCGACGGCAAACTGATCGCGAGCGGAGGCACGAGCGGCACCGCCGCGCTCTTTCGTGTGCCTGATGGAACACACGTTTACGACCTGTCCGGCCATAACGGCTACGTCACCTGCATTACTTTCCACAACGACGGCCGGACCATCGCGACGGGCAGTTCGGACGAGTCGGTTCGGTTATGGCGAGCTTCTGACGGCCGCATGGTGCGAGCACTGTCTGAAAACAGTGCGGATATCCAAAGCTTAGCCTTTAGCGCGGATGGATCGGCGTTGATCGGGCTCTCATCGGAAGGTCATGTGACGATCTGCGTTCGTCAGGACGACTCAGCAGGTTGGCTGCAGAGGATTCGCCAAGAGGACTTATCCGAGGCGTCACCGCAGCAGAAACTCGCATTGAAGAGACGCGAACTTCCAGACCCATTCGAGCAGCCTGACGAACTCGCAACACCAGAAGCTGTACCGCAACGATCTACAGACAACATCGCGCCTTGGGACGAGTACAACGCTGCGGTGCGCGAAGCTATCGACAGTAAGATTTCCGAAATACGCCGCGTGGTCCATGGAACCGCCAATAACGCATCGAGAAATTCGCCGTTGAATATACAGGTGATTCGATTGCAACTGGAAAACCAATTGCATGCTTTGGGCATCGAAAACGAACATGCTCAATTCGGCTTAGCCGGTTGGAGGTTGCGCCAGGAAATCGATTCGCTGTCCGCGGAGCGTTCTACGGGTAGTGCGCTCTTGGCGAAGCGAGAAAGCCTCCAAAGGATCGTAAGTTCGTCAAAGGAAGCTGTTAGCATACACAGAAAGGCAACGGACGATGCCAAGGCGGCCTTTGTTTTGGCTCTCAACAATGTGCCCGCCAGCCAGTGGTGGGCTTCGGTCCCCGAACCATTTCAAGGCAGCAGAGAGGATGGAAAGTTTGTGCGAGAAAGAATCGCACGCATTCGAAATGTTCAACCGAATTCGACGTCATTTGCGGCTAATGTGAACGAAATCCTCAGTCGCATCGATCGCATCGGCGCACGAGCCCGTGTTGTCCTGGAGGAAAATCTTACGGCGGCGACTCGCGAAGAATCCGACTTCGTTACGGCGAATGAGTACGCCTTGCGTAATCTCCTTATCTCCCTCCAGGCAATCGACCAGTTGATCAACGCAAAACAACAAGCGTTCCGCGAGCTTCGCGATCAGCGTGCCGAGTTCTTGATCGAAAGCAGCAACTCTTGAGCACGTGGTCAGGCTAGAAGTATCAATCGCCGGTCCGCGTCTTCTCATCCACGGTTGTGTCATCGTTATCCATCAGCCGACTCGGCCTGAATTCCGAACCTGCCGTGCATCCAAAACTGTGTCGCCGTAGATACGGTCTATTCATGCACGAATCGCTCGACCAAGTGATGCAGGAGGACCGCCAGTCCAGCAACCGCCGTCCCGATCGCTCCGACCAGAACCGCGCGCTGGCGATGTCAAGAACGTCGCGGAGGTGTTCATTGTGCTGCCAGTCGACCGTCCTGTTCAGCTCCCTGAGTCATGACATTGGGGGCGGCTTGATCGGCCGAAAACAAGAGCATCACCATTAGCATTGTCACGAATATGGCTTTTTAATTTCACACTTACGGCAATTTCCTGCGGAAGGCTGCCAGTCCTCGTTTTGTACAATGCTCAGTACTCGCTGAAAGAGATTGCAGAATAAGCTGACTCAGACGCCCAAGGCCTTCGTCGATCTCAGAACGTCCCAGAAGCTCAATTCCTCCAGCAATTTGAACTTTCCCAACTGCTTTGCATGGGAATCCGTGAACGGATCGTTCCAGGTCTGAAGTGACAAAGACCTGAGTTGTTTGAGCTTTACGAAATATCGAAGATCCCAGCCAACGTATAACCTTCCGCCCTTGGGCAACATACACGACCGTCACCGCCTTCGACAGCATCGCGAAATCGGAGCGACTAAATCGCTCGCTGTCGCTCAGATCGATCTCTTTGATCTCACCTGACTTGGCGACTTTGACAATCGCCCCCTTGCTGCCACTAATTCAGAACCAGTTTCCTGTAATCCGAGCTGATTCTCGGGAGATTTGTCCGGCGCGGGCACCCCACTCTTTGCGTTTTTCGATGCACGCGATTTTGGAATGCGGGAAGGTCTGTGAGGCAGTCCAAGCAGGTTCTTCATCCTTCGAGTCCATCCCCCATCTCCCTTGCACTCATGAGCCAGTTCGCTGTCTCTCCGTATGTTGGCCACCGCATCTTCGGCGAGAACCCGAGTTGCTCGGTCACAGTGAAATGAATTCTCGCGAATCCAGTCACTGACCTCCCTTGGCAACCGAGGGCATGGATACCCACGAGCAGCCGCGACCAGTTCTGCTGCGGCCAGTCCGCAGTGGCATGTATGCAGGTTCGGATCTCCGGTGCGGGCAGCCGCCTCCAGCGTCATCGCGAGTTCATCAGCGGAGCTACCCGCCAGCGACAACACCCAGTCACTGGCATCATCGTTCTCGAATGGACCGGTTCCCCAAGCTCCCATGAATCACTTCCTTTGGAGAATCTCAGAATTGCAGTCCCCGGCTCAATCCGACACGCGTAACGGAACAGGGACGCACGACTAAATGGCAAGTTACCTGCCAGAGTCACCGCAAGTCAACAAGGTGCATTCGCAACGGGAGCTCCGTGAGCGCTCAATCCTCGGTCGAATCCCGCCGCCATGACTCGGCCAGTTGATCCACTTGCTTGATGAAGCCGTCCTTACCTTCCATGTAGCGTTCGATGGAGTCCGGATTCGCGGCAACGAGTTTGAGTTTCAAATCAGAATACCGAGCGGCCCATTCGGGATGGGGCTTCATGAAATCGCGTTGTCGATGTTACTTCGTCGCTGCCGCCAAGCCTTGTGATGCCGTACCCCCTGGAAAGCAGCACGTTGCCATCGCGGACAATCGCGATGCCTACGCCCGGAATTCCGCGTTCCTGCATGGCATCAACAACATAGTTGTCGAACCCGTCCAGCACGTCATCTGCCGATGCGAATGGGCATTGCAGAAGAACCAAGACCAACACCAGGGACCGCCGTTTCATCGTTCTGTGCCTTTCGTCGACGAGACCTTTCTGACCGCATCCCCAACGCTGACCACGCCGTCCACAACTTTTTTTGCGTAACTCCCTCGGAGATGAAGTTCCTTGGCGTTCATAATCGAACTCGGCATCTCATCATGTTCGCCGCTGATACTCCGCCCGAAATCTCCTGACCGGCGGTTCTTCGTCTTCAATGTAATCCTCGAAACTTATCACGTTCAGTTCACAGTTACAGAATCCGTCAAATTCTTCACGAAGAAGCGGCCAGGGCATTTGGCCAGGATCATCCGTTGCATCGCGACCGCGGGAGATCACAAGCAACCGACCACCCGGCTTGACGAAGTTAGCAATCACCTTGACGGCACGGCTGCGAAGATCCGGCGGCAATACCTGCAGCGTGTAGGATTCAAAGACTAAGTCGAACGCCTGCTGCCACTCGGCGGGAGAATCGAACAGGTCTGCGGTCAGATAGTTCACCGGGGACTCGGGAAACCGCTGGCGACACCAGTCGATGCAGGTCGGCGAAATATCAAATGCGGTGACATCCCAGCCGAGCGATGCGAGTTCTTCTGCATCATCGCCCAGTCCACAGCCGACCACGAGGGCTGACTGTCTCGTCACACTGCCGCGACGATCCTCCAGCCACGTGGCCAGATTCGGGTTGACACACATGTCCGCCCACGGAATGCCGGATTCGTCACCTGCAACTTGTGAATACAACTCCTCAAACCATTCCAGTGGCCGACCATCCGCAACAGCCTCGTTGGCAAGCTGTCGAGCTTTCTTGCGTAGTTCTGACATGGAATCCTGCCTCTTAAGTACATAATCAAATAACGGACTGAGCCGCCTCAATCGCCGACCGCAGGGTCGACTTCTCATCGCCCGGCAGGAAGCTGGCATCAACCGCATTGAGATTGAGTTGTTGCAATTCGGCGAGCGAGAAGCCTTGTTCCGCAAGCAGCGTGTATTCATCGTTGAGCGTCGTGCTGAACATCGGCGGATCGTCAGAGTTGACCGTACAAAGCAGCCCCGCGTCCACCATTCGGCGTAACGGGTGCGGTTGACCTCGTTCAACAAGGCCCAGGCAATAGTTACTGGTGGGGCAAACTTCCAACGGAATTCGCTGCTCACATAACTCCATGACGAGTTCACCATCTTCCAGGCAACGAATGCCGTGGCCGATTCGCTCCACTCCGAGCTTCTGTATCGCATCGCGGATCGTCTGCGGTCCGGTCGTTTCCCCAGCATGAGCGACCACGTGCAAACCATGACGCTCTGCTTCTTGAAACGTCTCAACGAACAGGTCGGCCGGATAGCCATTTTCGATTCCCCCAGGCCCGAGACCAATGAAGTGTTCTCGCTTGCCTGCTTCGATCGCGCACCGCAGCACTGCCTCCTGAGTATCGGGAAGATGCCGCGAGATGTCTGGAATAAAGCGGACGTTCACACCATGCTGTCTTTCGCCGGTCGTGGCACCCTCGGCAATGGCATCGATCCACTCATCCACTGGCAGATTGCCGATCTGATAGGAAGCTGAGAGAAACACTTCGGTATAAACGATGTTCTGCTGCGCCTGCCCAAACAGAAACCGTTCGACCATGAAGGACCAGTCCTCTGGCCGCCGCATCACCGATGTTGCGAGGCCGTAGATCTCGATGAAGTGTTCAAAGTCACGAAACCGGTAATGGTCCTTCCAATCTTGGAGACTGCTTGCCGGCAGTGCAATGCCATTCCGCTGAGCCATCGCCCAGACCGTTTCCGCATCAGTCGCCCCTTCCAGATGGACATGAATCTCCACTTTTGGAACATGGTGCATCAGACTTGCGGCCTCATGCAGTTTCATCCTGGAATGTCCCGAATCTGCAAGAGGTCCCGACATAGAAGCCCGATCAATCCTCATGCTGATCACTCCTACCCACGGTTTGCCCCGGTAGAACGACTGCTAGTGGATGGTGCACTAGGCTGTTCGGCCTCCAGCGTGATGCAGTAGTCCGAGAACCCAATGGCACGCCAGAACGCAAGTCCCGAGGCATTGTGGACGAGGACGTCAAGTCTTATCCGGGCTGCATCGGCCCAGGCGTTTTCTCGCATCCATATGATTGCGGAACGGCCAATTCCCTTTCGACGTTGTTCGGGGACAACAAAAAATTGGCGGAGATAGATGTGGTCCCGTTCACGGCGAAAAAGGACGTATCCAATGGGATTCAGACCGACAACCATCATAATCGCTTCGTACTCACCTCGTAGCCAGTCTCGCATTCGGTCAGTCAGTTCCTGAATGGACATAGCATTGCGGTGCCCCTCATCGCGAATCAGCTGCTGATTCATGCCGGCAATCTCGTCTGCATCATCGATGGTTGCTATACGAAACGAGATGTTCGACATGGTATCCTCGGTCAATTCTCAGTTAGTTTGTGCCGTGTTTTCGGTAAGTCAAATCGTCCTGTTCTCCGGCGACGGAATGCTTGTCCGACTTGACGGCGCGACGTTTTCTCAAAACACACGCTTCTCTCGCTGTTGACGTACTTTCCAAACAGAGGAATTTGTCGGTAACCGGATTTCTGACAGGGCGATTGCCTACGGCTGTCGGTCTCCGGTTTCAGGACGAATCATTCAATAGTTGAGACGATTGGCTTCAAGTTCCAGGCGTTGCAGGATGCGCATTCGCCAGTCATCCACAGCGAAAGCGGGAGGTTCATTCAACCACTCAGAAAGCGGCGGTGACCAGAACTCGACGTCGTGCCATGCTCGAAACTTCCGACCGACCGATGGAAACAGACCGACCCTTGAAAATCCGAGTCCTTTATTTCAGCCAGCGTGCATTCCTCAACGCCTGTACCGCAAAAGCGATGCATGATCAGCACATCCACTGAACCGTGCCTCGGGTACCGGAACGCCTTGGCGTTCCAGGTTGACGTCATGCAGTACCTCGCTGAATCGAAAACAGGATCGCCAGCTTTTTTAACATTCGCTGTTCGAGGGCCTTCGGCGACGCTGCGGTACTCCAGTTTTGAAGTTTCCCCTACCAAGAGAATCCATGTAAGTCCGAAGTTTGGCGGGCGGGAGCCAATTGGTTCCAACCACTTGCAAAACCTCGAACTTCGTAGTCGAACTTCATCGTAGTCGTCAATCGCGGGCGAAGTTCACTTCGCGCAAAACGGCCGACGTCGCTTGCGACTTGTTCAGCACGTAGAAGTGCAAGCCGGGGATTTCGCGGTCGACAAGCTGCTGGACCTGCTCCACGGCGAATTCCACTCCGACGCGGAACTGCCAATCTTCGTCGTCTCGCTCGCCCAGACGCGTAACGAACGACTCGGGCAGCCGAGCGCCGCACAACGACGTAATCCGCTGAATTTGCGACAAGTTCGTCACCGGCAGGATGCCGGGAACCAGCGGCACTTGGATGCCGGCCGCCTCGTATCGCTCGCGGAAACGAAAGAAATCGTCGTTCATATAGAACAACTGCGTGATCACGATATCCGCTCCCGCGCCGACTTTTCGCTTGAGATTGTCCAAGTCGACTTCGGGCGACGGCGCCTCGATGTGCTTCTCGGGATAGCCGGCTACCGCGATGCCGAAATGCGGAAACTCGGCTCGCAACAACGCCACCAGTTCGTTCGCATACCGCAATCCGCCAGCGACGGGTTCGAACTTGGTTTCACCTCGCGGCGGATCGCCTCGCAAAGCCACGATGTGGTCGACGCCTCGCCGCTGGGCTTCCTCCAAATAGTCTCGCAGTTGCTCGATCGTCGATCCCACGCAGGTCAAGTGCGAGGCGACATCCAGCCCCAATCGCCGCTTGACGTTCGTAATCACGTCCAAAGTCCGGTTTCGCGTCGATCCGCCGGCGCCGTAGGTACAGGTGATGTAGTCCGGGCGGAATTCGGCAAGCTGCTCGACGTGGTGCAGCAGCGTCTGATCGCCGACATCGGTCTTCGGCGGGAACAATTCAAACGACAGGCCGAGTCGGCCGGGCGAATAAAAGCGGTTGAGCGACATGCGTTCGTCGGGGATTGCTGGGGTTTCGGGCATTCTGTCGAGCAAGGCATTCGGCCGAGATTTTCCGACCGCGAGTGCCGACATGATAGACGCCTGCGGACTATCGCCCAATGCCGACCGATTGCCAGCCCGGCTTTCCCGCCATGTTTGAGTGGCCGGACGAGATGCCAAGCGTGCGAGTGGGGACGGACGTCCGATGACGCGTGCAGAAAATCGCCAGGGCTGCCAAACTGGTGAGAAGCCGAGCGCGACGACCCTAACAAACCTGAGCCGAACCGGGAATCGTTCGTTGAGTGCGCGAACTCGGTTTAATAAGCTTGCGGCTGGATATCATTGATTCGTGCCTAGTGTCGAGGCGCTGACACCGACGGTGGTTTTTACCACGGAGAGATTGTTACGTGAGTGTTATTACTTCGAAATGTGGTCGCGCACCCGGAATGTTTCTACTCGGATGTACTGTTCTAATATGGTGGAGTCCGGCTTCTGCTCAACAACCGGATTCGCCGACGCCATCCGTCACATCGCCGCCCGCGGAGTTGCGACTTGACGCCTTTTATACGAAGTACATTTCCAGTCGCGATATCCCTATCGTTTCATCGGGCAAAGTGCCCGACAAAGCACTTATTGAAGCTCGACGGATTGTTGACAACATGCTGGCGAAAAAACCGGGGCTCGCCAAAGTGTTAGTTAAAAACCGGGTGCGAATCGCCGTGATGGCTGCATCGGAGCTTACGACCGATATCCCAGAACACAGCGACCTTCGCCCCCGAGAACATTGGGATAAGCGGGCACGAGGTTTAGGGGCAACTCGCACGCGGCCCGCTTGTAGCTGTGCGGAAGAGAATCTTCTGGCCTATCGCAATGATCCCTACCGTGGTGAGAATATCTTGATTCACGAGTTCGCTCATACGCTTCATGAATTGGCGATAATGGAAGTGGATGAAACGTTTGATGCGCGGCTCCGATCCACATACGCTAGCGCGATGAAGCGTGGGTTATGGGCGAATACATATGCCGCCACCAATCACAAGGAATATTGGGCGGAAGGTGTCCAGTCTTGGCTGAATGCTAATCGGGAAGTCTCGCGCGGCGATGGAATCCACAATGGTATCAACACCCATCGTGAATTGAGAGACTATGATCCTGACTTAGCATCGCTTATCTCCGAGTGGTTTCATGAACCACCCGAATCGGAATCGCCATAGCCGGTTGCGGTAGGTCGTCGCTGTCGAGGGGCGACTTCCGATTCGTCGAGAACGCCCGGTCGCTTGAGTCGTTTCGATTCGCTGTCGAACTTGATCGATTCTCTTGGCAGGGGCCGAAAGTGGCCGCGATCGGGAATTTCGTATTTGCAGCGGAAGAGCCAAACCGTGGAAACGTCGCTGGCTGGGCCGGGAAGTCCGCCAGGTGACGAGCGGGCTTGCGATTCGGCGCTTGCAGCGACCGGTCGGGCCAACGAAAATAGCTGGTTTGGAAGGCCGCTCAGCGGCCAGGTACGCGGGGCTCGGCGATCGATCGCGGGCGACAACGGTCGGCCGACGAACTCGCCGACGACGCTCGCTACCCGCGCTCGCCGATTGGTCAGCCGTCTCGGTTTGAATTAAACTTCCTCCGTGCCTGTTGCGACGAAACGCGTCCGCGGCCATGGCGGCGGACTGTCGCAATCCTTCCGTTTACTCCCGCCACTGACAATCCAGCCAGAACCACAAGGGAACTTCGAGATCATGAGTTGTCCTCCGTTACCGGAGCTGAGAGTTCAGCTCCTTCGCTTGCTGTTTTGCTCGTTCGCGGCCGTATTGGTCGCGGGGTCGGCAACCGCCGCCGAGCCGTTTGCCTTTCAGAAGAACGATACCGTGGCCATTTACGGCAACGGACTGGCCGATCGGATGCAACACGCGCCGTGGGTCGAAACGGTGCTGCAACACCATCTGAAAGGAATGAACGTCCGCTTCCGAAACATGAGCTTTTCGGGAGACATGGTCAATCGGCGGCCGCGAAACCAAGGCTTTACAAACGACGCGGAATACTTGCAACACGTGGCCCCGGACGTTGTGTTCATGATGTACGGATACAACGAATCGTTCGCCGGCCCGGCGGGCGCCGAGGCGTATCAGCGCGAGCTTGTAAAGCACGTGCAGCAGTACCGTGCCTTGCGAAAGGAAGCCGGCGTCAACGCTCGCTTCGTGCTGTTCAGCCCGATCGCCTATGAAAGCACCGGCAATCCAAATCTGCCCGAGGGAACGCAGCTCAACGCGAATCTGGCTGCCTACACCGCGGCGACTTCGACGCGCGGCGGCCGAGTGCGAAGCGACTTATGTCGATTTGTATTCGCCCACCTTTCAGTTGTTCGCGGCGAGCTCGCACCAGTACACGTTGAACGGCATTCATCTGAACGCCGACGGTTACAAGCAGCTTGCCGGCATGATTTCCGAAGCGTTGCTGGGCAAACCGGCTCCCGCCGAATCGGATTTACAGGCAATCTACGAGACGGTGGAGGACAAGAATTGGCATTGGCACAATCGCTTCCGAGCGACGGACGGCAACGACATCTGGGGCGGCCGATCGACGCTGACATTCGTCGGCGGACAAAGCAACGCCGATGTGTTGAAGCACGAACTAGCGATGCTGGACGTCATGACGGCCAATCGCGATCCGGCAATTTGGGCCGCGGCCGAGGGACGCAAGTTCACGATCGACGATAGCAACGTCCCGCCTCCGGTAAACGTTATTTCCAATGTTGGTGGCGGCAGCAAGAGTTCAAGTAAGGAGAAGGAAGGGACCGTCGACTATCTAAGCCCCGAAGATAGCGTTTCGAAGATCAAGGTCCCCGAAGGCTATCAACTTAATGTGTTCGCTTCCGAGAAAATGTTCCCGGACATGGCAAACCCCGTGCAAATGCAGGTCGACAATAAAGGTCGGCTGTGGGCGGCATGTTGGAATACTTATCCCAAATGGGAGCCGCTCAAGGAAATGAATGATAGCCTCATGATCTTCGAGGACGAGGATGGTGACGGCGTAGCTGACCGACGGAAGATTTTCGCCCACGTTCACAACCCGTTGGGGTTTGAGTTTTGGGGAGGCGGCGTTGTTGTTACTTCGGGACCAGACCTCTGGTTTTTGAAGGACACCGACGGAGATGATAAGGCGGACGTGCGGCAAATCCTGCTTCAAGGTTTGGGCACCTCCGATACTCACCACGCGGCGAACAACTTGATCTACGGACCGGACGGCGGTATTTACTGGCAAAGCGGTATCTTTTTGGTGCACAACCATGAGACTCCGTGGCGGCAGAATCTCAATATCGGCGATTCGGGCATGTATCGCTTCGATCCCCGCACGTTTGTCATTACGCCCCACGCCGGCAATTCACCCAATCCGCACGGCACCAGCTTCGACTATTGGGGCTATTGCTATGCGAACGACGGAACCGGTGGAAGATCGTTCCAAGTTCGGCCCGAGGGCAAGGGCTTCAAAATGCACGAGTTGTTGACGAAGGAGTTTCGCCCCGTGGCGGCGGACGAAATCCTCTCGTCGACGCATTTCCCCGACGAGTTGCAAAACGACTTCTTAATCTGCAACACGATTGGGTTCCTCGGCGTAAAGCAATACGATCTCGACCGCGAAGGGGACGGCAAGAATCGCAAGTTCGGCGAGGTGTGGGGAACGCCCGGCTTGGAGTTGCTGAACAGCACCGATCGTAATTTCCGACCGACCGACGCGGTGATTGGCGAGGACGGCGCCCTGTATGTCTCTGATTGGCAGAACGTCATCATTGGTCATATGCAGCACAACATTCGCGACCCCAATCGCGATCACCAGCACGGCCGTATCCTTCGGCTGACCGTGAAAGGGCGGCCTCTGCAAGAACCCGTGAAGATCGCGGGCGAGCCGATCGAAGCATTGCTGGAAAATCTCAAACACCCGGTCAACGGTGTGAGGCATCGCACGCGGGTTGAGCTGAGTGCCCGCGATTCCAAAGCCGTTATTGCGGCGACGCAAAAGTGGATGGCCGGCTTTAATCCGGACGACGAATTGGAGGCTCACCATCTGTTGGAAGCATTGTGGTTGCACCAGCAGCACAATGTGAAGAACGACGCTTTGCTAAACGTGTTGTTGAACTCCAAAGTCAAACATGCCGTGGTTGCGGCCAGCACGGTCAAGCACTTCTGGTATAACGTGGACGCCAAGGGAGCCAGCGGTTTCGCGGCGCCCGCCGAAATCGAGTTCGTCAAGTTCGATCCGCCGAAATGGCTTAGCCCGGCCGAGCAAAAGGTGTATGAACTGGGCGCGGCGGTTTACCAACGCGAGTCTCACTGTGCGACTTGTCATCTTCCACATGGCAAGGGAAATGGGATCGTCTATCCGTCGCTGGTCGGCAGCCCTTGGGTGAACGGCAGCGAAGATCGGCTAATCAAGATGGCTCTGCACGGGATGTGGGGCAAGATCACGGTGCATGGGAAGACTTATGACCCGGCGCTCGGCGTGCCGCCGATGACTGCGTTCCGAAACCTGCTGAAGGACGACGAGCTGGCGGCTGTGTTGACGTTCGTGCGCAACACGTGGGGCAACAGCGCTTCGACCATCACGCCGGAATCCGTCAAACGGGTGCGAGCCGAAACGAGCGACCGCACTACGTTTTGGATTCCCGATGAGCTGTTGGCCGAGCATCCTTTGGAAGCCGAACTGGTGTTGAAAGACATTGGTATCGATCCCGAAGGCTTCTCGAACAAAGAGTTGGAAGATGAGCTGTTGGCCATTTCGCCGGCGGAATTGGCAAAGATCGCGATGGAGCAGGGTGATTTCGAGCGAGGCAAGACGCTGTTCTACAAGTCGGCGGCCGCCTGCTTCGCCTGCCACGATCCGCCATCCGGAGCGATTCGATTGGGACCGGATTTGACGAAAATCCAGTCCGTGTTGAAACCCGAGGAACTAGTCGAGTCCGTGCTGCGTCCGTCGCAGCGGATCGATAAGGATTTCGCGCAGGTGAACGTGTTGACCGTTGACGGTAAGCAATTCACCGGAATTCGGGTTTCGGAGAACGACAAGGAATTGGTCCTGCGGAACCTGGCTCAGCCAGATCCGATTACGATCCCCAAGAAAGACATCGACGAGGTGCTGGAATCCCGCACTTCTCTGATGCCAGCCAACTTGGCGCGACAACTGAAGAACCGCGGCGAGTTCAATGACTTGCTGAAGTTCGTCATGGAAACTCGCAAACGCTAATGGTTCGGAACGTGTGACGCACGTGACTGTGAGGACCATCGTTCCTCACAGTCACGCTCATGGAATGCGGGTTCTCGCACGTTCGGCCTGCTCGCCGTCGCTATCGGTCCAGCTTGGCCGCTGCTGGATCGAAGCGAAACAGAAACGTCTGCATTGGCCCCGTAAAGCGTTCCGGTATCAAAGCGACGCACACGTTATGGGCCGCGTCAAACACAAAAGCACATTCGTGGCCGTAAAGTCCCTTCGGTAATTCGACGTCCACACGCCGCATGGTGTTGTCGCCACAGTCGAACCAATACAGCTCGTTCCCCAGCCATAGCACGCCATCATGCTCGGGGATGTATACGGCTTCGCGTCCGATGGCGGCCGTTCCCTGAGTCTCGAGCTGTTGCCAGGCTCCGTCTTTTTCCAGCGAACGAACAAAGATATCCACGCGCTGCGCGTCACCTTTTAATTGGATCAGCCGTTCGCGTTTGGAATCGTATAACAACGGTTGATACTCGTAGTGATATTTGATTTCCGTTCGTGGACGAGGATAGTTCGCGTCAACCAAAGTCCAATCGACCCGCCCCGACTCTCGCTCAACGCGGCCGTGATAAAGCCGCTGGTCGGACACGGCGTATACGCCTCGCGGCGTGCCGATCAGCGATAGATGCCAAGGATTCGCGAATTCGCGGCCGAAACTGGGCCTCCGCATGGTCTTGGTTTCCACATCATAGACCCAACTGGCGTATCCATGCTTCGAGGCGTCGTAGGTGAAGGTATCCGCGGGGTCTTCCGAAAGTTGGATGTCCAACCCATTGTCGATCGACGGGCGAGCCAGATAAACGACGGTTCTACTGGCCGGATCATAACAGTACCAAAGGTATGTGTGCTGGCTGAACGGAAGCATCCCATAGCTCCAGCCGAAGATGCCCGCATTCGTGCTTTCCAGATACGGAGGAAATCGCGGCGGCATATCCAAGCTCCAGCGATTGTTGGCAATCGAATACCGGGCAAAATCATTTCCCGAATATCCCGAGTGACCTCCGCCGGTATAGATCACTTCGCTCCGATCGCTGTCAATAACAGCCGTGGACCAAGTCTTACTAACTAACATCCCCGGCGGCGTCGCATCGACAAACGTATTGACGGGCAGAGACTTCAATAGGCGAATTTGCCGAGCACGATCAGGCGGCGGTGCGTTCTCCAACGAACTCTTCTGTTCGGGATACTTCCACGCCACGACGTTTGGATCCGCTCCGGGGAGATCGACTGGAGCAGCGGCCGAATCGTAGCGAAATGCGTAGGTCCTTCGTTCTGGACCAAAGGCGACCAGCAGTGCCACGTTCTCATGTCCGCTAGGGGCCGCTGTAAGCCAGCGATAGTTCTCAAGACGTAAGTCGCTGTTCAATGGAGTCCAGGAGTTCTCCGCCACATCGTAAATCCAGGTTTCTTTCTGAGCCGAAGTTCGCCCCAGATGGTGCATCTCCAACTTGCGGGCGTCACTCTCACATACCAACACCTTGCCGAGATTCGACAGAGCCACGGTCGCTGGAGCATACATCGGCGGCGGCGAAATAGGCGGATCGCGACGCTGCCAACGATCGGCCTTCAATTCATACACCCAGGTATCGTTCATTGCGGCGGCTTGGTTGTATCCGCCGAACATCACCAAGCTTTTCGTTGTCGCATCGTAGACGATCGGCGAATTACAACGCAGCGGCGGTTCGGCATCAAGCTTCGGACGCTCCCAGCGATTCTCTTTACAGTCATAGAACCACGTCGGAGCGCCGCCGGCTGGATTCGTGGCCAATCCCCCGCCAAACAACATGACTCGATCCCCGATCGGATCGTAGCACATGCTGCCCCAGGCCAGTGTCCGACACGTTGTGGGATAGTTGGTTGCTTTTAGGTCCGTCCACGAATTCGTCGTGGGATCGAGGGCAAAGGTTACGCCATCCGCGTAGTACAGAATTCGATTTCGAAGTGAGTCATAACACACCATGTTGAATGTCAAGACAGGGCTGGGGCGCGGGACCCCGTCAAAGTCCCACCACTGCACGCGATTGGTTGAGTTGTAGCCGCCGACCGTGCGCAACCGCGGTCCCTCATCAAACTTCAAACCGTCAGGCCCTGTTTGCCCATATATGCGAAATGGCGGATAGTTTTCCGCCGTCCAGTCTCCGTTTCTGGCGGTTGGAAAAGCTGGAATCCAACCGGGGCTGGATAAAGCGAACGACTCCAATTCATAGGTGCGGTAAACATTCCTTGCCGGTTGCTCGCCGCCGGTTCCCCAGAGATAAAGCCGGTCAATGTTCGGAACATAAACAGCCCGCGCAAACGTCTTCCCGCCCTCCGCTTGCTCGCTGTGCAACAGCGTCCACACATTCGCCGGCAGTTTCTCCAACTTCGACGCTTGCTCCGCCCAAATGGAGTTGCACGGCACGAACCAACAACTTAGGACGAAGAAGAAGACCGCCATACGCATGAAGAGCTCCTTGAATTCGAGTTGTGTGGTCCCAGTGGAAGAAAATTTGATTGGTTGAATCGCGGCCACATTTCGTGCGAAATTATCGGGGAAAATGCCATTGCCAGCGTAGCGTCGTCACGACACTATGGTACAACGACGCGACATCGTGCGGCTCGTCTTAGCTGTAGCATCTCCAAGGTTTGGAAGTCAGTTGCCGTGGCCGGCTTGCAAGAGAGGTTGTAGCTTCCAGCGGGTATGCGTATTTCCAACTCGGATCTGGCATTAGGGAGGAACCTCCAACTCGGTAGGCGAGTCGCCGGACGTGGGGCGCGATGCGTAGCAAGACAAGCTGTTCGGATTCGTTGGTTACGAAAACGTGCCGCTGGCTTGTTGATACAACTCTCGGCCTTGCCGCCAGTTCGGTAACGATTGACCATGCCCGGCTGGCCTGATCCCACATCGCTTCGATTTCTGACGAAGCGGTGTCGATTTTGACAAATCGGTGGGCCATGATGAGAAGGTCCGCTTGTGCTCAGTCGTTGGGCGCGATGGCTGGACACCTTTCCAGCCGAAAAAGTTGGTCGTCCCCTCCAAGTCATTCCAAGTTGGGCACGACCAGCCCCAAGCGTTGAGTTGTCAGCATCGACTGCATCAATTCTTCGCCAATCGGTTTAACAAACTCACAGAAAGCATTGTCCCCGACACGTCCCATTAGGCTGACGGCGACGGTCTCGCTTGACATGAGCGCGTTGGACGCTGAATCCGTTCTCGCATCGTCAGTCGATCGAACGCAAGATCCTCGGCGATCTCTTTGCCCCAATTCGGTCCGCCATGAACGTGTGATGCCTTCGTAGAGAGTGTTCGATTGAATTGCGTTTAGGCTCACGTCGAGCATGGGATTGGTCTTTACCTCGGATGTCAATAACCGCAGCAAACGGCGAGGCGTGAATTGCTCAGACAGCTCGATAATCCCATTCAGCATCGCGCGCCGGCGCGCCAAAGCCTCTTGGCTTCGACCAACCGCGTGCCCGCTGACCAGCCACGACGGAAGGCGGCTTGAGCGGCTACGTGATCACCTCGACGGAGTGCCAACAACTCTTCGCCATCGTTGTATCAATCAACTCATGTCGCGTATGTTCGGTGTCCTCCAGGTTGGCAAGCAAGGAATCCGCTTCGGCCTCGGCTTCGTCCCACTGCCCTGTTGCAACGAGCGTGCTAATGCGCCAGAGCAAGATCGGACGCGGATTACTTCCCGGAATCACGGAGGTCTCGAATCGCATCATCAATAATTTGCATATGTCGGCCGCTGCCCGAGACGGCGAAGCAGCCGGTTTGTGAATGTCAAGTTTTGAATTCGTTGTCTGCCCGTCCAAACGGATCGCGTGGCGTCCAAAACCTGCAACGCTTCGTCAAAACGATCATGTAGTCGGTAGGCGTTCACCAAAGCCAACTGAATGTAGGGCGTGCCAAGTTGATGAGGCAAAGCGGCAGTCAATTTCGGCAAATCGCTTCTAATAATGTGACTCCGGCGACTATCCGGACGCATTGCGTGCGATAGCATTTGGCCTGCATTGCATACCGGTTGCCCACGGTCTGCCAGCTACCGATAGGAATGGTTTTGTAGGATGGCTGCGAAACGAGAACGCCAGAATTCAGCAAGCGTAATGGCTTCGGTTTGGTTATCTCCTTTGAGATGAGCAATCCACACCCATTCCGGTTGCGGGCCAACGATCGCCAGCTTCGGCGTGCCACCGACTGCAACCGGCGCGACACCTTCGGCAGTGCGGTTGAAATCAATCAGACATACGGCGGCCTTAAAGCGAGAGCTTCCTGTCGAATCGTCTCCGTCGCGCCGGAGTCAGCCTGCGATTGGTAGATGGCTAGAGCGACCTTCCTGTTTCCCGTCACGTAATGCCGATCTCCCTGGGCTGGCGGATTCGTCGTCGCGACCTTTTTCCGGACACGCATCGTCGTGATCGTCGAAGCATTGGTCGTGATTATCTGATCGCGGCGTCTGGGGAGTATCCGCGGAACACCGACGTAAACAAGATTGGAGGATGCTCAGCTGAGCTGAAGCAACAATGATTCACCTTCGCGTCTGGGCGCGCATCCGCAACGGTTGGAGACGGAATCGTCGAAGATCAATCGTTTCCTGACGGAGCACTTGACCGTGAGCGACGATCTCGGCCACCACAGCTTGCCCTCGTTTGTCGGCGTCGGACATAAGCAATGGCTGCTCGCCGATCGCGGCACCGACACGATACAGCGAGATTGACAGAATGATTGCTCCCCGTCAATCAAGGAAATGCCGATGCTGGTTTGCCGGGTCCAATCGCCAGCGAACTCAATTTCGGCCTCGAAATCTTCTTCGCAAAATGGAGGTGGGTGTTCAAAGTCGTATGCGCCAGTACGAGTTGCTGACGTCGGGTGACGAGCAAGCGATGTTCCCGATGCTGAAATCCGCCGTCCACAAATGTGACGCGATTCGAGTCAATCACTCCGTTCAGGTCCGAAATTGGCGTCGTCACATCGATCAACTGCCGCCACTCCTTACGCCGTGTCGAAACGCGATTGCAGAGCGCGGCGGCCGCGGCGTCGCGAAGTGCCAGCAGCTCTAATTGTTGCTGTAACAGCACGTAGTCGGCATCTGTCAGGCGTGGCTGGTCCAATACGGTCTCGACAGACGCGCGAAATGCTCGGAGCATCCGTTGTTCCGCTTGCTCCGCCATTTCCGGCGCATTCGCACGCAGTTGATCGAGTAAGAAGTCCATTTCCGCGAGCGTCTGCTGCGTTGGTTGGA
The DNA here is from genome assembly GCA_041399085.1 of Pirellulaceae bacterium. Taxonomy (GTDB): domain Bacteria; phylum Planctomycetota; class Planctomycetia; order Pirellulales; family Pirellulaceae; genus JAWKTM01. The sequence goes on from JAWKTM010000012.1 coordinate 20,137, forward strand.
ACAGCTCGATCGCTGTCTGAATTTGGTCATTGATTGCGAGGGTTTGTCGATGCAGCCGCGATCGTTCGTTGAAATGCCAAGCCAGTGATGATGCAAACAGCAACAGCGGAACAGCCACCGCCACCATCGCGGCCAGCGGCTTACGGCGGCACCAGCGAAAGGCTCGTTTCACGGGGCCAATGCGTCGATACCGTATCGGTTCTCCGTTCAAATAGCGGTCCAACTCATCGGCCAACGCGGCGGCCGACGGCAACCGGTCGGTCGGTCGCTTCTCCAGGCATTTGAGAGCCAACGTTTCCAGATCGCGGTCGATTCCTGGATTGATCGCGCGAGGCGGGCGAACGGGCGTGTCGATTACTTGGCGAATCGTTTCGATCGTATTGGCGGCTCGAAATGGCGGCAGGCCCGTCAACATAAAATACAGGATGCCGCCCAGTCCGTAGACATCAGACAACGGGCCAATCTCAGCGATTTGACCTCGGGCTTGTTCGGGCGGCATGTAGCTAGGAGTACCGAGCACTTGGCCCGTTGTCGTCAGCTCTTGCCCCATGTCGATTCGCTTGGCCAAACCGAAGTCGGTGATTTTGGGGGTTCCACCGTGGTCGACCAAGACGTTTCCTGGCTTTAGATCACGATGGACAACACCGCGCTCGTGCGCAAAAGCGACGGCGCGGGCGATTTGGCTGAGGCCTTTCGCGATTTCTCGCGGCGCCATCGGCCGCTCGCGCAACATCTCGTTCAGGCTTTTGCCGTCGACCAAGCCCATGGCGATATAAGGAATGCCATCCACATCATCGGCCTCGAAGACTTGTACGATGCCGGGATGTTCCAACCGAGCGGCCGCCATCGCTTCGGCGCGAAACCGCACCAACTCCTCTTCGGCGGCCGCATGACCGTGATGCATCAACTTGAGCGCTACAGGCCGATCCAACCGCACATCGATGGCGCGATAGACGCGTCCCATTCCGCCCGCCGCGATTTCACTCTCGATGCGGTAGTGGCCGAACAGCCGAGGCAGATCACGGCGCGTCTCCGTCGACACGGTCTCCGAGAGCCGGTGTCGTCGACCGTCTTCGGTGCGCTCGCCCAAGGTCACCGTCTCGGCGCACTCGTCCCTCCACAGTTTTTGCAGCCGATCGCCTAGGCGCTGGCATCCGACCTCTTGCTGGAATTTGCACGAAATAGCGGATCCGGTCTCGCGGCGTTGCAATTCGGAACCTTGAGCTTCCATCTCGGCAATCCGACGTTCGCACAACTGACATCGCTCAAATTTCTCCAATACGACTTCGCAGTTCGCGTCGTCAAGTTGCCCCGTGAGAATGCCCGACAGTTGCTCATCGCTGACGCAACCATCCGGTGCGATACAGCAAGGAGGATTGCCTAGGGTTCGAGGAGGGATGTTCATGGGTTGCCACGACTATCAATTGGAAGATGGGGACGCGAGAGGCGAACAGGCTTCGCGCAAGCGTTTGAGCACCCGAAAACGATTGACACGGACCGCGCCGGCGCTCATCCCCAAGTCGCGAGCGACTTCGGCCGATGCAACTCCGTCGACGTGCGTGCGCCAAAAGGCCGACCAAGTGCGTGGCTCGAACTCCGCTTGAACTTCCAACAAAACTTGAGCGAGTCGGCCTTCTCGCCCGTTGCTTATCTCACAATGACTAAGCGAATCTTCGGCAGCAAGCTGGGCAAGGGCTAGTTGAGCGCTGCTTCCGCCCGCGGATTGCGGCGTGCGTGCGAGTAATCGAAAGTGGTCGCGAATCTTGTTGTGGGCGATCATCCATAACCAGCCCCGAAACGTGTCTTCGCGTTGCTCCTTGCGAAATGCGGCGATGTTGCGCAGGACCGCGGTAAATACTTCTTGGCAGATGTCGGCCGATGCGGTTTCCTCGACGCCGCGTCGTCGGCACCATTGATAGACCAGGGGACCATATTGCTCGGAGAATCGACGCCAACCATCCGCATCGTTGGTCTTCAACAATCCAAGGAGCGTAAGCGACGTTGCTTCAGGATCGGCGGTCATCGTCTCACACCGAATTAGCCGGTCTACGATCGTCGCGGCCGACGAATGCAAACACTAGATGTGGAATGCATAACACTTTTACAGACTTCATTGGGACCAATCCTAAAGTCGACGGACTGTCACGTCAAATTGGCCTCAGCGTCCGTGTGGTACAGCCGCGACGTCGTCGACGGCGGCAGTCGTTGTTGGCGACATGAACCGTTCTGGACGAAACGCGATGCAACAACGAAAAAACCGACAGTCGAAACATATCGTTTCGACCGTCGCTCCGTGTTGGCGTGTTCAGCAGAGTCGGAATTGGCCATGCGGTCAAACCATTCCAGCGACGAACAATTCTCACATGCGGTGGAAATTAGATGCGAACTTCGCCACTCAACGCCGTGCCCTGGAAGTTGAAACTGCGTCGCCAATTGGTGTTGCTCGACGTGTTCCGCCATCGGATATCGAATCCGATAGAAGTAGCGACGATCGAGGGCGACGTCAGCGATTGGGAGAACGCGATGTTCGCTTGACGATCCGCGGCGCCTACCGAGCGACCGTAGGCATCCATGACGCCATAGCGAATCTCGGTTTCCCCGCCATACTTCTTCAGCACCCAACTGATGGCGAAGCTGCCGTTCGACAGTGCCGTTGCCGTTACTTGCTGGTGCAATCCCACCCGCGAATGATCGCCGATGGATTGATCGTGACGTAGCAACATACCGTTGCTGGAATAAAAGTCCGCGAAGATGCGCTCGTTGTTTCCTGTCCCACCGTAAGTCCGAACGTGCTTGACCACCATAATGCCGGACGAGGAAATTACCGATTGAAAGCTGAGCACGGTCCCATAGTTCGAAGTCGGCAGGGCAAACACTTGGGCACGCAATGAGATGTCAAAGGTCGACTCGTCCGCGTCGTTCGTGCGAATGCGAAGCCAGCCGCCAAGCGTGCCCGCGTTACTCGTATTCGCGCTGACCGTAAATTGGGCCGACGCGTTGGGAGCCAGTTGGCTGGGCATGCCAGTCACGTTGAATCCCGAAGGCGTCGAGACCGACTGCACCGTCAGTGGGGCCGTGCCAAGATTGCGAATCGTAAAGGTGCGAGCGACAGTCGCTCCGACATATCCCGAGCCGATGTCGGTCGTGCCAACACCGTCGGTGACGCCCACGATGTCGATTTCGGGCGTGGGATTCACCACCGTTCCGGCAACTCCGAACTGAATCCTACCTTCGTCGGCGTCATTGCTATTAATCACGATATTGCCCGAGTACGAACCGGCGGTTGCCGTGTTCAATGACACCGTAAAGCTGTGAGACGCTCCGGGCTGAATCGTATTGGGAATACTCCAACCAATTGTGAAGCCATTCACATTGGAAGGCCGCGCGACGGTCAATGGGCCATTGCCCGTATTACGAATCGTGAACGAGCGCGTGACGGGCGTGCTACCTTTCAAGACACTGCCAAAGGGAACCGTCTGGCCATGACTTGCGCCCACCAATTCGATTTCTGGCCGCGTTGCCGTTGCTTGCACCGTCGCCTTCAGTCCGAACACGAATGGGCCTTCGTCGCGATCATTGTTAGGAATGCTGAAGTTGCCCGTTTTTACCCCGGCCGAATTGGTGTTCACGCGAATCGTGAACGTACCGTTGGTGTTGGGAGACAGTGAACTTGGAACATTCCAATCCAACTCGAATCCATTCGGGACGGAAGTCGGACGGGAAATCGTCAGTGCGGCCGCTCCGGTGTTGCGTACCGTGAAGGTGCGTGAGAGCTGCCCGTTCAATGGCGACACGCCCAAGTCGATGGGCGTCGATTGCCCGTGGACGACTCCCGCGATGTCGATTTCCGGGTACAAGGTCGGTGTGGGTTCGCTGCGTACCGTGCCTCGCAAGGCAATGGCCACAGTGGCTTCATTCCCGTCGTTGGTATTGAATGTCAAATTGTTAGAGTAGCTGTCAGCCGTCGAGGTGCGCATGCCGATCGTCAGAGTCGTGCTGGTGTTTGGCAGGAGCTGGCTTGGCGGCGTGCTTAGCAGTTGAAAGCCCGATGGCGCGGAGAAGTTCCGCAGTGTCAGCGTCGTGTTGCCATCATTGGTAATGGTGACACGCTGCGTGGGCATCGTGGCATTGAGATATACCGTTCCGAAATTCAAGGTTTGACCTACCAAATCACTGCCCGACAGCCGGACCTCGGGCAATTTCCACTGGCCCACGATCGGTCGATCGCCGCGAAGCCCATAGTCGAACGTCGATTCGGCGTAGATGTCTCGATCGGTGTTTGCGTACCAACGCAGCAGGCCATTCGACTCGCTGCGCACGACACCCACATCGTCGCGACCATCTCGATCCCAGTCACCCACGACCGGCGTGTCGCCTGGTAGACCAAACGCATATTCATCTTCCTGCCATACGTCGCTGTCGGTGTTCAAATACCAATGAAGCAGCCCGTCGGACCCGACTCGAACAACGCCGACATCCGTGCGTCCGTCCCCGTTCCAATCCCCAGTTACGGGTGTGTCGCCGTTCAAACCGAAGATGTATTCGAACTCGTGCGTGGGATCACCGTCGGTGTCGAGATACCAATGCAACAGACCGTCGCCGCCACCACGCACGACGCCGATGTTGTCACCTCCCACGCCATCCCAGTTGCCTACGACGGGCGTGTCGCCGTTTAGACCATAAGCATAAGAAAGCTCGTGCGTGGGATCGCCGTCCGTGTCCAAATACCATCGCAACAGACCATCCGCCGAGCCGCCTCGGACCACGCCCGGATAATCGACGCCGTTCCCGGTCCAATTCCCAGTGACGTGACTGTCGCCCGACAGACCGTAGTTGACGTCGATCTCATGAGCACTATCCGTGTCCGTGTTCAGTAGATACTGGTTGGCGCCGCGGACGACACCAATCAAGTCGGCGGCCATCAACTCGCGACGTTCCAGCGCCTCATGCCGCAACCGACATCGCTCTCGCTGACGCTTGGATCGGCGTGAATTCCTTCCCTTCGACGAAGAGAAGTTCCCTTGGTAACCAAAATACGACAAGACTTGGCGAAACATGGTTGGGCTCCTGGCATCGAGTGTTCTGGCGGATTTGTTTCCCACACCAGAACAACGGCGGAGCGTTACACGTTTTTTTTCGAGCGAGACCAGAACACCGGGCCATGGAAATGCTGAACCGCTCGGGTTCGACATCGGCTCGCCCCGCGACTCAATCCAACGTGAAGCGGAAGTGGCTTCCGGCGCCGGGGGTGGATTCGATCCAGATGCGGCCGCCGTGGCGTTGGATGGCTTTTTGACAGATGGCCAAGCCGATGCCGGTTCCTTGGACGTAATCTTCATTGTGGACATGTTGGAACGGTTGGAACGCGCGGTCGAATTGGTCGGCGGCGATGCCGATGCCGTTGTCGCGCACTCCGTACGCCCATTGTCCGTCGACTAGTTCCGCCGTGACATGAATGGCCGGCGTCGTTTCCACGAACTTCAGCGCGTTGCCGAGCAGATTCTTATAGACCTGTTCTAGTAGATGCGGGTCGGCAGACACCACCGGCAGATCGTCGCGTGTGATCGAAGCGCCCGTGGATTGGATGGGTTCCGCCAATTCCGTGGCGGCCCGATCGACGCAATCGTGCAACGAAAACCGTTGCCGCCGCAATTCGCAGCTTCCGACGCGTGTTAGCGACAGCAGATCGTCGATCAGCGACCGCATCCGCCCGGCGTCCGTGCGGATGCGATGCAAGCTGGCCACGGCCTCATCCCCGAGATCGTCGCGCAGCGCATTGGCCAATAGCTCGCCGCTGGATTGAATCGCGTCCAACGGCGACTGCAAATCGCGCGACGCCAGATCGGTGAACTGCCGTAGCTCGTCGTATTGACCGCGGAGTTCGTTGTTGGCTCGCCGCAACTCGCCCGTTCGCTGCTCGACCACATGTTCGAGCGACTCGCGTGCGTGGCGCACTTCCAAAGCCGCCGCGGCCAAGCGAGCGAACTGTTGCAGGATCGCTTCGTCCTCGGCATTGAACTCGCCTGCCTGCTTGTCCGTCAGTTGAATCAGTCCCAAATTCTTGCCATCCAGTCCGACCAACGGCACGGCCAGCCAGTTCTTCTCCGGCGGCTGCCAAGGCGGCGACTCGCTGAGTGCCTTCCACAGCGGATGCGTCGTCAGCTCTTCGCGAGACACACGCACGGCCTGGTTCGATTGGCAAATGATGGCAAAAATTCCGGTGCCGTCCGGTTGCACTGTCGGACGCTCATCGTCCGACTCGCCCGGCGCCCGAGCCGTCGCGAACCGTTGCCGCGACCAATCCGAATCGACCACGAAGTTCGTCGTCGCTTGTCGAGCGCCCGCCATCTCGCGGGCGCGCGCCGTAATGATCTCCAGCGTTTCGTCGAACGTGCGACCGGTACTGACCGCCACGGCTGCCTCGGCTAAAACTCGCAGCCGCTCGGTTTGCCCGCGCTCGCGTTGCAGCGAGTTCTTCAGTTCCTCGTTGACCGAAGCCAGTTCCGTCGTGCGCGCGGTCACTCGCGCCTCCAATTCCTCCTTGGCTTTGCGAAGCTGACCTTCCACTTCTTTGGTATCCGTCACGTCCTCGGCGATACCGGCGATCCGAATCATGTGGCCGTCGTCGTCGTAAACCGGGAAACCTTGATCGCGAATCCAGCGGGTCGAGCCGTCTTGCCGCAGGATACGAAACGTCGAGTCAAACGCCCCGCGCTCGGCCGCTCGCAACTCGTCGATCACGCGGCTCCGATCGTCCGGGTGAATCGCTTGCGTCCACTCGCCAGCGTTGGCATACAACGTTGTCCGCGTCCGGCCCCAGATCGTTTCGTATGCCGGGCTGACAAATACGAAATCGTAGGTTCGCGCATCCCGCAGCCAGAACACCTCGTCGATGTTGTCCGCCAGTTGTCGGAAGCGAGCTTCGCTGTCGCGCACCGCCTGTTCGGCTTCCTTAACCACCGACACATCGACGAACGTCAGCACCGCCCCTTCGGTCGTGTCGCGTTCGGTGATGTAAGGCTGAATTCGCATCAACAGCGGGCTGCCCGTGGAGTTGCGAATCTCGCGTTCCAGCCGCCGGCCGGACCGCAATACTTGCCGTACCAGATCGACCAGCTTCTCGCCTTCGGCCAACGGAATCGAATGCGCGATGTGCGAAATCGGCCGCCCGATGTCGCGCGGCAGAAAGTTAAACGTCTTGGCGGCGGCTGGCGTGAAGCGGCGAATGTTCAACCGGCGATCGAGAAAGACCGTGCCGATTTCCGTGCTGCGGAGCAAATTCTGCATGTCGCTCGAAAGCCGACTAAGTTCCTCGATCTTACGCTGATATTCGGCGTTGACCGTGTACAACTCTTCGTTGACCGAGTGCAATTCCTCGTTCGTGCTTTGCAGCTCTTCGTTCGACGCGACCAATTCCTCGTTGGCCGATTGCAGCTCCTCGTTGCTGGTTTCCAATTCCTCGATCGTGCTTTGCAGATGCTCCTTCGTGCGCTGCAGCTCTTCCTCCAAGTTGGAGATCCGCGCCACCTCGTGTTCGCGAGCGTTGAAGTCCTCGGCGGCCGGAGCTTCGAGCCGCGGCGTCTCCATCTCCTCGAGGCAAACCAGAAAGTGCCGCAACCTGGCCCGCTGGTTGGCCAGTGGTTTGACCGTGATCTTGAGATTGTGTTCGCCTTCCGGCAACTGGCACTGCACGCCCTTATAGACGACCGGCCGCTCTTCCTTTTCCGCACGATGCAACGCGGCGCTCAACGCGGTTCGCAGTTCGCCCGACGTGAGCTTCAACACGTCCAGCGACGACCGGCCTTCGGGCAATTGGAAATACTTGCGCGCGTCGCCGAACGAGTGCAAAATCTCGCGGTTCTCGTTCAGCAACAAACTGGACGGAACATACTCGGCCAACAACGCTTCGTAGATTGGCTGGACCGCGAACTGCTCGCCGTCGACCGAACCGAGGCCGCGGCGCCGTTGTATCACGCTGGTAATGTTGGGCACGCCGGGCAGACGCGTCGTATCCAGCAATCGCACGTCGCGCCGCTTGCGGTAGATTCGCCACCGCGAGTTAATCACTTCGAATTCCGGCTCCAAATCCGCCACCGTTTCGCTGGGGCCGAGAAACAACACGCCCCCCGTTTTTAGCGCGAAATGAAACAGCGACAGCACTTTCCGCTGTGTGGACGGCAACAGGTAAATCAACAGATTCCGGCAGCTAATCAAATCCAGTTTGGTGAATGGCGGATCGCGCGTGACATCGTGCGGGGCAAAGATCACCATCTGCCGCAATTCTTGTGTAACCGAGTACTTCTCGCCTTCGTTGACAAAGTATCGCTGCAACCACCGCGGCCGAATGCCGGCCACGCTACGTTCGTCGTACACGCCGGTGCTGCCGACCTCCAGCGACTGTTGGTGGACATCCGACGCGAAGATTTTCACGTCCAGGGATTTCTTGCGCTGCCGCATGCATTCGCGGAACAAAATCGCCAGCGAGTAAGCCTCTTGTCCCGTGGCGCATCCCGGCGTCCAGACTCGGATGCCGTCCTGCGACCGCGTTTGCTCGACCAGCCGCGGAATCACCTCCTGTTCCAAATGATGAAACGCTTTGGTATCGCGAAAGAATTGCGTGACCTCGACCAAGATGTCTCGGAACAAGGCGTCGACTTCGGAGGGATCGTCGTGAAGTCGCCGGATGTAAGCCTCGATGTCTTGGCACCTAGCCAAGTTGATTCGTCGATCGATGCGGCGGCCGACCGTGCTGGGCTTGTAGACGGAAAAGTCGATATGGCAGCGGTTTCTCAGCAGCCCGAGAATCACGGACATCTCGTTCTCGGGCTCTGGCGCCTCGTCGACTTCCAACGCCGCGGCGGCCGGATCCTCAATGAATCGCAGTATCCGCGCGGGAAGTCGCTCGGGACAATCCACGATGTCGGCCAGGCCGGTATCCGCCGCGCTGCGCGGCATCCCGTCGAAGGCGGCGGACTCCTTGTCCTGGACAACGACCAAGCCGCCCGCCTTGTGAAGCTCGCGCACGCCGCGTGAACCGTCGCTGCCGGTGCCCGACAATACGATCCCGATCGCATGCGGTCCCAAGTCTTGGGCCAGCGAACGAAAAAACATGTCGATCGGCAGCTTCAACGTGTCGGACTTGTCTTGATCGGTCAACAGCAGCTTGCCGCCCGACAACACCATGTTCTTCTGCGCCGGGATCAGATAGATCGAGTTGGCCGCCACCGCCATTCCATCTTCGACGCGATGGATCGGCAGCTTGGTGCGCCGCGCCAACAACTCGTCCATCAGACTCTTGAAGTCCGGCGACAAATGCTGGACCACGACGAACGCCCAGCCGGTGTCGAGTGGTACGTTTTGGAAAAACCGTTCCAACGCTTCCAATCCGCCCGCCGACGCGCCAAGTCCAACGACAAACGTGGGCCGCTCGAACTCGGCGTTTGGTATCGGGTCGCTCCGCGTCGCCTCGTCGCGCGCGGCCTTCGATTCGTCCTCGTGCGGCACACCCGTGCCGGCTGCTATGTCACGCCCCATTCCGTTCGATCCTTATTACTTCGCAATGACGTGGAAACATTTTAGGCGGACGAATTTGTCCTCGACAAGGTGACGCTTTCTTGCTGGGGAATTACCCCATGCTCTCGGCGGATCATCCCGCGCCGCATGCCCAGGAACGCAATGTATCTTTTTGTGATTCACGTTCGGATGCTTGGTTCGGCATCCTTGTCGGCGAAATTGCCTCACGGCGCTCGCTTACACAGGCCGACGAAAGAACCATTGAAAGGGGCAGCAAATGAACGTATCCGACGCGCGATCCAGTTCGGTTCTCTTGGTCGAAGGGAGCGACGCTGATTCGGCGTGCATCGCTCGCGCACTCACATTCCAAGGCGAACCACATCCGTTCGTCGCCCAGATCGTTTCCCGTAACGATGCTCTGCGGCGACTAGCTCGTTCCACGTTCGACGTGGCCCTGGTGGATCTTTCGCCGTTCGAAGAGGCCATTACCACACTCCGAGACATTCGTCGCGCCGCGCCCGACATGCCAATCGTGGCGCTAACATGCCATGTGGACGAACATCAAGCTTTGGAAGTCCTGAAACTGGGAGTACAAGACCATCTATTCAAGACCGAAGTCAGCGCCAAACTTCTGGTACGTTCGCTGCGATTCGCGGTCGAACGCAACCGCGCCGATACCCTGGAATCGCTCAACCGAAAACTGGTAGCGGCCGAACGCTCGCTGCAAGAAGCCAAGGAGCAACTAGAGACAAAGAACCGTCGGCTCGCCGAGTTGTACCGCACGGCCCACGAATTCGTGGACAATGTCTCCCACGAATTTCGAACGCCGCTAACGGTTATCAAAGAATATGTGTCGTTGATCGAAGATGGCGTCGTGGGCGACATCAGTGGCGAACAGCGACGAATGCTTGCGATCGTGGAAGACCGCGCCGACGACCTGAATACGATGGTGGATGACATGCTGGACGTCAGTCGTCTGGAGGCTGGCATGTTGGGCGTGTGGAGAAAAGGTTGTCGCGTGAGTGATATCATCGACCATGTGTGGCCGAATCTCGAAAAGAAGGCCGCCGTGAAGGGCGTGGAAATGGTATCAAACGTCGCGAGTTGCGATCGAGAGATCTTCTGCGACTCGGAAAAAATTGGCCGAGTCCTCATCAATCTCACGGTCAACGCCATCAAATTCAGCGGCCAGAACGGACGCGTCGAGGTTTGGGGCAAGCAAGACTTAGCCGCCCGGGAAGTCACGATCGGCATTACGGATACCGGTCCTGGCATCGACGATGATTGCTTGGCCGTGATCTTTGATCGCTTCAAACAAGTAAACGATCACTGTCGTTGTGCCGGAAAGGGATTTGGCCTTGGGCTAAATATCGCGAAGGAATTGGTGGACTTAAACTTTGGCCATATGAATGTCCAAAGCGAGGTTGGGTCGGGCAGCACGTTCAGCTTCACGGTTCCCCTGGCGGAGCCGGTGGAAGTGGCCGGGCGATATCTGGCTTGGCTGGAAAAGACCCGAGGCGGCGATTCTCCAGTCTCGGTCCTAATCGCCGAAGTCGAACAGTGTTGCGACGAGTCGATGGTCGAGGAAATCGACAGTTTCCTCAACTATGTGTCGCGACGCGGGGATCTCATCTTACAGATGGATTGTCGACGGTGGTTGTTCTTCGTGCCAATCGCTGGCCTTGACCTAGAGAGGTTCTGCGCACGGTTGGCCGAAGCGAGAATGGAAGCCAATCGCAATCGACCGCGAGGGCCGTTGGCGGATATTCGTATCCATGTCGACGGCACTTGGTCCATTGCCAACCATGCGGACCACGTTCTACGACGCATGGATCACTTGCTGCATCCCCTCGAGTTATCCTGCGCTTAGTTCACCTGCCTAGCGGCCTCGGCCGATTAACTACTTATCCCGAAGTTCTGTTTCGCGAGTATTTGAGGTGCTAACTCGTCGCTTCTCTCGGATGACACGCCGCGTCAATCCGCTGAAGATGGCCATCGTCCTCACGCAACGTCCATCTTGACCAGGGCAATCGCGGGCGATTGCTCGTGGCTGAAGCGATGCACGTGGCACTTCAAATACTACGCGAGCAGATCTACCGTCCCGAATTTCCCGAAGTACACGGCTTGCTCACAGCGATAGACACACCTTGTTATTCAATTTATTGTCGGATGGATTCCAATCATGGCTAATAGTAAACGTATTCTACTTGTGGAAGACGACCACGATGTGGCTCAGGGAACGAGCATGCGATTGCGTCGAGCCGGGTATCACGTAATTCATGCCGCGGATGGCGAGCAAGGCGTATCGGAGGCTCTCAAGCATGGCCCCGACGCCATTCTGCTCGATGTTCGCATGCCGCGCATGAATGGCCTGGACGTGCTCGAAGAGCTTCGTAAGTCCCACGAGACCATGAAAATCCCCGTTGTGATGCTGTCCGCCAGCTTGCTGGATCAACAAGCGGCGTTGGAGGCCGGCGCACGTTACTTTCTCAAAAAGCCATATGACCGCGACACGCTGCTGGCGGCCGTGGAATGTGCTACGAAGAATCCCAACCTTCATTTGAATCGAGGCTGTCATGAAAAGCATCTTAATCGTTGACGATGACGCGCAACTCGCGGAAAGTTTGGCCACGCGCTGTCGCGGCATTGGACTAACGGCCGTTACGGCCAAGAATCTATTCACGGCCCTCGCGATTTTGGAAAACAGTCGACCCGATTTGCTGTGTGTCGACGTCCATTTGCCGACTGGGAATGGGCTTAACATGTGCGATCTATTGGTCGCTGATCCGCGCGTGAGCCATATTCCCATTATCGTACTTACCGGCTGTCGCAAACCACAGACCATTCAGCGTTGTCGCGATTTGCGAGCCCATTACGTTCACAAGTCGCCTTCGTTATGGGATCGCGTCGAACCGATTATTCGCCAACTTATTGAAGTTACTCCACCGGTGAGCCAGCGGTCTCGCCGACAAGCTCAACTTACGTAAGCCACGAGGAATTGATGAGCGCCAAGAGAGTCTTACTAGCCGATGATGATCGTGAATTAGCGGCCGCATTGGAGCTGCGTTGCCGTTGTTTGGGCCTCAACGTAATGGTGGCTCATGACGCCATGACGGCGCTACAACTGGCCCATGGCAACAAGCTCGATCTAATGGTTGTCGACGTCGAAATGCCAGCCGGCAATGGGCTCAGCGTCTGTGAAATGCTGTATAGCGACGCCAAGTACAAGTTTCCGGTCGTCGTGCTGACCGGGAAGACCGATGATACCGTGATTCGGCGTTGCCACGAAATGTGCGCGTACTATGTGCTCAAGGGCGCCAATGTGTGGGATCGCGTGGGGCCGCTGATTCATGAGCTATTGGGGCTTGAAGCGGATGGTTTTGGCGACGAAGAAATGCCTCCCGAGGAGGAATGTGCTCGTCGCCGCGCCGAACCTCGCGTCGCCCGCTGTCGTTCGTTGTTGGAAAACGTCTTCGCGCTATTGGGCTGTCAAGCGGATTACCTGCACGGCCACGAAGGACGGTTTGGCGAGTCTCGCTACCGAGAACATTCGCCCGACGCGGTGCCTTGGGTGCTGTGCATCGACGATGACGACGACTTCACATGGGTCTTACAGCGGCGATTGGAAGACAGCGGGGTGGCGGTCGTTCGCGCGTTCGACGGCTCCGATGGCTACCGCGCGGCATTCGCCGACCCGGCCGATGTGATCCTGCTCGACTATGAGATGCCCAATGGCCGAGGCGATTATGTCTTGAGTCGGCTCAAGGAAAACTCAATCACACGGGAAATCCCCGTGATCGTGCTTACCGGCCGCCGCGACCGGGCACTTAAACGTCGGTTGCTGAACATGGGCGCGGCGGCGTTCTTCAACAAACCGGTAGACTTTCCGATGCTGCGCCAAGAGTTGGAACGCTACATTAACTTGGTGCCCGACCCATGTCGGTAAGCGTGTGGATTGATCGCTAGTACGCCGGGCCGAATTGACGTCGTTTCCTAATAGCCGGCCGATCCAGGCGACGAACCCGACTCGGCCAACTGGATCGGCGACAATCCCAGTCGACGGCGGCATTCATCCAGAATGTCCGCCGTGCGGCTCGCTCCGCAGCGACTAACGCCCAACGCGCGGACGGCCAGCAATGCGTCGAGATCTCGCACGCCGCCCGCCGCCTTGACTTGCACCGGCGTCGCCGCGTGTTCGCGCATTAGTCGCAGGTCGTCGTGAGTCGCTCCGCCCGTACCGTAGCCGGTCGACGTCTTTACCCAGTCCGCATTCACTTCGGAACAAATTCGGCATAATTCAATCTTGTGCGAGTCCTGCAAATAGCAGTTCTCAAAGATCACCTTCACTTTCTGGCGAGCCGCGTGAGCCACTTCGACCACGTTCGCAATGTCCCGGCGAACATACTCCCAATCGCCACTTAGGACTTGGCTGATGTTGACCACCATGTCCAGCTCTTCGCATCCGTCGGCCAAAGCCCGTTCCGCTTCCGCGCGCTTGATTTCCGTGGTGTGACCGCCGTGCGGGAAGCCAATCGTGGTGCTGGCTTTCACGGTGCTGCCTCGCAACATCTCGGCGCACCGTTTCAAGTAATAGGGCAGTATGCAAACGCTGGCCACGTCATACGCGAGCGCCAGTTGAATGCCAGACTCTAAATCGCTCACGGTAAGTGTCGGATTTAGCAGCGAATGGTCGATCATCTTCGAGATATCGGAATAGGTGTAATCCACGGTTGGTACCCTCTGTTGAGAAACGAGTGCAGTGTGTGATAGTCGTGCGAATGTCTTCAAGTGGATGTGGACGAAATTGAAATGGGCGTAGGTGTCCCGTTTTGCTAATCATGAGGATGCGGCTTCCGCCGCTAAGGCAACCGCGCCCAATACACCGGCCCTTTCTCCCAGCCGCGAGCGGGCGACACGCACGTTGTCCGCGGGAAACATGCCCACGCGCGTTTGAATGACGCTGGTCACGGTATCCGTAAGGATGTCTCCCAACTCCGCCACGCCTCCACCCAACACAATCAAATCGGGATGGAGAATGGTGACCACGTTCGCCGCGGCGATCCCGATGTAGTTGGCCGCGCTCAGGATGGCTTCGCGAATTGCGGCGTCGGTTTCCGCCGCGACGGCCATTTCTCGCGTCGTCACGAGATCGGCGTTGCCCGCGACTAGATTATGCAGGGCAGGGGCGAGCCCCATTCGCATGAGGCGAACTCCTTCGGCCGCGATGGCCGGCCCGCTGGCCAGCGTCTCTAAGCAGCCGCGGTTGCCGCAGCCGCAGCGGGGACCGTCCGCCCGAATCGTTTGGTGGCCCAATTCCCCAGCGGCGCCCAGCGGCCCAAGTCGCAGATGCCCGTTGATCGCCACTCCGCCTCCCACGCCGGTCCCCAAGGTAAAGAAAGCCAAGGTAATATTCGGTTGCTCGACGCCGTGACCGAACTTAAGCTCGGCCAGAGTCGCCGTGCGAGCGTCGTTCAGCAGTCGGACCGGCGCTTTCAGACGGGCTCGCAAGGACTCGGCCACGGCAACGTCGCGCCACTGTCCAGGAAAGTTCGGCAGAAAGCGAGTGATCCCGGTCGCGATATCCACGAGTCCCGGAACTCCGACGCCAATCGCGGCGACTTCGCGATTCGATTCCGACGACATTGTCTCGATCAGTTGGCCGATGCGTTCCAGGACATCGGCCGCGCCAAGATGCGACTGCGTCGGAATTGAACGCTCGACAAGCGGCATGCCATCGGTGCCGGCCAACGCTGCCTTAATGGTCGTTCCGCCAAGATCGATGCCGGCCAGAGCCTTCGCCATCCGTATCCTTCCACATGCCGGTGGACGATTCGCTAACATGCCGCCCAAGGCGGTTTTCGATGCACCGCCAATCGGGTTGGCAGTTGGGCCGTCAAACTAGGGACGCGGCCTTGCGTCGTCAACACCCCGAACGCGGCGATGCACGTGCGGCAAGGTTAAGGAACGCTCGACGTGTTCACCGCGGCCGATTGCCGTGACGAATTGGATCGCAAAAGCGTTCCAAAATCGCTCGAAGATATTGAATCGCGTCCGGCCAGTGGCCATCTTGGAAAACGCCCCGTCAATAAGAACTCGCAACACGGAATGAAAACTCGAATGATGAATCGGATAAGAACGAGCTCGTGTCGGTACGTAATCTATGTCTTGGCATGTGCGACTGGTTGGGCGACTGGACTCTTGCCGTTCGTCGCGTATGCCGAAGAGTTTCCGGCGATCTACAACAGCGAAGCGGACCGCGAAGCGCAGCCCATGTCGGCCGAGGAAGCCGCGCGGCGGATGAAGGTTCCGCCGGGCTTTCACGTCGGCACGTTCGCCAGCGAGCCCGATGTGCAAAATCCGATTGCCATGACTTGGGATGCGCGGGGGCGACTATGGATCGCCGAGAATTATACCTACGCGGAACGAAGTCAACGTTTTGACCTGACTTTGCGAGATCGTGTCATCATTTTGGCCGACAATGACGGTGATGGAACATCGGATCGACGGACTGTGTTCACCGATCAAGTACAGATGCTTACAGGGCTGGAAGTCGGCCGGGGTGGAGTGTGGCTTATGTGCCCACCCCAATTGCTATTCATTCCCGATGCCGATCACGATGACGTGCCCGATGGTCCAGCCCAGGTCGTCTTGGATGGATTCGAAGTAGCCAAGGACAATTATCATAACTTTGCCAACGGCTTGAGATGGGGGCCGGACGGTTGGCTGTACGGCCGTTGCGGTGGCTCGTGTCCGGGCCGCGTGGGAAGTCCGGGAACGCCTGACGAACACCGCGTCGCGTTGGAAGGAGGCATCTGGCGAGTTCACCCGGTTACGTCTCACTTCGAAGTGCTCACTCACGGCACGACAAACCCTTGGGGCCACGATTGGAATCAGTGGGGCGAATGCTTCTTTATCAATACGGTGAATGGCCATTTGTGGCATCTTATACCGGGCGCCCATCTCGATCGACCGTTCACATTGGATCCGAATCCACATGTCTACGAGCTGATTCAAATGCATGCGGACCATTGGCATTTCGATACCAAGGGTAGCTGGACCGACTCGCGGCACGGAGCCGCGAATTCGTTTGGTGGCGGTCACGCTCATTGCGGCGTGATGATTTATCAGGGAGATAACTGGCCCAGTGAATACCGCAATCGACTGCTGACTTGGAATTTGCACGGCCGCCGAGCCAACCAGGAGTTAATTGAACGGCACGGCAGCGGCTACGTCGCCCATCACGGACCGGATACGTTATTGGCGGAAGACACGTTCTTTCGCGGCATGGATCTTAGCTACGGCCCAGACGGCGCGGTTTATGCCATTGATTGGAGCGACACGGGCGAGTGTCATGAGAACACGGGCGTCCATCGTACAAGTGGCCGCGTGTTTCGTGTTGCTTATGGACCCAATTCGGACTCGCCATTCGCGTCTTTCGATCTACGAAAACAATCCGACGCGGAATTGGTCCAGTTGATGGCCCATAACAACGAGTGGTATGTGAGGCAAGCTCGCCTAGTACTGGCTGAACGAAGTGATCTGGCTGACGACGCGAAGCAACGTCTGGTCGAGATGCTAAGCGGCGACGACCCTTTGCTGGCCTATCGCGCATTAGTCGTCCTGCATGGCGTCGACGGGCTAGAGGCGTCGCAACTGCGTGGCGTCCTCACACATTCCAATGAGCACCTGCGCGTCGCGGCCATCAAGCTGTTGTCGGACGGCTGGCCTATCGACGATGTCTTGGGCCCTCCCCGAGTGCTCGAAAAACAAAGAAGTGAGATCGTTCAGCAAGTGGCGGCCTCGCTCCCCGCGTTTTGCGAACTGGCCGCATATGACGATTCTGGACTCGTGCGACTGGCTTTAGCGTCGACGTTGCTACGCCTGCCTGTCGAACATCGTGCGACGTTAGCCGAGCCGCTAATGAACCGAGCCGAGGATGCGGAAGATCACAATCTTCCCCTGTTGGTTTGGTATGCACTAATGCCGGTCGTTGAATCGGCGCCGGATACGGCAGCGCATCTGGCCTTGTCGTGCCAATGGCCGAAGACCCAGAGATTCCTCGCGCGCCGTTTGGCCGAGCGAATTGATAAGGCTCCTACCGCATTAAACTCACTAGTTAGTCACGCCGCTTCAAAGGCCAGCCCCGCGACTCGACGCAATATACTAATGGGATTCTCGGACGGGCTAAAAGGTTGGAGCCGCGCCGAGCAGCCTGCCAGTTGGAGCCAATTGGCCGAGGCTGTTGCACGTGATCGTGATGATGATGAACTGGCGGTCATTCGCGAGTTGAGTGTCTTGTTCGGCGACGGACGAGCGCTCGATGAAGTGCGAAAGATCGTGCTGGACGAACAAGCCGAGATCAGCGTGCGTCGTTCGGCGCTGGAAACATTGGTCGCGGCGGGAGGCAAGGAGCTTGTGGACATTTGCCTGCCGCTTTTGGGAGACGCGCGATTGAATGTGGTCGCGGCACGTGGGGTGGCATCAAGCAATGACACGGCCGTGGCGGAAGCGCTTGTGAAGAACTATCGGCGATTTCGGTCCCCGAATCGCCCTCAGGTAATCGAGCTGCTCGCTTCGCGGCCCACGTTCGCCCGAGTGCTGCTTGATGCGGTTGCCGAGAACAAAATTTCCGCGACCGATCTGACCGCTTTCGATGTGAGACAGATTCGGTCGCTAAACGACGCGCATCTACAAACGAGATTGTCGGAAATCTGGGGCGAAGTGCGGGAGACGCCTGCCGCCAAGCAGCAGCGCATTCAAGACCTTCGCGCGGAACTGAGTTCCCACGTGCCTTCGACGGCGGACGTCTCGCAAGGTCGCTTGCTGTTCAACCAAAGTTGTGCAAAATGCCACCGTTTGTTCGGGCAGGGAGAAGCGATTGGACCGGACCTAACTGGCGCCAATCGGTCCAATTTGGACTATTTGTTGGAGAACGTCGTCGATCCCAGCGCCGTGGTGAGTAAAGATTTTCGCATGACCATTGTGCTGCTAAAAAACGGTCAAGTGTTGAACGGGCTCATTGTCTCGAAGAACGAGAAAACGCTGACATTGCAAACCCAGACCGACAAACGGGTGATCGGACTTGGCGACGTGGACGAACTTCGCCCGACGACTTTGTCGCCCATGCCGGATGGATTGCTTGACAACCTTTCCCCGCGGCAGATTCGCTCCTTGTTTGACTATCTCAAGCAGCCAGCTCAAGTGCCGCTGCCGGAGAATGCGGAGTGACGGGTTTGGTGAACTTGTCCGCATTTGAAGACACTTATCCCGCTTTGTGAATGGGAACAGTCATGCGATTTTTTTGTCAGGTTGCCTTTGTCTTACCGATGGCGATTCTCGCGGTCGTGGGGCGTGCGGAAGCGAAACAGCCCAATGTGATTCTTATCATGGCGGACGACCTGGGATACGAAACCATTGGGGCAAACGGCGGCACTTCCTACGCGACGCCGCATTTGGATGCGTTGGCCCAAAGCGGGGTGCGCTTCGAGCACTGTTATGTGCAACCGCTTTGCACGCCAACGCGAGTGCAGTTGATGACCGGATTATACAATGTGCGAAACTACATCCGTTTCGGGTATATGGATCCCGATTCGACCACCTTCGGCAACTTGTTTCAAAGAGCGGGTTATTCCACGTGCATTGTGGGTAAATGGCAACTGGGGCAAGACCCCCAGCTTCCGAAGAAGTTTGGTTTCGACGAGCATTGCCTGTGGCAGCATGTGAGACGCCCGCCGCGCTTCGCCAATCCCGGCCTCGAAGTCAATGGCGAAATACGTGACTATGACGATGGCGAGTATGGCCCTGACTTGGTGAACGACTACGCGTTGGACTTCTTAGAGAGGCATAAGGACAATCCGTTCTTTCTCTACTACCCCATGATTTTGACGCATGACCCGTATCAACCAACCCCCGATAGTCCCGATTGGGATCCGCAGGCGCGCGGCGAACGTGTGAACCGCCATGTACGGCATTTCGGTGAGATGGTCAGTTACATGGACAAGCTGGTCGGACGCGTTGTGGCAAAATTGGAGGAATTGAACCTACGCGACAACACTCTGCTGATCTTCTTGGGCGACAACGGGACGGGCACCGGCGCGATGTCGCGAATGGGCGAGCAGGTCGTTAAGGGAGGCAAGGGAAGCACCAAATCCACGGGCATGCATGTGCCTTTGATCGCAAATTGGCCGGGACACGTGCAACGAGGGGCGGTGTGCCCCGACCTGATCGCCAGTACGGATTTCCTGCCCACGATTTGCGAGGCGACTGGCGTGGCCGTGCCCGAAGGCGTGGCGATGGATGGTCGCAGTTTTTGGAAGCAGCTTGTTGGGCGGACAGCCCAGCCACGCGAATCGATTTATTGCTGGTATTCGCGTAACGGCGATGCCGCCAGCGTTCGTGAGTTTGCCTTCGACCAGCGGTACAAGCTTTACCGTGACGGACGGTTTTTCGACATGCAGTCGGATTCCGACGAACAAACCTCGGTTGCGGTCGATACTTTGCGGGGCGATGCCGCCGACGCCGCTAATCGGTTACGGAAAACCCTAGACCAGTATCGCGACGCGCGACCGAAAAGCCGGGAGGCGTTTGAATCGCAGGCGAACTAAACTGGAGCGATGGCGGCGCGCTGCCCGCCGCGTTCATCCAAACACGGTCCCGATTGTTTCATGCCGCCAGCCAAGCTCACGCCCGAAGTCGTCGTTCAGCGTCGTGTGACCAATTGCCTACGCGTCGTCTTGGCTGTGCAGTGCGTGGGCATGGCGGCTCGCTATTTGTTCGTGCCATTCGAGCAGGAATCCGACTTCTTCTCGACCTTGGTGTTCGACTGGGAATGGCCGGAAACACTGGCCCAGCGGTACGAAGACGTGGGCATGTGGGCCATGATGGTTTGCGGCTTGGCGCTGCTCGTATTTCCCCTGGTCGAGAGAATTCTACGCTATGCGAGTTCCGGCCCGGTCCCGACATTGCCGGCGCGACTGTGGCAACCGCTGCCGCTGTTATTCATAACATGCTGGATGCTAACGATTGCATTGTTCTCGATGTGGCGCGGCGGCCCTTATGCGGAATGGGTACTTGGCGAATGGGCCGCCCGTTTCGCCGTTCCCTTAGCATTGCTGGCGTTTCTGCCGACGCGGGCCCACCCACGAATCCCTGAACGTCGAATGACGGACTGGATAGGAATCCTGAGATTCGCGACGGCGATGACGTTCGTTGTGCATGGTTGGAAGGCACTGGAGCATTATCCACCATTCATGGATCTCGTGTTTGGGACATTTCAGCGAGCCGATCTACCAGAGCCGCAACAAGTGGATGTCCAAGCGGCTCTCACGGTAATCGGTGTTTTGGATTTGTTGGTGGCCGCGCTGATAGTAATGACACGCTGGCCTGGCGTGGCGTTTTATATGGCTGCATGGGGCTTTATCACCGCCGCGAGTCGAGTCACGTCCGCCGGTTGGAACGCTTACGCTGAAATGCTTCTGCGAGCGGCGAATGGCGGCGTGCCGCTAGTCTTGTTTCTGTACTGGACGGGATTGCGGACGCTCGAACGCAAAGCCGCAAGCGAAAATGACCAGGCAAACGATTGGAATACCGAGGGCTATGAGGATGGCGATGAAGTTCACGAGTCCGAGCGAAGAGTCGGCTAAGATCTCGACGGAAGTGGTTTGCGGCTTTTGGTGCGGCCAGATTGCGTCGCGAACGAACCGCTGGATGCGGCAGATGCTGCAAGACACCCTGTTAGCCTTAGCGTGTGTCTTTGCTTGCTTCGCATCCAATTTGTCCGCTCAACAACCATTAGATGGCGCCAAGCCAACGCAATGGCGCGTCATATGGACCAGCGATCCGGCAACGACGGCGACGGTTTCCTGGAGCACCGCGAAGCCGAGCAAGAAGAACGTGTTGCATTGGGGAGAGAAAGAAAGCGGGTTGCGGCAAACATCCACGAACACTCGAAGCGGACTTCATAAGGACTTGCGCGGCAGCTTTGAACTTTACTTCCATCACGTGCGACTGCGCGACCTGAAGCCCGGCACGGCGTACTCGGTACAAATGGAGAGTGATGATGGACGTTCACCCGAGTTTTACTTCGTCACGGCGCCGGCAGCGGATCGACCGTTTAGCCTGTTGTTTGGCGGTGACTCGCGATCTGTGCAAACGAACCGGCAACAGGTCAACCGCATGATCGCCAGCATGGTGGCAGACGGCGAAACTACGGGAGATGTGAGTCGGGATATCCTCGCGTTGGCGCACGGCGGCGACTATATCGCGGACGGTAAGAACTTGGCGCAATGGTCCGAGTGGCTTTCCGATCACGAATTGACTGTCACACCTTCTGGGCGTTTGCTGCCCCTTATTCCGGCCCGTGGCAATCACGATGTGGGGCCGATCTTTAACGAGGTGTTTGATTTCCCCGAGGACGACGCAAACTACTACGCATTGGCGATTGGTCCACAAGTGCGTTTCGTCACCTTGAACAGTGAGACAAGCATTGGGGGCGATCAGGCCAAGTGGCTAGAAGATGAGTTGAAAGGTTCGCGTGATCGATATCGTTGGCTCGTGGCCCAATATCACCGCCCTGCCTGGCCCGCGGTCAAATCGCCGAGCGAGGCGCTTCGTCATTGGGTGCCATTGTTCGAGCGATATTATGTGGATTTGGTTTGTGAGGCGGACGGACACAATATTAAGCGTACGCCGCCAATCGCAAGTGATAAGGTGAATCAAGCAGGTGTCGTGTACATTGGCGAAGGTGGCCTGGGCGTAACCCAGCGTACACCGAAACAAGACCGTTGGTTCCTCCAGTCACCAGGCATGGCCGACAGTGGGCATCATGTGCAGTTATTGACATTTGGACAGGATGAGTTGCGTTACCAATGCGTGCTGTTGGGCGGCAAGGTGCGAGACACGTATTCACGCAAGCCGCATACCCACCCCGATCGCCAGCCATGAACGGCCGAGCGGAGCGAAACGTCCCGGCGGACCCAAAGCCTAGCCAGTCGGCGCGTTCGATTCAGCAAGACTTGTGGCTGATCGCGGTTATTTTCGTACTGGCGATGGTCATCGCCGGTCGAGTTTGGTCGCTGTGCGGCTGGCTCGCGCCCATTCACATATCCAGCGGGTCGATGGCCGACTCGCTTCGTGGGCCGCATAATTCCATCAAGTGTGAGGCATGCGGCGCCACAATTGTCCAAGGAGTCGAGCACGCTCGACGTGATGGCGTGGTCGTCTGTCCTCACTGTGGGGAGATCGGTACGAGCGATAGATTGATAGAGTCGGCGGGCGATCGAGTCTTGGTCGAATCACTGTCTTCGGGCAAGTCCTACAAACGCTGGGACGCCGTAGCATTTCTCGATGCGAACGATGAGCGGGGCGTGGCTCAGGTGAAGCGGATCGTCGGTCTACCGGGTGAATTGGTAGCGATTCGAGACGGCGATTTGCTTGTCGACGACCAAATCGCCAGAAAGACGTTGGATGAATTCAGGCAGATGGCCATTCTTGTATTTGACGACAGTTGGTCACGTAGTGTTACCGCAGGCGTTCCAACCGGCAGCACATGGGAAGACGGATCGTCTCGACGAGAATGGCGCAGGGATGGCGATGGCTATAGTTTTGTCGGTCCTAATCCTCGTCACGCGTTTGTCTCGGGTTCCGACCAGGAGCATTTCTCTGGCCGAAACGATGAATTGCAATGGCTGGAGTTCGATATGCGGCGGCGGTATCTCGCGGCGTCCGAACAAATCTCGACGCCCATGCTTGATGTGTATGGTTATAACCAATCTCTGTCCCGCGAGCTACAAACGGCCCACGATCTACTGTGTGTCACGCGCTTGAGAGTCAATGACGCGGATGTAACGGTTTGGCGGCTGAAGGATGGGCAAGAGCGGTTCGAGTTGTGGAGCGATTGGCGGATTGGCCGTTTGCGTCTGCTTCACAATGATCGCTTAGTATGGACTCGCAACGTCGGCTGGCTCTCGCACCCTACGGGAGGCATGGTGGAAGTCGCTTTGGTCGATCGGCAAGTCATATTCGCCGTCGATGGAGTTACTTGGCTGCGCTATCCATATGAATCGACTCAACCCCGAAACGACGTCTTGCGGCCGATTGCGATTGGTGGGCTTCGAGGTAGGTTTCGGGTCAATCAAATTCGCGTGTACCGCGATGTGCATTATCTTCATGCGTATGGAGTTGGTTGGCCTTGGAAGGCCTCGCGTCCGCTCGCCGAAGACGAGTACTTCGTGTTGGGAGATAACAGTCCAGCTTCGATGGACAGTCGGCAGTTGGGTGGGCGGTTCGTTGTCCGCGAGCAGATTCTCGGACGCGTATGGCGAAGCCGACTTCCATAACTGTATGAAACGGAAATGTCAGTGATTCGAGGGCCGCGCGGAGACTCTAATCTTATTCGGGTTGACGTCCGACTATCAAGCCAACTTCTCTTGGGTTGCCAGGAAACACGAGGAAACGCGTGCTTATAGAACTCCCTCTTTTCGCAGCCAAGCTTGCGCCCACTCGGCATCGTTATCGGATAGCGGTGGAGTTGGCGCAGCGCGGTAGTCGATTTCCTCGCTGTAATGCCCGTTAACATAGGACGTGTTGATAAGTGGTTGCAATTCTAGAAACACGTCTTGGTCGTGTGGTCGTAGAGGAATTTGGACTACTGGTAGTGGGGTTTGCAGCGGCGCGGGATACATTTCCGCCTGTACCACTTGCGAGGCGCGAATTACGCAAATCCGGTAGGGCTCGCGACAGTGGCGGGGAGTGCGCTCGCGCGGAACGACCATCATCCAAGCTCCACCGCGTATCAGATCAATTTCCACCATATTTACTTTGCCGTCCATGAGTCGCTGCTGTTTCGCGAAGTATTGGCTACGCCCAGCGGAACTCCGCTTATTGGCGGGACTGAGAAACTCGATGGACGTGATAACTCGGTGTCCCGAATAGGGGTCGACTATTTGGATCGTGCGAAGCGTATTGGGTTCGAGAAGTGTTGGCACGATGACGCGAGTTGTCGCTGGCGACATGACGCCGAGCGATTGAGCGCTCGGAGTCGGCGCGTTGGGCCGTTCGGTGATTGCCACATCCGGCGCGAAGCGAGCGCCTCGATCATTTCTTCCGCCATCCCAATCATCGTCGGATTCGACAGCCACGTACTCTTCGATGCGAGCGCGAAGACCGCCGGGCAACTGAGACTGTAACTGGTCCCGTGCGTAAGTTGTTAGGCTTGTATGAACATCTCCCCAGTATGCTTCCAAGTAGGGGTTCATGCCGGGGAAAGGGTTCTCTTTAGTCATCTCCGAGTCTCACTTCGTCATCTTTTGGGCCACGGAACTAATGGCGTCGACGTCATCATTATAGGCAACCAGCATCGGATGTCGAAAGCGCCGCGACGCTTGACTCACACGGCCGAGCGAACGATCGGTTCGCCGCGACGGGCGAGCGCCGACTCGATCCGGGCCGTTTGTTCGCCGGTCAATCGCCAACCCATCGCGCCGGCCGTTTCTTCGATCTGCGAGGCTCTTTTCGCGCCACACAGGGCAGCGGTGACTCCCGGTTGCCAGATTGTCCAATTCACGACGACCTGGGCTACCGTTTTATTACATTCGGCGGCGATCGCTCGTAACTCGTCGAGGAAGTCTTGATTCTTCTGCCACTCGTCGCCGTGGAACATGGGATACTTCGCTCGCCCGTCTCCTGGTTGGAATTGATAGTCGCGGGGCAAGCGTCCGGCTAGAAGACCCTTCATCAACGGCCAGTAGACCATTGCATTCACACCGTTATGGCGACACCAGGGAAGCACATCTTGTTCGATTTGCCTTTGCAGCATGTTATATGGGGGTTGTACGGCGGTGATGGGGCAGATGGCGTGAAATCGTTCGAGTTGGTCGACGTTGAAGTTCGAAACCCCGATCGACCTGGCTTTACCGGCTTGCATTAAATCCAAAAGCGCGCCGGCGGATTCTTCAACGGGAATTTCTGGATCGGGGGCGTGCAGATACAGCAGATCCACGCGATCCGTGTTGAGTCGCCGTAAACTTTCGTCGCATTCAACGCGAAGTCGTTCCGGTCGCCCGTTGATAACCCGTTCGATCTGGTCGCTCCAATGAATACCGCACTTTGTGGCGATCACATAGTCGTCGCGACGGTCGCCGATCGCCTCGGCGATCAGCCGCTCGCTTTCTCCGTTTGGACCGTAGGCGTAGGCCGTATCCAGGAAGTTGACGCCGAGTGACTCGCATGCCCGTAGCGTCGCCAAGCTGTCCGTGTCATTCACATCCAAGCTAGTCATGCCCGCGATCGGCCAACAGCCCAAAGCCACGGGAGAAATGCTCAAACCCGTTTGGCCCAGCGGCCGGTATTCCAAGTTTTGATCGATCATCATGCTGCCGTGACGATGCCTTAAGATAGAGTGATATGAGACGCGATAAAATGGTGGAATGCCGGACGATCTTAGAGTGACGGACGGCTCGGTCAATTTAGTATTGATTCGTGTTTCGCAATTATTTCGGAGCGGCGGTGGATCGAATCAGAAACCATGAATGACCAAGCCGCAACCGGGGAGCATCTCGATGAACACATCCTATCTTGTTAGTGCGGCTCGCACGCCAATCGGGCGATTTATGGGCGCTTTCCGCGGAGTCGCAGCAACAGAGTTGGGCGCCGTCGCGGTTCGTGCCGCGTTGGACCGAGCGGCCGTTGATCCGCGGCAAGTGCAAGAAGTGATCATCGGCAACGTGCTGACGGCCGGAGTCGGCCAAGCGCCGGCTCGGCAAGCGGCGTTGCGGGCTGGTTGTTCGCCCGAGGTGTCGGCGGTCACGATCAACATGGTTTGCGGCTCGGGTTTGAAAGCCGTAATGCAAGCCGATCAGTTGATCCGCGCGGGCGACGGTCGAATGGTGGTTGCCGGCGGAATGGAAAACATGAGCCGGTCTCCGCATTTGTTGATGGACTCGCGTCGCGGCTGGCGATTTGGCGATCAGCGCGTGTTGGATTCGATGCAGCACGATGGATTGTGGTGCGCGAGCGAACAAGTGCTGATGGGCAAACTGGCCGACGCCACGGCGCGGGAATGCGGCATATCGCGAGCCGATCAGGACGCCTGGGCGCTGACGAGTCATCAACGCGCGACGCGGGCGATTGACGAGGGCTGGTTCCGTGATGAGATCGCGCCGGTCACGGTTGCGTCTTCGCGAGGGCCGATCGAAGTTTCGTCGGATGAAGGTCCACGGGCCGATTGCTCGCTGGATTCGTTGCTTCGGCTGAGTCCGGCTTTCGCGGAAGACGCAAGTCGGGACGAAACCGACGAGGCCCGAACTTCGTGCGAAGCAACCGTGACGGCCGGCAACGCTTCGCAAATCAGCGACGGAGCGGCGGCCGTCGTGGTTGTCGACGAAGCGACGGCGCGGTCCGTCGATTCGCCTTGGAAAGCGCGGATCGTGGCGACCGCGACGCACGGCGTGGCTCCGGCCGATCTGTTTCTGGCGCCAATCGGCGCGATTCGCGATGTCTGTCGCCAGGCGGGCGTTGATCCGCGGGACGTTGATCTGATCGAATTGAACGAAGCGTTCGCGGCACAGACGTTAGCGTGTCAGCGGTCGCTGGGCCTGGACATCGAGCGATTGAACATCCACGGCGGTGCGATCGCATTGGGGCATCCGATTGGCGCGAGCGGCGCTCGGGTGCTCGTGACGTTGCTGTATGCCATGCATCGTCGGCAAGCGCGGACGGGCTTGGCGTCGCTCTGCCTGGGCGGCGGCAATGCAGTGGCCATGTTGGTGGAGCGATTCGATGCCAGCAATTGAATTCGCCACACTGGCCGCCTGCGGAGCAAACGCCTGGCGCGATATACTGCGGCAGGCAACGTTCGAGATTGCCAGCAACGCGAATCACGGGGAACGAAGATCATGGTGCGAGTCGGGATTTTGGGAGCGACCGGATACACGGCACTCGAATTGATGAAGCTGCTCTTGCGCCATCCCGAGGCGGAGATCACGTTGCTGACCAGCCGTCAGGAAGGCGAGCCGCATGTCGGTGCGGTGCATCCCCAGTTGGCGGGCCGGCTCGATCTGACGCTTCAGAACTTAGAGTCGTCGATGGTGGCGGCACGCTGCGACTGTGTGTTTAGCTGCTTGCCGCACGCCGCCTCGGCCGAAATCGTCAAACCGCTGGTCGACGGGGGCACACGGGTTGTCGATTTCAGTGCCGACTATCGGTTGGACGACGCGGACACTTACGCCCAGTGGTATGGCCATACGCATCCCGATCCGCGGCGAGTCGGGACCACGGTGTACGGCCTGCCGGAATGGTTCGGCGACGCGATTCCCTCGGCAAAATTGGTGGCTAATCCGGGCTGTTATCCGACATCGGCGATTTTGGCGTTGGCTCCGTTGATGAAGGCCGGATTAATCGACGCGGCCGATGTGATCGTGGATTCCAAAAGCGGTGTAAGCGGCGCAGGGCGAACTCCGAAGTTGACGACGCACTTTCCCGAATGCAACGAGAGCTTGTCGGCTTACAACGTGGGCGGGCATCGTCATACGCCGGAGATCGACCAAATACTGCGACGAGCGACCGGCAAATCGCCGACCGTGGTCTTCACGCCGCACTTGATTCCGATGGACCGCGGGATCCTGACCACGGCCTATGCGCGGCCGGCTGCCGATGTTTCGGAGGACCAATTGTTCGACGCGTTGCAGGCCGCATATCGTGGCAAGCCGTTCGTGCGTGTCGTCCAGCATTTGCCGGCGACAAAGGACGTGGCTTACTCGAACTTCTGCGACATCACGGTTCGACTGGTGCGTGGCCGAGTGATCTTGGTCAGTTGCTTGGACAACTTGATTAAAGGAGCGGCCGGCGCCGCCGTGCAGAATTTCAACTTGATGTTCGGCTTTCCCGAGACAACGGCGTTGTTATAAGTCGCCGGAGTCAATTCACCTCTCACATTGAAACGCCTCGCGCTATGCAATCCCTCCCACTTGGCTTTCGGATGACTGGCCTGCGTTGCGGCATCAAACCCGCGGCCGACAAGCTCGATTTGACTTTGATTGTGGCGGACGAAGACGCCACGGCGGCTGGCGTCTACACGCAGAATTTGGTCTACGCTGCGCCGGTGGCGATCGACCGCGAGCGAACGCCCAGTCGCCGAGCGCGGGCCGTCGTGGTCAATTCTGGGAACGCCAACGCTTGCACCGGACAACGCGGGTTGGACGACGCGCGGCGGATGGCTCAAGTGACGGCCGAGGCGATAGGCGTTGAAGCCGAGCAAGTGCTGGTAATGTCGACTGGCGTGATTGGCCAGTTTCTGCCGATGGACAAGATCGAAGCTGGCGTAAGGAACGCCGCGAGTCAGCTTGGCCACACCGGCGAGGACTTCGTGCTCGCCGCGCGCGGGATCTGCACGACGGACAAGTCTCACAAGATTGCCACGCGCGAGTTTCAACTTGCCGGCCGCACGGTTCGGATCGCGGGGATGGCCAAGGGCGCCGGCATGATCGGGCCTCGGATGGCAACAATGCTGGCCGTGATTATGACCGACGCCCGGCTGGAGCCGATCGACGCGCAATATGCGTTGTCCGAGGCCGTGAACGAGAGCTTTAACTGTATTAGCGTCGACGGTCACATGAGCACGAACGACACGGTGTTGTTGCTGGCCAGCGGCGCGGCAATGGACGAGCCGTTGCCGAGCAGCGAAGGCTTCGTGTTCTTTCGCGAGTTGCGCGAGCTTTGCGTGGAGTTGGCCAAGCAGATACCCGACGACGGCGAAGGCGCCTCGCATCTCATGTGCATTCACGTGCGAGGGTGTATCAGCGACGCCGACGCGCGTCGGATCGCGCAGACCGTGGCCGAAAGCCCGTTGGTGAAGACGGCCGTGGCGGGCAACGATCCGAACTGGGGACGGATCGTTTCGGCGGCGGGCTATGCCGGAGTTAGTTTTGATCCGGATCGGCTGGAGCTGCGTCTGAACGGGACGTTGTTATATCGCGATGGGGCTCCGCAGCCATTCGACGACCCGGCCGTCAGCCGTTCGATGCGCGAGTCGCGCGAAACGCGGATCGAGTTGAACTTGCATCTGGGCGGCGCCGAAGCCAACTTTTGGGCCAGCGATTTGACGCACGAGTATGTCCGCATCAACGCCGATTACCGCACATGAAGTCGCCGTTTGACAGAATTCGGCAGGGCGCCTTGGTGCTTGTGGCGGTTGTGATTGTCGCGTTGATTGGCTATCGCATCGCTGGCTTTGATTGGATCGGTGCGCTCTGGATGACGGTCATTACGGTGTCGAGCGTAGGGTATGGCGAACATAGCCAACTGCATCCCGGAGTGCAGTTGTTCACGGTCGTGATCATCGTGTTCGGCATGAGCGCAACGGCATACACCTTGGGAGGCTTGGTGCAACTAATGTTGGAAGGTGAATTCGAGCGGATGTTGGGCACGCGACGGGTCAATCGCGAGATCGAGAACCTAGAAA
Organism: Pirellulaceae bacterium; assembly: GCA_041399085.1. Classification (GTDB taxonomy): domain Bacteria; phylum Planctomycetota; class Planctomycetia; order Pirellulales; family Pirellulaceae; genus JAWKTM01. The sequence continues at coordinate 50,105 of JAWKTM010000012.1, forward strand.
ATCACGTCATCATTTGTGGGTTCGGTCGCATTGGCCAACTTCTGACGGCGGATTTGATGCATGATCGGCAAAAGTTTGTCATTATCGAACGCGAACCCGAGTTAGTGGCCGAGGCTCGTCAGCGACCCTATCTATGCCTGCAAGGAGACGCCACGGAAGACGAAATTCTGAAAATCGCGGGTATCGAACGGGCTCGAGCGCTGGTCACGGCCTTGCCCAGCGACGCCGCCAATGTGTTCATCACTCTGACGGCTCGAAATTTGAACCCCGAGGTGCTCGTGATCGCGCGGGCCGAGCAAGAATCGACTGGCAATAAACTTCGGCAAGCTGGCGCGAACAAGATCGTGATGCCCGCCGCGATCGGAGCGCATCGCATGGCCCGACTGATTACTCGTCCCTCGACAGCCGACATGATGGAGCTCGTTACCGAGACGAACCTGCCTGGCTTTGAACTGGACGAAATACCGTTGCCGGAAAACGCCAAGCTGGTGGGCGTTTCCGTCCGCGCGACGGAAGCTCGGCGAAAGCATGGTCTGCTGGTCGTGGCGGTCAAGCAGGCCGGGGGCGAGATGCTGTTCAACCCGGATGCCGATTACAAATTTCGTATTCAGGATACGGTGATCTTAATGGGCCGCTCGGAAGACATCCTGCGTTTCCGCAGCGAGTTCTCCGTCTGAAGCTTGCCGCCCGCCAAGATTCTCGCGGACCATTTTGCGGCGAAACGGCGGAGCTAGTTGCAAGACGGATCGTCGGGCAGCGGGGCGCTCTTCAACATGGGCGCCAGGATTTCGAGGCCGACTCGCTCCGAGGCCAACTTCCAGAGCTTCTCTTGATCGGCGAAAACCAGCTCGCGCGTCGCGGGCAAGGTGAGCCATCCGCCAACTTGCATCTCCGATTCCAATTGGCCGGCGCCCCAGCCCGAGTAGCCGCTGAACATCAGAAACGGCCCCTGCGGCTGTTGAACGATCTGCTCTAGCTCTTCGGGCTCCAGCGAGAAATAAACGCCGGGAACGACGGGTCGTTCCGCCGCCTCGGGATTGCAATGCAGGGCCATCAGTTGCCCATCGACCGGACCGCCCAAGTTAATCGGTTGCCGACAACTGCAATCGGAGTCGGCGACTAAGTCCCACACTTCGGCCACGGTCTGTTCCAGCGGGCGATTCAAAATCAGCCCGAACGCGCCCTCGTCGTCGTGATGGATAATCAACACCACGGTCCGAAAGAAATTGGGGTCGGGCAGATGCGGCGACGCGATCAAAAAGCAGCCTTGCAAAGAATCGTTCATGGCGAATGGCTCGACGAGGAGTGCGAACTCCTCGATTGTGGCCACTTGCCCCCCGCGAAACAAGTTGGCTGAAGCAACGGTTCGGATCGCCACGGCGTCCCATTTGACAGCCCAGCGGACGCCACTAAAATGATTTGTTGCCTACAGCAACGTCACGCGATTCTGGTCCGCAGCCGATGCTGGGATCACGAGTCGGTTCTGGTGTAGCCCATCTGGGCGGACAGCCCGCTTTCGCCGCTTGAGTGCGTGACGTGAAACATCCCACCTTTTTTGCGAGAGCGATGCTATGACCAGTCTGTTTGCATTTGGTATGCCCGGCCCGATGGAGATGATGATCATCCTGGCGATCGTGCTGCTGTTGTTTGGCGGGGCCCGCCTGCCCAGCTTGATGCGGAACTTGGGCCGCAGTGCGAAGGAATTCCAGAAGGGTGTGCAAGGTGTCGACGACGAGGATTACGACGAGAAGCCGGCGCGCGAAAAGCACGAGTAGTTCCGGCCGTCGCGGTCGTGTCCGCTTGGCGAGTTCGGGCGGAATCCGGCCGACGTGCCGGTCTCGAATCGTTGTTCACCCTTGTTCCGCGAATTTTCCTTTGTAGAGAGGCAGTCCGATGTTTGGCCTCGGCATGCAAGAATTGTTGATTGTCGGCGTGGTCGCCGTTCTGTTGTTCGGCAAGCGATTGCCGGAAGTAGCGCGCTCTTTGGGCGGCAGCTACCGCGAATTCAAAAAGGGGCTATCCGAATTCCACACGCAGATGGATTATACGTCGGCCAGTTCCTATTCATCGAAGCCGTCGGCAAGTCGCAGCTACGATGATTACGACGACTACGAAGAAGCCACCGCGCCGAAGTTCGAGTTGCCTCCGGCGGATACCACGTCGGAGGAGAAGTAGACGACGAAAAGTCAAAGTCGACGTGCCTGCCACGGCGTTCACGCCCGCTGGCAGGTACGTTTGAATTCGGCTATTTTGTTAGCTGATCGGGCGATTAGCTCAGTTGGTTAGAGCGCCGTGTTCACACCGCGGAGGTCACTGGTTCGAGTCCAGCATCGCCCACTTCGTAGATGATACGGCTGAAACGGCCTGGTTTTGGTGCTTGTCACGACGGCTGGCTGGCAGGTTACTTCGTGCGGCACTCGGTTCCGCGGCCTGATACTCCTCTCTTGCTCGGCCGGCCGGTGATCCATTCGTCCCACCTATGTCCTACGTTCGTCCCGCGATCGAAGCGATGTCCGGCTATGTGCCCGGCGAACAGCCGCAGGCCGGCAAGTTCATCAAGCTGAACACGAACGAAAATCCGTATCCGCCTTCTCCGAAGGTGATTCAAGCGATTCAGGCGGCGACGAACGAGTCGCTACTGCGCTATCCCGATCCGATGGCGACGGCGTTTCGGATCAAGGCCGCGGAGGTGCTGGGCGTGCGGCCCGATTGGATTCTGTGCGGCAATGGCAGCGACGATATTCTCACGATTTGTACGCGCGCGTTTGTCGGCGAGGGCCAATGTTTGCGGCTGCCTTATCCCAGCTATGTGCTGTACACCACATTGGCGCGACTGCAAAACGCAGCTTGGGACGAAGTCGCGTTTTGTGACGACTGGACGCTGCCAGACGCGTTCGGCCAGGGACGCGACGACCTGCGGTTGGCGTTCTTACCCAACCCCAACAGCCCGACCGGCACGCTGATTTCGCGGTCGCGAATTCTGGAATTGGCCGAGCAACTCCCTTGTCCATTGTTGGTGGATGAAGCTTATGTGGATTTTGCCGACGCGAACTGTGTGGATTTGGTAGCCCGCAATGAAAAGATTCTGGTCTCACGCACGCTCAGCAAGTCTTATGCTTTGGCGGGCCTGCGCTTTGGGTTCCTGATCGCCCAGCCACAAATGATCGAACAACTGACCAAGGTCAAGGACTCGTATAACTGCGACGCCCTTTCGATCGCGGGGGCGACCGCGGCTTTGGACGATCAAACTTGGCTGGAGGACAATCGCGCTAAGGTTATCGCAACGCGCGAGCGTCTGACCGCGGAACTCATCAAAATGGGGTTCGGCGTGATACCGTCGCAAGCCAATTTCGTTTGGTGCCGACATGCCACGGCGTCGTCCCAGGTGTTATACGAACAACTCAAGGCGAATCGCGTCTTGGTTCGTTATATGAATTATCCCCGCTGGACCGATGGTTTGCGAATCAGCGTGGGCACGGACGAACAGATCGATGCCTTGTTGGCGCTGTTGGCGTCGATGTTATAAGAACCCCTGACGTTCCAGCGCCGCGAGGAATTTCCACGATGCCACGTACCGCCGCCATTTCGCGTCGCACGGCCGAGACAAACATTCAACTGGAATTGAACCTCGACGGAACCGGGGCGGCGGATGTCGCGACGGGCGTCGGGTTTTCGATCACATGCTGACTTTGTTGGCTCGGCATGCCGTGATGGACTTGAAGGTGCGAGCTGAAGGCGATTTGCATGTCGACCAGCATCACACGGTTGAAGATGTGGGGATTTGCCTGGGACAAGCGATGCGACAAGCATTGGGCGACAAGGCGGGAATCCGTCGTTATGGCCACTTCACGCTACCGATGGAAGAGACCTTGGCCACGACGGCGGTTGACCTGAGCGGCCGATATTATCTGGTGTTTCAGGCCAGTTTTCCGTCGGCGAAGATCGGTGAGTTCGACAGTGAGTTGGTCGAAGATTTCTGGCAAGCCGTGGCGGCCAATGTGCTCTGCAACTTGCACGTTAATGTTCACTACGGCCGCAATAGCCATCACATTAGCGAAGCGATCTTCAAAGCCACGGCGAGAGCCCTGCGCATGGCGGTGGAAGTGGATCCTAGAATGCCGGGCGTGCCCAGCACCAAAGGGACGCTGACGTCGTGAAGCGATTCACGATGGAACCCGCTCTAAGCGTTTGATATAAACGCGCGGCCGTGATGGAGCGTTTGAGGTACGAGTCTCGGCACCCCAGCTTCTCACTGCGGTCGGTGGTTCGCCTTCAAGAGCTGCGAACCACCGCAAAAAAGCCGATCGAAATACGCTAGTCCGAGTTTTCGCTCGTTAGCGGTTCCATCACCTTCGTATTGCGTTCGATCGCGAGCACGATCGTCCGTTGCTCGACGCCATCGCTGCTGGCCGCCACGACCGGCAATACTTGACGGCGATCTGGCATCTTGAGGCGGACGGTGAAGCTGCCGTCGTCTCGCAGCTTGACCGGTTCGCCGGCCAGTGTCAGATGAGCATCCGGCTTGGTGCGGCCGAATACGATCATCTCCGCGTCCACTTCGAACACAAACGGCCGATGTCGTCCCAGCAGCCGCTCTGCGCCGCTGCCGTAACGCCCGTTGGTATTCGGACCCATTGGGCGTCGCAGTCGTTCCTCGAACAGCTCCTGTAGATCGCTGCTGTCCGTGTCGTCGGAATATCCGCCGCTGAGGGCGAAGACACGTTCGTAGTCCTCGGCGATGTCGCGCCAGTTCTCATCCAAGCTGTCGTAGCTGCCAGGTTCGGGCGTTGTGACCACATTGCTGCGCGAGAGCGCGTGGAAACGACCGTCCGTCGCCTTGTAACCGATGTCGACCCGATAGCTCTTAGGGGGCTGAGGCACGTCGACATACCAATTTCGAACGCCACCATGAATGTCGATGTCGCGAACAACTCGTTCGGCCGTGCTAGTGGTCGTCCCGGTTTCCACTTGGATCAACCGCAACGTTGGCTTCGCCGTGTGCCATTGCTCCGCCATGGCTGCCTTGGCCCGCAATACGCTCTGTCGCGAGATCTCCCAGCAGACATGTAGCCAGTAGGCGTCCCGGACCATCAGCACGACGCGATCTTTTGTGGTCGAGCGAACGCCGCGCGCCGCGCTAGGCTCCGCACCGCCTTGAGGCACTTCGATCTCGCAGGCCGAGAGATCCTTCATTCGCTCGCGCTGCGCGTGGGCTTGCTGGATCTTTCTCGCCACTCGGGTGGTCTTGGGCTTAGCAGCGGTTCGACCGGTCGACGCCGCTTTCGTCCCCGAGGCCGCCGAACGCTTGCGACTATTGGAACTAGAATTCGATGTCGTTGAACGGCTGGACGTGGTCCGCGAGGAACCGGACCGTCCGACCGTGGAGCCGGCGGCTCGCTTCGAGCCTCCGCTGGCGCCATTCTTAAGTGAGGCTTTGGCCTTGGCTTTTCGCGCTAAGCTGCGCACCAATTGTTCCTTGCGCATGGAATGCCATCCGGCGATTCCAAGCTTCTTAGCCATTTCGGCTAAGTCCTTACGTGAGTGATCCTTCAGCGATGCTACGGTGATCAATGGACGTTCCTCCGCGCGTTGGAAATCGAAATCCGTTCATCAACTCGCGCAACCCTGGCGAGCCGATCTGCGAGGTCGTCCTTGACTTTGCCCCATGACGTGCGAACCCAACCGGCACTCCGTGAGCCGTCTGAATTCCAGGAAGCGCAAACGGGCGTCAGTTACCCGCTTGTGTTGCCTTGTAGTCAATCGCAGCCGGCGACGGTCGGACACCAAATGAGCGGTGTCGACGCTGTGGTGGGTGGGATCGGGAACCCTCGGACGAAGGTTCCGCGAGGCCTCTTTCTCGCTCCCTGGGAAAACCGATACAACCACCGCCGGCTCGTCTTCAATCGATTCGATTGGCGACGTGTTAACCGCAAAACAACAGTGATATCGAGTCTAACCGAATTGCGATGTATTGGCAATAATCCATGCGTGAAAACGGCGACCGCAGCGACGAAATCCTCGCCACAAACCGTTTCCTTACGGAGCGTTGCGTCACCTTGAGAATTTCCAGTCGGGGGGCAAAAGCGGCCCTCGCTTGATGCTAGCATCGCGCGCGTTACGAGATTTTAAGGTGCCTCGAATGACGCACTTTCCGAGGCACCTAAAAACAGCCTCACCGCGAAGCGAGAATCGTCGCAAGTTTTTACCTTCGAGTCACTTGCGTCACTGGCGGACTTTGTGAAAAAAAACACGAATTGGCGAGTTACGTCGGTTGACCGCCCGATTTTCATGCTTTACATTGGGCAACACGCGACGGGTAAGGAAAGCCGCCGGCAGATTTGGAAGTCTCGCGAACCCCGCCAGAGAGCATCTCGAACGGCCCGTATATCCGCTTTAACTTGACGCTCCGGCGTCGTAGGCTGCGAGGGGTTGTCTTTGAGTCGAGGTCCCGAGTCTAGTTCGCCGGCAGCCGAAGCCTTCACTTGGGTGGGGCGAATTGGCGCTGTCATTGTTCTGATGGTGTCCCCTGGGATTGCCGGTGGTTGGCTCGACGATCGGTTTGGCACCAAGTTTCTGTCGCTTACTGGCTACGGTGTAGGGTTGATTCTGGGGTTGATCGCTTTAATTGCGATTACCAGTGCGTCGGCAAAGCAAGATCGCGGCGCAGGTAATTCACAAAGGCAAGACGGCGGAAATGACTGACGACTCAGCCAGTTCGCAGCGGCGGCCGCTTTCCGGTTGGATTGCTTGGGCTGGCTTGACGCTTGTTGTCGCTCTTGCTGCTCCCTTAATGGCTTGGCTGGCTCGCGAGCGTTACGGCGACAGCGGTGTTGGGGCGGTGGTCGTTGCGGCGGTGGTTTGCTGGGCGAGTGCCTCGTTGGCGATGTTCGCTACGCTGCTGATGAATCGCCGGTCGCAGGCCGTGCCGGGCGTGCTGTTGGGGATGTTGATTCGGATGAGCTTGCCTTTGGTGGCGGGGATGGTGCTTAGCGCTCGGGTTCCCTGGCTGGCTGAGGGTCGTTTGCTGGGACAGATTGTGGTTTTGTATCTCATTACGCTGGCGGTCGAGACGGCGTTGGTCGTTAAGATTGTTTCGGCAGCTCCGGCGAGGGCGGGGATTCTGTAGATATGGCATCCGCGGAACTGCACATTAAAGACAGCTACTATTTCGAGGTGCCGCGCGCCCTGTGGTCCTCGCATCGAGAGTCCATCGGTGATTTTCCATCGTGGTGGGTTCGCAATGACAGCGACTTTCAGAAGTGGGAAGCCGAGCGGCTAATCAATGAGTTGGGTGGTCTAGGTGGCGATGCGCCCAGCGATATCGCGCTGCATGACTTGGTTCATGATTGGGAGCATTGGCAGCACGAGGCCCACTTGAATCACGGCCGGCCGCTGGATGTGTTTCTCGAGACGCAGAATGCCAACGCGATCGCGGCCTGGAAGGCATGGCAAAAACAAGAGGGCAACGCCAAGAAGCCAATTGCCGATTATCTCGACGAAGCCGACGTGCCCTATGAGTGGTTCGTGCGAGCGATGGCGGATCCCGAGACGGCCGAGAAGTGGCAGGCCGCGAAGCGTGAGGCCGGCGACTTGGCTGCCTATGAAGAGCACGCCGAGTGGAGCGAGACCAAAATCGAACATTACAACGAACTGCTGCAGGGTAAGATTCTTATTCCGCAGCCGTTTGGTGAACTACGAAACGCCTATCAGCGCGAGAGTGGATTTGCGATCTCCAAGTTTATGGTGATCGAAGTCGTTGTGGCGGTGTTGGTGTGCGTGCTATTTGCGTGGCTGGCAAAGCGAATGGCTTCCAGCGACCGTCCGCGAGGTCGTTTGTGGAACATGCTCGAAGCGTTTCTGTTGTTCATTCGAAATGACATCGCTCGCAATGCGATTGGTCATCACGATGGCGACAAGTTCACGCCCGTGCTGTGGTCGCTGTTCTTCTTCATTCTTGGCTGTAATTTGCTGGGCATTCTGCCCTGGCGGGGCGCGCCGACGGGTTCCTTCGCGGTTACGCTGGCACTGGCGGTTGTTACCTTTGGGACCGGAATGTTGTGCGGCATGAAGCGTTTTGGCTTCTTTGGGTTTTGGAAGAATCAGATTCCCTCCATGCACTTGCCGCCAGCGATTTTGTTCACATTGGGGTTGGTTGTAATCCCCATGCTATTTGTCATTGAAGTCGTCGGCTTGTTTATTAAGCATGGTGTGTTGGGTATTCGTCTTCTTGCGAATATGGTAGCTGGTCACTTAGTATTATTTGGCATCATGAATATCGCCTTTGGTGGCGAAGCGATCGTGGCAACCACAAGTTGGTGGATGACGGCGGCGATTGTCGTTGTGGGAGCCACGTTGTTCACTTGCTTGGAATTGTTTGTTGCCTTTTTGCAGGCTTATGTGTTTTCCTTGTTGTCGGCGTTGTTTATCGGTCAGGCAGTTCATCATCACTAGTGAATTGCATCGAGCCGTTTACTGCTAAAGGTCTCTCGGTAACCTACCAATCACTTTTGTTCAGGAGATTGCTAACGTGAATCGGTTTGCCAAGATTTTGGGTCTGTCGTTTTTGTTGTTGTTTGTGGCTGCGGTTCCCGCGTTCGCTCAAGAGGGCGAGGCTGCTGGGAACGGCGCGTTGATTGAGTTCTCGGGTGCCTTTGGTGCGGCCCTGGTCGTGATCGGCGCCGCGTATGGCATCGGCAAGTTGGCTAGTGCCTCGGTTGAGAGCATGGCTCGTCAACCGGAAGTTGCGGGTACGATCCAGATCGCCATGATCATTGCGGCGGCCTTGATCGAAGGTTTCACATTCTTTGCGTTGGTTGTCTGTCAGGGTCAAAATCCCTGGGCCAGCTAGTCGCGGGTTCGACTTTGGTGGTTGTCGGCCTTGCTAGGTAACATTGGCTTGATTTTGCAGGTGTGTTTTCGTGTTTCCTGATAGGAACTCCGTAATGCTCCGTGGTCGTTGGTTCGGCTTCGCGATTTTAGTAGTAGCGTTGGCGGCGAGCATGTTCGTTGTCAGCGGTCGGCTGCGAGCCGATGAGGAAGGTGAGCCGTCGCCTCCCGCCGCGGAAAGTTCGGCGGAAGCCAAGGACGCGGATGCTCCGGCTGACGACCCGCCCGCCGCGCCGGAATCTTCGGATGATAAGCCGGCCGATGGCGCGGAAGGCGAGTCGAAGGACGGTCCCAAGCCGGAAGGCTCGGACGATAGTCCAGCCGACGAGAAGCCGGCTGAAGATAAGCCAGCCGGTGATGAACCTGTGGATGAAAAGCCGGCTGATGAAAAGCCGGCGGACGAGAAGCCGGCTTCGGACGCCAAGCCTGAGGGCGAAGAGAAGCCTGCGGCGGAGGATAAGCCGACCGAACCTGCAGCGGATGAACCCAAGGCGAAACCTGCCGACGAGCCTGCTGTCTCGGAAGAGCCGGCGACGGAAGAGAAGCCGGCCGCTGACGATAAACCGGTGACCGAGGAGAAACCGGCTGAGCCACCCGCTGAAGAACCGGCCTCATCTGAGCCGACGGAAGCTGGGGATGCAGCGACCTCGGAAGCCAGTGCGACGAATGCGGCGGGCGTTGAAGCGGCGGCCGATGAGGCCTCGACGGAAGTGCATGCTGCGGGCGGCGAGCAAGGCAGCGCGGCTCATGGAGGTGAAGGTCACGCGTCTGACACTCATGCTGGCGAAGGCCACGGGGCTGGCGGGCATGATGCTGCTGGACAAGGTGCTGGCGGTCATGCGGCTGGCGGTCATGGGGCTGATGATGCTCATGCCGATCCCATGCATGCCAATGCCACGGACGAGTTGGAGTCGGTTCAGGAGTTCCGGCCCGACTTGGCCATCGTCACGTTGATCGTCTTCTTGTTGCTGATGGCGATTCTGGGCAAGTTTGCTTGGGGTCCGATTGCGAAGGCGTTGGACGATCGTGAAAAGTCGATCGCCAACAACATCGACGAGGCGAAGCGAAACGCCGAAGCGTCGCAGCAGCGATTGGCGGAATACGAAGCCAAGTTGGCGGCGGCCAGTGAGGAAGTTCGCGAGATGCTGGCTCAAGCTCGTCGCGACGCCGACGCGGCCAAGGAGCGGATCGTGGCCGAAGCTCAAGAGGCGGCGTCTCGGGAGCGCGAACGAGCCGTGGCGGACATCGAAGCGGCGAAGAGTTCGGCGTTGTCCGAAGTGGCTCAGAAGAGCGCCGACATGGCGTTTGTCTTGGCCAGCCGTATCGTGCGTCGCGAGTTGAAGCCCGAAGATCACGCCCAGTTGGTCCGGGAAGCGATCGAGAAACTGCCCAGCAAGAACTGAGCGTGCGAAGATGGCTCAAGAGATTCCTCAAGGCAAAGTGGAAGTTCAGCATCCCACGGTGTTGGACACGGGCGAGCAGCAATTGGCGAAGATTTACGCCAAGGCGCTGCTGGGCGCGACCGAGAAGGCTGGCAACACCGAGACGGTGATTGCCGAGTTCGATTCGTTTGTGACGGACGTGCTGGATCGTTTGCCTCGCATGGAAGCCGCGCTGGGGTCGCCCCGAGTGCCGCATGCGGCCAAGGAAGAGATGTTGAATCGTGCGTTTGAAAAGTCAATGACGCGCGAGTTGCTTAACTTTCTGAAGGTGGTGTCCCGACATGGTCGGTTGGTCGCCATTCGGGCTATCCGGCTAGCGGTGCATGAACAGTACAACGAGTTGCGGGGCCGAGTCCGCGTACAGGTGCAGTCAGCCGCGCCATTGGACCAGTCGCTGCTGGAGAGCTTGTCGGCTCGGTTGAAAGAAACGCTGAATCGCGACGTCGACCTGCAAACGTCGGTCGATCCGGAATTGATCGGCGGTCTGGTGATTCGCGTTGGCGATACGGTTTACGACGGCAGCCTAGCCAATCGGTTGAAACGGATGCGAGGCGAAACCGCCAGCAAGGCCAGTCAAGCGATTCGTCGCGCGATCGAACGTTTTTCCTTGGCGGATTGAGATTAGACGAAGGTAACCAACCATTACGGTGAGGTTGACTGGCGTTGGCATGGCCACGTGGTCGGCTCGCGGTAAATCGGAAGCAATAAATCGGACGCTGGTTTGGCGTCCACATTGAAAGAATTGCATTGCCATGAAGTTCAACGCAGACGAAATTGCGTCGGTCTTGCAGCAAGAGATCGAGACTTACGAGAGCGAAGTTGATGTTCGCGAAGTTGGTACGGTGCTGGAAGTGGGCGACGGTATCGCCCGCGTCTACGGCCTGTCCGGCGTGATGGCCAACGAAATGGTCGAGTTCTCGAATGGTCAGATTGGGCTGGCGTTCAATTTGGAAGAGAACAGCGTCGGTTTGATCATTTTGGGCGACTATCTGCAAATCAACGAAGGCGACGAAGTTCGCGCGACCGGCCAGTTGCTGTCGGTGCCGGTGGGCGAAGCAGTCGTTGGCCGAGTGCTCGATCCGCTGGGCAATCCGCTCGACGGCAAGGGGCCAGTGAATGCGACCGAGCGTCGACCGGTGGAAGTAATCGCGCCGGGCGTGGCCGAGCGGCATCCGGTTAACGAGCCGATGCAAACCGGCATCAAGGCGGTCGACGCGATGACGCCGATTGGCCGTGGTCAACGCGAGCTGATTATCGGCGACCGCAAGACTGGCAAGACGGCCGTGGCGATCGACGCGATTCTGAATCAGAAAGGTTCCGGCGTTAAGTGCTTCTATGTGGCGGTCGGACAGAAGGATTCGTCGGTCGCCGGCGTCGTGAAGGTGCTGGAAAATCACGGCGCGATGGACTACACGACGGTGATTATCGCTGGCGCCAGTAGCCCAGCTCCGCTGCAATACGTGGCTCCGTATGCCGGAACCGCGATGGCCGAATACTTCATGTGGAAAGGCGAGCATGCGTTGGTCGTTTACGACGACTTGTCGAAGCAAGCCGCTGCTTACCGCCAGCTTTCGCTGTTGATGCGTCGTCCGCCGGGTCGCGAAGCTTATCCGGGCGACGTGTTCTACTGCCACAGCCGGTTGTTGGAACGGTCAGCGAAGCTGTCGCATGAGTTGGGCGGCGGTTCGATTACTTCGTTGCCGATCATTGAAACGCTCGAAGGCGAAGTATCCGCGTACATTCCGACCAACGTGATTTCGATTACCGACGGTCAGATTTACTTGCAGCCCGACTTGTTCTTTGCCGGTATTCGCCCGGCAATGAACGTTGGTATTTCCGTGTCGCGGTGGGCGGCAATGTCGGGTCAAAGGCGATGAAGAACGTCGCCGGCGGTTTGCGATTGGACTTGGCGGCGTTCCGGGAATTGGAAGCGTTCGCTCAGTTAGGCACGGACTTGGACCCGGCCACCCAGGCACGCTTGGATCGTGGTTACCGCATGGTGGAATTGCTGAAGCAGCCTCGAGTACCAGCCGCGCGTGGTGGACGAGATTCTCCAGTATCTACGCCGGTACGCAAGGCTTCCTGGACGACGTGCCCGTGGATCAGATCTCGGCTTGGGAAGCCGGATTTTTGGCGTACATGCAAGACCAGAAGAAAGACGTGTGGAACTTGTTGAACGAGAACAAGGACAAGGGCGACACGCTAAAGAAGGCCGACGATCCCACGACCGTGGCCGTGCGTGGCGCGATCGAGGAATACACAAAACAGTTTTTGGGAGCCAAGAAGTAGTTAAGCTGCCGAGTTCACAACTCAGCCGCCTCCCGTTTTCGGAGAGAAGGTAGGTTGAGCGACGGACGGCTCCGGACACGATGGTTCGCATGGCAAGATGATTGTGTTGCGGGCGAACAGACTTCGAGTGGGATGCGCAAATGACGCGAAACAACTCGAGAGGTGACGGATGAGCTACGAAACAGGCAAAGGAAATTTTGGGGAAGCAGCGAGCGGGATTGTGGAAACCAATCCTGACGCCCGACAGTGGGCCATGTTCGCTCACTTGGCTGCTTTGTCCGGCTATGTGGGACTGCCGTTTGGCAACATTATTGGCCCGCTAGTTGTGTGGCTGATGAAGAAGGATCAATATCCGTTTGTCGACGATCAGGGGAAAGAGTCGCTCAACTTTCATATTTCGATTTTGATCTATGGATTTGTCGCGGGCGTGTTGCTGTGTGTGTACATCGGCTTCGTGCTCCTGCCGGCGGTGATTCTGGTGGACGTCATTGTCACAATCTTGGCGGCGTTGGCGGCCAACAAAGGCGAGACATATCGATACCCGTTGACAATCCGGTTCCTGCGTTGAAGACCGCGTGAAAGAAACATAAACGGTTATGGCCAAAGCACGAGCACTCGATAAACGTCGCAAGTCGATCCGCAACATCAAAAAGATCACGCGGACGATGGGGTGATTGCCACGGCTCGATTCAAAGAAGGCGATGGACCGGGCCACGGCCGCGACCGCATATACGCAGCGAATCACTCAAGTCGTGAAAGACTTGGCGGCGGCCAGTTTGAAGGTAACGCATCCGTTGCTCGAACCGCGTGATGCGACGGGCCGCTCCGTGCTGCTGGTGCTGACGGCCAACCGCGGATTGTGCGGCGGCTACAACGGATCGATATTACGAATCGCCGTGCCGCGCATCAACGAACTGAAGGCGGGTTACGAGAACTTCGATCTGGAAGTGTCGGGCAAACGCGGCATCAGCGCGTTGCGATTTCGCGGCTTTTCGATCGACCAGACGTATACGCAGTTCGAGGATCAACCGGCTTACTCGGAAGTGCAGACGATCGCCGACCGGTTCTTGGACGAATACACGCTGGGAAAGATTGATCGGCTGGACGTGGCCTACACACGGTTCATCTCCAGCTCTCGACAAGAGGCCGTGGTCGAGACGTTGTTGCCGCTCGGTTCGATCGGCGACGAGTCGGAGGAGAAGAAGGACGAGCCGAGTCGCGGCGAGTCGATGTATGAATTCATGCCTTCGGCCGAGAGCATTTTGGAAGAAGTCGTTCCGGCCAGCTTTCGCGTAAAGTTGTTCAAGTGCTTCTTGGACGCGGCGGTCAGCGAGCAGATTGCACGAATGGTGGCGATGAAGGCCGCGACTGAAAACGCACAAGAGCTGATTAAGAATTTGTCGCACTTACAACCGCGCTCGTCAATCGCAGATCACCGGCGAAATCATGGAGATCATCGGCGGCGTCGAGGCGCTCAACAAATAGCAACTCACGATATCGCTTAATTCATCGCGGCGAGTCTTTGATGGGAACCGCGTGAAAGACACATTTCCCTCGCAATTCAAACAGTCAATTTTAGAATAGCAAATCATGGCAACAGCAACCGCAACGGCGGCCAATGTGGGTCGCGTTACTCAGGTGATCGGATCGACGTTCGACGCTCAGTTCGAGGAAGATCAACTGCCGGCGATCTACAACGCGGTGAAGATCACCAGCGAGCATAAGGGCGTCAAGCTGAATTTGACGGGCGAGGTCCAGCAGCACTTGGGCGGCGGACGCGTGCGGTGCGTGGCCTTGGGCAGCACCGACGGTTTGATGCGAGGCCAGGACTGTGTGGATACCGGCGCTCCGGTGTCGGTGCCGGTGGGCGAAGCCACTTTGAGCCGCGTGTTCAACGTGTTGGGCGAAGTGGTGGATGGTCGCGGCGAGGTGCAAGCGGCGGAGTTCCGTCCGATTCACCGCGAGGCGCCGGCGGTCAGCGAACTGTCGACCAGCACCGAGTTGTTCGAGACGGGCATCAAGGTGATCGACTTGCTCACGCCGTTCGTTCGCGGTGGTAAAGCCGGTTTGTTCGGTGGCGCCGGCTTGGGCAAGACGGTGATTCTGACCGAGTTGATCGCTCGTATCGCGAGTGCTCACGGTGGTTATTCCGTGTTCGCGGGCGTGGGCGAGCGAACTCGCGAAGGCACTGACTTGTGGTTGGAAATGCAAGAGACGCAGATCGGCGACACGGGTCGCAAGGTTATCGAGCAAACTTGCATGGTGTTCGGCCAGATGAACGAGCCGCCCGGAGCCCGTTTGCGAGTGGCTTTGTCGGCGCTGACGATGGCTGAATATTTCCGCGACGCGACCGGCAAGGACACGCTGTTGTTCGTCGATAACATCTTCCGCTTCTCGCAGGCGGGCAGCGAAGTATCGGCGTTGTTGGGACGGATGCCGTCGGCCGTGGGTTACCAGCCGACGTTGGCGACCGAGATGGGTGCGTTGCAAGAGCGGATTACTTCGACCAAAAGCGGGGCCATCACGTCGGTGCAAGCCGTGTATGTTCCGGCCGACGATCCGACCGATCCGGCTCCCGCCACCGCGTTCGGTCAGCTCGACGCGTTCCTGTATCTCGAGCGTTCGATTTCGGAGAAGGGCATTTATCCGGCGGTGGATCCGCTGGCTTCGTCCAGCCGTATTTTGGATCCGCAGTACGTGGGCGATCGGCATTATGCGATTGCTCGCCGCGTGCAGACGACGCTGCAACGATACCGCGAGTTGCAGGACATCATCGCGATTTTGGGCGTCGATGAATTGAGCGAAGACGACAAGCTGATTGTGCATCGCGCTCGGCGGATCGAGCGATTCCTGTCGCAGCCGTTCCTTGTGGCTCAAGTGTTCACCGGCAAGCCGGGCGAAATCACGAGTCTGTCGGACACGATTCGCAGCTTTGAGGAAATCGTTGACGGCAAGTGGGATCACCTGCCGGAGCAAGCATTCATGTACGTCGGTCCGATCGAGCAGGCCGAAGAGCAAGCCAAGAAGATGGCCGCCGCGGCTAGAAAATAACGTTTCGGTTCGCGGTGGAAGAGACTTAGAGAACTGTTATGGCTCAAATTACCTGCATCGTGGTCACGCCTGAGCGAACGGCGTTGGAAGAGACGGCCGACTTCGTCGCTTTGCCATTGTTCGACGGCGAACTAGGCATCGCCAGCAATCACAGCCCGATGATCGGTCGCTTGGGATATGGCGAACTGCGGTTGAAAACCGGCGCGACCGTGCGGCGGTTCTATGTCGACGGCGGGTTCGTGCAAGTGGCGGACAACGTCGTGTCCGTGTTGACGAACCGTGCGATTCCGGCGGATCGGATCAATCTGGAAGCCGCTCGGACTCAGTTGACCGAAGCTGGACAGCAAGTGGCCACGACCGACGAGCAGCTTGAGATTCGCGAGCGATTAATTTGGCAAGCGCGGGCCCAGATTCGCGTGGGCGAGCGAGCATCGTAATCGCGCCTTTCGGAATACGGCGGTTCATCGCTACTTTGGAGTGCGGCGATTCATCGCCGCTTTTATCCGGCGGGTTGTGATGCCACCGCAGCCAAGGCGACCACTCTCGGCGGCCAACCCTATCCAGCGCACGTCCCAACATGTCCGTTTACGAACGCATCGCCGAGCTTCTCAATTCGGCCGAGATCGCATTCGATACGTTGCGACACGAGCCGGTTTATACGAGCGAAGAAGCCGCTCGAGTTCGCGGCGCGGAACTGGCCAGCGGGGCGAAAGCGCTGATCTGCAAAGTCGATTCGCGATTTGTGA
The DNA here is from genome assembly GCA_041399085.1 of Pirellulaceae bacterium. GTDB lineage: Bacteria > Planctomycetota > Planctomycetia > Pirellulales > Pirellulaceae > JAWKTM01. The sequence goes on from JAWKTM010000012.1 coordinate 66,519, forward strand.
TGTTTGTCATGCCAGCCGATCGGAAGCTTGCCAGTCGCGAAGTCCGCACGCAATTTCAAGCTCGCAGCGTCCGGTTCGCTAGTCGCGAAGAAGTCGCCGAACTGACCGGCCTGCAACCCGGTTCCATCCCGCCGTTTGGCAGCCTGTTCAACTTGCCGACCTACTGCGACGCCGCCCTCGCCGCACAACCCCGCATCAACTTCAACGCCGGCGACCACGCGATCTCGATCAATATGAGCTACGCCGACTATGCGATCGCGGAACGGCCGGAGATTGGTACGTTCTCCGTTTCGTCTTAGAAGAGCTTCGTCTTTTAACGCTGCAGGTCGCGTGAATCGACGCTAATTGAGTGACGCTCACATGCGCGCTTCCCGGCTTCTGGTTCCATAAGGCCTGTTGCGCAGCATCGAACAATAAATCGATAAAACGCCTCACAAATTCGCGTTCTCATGGCCAAACGCTCCTTATCGGGAATACGATAAGGACGCATCGGAGCCATGGCCGTGTCTCCCCAGCAGTCGCCGAGTTGAAATTCGATTGTTTGGTGAGCCGCAACATACTCGCGTTGGGCGCTCGCCATACGATCAAATCGAGAGTTATAGCGATCGAGAACGTCCAGACAGTGGGCAACCTCGTCTGACCAGAAGTCTACGTTTGCGACTTGCCCCGCAAGCTGATGTCGATTGAATGTGACGAATCGAGCTAACTGCGATGCCAATCGTTCAGCAATCTCAAGGCTATATGCAGCGAAAGTAAATTCTCCATTGATTGAATGAGCATGGGCCTCGCCTACAGCGACTCGCTGTGAGCTCGCAGGCTGTTTCGGGAAACTTGCGTGGCGAGTTGGCGGTAGCGTTCGTGGATGCCCCAGCAGATCCAGGTGAGGAAGGCGTTGCCGCCGAGCGAGGCGAACAGTAGCAGGCAGGCCAGCATCAGCGACGAGCTGGTTTCTTCTTCGTCGCGCGACGATTTGCGACTGAGCGTCGGCACGTCCGATGGCGAATTGGGCTCGGCTTCGCGACGCACCGTGGTGGGCGAAAAATTCCGGTCATTCGTCGATGTGAACGAGCCGGCTGGCGCCGAGATGGGCGGGGTGTTCGCGTTGCCGACGGCGTTGTTCGTTGGAGATTGCGGGGCGTTGGGCTGGGCTGACAAAGGCGGATTCGCCCCAGGATGGATGTTGCCGGCCGGATCGGGGCGAGCCACGGAGTTCGCCGGCGGATTCGGATTGCCGTATCCGCCCGATTGGGCATAGCCGTTGTTCGTTTGAGCATTGGCGGGCGGCGACAGCGTCACGGAGGACGGGTTGCTGGCGAGTCGCGGGTCGCCGAACGGAAACTGCTGCTGCTGATTGGTCATGTAGTTCGGATCGTTGCCGAAATAAGGTCGGCGTTCCAGATTCGGAGTCGTCGCGCCGTTGCCTGTCGCGATTTGCGAGTTCGATCCGTATTGGGCATTCGAGCCATACTGTGTGCCGCCAAGTTGCGTGCCGCCGAGCTGTGAACCGCCTTGTCCAACCGGGGCCATGTTTCCGTATGTCCCGGAGTTATATCCGGTGGCGCCGTAGCGCGGGTCGACGGCCGCTTCGTTGTAGCCGGGCTGCGAGGCGTAGCGTGGATCGGGAGCGTTGGGCAGCCCGGTGGTTGGCGATGTCGCGCCGAAGCGGCTGCCCAGCGAATCGGCGACTCCATTGGCGGCCGAGGCAGCTCGGCGCTGAGCGTCGTTCCAGGCGGACTGACCTGCGGAAGCGGCGTTGTTGACCGCGTTATTGATGGCGGTGTTCAGCCCGTTTGGATTCAGCGAGGTATTGCTGGCCGCGGTCGAGCCGGCGGCTCCCGCGTGATTCCAATTACGGTCGGACCAAGCGGAACCCGTCGTCGCAGCGGATGAGCGCGCGGCGGGATCGTTGGTCGCGGTTACGGTGGTCGTTTGGCCGAGCAGCGAGGGCGGTGAAGCAGCGGTGGTTGCGGGCGAACGGTTCTGGGCGTAGTTGTTCGTCTGGCCATATGGATTGGCTTGACCATAGCCGGCCGCTTGGTTGTAGCTGCCCGTTTGACCGCTGGTGTACGCCGCCGAACCTGACGAAAAACCTTGGGTACCGCCGTACTGGGAATTGCCGTACTGGGAATTGCCGAGCGCCGAAGCATAATTCGGATCGCCCAGCGGATCGCGGCGGACGACATGGCGCGCAGGCGTCGAGTCGCCGGACGATTCCATTCGCTCGGCGTCGACCTGGACAACGTAATCCAGCTCGCCTCGTTCGTTAGCTTTCCAGTCGAATTCGACGCCGGTTGCTGCCAACGCCAACAGGAAGCTCAGCCCAGTCATCGCGCACGCTCCATGAATAATGCCGATCCATCGGAGGCGTATCGTACCATCGAGTCGCGTCTTGGGTAAATAGAAAACCGAGGCTGAAGCGGAAAACGAGCCCGATTTTGGAAGAATTTGCCCTCGCTCGGTATCACTCGAAACGAGAACACCCGCATTTCGCGGGTCTCCAGACGCTCTCGAACTTCGTCAAGAAAAGAAAACACGCCTCGTTGCCGAGGCGTGTTTCCGATTCGATCAACCGATGGCCGAGGAGCCGTCGGTGAGTTTCTTAGTACAGAACACCCAAGCCGGCCGTGAAGCCGAAGAAGCCAACGTCAACCGGAGCCGGGGCGAACCGACCGATTGAGTAGTTGGACCAATTTTGGGATTCGACCGCCAAGTCCAACGTCGCCACGGCGCCGTTGGCCAAGCAACGCATGCCGCGCCAGCCCAGGGTCAACTCCGTTTGCGTCGGGTTGATGTCGCTCAACGGCACACCAGCCGCTGTCGAATCATCGAACAGCATCGCGTGACGAGCGCGGGCATACAGGTAGCCGCGGCGAATCTTGCGGGTGCCTTCCAACGAAGCCATCGCTCCCCAGCCGCTGCCGCTGACCGGGCCGAGACCGATTCCGATTTCCTCGAACTCGTTGTAACGCACGCCACCGGCGACTTCGACCGTCGTCTTGCAGCCCAACGCGACGCGTTGATAGATTTCCGCGTCCAAGTTGTAGGTATCGACGCTGGCCGCACCGGCTGCGTGATCGTACTCCCAGTAACGCAGACGACCACCCAAGCCGCTTTGGCCCGTGTAGCCCAGCGTGATCCGCGGCGACACTTCGTAATCGAACGTCGACCCGGCTGGCACGCCGTCAGCTCGGTGATACTTGAAGAACGTGGCTTCCGCCAACACATACGCGCCGGGCAAACCGCAGCAGCCGTAATCGACCGTGCAATCGCAGTAGCTGTCGCAGCATCCGGAATCGCAACCCGAGTCGCAACATCCCAGGCCGCCGCCGTTGTCACAGCAGCCGTAGCCGCCGCCATTGTCGCAGCAACCGCCGCTGGTGCAGTTCTGGCCGCGAATCACCCACACTTCCGAATCATTCAGCCGCGATTCGACGGGCGTGACGCCCGGCAATCGTTGGATCTGATGCAATTCGGCGGCCGTCGCTCCTCGTGTTGCCACGATAAAGGTAGCGCCGGCCAACACTAAGCGAAACACTGACTTCAACATTCGATTCACCTCCGTGGAATCACCAGTGGGTCTCCCGTCGTCGATTCCAAAAACGCGGGTTCGGGAAACACGTTCTCATCCGTGAGAGCGGCGAAGGGTGCGCAGGCATCGGACGCGAAGGAGTGGGAATCGCGTGACCATGCTGGGCCTGCCGCCTGCCTCGGTCGAGAATACTCTCGCCGAAGTCCGGGCCTTCGTGGTCTGCTCTACTGTCGACACGTTGTTTTTCGACGAGAGCGCGACGGTACCTGCCGCTTTTCAAGCGACCGTGGCACAACCGGCACAAGCGGAAGGCTCCGGGGCGAAACACAACCGCACGGCCGTTAACACGGTATTAACCGTTAGAATCTCGCGTCGTCGTGTCGCGAACGCGGACAACGTGCCCGGTCTTTCCCGCACGATTGTCTCAGTCCTCACGTCCGCCGCCTGCGGAATTCGATCGAATTTTTTCGGATGTTCGGCAATCCAGTGCCTGGGCAAGTCGCTTAACCGCGCCGTGGGCAACGCCCCGCGCGCTCGTTCGTTTAACCGCGTGGGCAACGCCCCGCGCTCCCGTTGGCTTCTGACTGCCGTTTTGGCAGTTTGCGAACCGGCCAACTTTTCGCCCTTGAGAGGCTACGGAGGGCGTTGGGCTCGGAGCACTTGCATAACGTCATTGAGAATATTCAGTTACGTCAACTCGTGGCGGTGGAATCGGCGATTTGGACGATGTAAATGAGCATTTGGGGACTGTAATCGGGGATTTGGAGACCGTATTTGGCGATTTGGACGCTGCGCGCGAGCGTTTGGACGCTGCGCGCCGGCGTTTGGGGACTGTAAATGGGCGTTTGGAGGCTGCGCGCCGCGATTTGGACGGTGTAAGACGGTGTTTGGAAGGTGCGAGCAGTCATTTTGGCAGTGTCGCTGAGCGTTTGGAGACTGCGCGCCAGCATTTGGAGACTGTAAACGGCGTTTGGGGACTGCGCGCCGGCGTTTGGGCTCTGCAAAAATCGTTTGGACGCTGCGCGACGTCGTTTGGATCGTGTCGCTGAACGTTTGGACGATGTAAATGAGCGTTTGGGCGCTGCGCGCCGGCGTTTGGGGAATGTAAATGAGCGTTTGGACGAGTGCGTTGGTTAGACGGCGTGGACCGGTGGGTCGGCGACGACTTGTTGGGCTAGGCGTCGCCAATGGGGCAGCCGCGCGGTTAGTCCCAGTGACTCGACGTACGTCTCGTCGAAGTGGCTGTGTAGCGCGGCATCTTGCTGTTCGACGGCCGTTTCGCTGAGCAAGGCGTCGGCCAGATGCACGGCGGTCAGCGCGTTCGGCCGTTCGCTGCGGCAAAGCTGCGGTTCATGATGGAATGCGACGGCCTCGACGATTTGGTCCGGCAAGCCCCACAGGCCCAGCAGGTACGCGCCGACGCCGGCATGATTCACTTGCCACCGCGCGCGTTCCAGTTCGTACAGCCGATCCGTGCCGCCGCGAGCTGATTCGATCATCTCGCGATAGGGCAGGTCTTTTTGCGAAGCCAACACCAGCAGCCCGACATCGGCGATCATGCCGGCCAGCAACGCGTCTTCCATCATGCGGCAATCGTTCGGCTTGAGATCGGCGACGATCCGCGCGGCGAGGCGGCTGAGTTGCAGGCTGCGATTTACGATCTCGCTCAGCGACAAAGCCGACGAGCGTTCGTCGTGAAACTGGGCGAAGACGCCGAACGACAGAACCAGCGGTCGCAGCAGATCCAAGCCCAACATCGCCACGGCGTGGGCCGGGCTTTGAATGCGTCGCGGAGCGCCGAAGAACGCCGAGTTCACGAGATGCAGCAGTTTGGTGATCATCGCCACGTCGCGCGCGACCAGTTCGGCGACTCGCGACAGACACGGTTCGGACCGTTCCAATTCGTCGACCAACTGTCGATAGACGGATGGCACGCTGGGGATTTTGGTGAGCCGCGAGATCAGTTTCTTCAGCGCCGGGTCGGCGATCTGGCCACGCAACGCACAGGCCCGCTCGATGGCGTTCTTCAATCGTTCGATGTCGCACGGCTTGTGCAGATATTGATGGGCCTTCAACGCGGCTCGCATCATGTGTTCCTTTTCCGACTGGCCGGAGAGCACCAGGCGAATCGTGTCGGGCGAACGCCGGCGGACTTCGGTCAGCAGATACGCACCGTCCATCGTCGGCATCCGCATGTCGGTGACGATTACGTCGATCGGTTGTTGAGCCAAGATGTCTAGCGCTTCCGCGCCGCTGGACGCGAAGTGCAGTTCCCAGCGGTCACGTTGATCGCGCAACCGTCGTCGGAACGAAGCCAGCAGATTGGGCTCGTCGTCAACAAACAAGACACTCGTCTTCATCATGCACCTGGCTGGATAGCAAGGGAGCGGCCGCGTCGTTGAACTCGGACTCGAGCGCGTTGATTTCGTCGAAAGCCAACAAGAACGCTTCGTACACGGCGGGGTCGAAATGCGTTCCGTTTTCTTCGGCCAAGATGCTGAGCGCGCGATCGACCGAGAAGGCTTGTTTGTAGGGACGTTCGCTACGCAGCGCGTCGTACACGTCGGCGATCGCCACGATGCGGGCTTCGAGCGGGATTTCCTCGCCCTGCAGTCCATGCGGATAGCCGGCGCCGTTCCAGTGCTCGTGGTGCCCGCGGGCGATCGACGTGGCCAGCGCGAGCACGGGATCATCGGCCGGCAAGACGTGGGCGAGCGTCTGGGAATCGGCGCCGAAGCGGCGGGCGACGTGTTTGAACCGGCACTCGTCCGAGAGGATTTCGGCGCCCATGTCGCAATGTTTTCGCATCACTCGCCATTCGCGATGGTCTAACCGTCCGGGCTTGTGAAGCACGGAGTCGGGAACGCCAATCTTGCCGATGTCGTGCAACGGCGCGACGATCAGCATGTTGTCGACGAACTCGGCGTCGAGACCCATGACGCGGGCGATCGCGCGGCTGTAGCAGCCGACGCGAATCACATGATTGCCGGTTTCCTCGTCGCGATATTCGGCGGCTTTCGCCAATCGCCAGATGATGTCCAATCGCGATGCGACCAGTTGCGCGGTTCGTTCGCGCACGCGATGTTCCAGCAACTGGTTCTGCACTCGCAAGGCGTCCTGCGCGGCCTTGAGCCGCAGCGTGCTGTTCAACCGAGCCAGCAAGTCTTCGCGGTCGATCGGCTTGTTTAACAAGTCGGCCGCGCCCAGATTCAACGCCGTGCGTTTCAGCGACCGGTCGGCTTCGCCCGTCACAATGATCACCGGCATGTCGCGGAGCGTGGGCGTTTGTTGCACGCGGGTCAGCAGATCGATGCCGTTCAGGCCCGGCATCCGCACGTCGAACACGGCTGTGTCGAACGAACGCTTTTGCAGCGTATCCCACGCTAACAGCGAGCAAGGGATCAGCGTCAGTTCCCATTGATCGCGTCGATCGCGCAGCCCGCGTCGGTAGGCTTCCAAGACGTTGGTGTCGTCATCCACGAACAATACATGCTGTTTCACGGGGGCTAACCTTCTTGCTCGGGAACGAACGGCAATCGAATGACGAACGTCGTGCCCTTACCAACTTCGGAGATCAATTCGAGCGTGCCGCGATGCTTTTCCACGATGACGGAATAGACGATTGCCAGACCTTGTCCGGTGCCCACGCCCACGGGTTTGGTCGTAAAGAACGGGTCGAAAATCTTCGAGCGAATATGTTCCGGAATGCCAGTGCCGGTGTCGCGAATGCGAATTTCCGCGAAGTCGCCATCGCCGTGCGTCGAGATGTGGATCGTGCCGAGCGAGCCCGGGCGATCGCGGACCGCGTCGCCAATGGCATGGGCGGCGTTCACAATCAGATTCAAGAACGCTTGGTTCAATTCACCGGCGAGACAACGAACGGGCGGCAGCTCGGGATCGAATTGCGTTTCGATCCGGGCCACGTACTTCCATTCGTTGCGCGAGACAGTGAGCGTGCTGTCCAGAGCGGCGTTCAAGCTGATGGCCGACATCCGCGTCTCGCCGGGATGTGAGAACTCCTTCATAGCCGACACGATCGAAGCCACGCGTTCGGCGCCTTCGCGCGATTGGCGAATCGCCGCCGGAATGTCCTCGCGGAGATACTGCAAGTCGACTTCGTTCGCGGTTGTCGCGAGTTGCTCGAGCAAGCAGCTCATGCGCTGATCGGCTGACCGTGCGGTGACCGCCGACGACGCTTGCTCGCGGAGCTGCTCGTACAGATTCAGCAATCGTTCGAGATCACCGAACGCGTCGTCCAGAAAGCGGACGTTTTCGCCGACGTATTGAATCGGCGTGTTGATCTCGTGCGCGATCCCCGCCGCTAATTGGCCGACCGATTCCATCTTTTGTGCGTGCGACAGTTGAGCCTCCAGCTCCTTACGGCTGGAGACATCGCGGATCATCACGATTAGCGACCGGTCGTGCGGCCCTTGCTTCTCGCCGACCGACACTTCCAACGACACTTCGCGACCATCGCGACGACGCCCCAGCCGCTCGCCGCTGGCCAGTTGTTTGAGTGCGTCCCAGTCGAGCGCCGCGGCCGGACGTGTTACGTCGCTGTCCGGCGCGATTGCCAGAAGTTCAACGAACTGCATCTCGCGGGCTTCGGTCGCGGAGTAGCCAAAGATCGCTTCGGCCGCCGGATTGAACGACCGAATCCGACCTTGTTCGTCGACCGTCACGATCGCGTCGGCCGCCGTATCCAAGATCGATCGCAGTTCGTTCGCTTGTTCGGCCAACGCGTCGGCCAAAGCTCGCAGTTGATCGTTCGCGCGATACAACTCACGGCTCTTGGCTTCCAGCAACTCTTCGGCTTCTTTTCGCGCGCGGCGTTCGCGATCACACCTGCGTTCGATCAGAGCGATGTCGTGCATAGCTCGGCCCCCTGTTCGCATCGCAGCAGGAAGGTGGCCCGGCAACCGGGCGCGGTCGGATCGTCCTCGCGCGACACGACGATTTCTTCGCCGAAATGCCGCGAGCAAGCTTCGATCAAACCTTCCGCTAGATCCGCAAACGGTCGGGACGATTCGTAACGCAACTCCATCTCTCCAATGTCGGGAAACGACAGGCGAAAGCGCGGCAGCTCGGCGTCGGGATAGAGCTTGCGAACTTCGACGTGGATCACATCATCCACGCGCGACAGAAACGCGAACGCACTGTCCACGCCGTCGAAGAATTCGGGAAAGCCCTGGCTAAACCGCTTGAACAGATGCTGCCCGAACGCTTTGACCAACGCATGTGGTGGCGCGTCGGCCTCGCGACTCAGGTTGCCGACCAGCTTGAGCAGATCTTCGTGCTCGTAGGTACCGACGGACGTGTAGGCTCCGTCGTTTGGCAAATTGGATTGTTCAATAATCCGGTCCGTCACTTCGAGACCGAATTGCGTCTCGACCATTTCCAGGAACTCGGTAAACACCACGCCCTTCATCGTTGCCCCTCATGATGAGAAATCGCGACGCTGCCGCGACGAGAAATTCGCCATGCGGCTGCCCCTTCCCGCATGGCAAGGCGATTCGTCGAGTGGACCAATCGCTCATTGGGAAACATAGCTTACGCACGGCCGAGCGTCGGAAAACGCGGCAATTCAACGGGCGACCGCATCGCGCGCGGAGCGGCCCATGAATCAATTCGGTGAGCTGGCTTTCAGTCAGCCGTGGCGTGCTGAATCCCAAGCTCGACGGACGTGCAAATCTGGTCCAATTGGTCGAGCGAAATTGCTAGAGGCGGCATAATCACCACGACGTTTCCCAGCGGGCGAATCCAGACGCCCTGCTGGATGGCGAATTCGCAAACGCGATAGCCGCGCCGCTCTTGCCAATCGAACGGCGTCCGTGCGGCGCGATCCCGCACCAATTCGATACCGGCGATCAATCCGCGTTGGCGAATGTCGCCCACGTGCGGGTGAGCGGCGAGGCGTTGCAGATGCTCTTCGAGCCGCGCGATCTTCGGCCGCAGATGCTCCAGCGTCCGCTCGTCGCGAAACACATCCAACGTGGCGTTCGCGACCGCGGCGGCCAACGGGTTGCCGCCGTAGGTGTGACCGTGGAAGAACGATCGCGATTCGGCGAAAGTGCCTAAAAAAGCCCGCCAGATTTCGTCGGTCGAAAGCGTCGCGGCCATCGCCATGTAACCGCCCGTGAGTCCCTTGCCCAAGCACAGCAAGTCAGGCGAGACCTGTTCCTGCTCGCAAGCGAACAGCGTCCCCGTGCGGCCGAACCCCGTCGCCACTTCGTCCACGATCAGCAGCACGTCGTAGCGGCGCGTCAGCTCGCGAACGCCTCGCAGATAGCCCGGTGGGTGCGTTACCATGCCCGCGGCGCATTGAATCAGCGGCTCGATCACCAGCGCCGCGATCTCCTCGTGCCGTTCGGCCAACAGTGCCTCGAGCTGACTCAGATAGTGTCCGCACGCTTCATCCGCCGTGACGCCGGCCGGCAAGCGATACGTGCCGGGCGTCGGCAACCGCAGCACGTCGAACAACAATGGGCGGAACATCGCGTGAAATCGCTCGACGCCGCCCAAGCTGACGCTGCCGATGGTGTCGCCGTGATAGGCGTCACCGAACGCAATGTATTTCGTTTTGCGGGGCCGAGGGTCAGGACGCTGTTGCCAGTATTGAAACGCCTGCTTCAGCGCGACTTCAACGGCCGATGATCCGTCGCCCGAAAAGAACACATGGGCCAGGCCGTCTGGCGCGAGTTCGACCAACCGAGCCGCGAGCTCGATCGTCGTTGGATTCGAGGTTCCGAGCGACGTGACATGAGCCACTCGATCCAACTGGGACCGAATCGCGGCATCCAGCGTCGGATGCCGGTGTCCGTGGACGTTGCACCATAGGCTGCTCACGCCGTCCAGATACTCGCGGCCGTCGATATCGACCAACGTACAACCGGCCGCCCGCTCGATAATCAGCGGCTCGTACTCGGCCATCTGAGTGAACGCGTGCCAAACGATTTCGCGATCCGCGCGAATCAACTGCTCGCGATCCATTACCAATCGACCGTGACTTTCTCGCCCACGCGGACGCCCAGCATGATCTTGGCGCTGTCGCCCACGATGCACAGCTCCAACGTTCCCGCCGCGCCACGCAGGGCGATCAACGTGAAATCGGGTTCGCTATGATCTAGCCCGAAGATTCCGTGCGTCACGTGTTCGTCGCAACGCACGGTCACCGCCTCGCCCGCCGGCGCATTCATCAGTTGCTCGTTGGGGATGTCCGTAACCAGGTTTCCTTCGTCGCTGATCGAAACGACTTTCCCTTCGATTCTGTGGGCCACGCCGCGTGCTCCATGCGGGAGAAGATAAACGGAGGAGAGCTTTGAAGGCGGCATTCTACCGAGTCGTGCCGCGACCGCCAAGCAAGCTGGGCGTAGTCGCGTCCGCCGCCGCGGCTCGCGCGGCCAGCGAACGCGAAGGATTGGCGTATGGAATCCCGTTTTGGTAGAAATTAGAAATCAACACAACACGTAGGAGCTACGACTCGTGTCCAAGAAATCAAAGTCCGCGTCGGCCAAAGTTTGCGTGGTCTGCATGAAGCCGCTGCCGCCTGAGACGAATTACTGCATCGGCTGCGGCGTTCAGCACGATGACGGCAGCGCCCATGTGAAGGCGTTTAACACACAAGCCGCGTTCGAGAGGCGTTTGGAATTCTGGCGATTCATCGGACGAGTGTTCGGTGGGTGGGGCATTTTTCGCCGTTAGTTTCAACCGGCGGTACAGGCCGTTCGTGAGTTTTCGAGTGGCCAATTTGTGACGCGCGGCTAGGCTGGAAGGAAGCGGTTGCCTCACGCCACAGTCCGTTCTCTCCGAGTCGCCGATGTCTTCCACAAGCTTGCTGCTGACGCTTTTGATTGCTCAAGTTGCCGCGCCGTCGGGGTCCGATACGCAGCGGCTGTCGCGTTTCGAAGCCACGGAAACGCACATGGGCACGCAGGTGACGATCACGTTGTATGCCCAGGACGAACCCGCGGCCCAGCGGGGATTCGCGGCGGCTTTCGCTCGCGTGGCCGCCGTCGATCGGGCGATGAGCGACTACAGCTTGGAAAGTGAAGTCAGCCGGTTGAGCGCGGCGTCGCCTACACCTGAGCCGGTTCCGGTCGGCAACGATCTATGGCGGGTGTTGTCGGCCAGTCGACAGTGGAGCGAACGAACCGACGGAGCTTTCGATGTGACGATCGGGCCGGTCAGCCGATTGTGGCGGCGAGCCCGTCGGCAGAAGTCGCTGCCGCCCGAAAAGCCTTTCGCGGAAGCCCGCGCGGCGGTTGGTTACGAGGCGCTGCGGCTGGACGCGGCAACACAATCGGCGTCGCTCACGCGTCCGAACATGCGAATCGACCTCGGTGGGATCGCCAAGGGATACGCGGTCGACGCGGCTCTTGCGGCCCTTTGCGACGCGGGAATCAATCGGGCTCTGGTCAACGCCGGCGGCGACTTGGCGGCCACCGATCCGCCGCCCGACGAGTCGTTCTGGGCTGTCGGCGTGCGAGCGTTACGACGAGACGGCCCGCCCACTCATTTCATTCGGCTGAACAACAACGCCGTGGCCACGTCCGGCGACGCTTGGCAGTACGTCGAGATCGACGGCGTCCGCTATTCACATATCATCGATCCGCACACGGGCCTGGGGCTGACGCATCGCAGCGGCGTAACCATCATCGCCCCCGATTGCATGACAGCGGACGCAGCCGCTTCGGCCGTCAGCGTGCTCGGCCCTAAAAAAGGGGCGGCACTGATTCTGTCCCACGACAAGCTCGAAGGAATGATCGCGACGGTGGAAAACGACCAGCCGCATATCTGGAAGTCGCCCGGTGTGGATCGCCTGCAGGTCGAACCGTCACCGGAAACCGCGAACCGGTCGCGCGAATGGGGAATGAGTCGGGATGGCTTGGAACGGAGTTGGTTGCTGGCAACTAGATCAAGACTTCCCGTAATACTCGCGATGGTTCAACGCCCGTCAGCCGCAGGTCGAGTCCCTGGAATTTGTAGCTGAACCGTCGTTGATCGATTCCCAACAGATGCAACATCGTGGCGTGTAGATCGCGGATGTGGACTCGGTTCTCGACGGCGTTGTAGCCCAGATCATCGGTCGCGCCATACGTCACTCCGCCGCGCACTCCGCCTCCCGCCATCCACATCGAGAAACCGCGGATGTGATGATCGCGCCCCGGATCGCGGCCTTTGCCTTGGAACATCGGCGTGCGTCCGAACTCGCCGCCCCAAACGATTAGCGTTTCGTCCAACATCCCGCGCTGTTTCAAATCTCGCACTAACGCCGCGGTTGGCCCATCGCACAGGCCGCAGCACGTTTTCATGTAGCGAACCAAATCGCCGTGATGATCCCAGCCGCGATGATAGAGATGAATGAAACGCACGCCTCGCTCGGCCAACCGCCGGGCGAGCAGACAATTGGCCGCGAACGAGCCGTCCGCGCCTTGCGTGCCGTACATGTCCAATATCTGTTGCGGCTCGTCTCGCAAGTCCATCAGCTCGGGCACGCTCGTCTGCATGCGAAAAGCCAATTCGTACTGAGCGATCCGCGTCTCGATCTCGGGGTTCCGGACGACCGAGTTGCGCAGCCGATTTAGCTCGCCGATCTTGTTGACCAAGCCGCTTTGCAACTCGGGCGGCACGCCGGGCGGGCTGTTCACTAATGCACCGGATCGCCTTGCGAATAGAACTGGACGCCCTGATAACGGCTGGGCAAACAGCCCGCGCCCCATTGCCGCGACGCGATTGGCTGCGGATTGCGTCCACCTTCGCTGGTCAAGACCACGAAGCCCGGCAAATTCTGCGACTCGCTGCCCAAGCCATAGGTGATCCACGAACCCATGCTTGGCCGGCCGGAAATCGACGTGCCGGTGTTCATTACCGTGTGCGCCGGATCGTGATTGATTTGGTCCGTGTGCATCGAACGGATGATCGCGATGTCGTCGGCGATCTCGGCGGTCTTGGGCAAGATATCGGCGATCTCTTGTCCCGACTGGCCATGCTTGCGGAACTTGAACAACGGGCCAAGGCACTTGAGCGTCTGGCCTTGAAGCTGAGCGATCGGCTGCCCGGCAGTGAACGATCGGGCATCGGCTGGCCATCCATTTCGGCCAGCTTCGGTTTGTAGTCGAACGTCTCCAGATGCGACGGGCCGCCCGCCATGCAAAGGAAGATCACACGCTTGGCTTTGGGAGCGAAGTGCGGCAGATTCGTCACGCCCGGCGGCAAGCCGGCGGTGTCGTTCGTCGCGGCCGCGGCCGACGAGCCGAGCATGGTGGCGAAGCTGCCGCGCCTGATGCCGAGCGACGTTTGGCTCCAAGAACGCGCGGCGGGCCAACTGCCAATTCGGATTCGCTTGGATGTCGCATGGCATTAGTTCCTAGTGATCGTTTCGTTCAAATTCAGAATGGCCCGCCACATTCGTCCACGCGGCCAACTCGGCGGCATCCACCTTCTCAGGACGTTTGGCCAATCCGACGCCCAACAGCTTTTCGGCGTCGTCGGGGTGGGCCCGATAATAGTCGCGGCTGGTGGCGGCAAAATCGGCGAGCGCCGCAAGTTCTTCGGCCGTCGGTTCGCGCGACAAAGCTTGCCGCCAAGCCCAGCGAATTCGGGCGTTCGTCTCGTTGTCGCAGGTCATGATCCGCTCGGCGAAGACCCGAGCCGCTTCGACGAACGTCGGGTCGTTCAACAAGGTGAGCGCCGCGAGCGGCGTGTTGCTAATCGGGCGAGCGACCGTACACTCTTCGCGCGACGGAGCGTCGAAGGCTCGCAGCATCGGATGCAGAAACTGACGTTGCCAATGCATGTAGACGCCGCGGCGGTACTGGTTGTCGTCTTTGTCCGGCCGATATTCGCGACGAGGAAAATTCAGCGGCGTGTAATAGCCGGCCGGCTGATAAGGATGCGAACTGGCTCCGCCCAGCCGATCGACCAGCAAGCCGCTGACGGCCAAGGCGTTGTCGCGAATCAACTCGGCCGGCAATCGAAACCGAGCCTGTCGCGCGAACAGCCGGTTCTCGGGATCGGCGGCCAGCAGCTCCGGCGTGTCGGACGACGTTTGGCGGTAAGTGTGCGACATGACCAGCAGCTTGACCATCCGTTTGATATTCCAACCGTTGTCGGAAAACTCGCGGCCGAGATAGTCGAGCAACTCGGGATGCGTCGGCCATTCGCCTTGTGAGCCGGTGTCGTCCAGCGTCTTTGTGAGCCCGACGCCGAAGTACAGATACCACAGGCGATTCATGAACACCCGCGACGTTTGCGGATGATCGGGCGAGGTCAGCCAGCGAGCGAGATCGAGCCGCGATGAAGCGCTGATCGGAATTCAACTCACCTAGAAATGCCGGAACGCCGGCTGGCGGATTTCGCCGCTGTCGTCCATCCAATCGCCGCGAGCCAGGACGCGAATCACACGCGGCTCGACCGACTCGGTCACCATCGTTCGCCGAACCAACTTTTCGCGAGCCGCGATCTCCGACTCGATACGCTTCCGCTCGATTCGAGTTCCGCCAGCTCGATTGCGATTGGCGCTCGGCCGAGCTCGCTCTTCGAACTTCGATCTGCTGTTGGCACGACTCGGCTGCCTTCCGCAGCCGCTCGATCGCCAGCCGATCCAACGGCGACAGCGTCTCGATTTCGGGCTCGCGTTTGGTCGGCGTCGTGTCGCCGCCGCGGAACGTTCGCGCGTCGTCCACATCGGCGAAGAACGCCGCCAAGCTGTAGAAGTCTCGCATCGTGTAAGGATCGTATTTGTGGTCATGGCACTGAGCACAACCAACCGTCGCTCCCATCCACACCGACGACACATTACGAACTCGATCGGCGTCGTACTTCGACAAGTATTCCTTGACCTGCACGCCGCCTTCGTGCGAAGTTTGCAGCAGTCGGTTGTAACCCGACGCGATCCGCTGATCGGTCGTGCGATCGGGCAACAGATCGCCGGCAAGCTGTTCGGCCGTGAATTGGTCGAACGGCAGATTCGTGTTAATGGCGTGAATTACCCAATCGCGATACGGCGTGATCGCGTGCTCTTGATCGCCGTGATAGCCAACCGTGTTGGCGTAACGCACGAGGTCCAGCCAATACATCGCCATGCGCTCGCCAAAGTGCGGCGATTCCAGCAACCGGTCGACCAGCCGCTCGTAGGCGTCCGGCCGTTGATCGCCGACGAACGCGTCGACTTCCTCGACCGACGGCGGCAGACCAACGAGATCGAACGACAATCGCCGAATCAGCGTCACGCGATCGGCCTCGGGCGAGGGTCGGAGACCTTCGCGTTCCAGTCTCGCCAAGATGAAGTGGTCGATGTCGTTCACCGGCCAAGCTTCGTCGTCGACCTCGGGAACCGTGGGTCGCGAAGGAGGCAGGAACGACCAATGCGCTTCGTACTTCGCACCGTCGGCGATCCAGCGGCGGAGCGTATCAATTTCTTTCTGCGAGAGTTCCTTGCCCGAATCGGCCGGCGGCATGCGCAGGTCGGCATCATCCGTCGTGATGCGAGTCAGCAGATGGCTGGCTTCCGGCTGGCCCGGCACGATCGCCGCCGCGCCGTCGTGCAGCGCTTTGGCTGATTCTTCCAGGTCGAATCGCAGGCCCGCTTCGCGATGCGCCTCGTCCGGCCCGTGACAAGCAAAACACTTGTCGGCCAGAATCGGCCGCACATCGCGATTGAATTGCACGTCGCGCGGAGCGGCCACCGCATGAATCGACATCAACGACGTGAGAAACAGCGAGCTGGCGAGCGGCAGCCGCGCGGATCGAAACGACTGCGAAACAAGTCGCGGAAGATTTCTAGTTGTCATGGTGGGAATCATCAGCTCCGCGATAGGTGGGCCGTGTCGCGGAACAAGGAGAGTTCGCTTCAACGCCCGTCGCGCCGAACCGGCTCGACGCGCGGGCGACCTACTGTTGGCATTATGAGTCCGCCGCCGGTCGATCTCAACGGTTTCGGCGTCGGCGATGCGATCTAAACGTAGCCTTGGCAAGTCGGTTTGATGATCATTTCCGGCACGTGAGCTCGCGGCGGCAACAGCGCGATCGCCACGACCAGACCGCCGATGTCTTCCATTTGCAGAATGCGAGCTTTGTGCTCGTCGCTGACCGGCGTGGGGCGATTGTCCAAGATCGGCGTGTTCACTTCGCCCGGATAGATGTTCGTGACGCGGATGCCGTCCGGGCCGACTTCATTGCCGACGGAAGTGCCCAGCGCGGTCATGGCGAACTTCGACGCACAGTACGCGATCCCGCCCAAAGCCGCGGCTCGTTTACCGGCGATCGACGAGATATTGATGATCAGCCCGTCCTTGCGCTCCCGCATTTGCGGCAATACGGCGAACATGCAGTTGTACGCGCCGGTGGCGTTGATCGCCATGACTTGATCCCACTGCTCGGGCGTCATCTGACCCATCGTCCGCGTCTTGATGTTGGTGCCGGCCGAATTGATCAAGATGTCGATTTTGCCCAGCCGCGCGTTGGCGTCGTCGAACAATTGTTGGACGCTGTCGCGATCCGACACATCCACGGCGTGATACAGCATCGGCGTTTCGCCTTGCCAAGCCTCCGCCGCCTGTCGCACGGCTTCTTCGCGGCGGCCAGCGATCAGCACGCGGCAACCTTCCGCCGCCAAAGCCTGAGCAATTCCCAGCCCAATTCCGGTTCCGCCGCCGGTGATGACGGCCGTCTTGTCTTTCAATCGCATGGTTGTCTCCTGGAGGTTTAAGTTTGCAACAAGTTGTAACGGGACGCGTTCGCCACGGGCAAGTGGGCGCGGTTGCGGCGGCTCGTGGGGTGGCGAATAATGAAACGCGACTTGGCGCGAGGAACTTGTGACGCTCAGTTCGAGCCACTTCGGATTCTCGCCGCTGATTTCCCGAGAAGGCCAGCCATGCCACGCGATCCGCGTCCGATCGACAACGCCATCGATATCATCACGCCGGAGAACATCGCGTTTAGCTACCGCGTGGCCGGGCCGTTTCGCCGACTGCCGGCGTATCTGATCGATCTGCTGCTACAAGCCATGATTCTGGCTGGGCTGCAAGGAGTGCTGTTGTTTCTCAGCATCATTGGTCTACTCGTCGGATCGTTTTCGGTCTTCATGTTCGGGCAGTTTGTGTTTCTGCTGATTCTGTTCGGCATTCATTGGTTCTATGGCGGCATCTTCGAGACTTTTTGGAACGGCCAGACGCCCGGCAAGTGGCTGCTGGGATTGCGGACGCTGACGATCGACGGCCAGCCGATCAACGGCCTGCAAGCCGTGATGCGCAACATCCTGCGATTGGTCGATATGATGCCGCTGTTGTCGCTCGAAGTCTTCGGCATTCCTTCGCCGGCTTACATCATTCCCACGATGGTCGCTGGTTTGGCCGCGATGACATTTACGCCGCGCTATCAGCGATTGGGCGATCTGGTTTGCGGCACGATGGTGGTGGTCGAGGATCGCTTCTGGTTGCGAGGCGTGGCGCGGCTGGACGATCCAAGAGCGATCCAGTTGGCGGGCTATCTGCCGGCGGATTTAGAAGTGAGCCGCACGTTGGCCCGGACGTTGGCCACTTATGTCGAACGCCGTCAGTATTTCGCGCCGTCGCGACGCCGCGAGATCGCTCGGCATTTGGGCGAACCGCTGCTGAAGCGATTCGGTTTGCGAGCCGACACGAGCCACGACTTGCTGCTGTGTGCGGTTTACTACCGCGTGTTCATCGCCGATCGACGCGATGACGAGAAGCACGAGCAGGCGGTCAAGCAAACGCCGTTCGGTCCCGTCGGCGCGATGGGGCCGCGATAAGTTTTCCGTTGTTTGGTTGTTCTCACGGCGAACGTTTCCGCGTTTTCCATTCCTAGGGAGAAACCACATGTTGCCATCCGCTGGTTCCGATCGCGCGTTCGTTCGCTCCGATACGTTAAAGCAACCGGGCCGCGGCCGACGCTACGCCTGGCTGGTCGCTTGCTTGGGTTTGTTGGCGATCGGCGCCGACCGGCGCGAGACGCCGCCGCGCGATCTGGGCGCGCTCAGCGAACTGCAACCGTACATCGGCCAATGGCGAGGTGTCGGCCAAGTCCGCCGCGGATCGTCGCAAGGCGCTTGGACGGAGAAGGCCGATTGGGTTTGGAAATTCAACAACGACAGCGCGCGGTTCGTGTTTCATTCGCCGGATGCGAAGTACTTTACCAGCGCGGAACTGACGACGGCCGCGACCGCCAATTCAACCTCGAAAGACAATGTCGCCTTTGCATTGAAGGCCACTGACGAAGACGGCCGTGCGGCGCGGTACGAGGGGCATGTCGAAGACGATCGCCTGGTGCTGCTGGCTGACACGAAGCGGGAAGATGGCGAGGCGGAAAACAGCGGCGCGTCTTGGCCGGCGCGGATCACGATTCGCCAAGTGGCTGGCGGCGATCGGATGTTGATGCTGTACGAACGGCAGATTGAAGGCAGCGACCGCTTCGTCCGCATGTCGGAAGTCGGCTACACGCGGGTCGGCAGCCAGTTCGGACAGGGTTCGACGATGATCGAATGCGTCGTCACCGGCGGCAAAGGAACGATTCCGGTCACTCACAACGGCAAGACGTATTACGTTTGCTGCAGCGGTTGCCGCGACTTGTTCAACGAAGATCCCGAATCGGTGCTGGCCGAGTACGCCGAACGCAAAGCCAAGGAGCGTGAAGAAGCGAAGCAATAGTTGTGACTTCGCACGCTTAACCCGCTCGGCGGCGTTTCCGCGGATGCGGATGAATCGGTTGAGGCGTCGGCGTCATTGGCAAGGCGGCTGGCGCTTCCGATGGCGAGGCGACCGGCGTTCCGGCTTTACGCGGCGCGTGCCACGTCGAGATTCGCATCGCGGACAGAACACGCTCGGCGACTTCCAGCGCCGCCAAGCCCGCTTCGCCCGTGACCATCGGCGCTCGTTTCGCGCGGATGCTGATGACGAAATCATGCTGCTCGTCCAGGATCGCGTTGCCCGGCACGACTTCCAGCTCTTCGCTCGCCAAGATCGACGCGAACAATTCGCTCTGCAAATGTTGTCGCCGTTCGACGGTCACGTCTTGTAGTTCGCCGCGATGTTCGACAAAACTTTCGCCGGGGCGAATGACCCGTGCGGTTCCGGCGGCGAAGTCCAGTTCGGCGCACGCTTCGTCCGACGTGATTCGCATCGCGCGTTGTGGCGAGTACGCCACTCGCGAAGCCGACAGATGGGCTTGGGAACCGTCGGCGAACGTCAGCCACGCGGCGGCCGAGTCTTCTTGACAACCGAGCGCCGAGAAACCAAAGGCTCGCACGTCGACCAAATCGCCTTTGACTAGCGACAACACCAGGTCGATATCGTGAATCATCAAGTCGAGCACGGCGCCGATGTCGGTCGAGCGGAACGTGTGGCGGCTTTCGCGTTTCGCTTCGATATAGCGGACGCGTCCAAGCTGGCCACGGGCTGCGTTCCAAGCCGGATTGAATCGTTCGACATGGCCGACCTGGAGCACTCGACGGCGTTCGTTGGCCAGCCACACAAGTTCGCGAGCCTGCTGAGCCGTGGTGGCCAGCGGCTTCTCGATCAGCAAATGCAAGTTGGCCTTGAGCAGCCGCGTCGCCAGTTCGTGATGATGCACGGTCGGCGCGGCGATGATGGCGGCATCCAGATTCGACGGCAGTTGGTCGATGTCCGCGTAGGCCGTTGTTTCCAATTCGCGGGCGACTTGATCGCGAGCGGCGGGAACCGGATCGACCACTCCGACCAATTCCGCGCCATCCACGGTCTTCAGCAAACGGCCGTGAATGCGGCCCAAATGGCCCGCTCCCACAACGACGATACGCAGGCGTTTCACGCCGCTCTCCTTCGGTCGCGGCCGCGGCCGTGTCGACCATCTTGTTGGTCCTGGATAAAGCTGAGCAGATGATTCACGGTCGGCAGCATCAGGCCGTTGTTTCGCAAAATCTCGCGAGCGTGATCGAGCCCGACTTTGGCTCGGTAAATCAAACGGTGGGTTTCGGTCAGCGCGCGAATCGCGTCGGCCGGAAACTCGTTGCGTTTCAGGGCCACAATGTTCACACAACGAGGCCGAGCCGGACTGCCTTCGACCAGCATGAACGGCGGCACGTCGTGCAGCACGCGGCTGAGTCCGCTGACAAAGCTATAGCAGCCAATGGACGCGAAGTGGTGGACACCCACCGCGCCGGAAATCGTGGCGTCGTTTTGCACGTGGACGTGTCCGCCCAGCAGCACGTTGTTGGCCATCACGATTCGATCGCCCAGCTTGCAATCGTGAGCCACATGGCAGCCCGCCATCAGATAGCACTGGTCGCCGACGACCGTCGAACCGTCTTCCTTTTCGCTAGCCCGATTGATCGTGACGTTTTCCCGCATGATGTTGCGGTCGCCGATGATGACTTTGGTATCGGTGCCGCGATAACTAAGATCCTGGGGATGGCCGCCAATTACCGTGTGGGGAAAGAGATGATTCTCCTCGCCGATCGTGACATGGCCCATCACGGTAACGCTGTTTTCCAACCGCGTGCCGCGACCAATCGTCACGTGAGGACCGATCACACAGAACGGACCAATGTGGACGTCTTCGGCGATCTCGGCCCGAGGATCGACCACCGCACTATCCGCGATGTAGGTCGCCATGTCATGCTTCCGTGTACTGGGATGAACGCTTCCATGCGTCAATGGCTTAGGCGGTTTTGCGCCTCGGCTGAACGATCTGTCCTTCGGCCAACAGCACGCGCACCAGTTCGGCGTTCAGCCGATGGCCGCTTCGATGCGCGGTAATCTGTCCGACAATGTCGCAACCGGCGAGCGCCAAGTCGCCCACCAAGTCCAGCGTTTTGTGTCGAACGCATTCATCTTCAAAACGCAGCGTGTTGTCTTGCAAGCCCTCGGCGCCGAACACCAGTAGGTCTTCGCGCGTGACGCGTGTCCCCAAACCTTGGCTGCGTAGCCACTCGGCTTCTTCTTCCAACACGAACGTCCGGGCGGGAGCCAGCTCTTGTCGAAACGATTCGGGCGTAACCTGCAGCTTCATCGTCTGTCGACCGATGCAACCGGCGGAACCGTAGTCCAACCGATATTTGACGAACAATCCCGGTCGGTCCTCGCACGGTCGTGCCTCGACCCAACAGTTCTCGTCGCCTAGCCGCGTCGTTTCCCTCACATACAGCGTCGCTCGCGGCGCTGCCTGTTCGACGATCCCCGCCGTTTGCAGCGCTTCGACAAACGCTTGGGATGACCCATCGCAGCCCGGCACTTCGGCCGCGTCGATCCACACTTCGCAGTTATCCACTTGCAGACCGGCCAACGCCGCCAGCACGTGCTCGACCATCTCGACCGACGCCCGCTGGTGCGACAGCACCGTGCGGCGTGGGATCTCGATTCGATGTTGAACGCTGGCCGGAATCCGAACCGGGCTTGGCAAATCTCGGCGGACGAAAACGACGCCGCTATTGACCGGGGCCGGACGAAACTCGATCGTCGCATCCTTGCCGCTCCAATAACCGAACCCTTCGACTCGGGCCGGACCAGCAATCGTGCGTTGAAAGCGCGGGTGGGTACTCAAGGGAGTGTGACTCGATGCGGATTAAACGATGAAGGTCGTTGGTGGTCGGTCGCACGGTTGACTAGTTGGGGAGAGAGTCAACCGTGCATCGCAGTTCGATCGAGCCGCCCAGGCGACGGGCGCAAGTCTGGATGATCGTCGACTTGCGCGAGCCGATAGGACGACGCGACAAGTTACCGAGGACGAGTTGTTGGAATCGACGGTCGCACGGCCGTGGGCGTCGTCGTCGTTGTCGGCGGTGGCGTGTAACGATTCACGCGATCCAGCACCAAGCCGGTGATGTCGATGCCGTTGTGATATACGACCGCGCGGTTCACGCCTTGCAGCACCGTCTCGCGCTTGTCCGGTTCCATGTCCTTGTTGCTGAATCGCAAGACCAACCCGATGCCGTTCTGATCGGCGATCGCTCGCACGTGTCCAACGACTTCGTTGTAGTGCTGAAAGTAAACCTGCGCCTCGCGGTCAAGGAAATCCTTGCGTTTACGAGCGATCTGCAACCGCATGTTGGTGTCGGCTTGCACGATCTGCTCTTCGAGTTGCTTGAATTCGGGGGTGCCGGCCTTGTAGTCCTTCAAGCTTTCGCTGAGACCCTTGAGCTTCTCCTGCTCGGTCTTCACATACTGCTCGAAGTTTTCCATGTCCGACTTGATCTGGTCCATCTGGCTCTTGAATCGGCCAAAGTTGTCGAAGACGTGCGCCACGTCCACAACAGCCACATTCGTGCCCGCCGACCGGCTTTGCTGCGCGGCGGCGTCTTGGGTGGCGATGCCAGAAAACAGGGCCAGAGCCACGAGCGTGGCCGACAGAAGCGAAGCTCTCACGGTACAGCACTCCTTGCTGGGTGAATCGGTCCGTTGATGACCGCGACGACCGCTTCCTCCGGTCGTCGATCGAAATGAGAAATACCACGGCGGCTAATCGTGCATCCGTGGGCGGTGCGGTATTGTGCCGTGAACCGGGATTTTCGTAAAGAGCGAATTTCCGCGATTCAGGCGTGCTCCTGCCCGTCGTTCAACGAGGCCACCTGTCGCGCCACAACCATCGGCGCGACAAAAACACGTCGTACAATCAATTCGACCGACCCGACCCGCAAACTTTAACGCGGCGGGTCCAAAATCACTTTCACTTTCACCGGCTGCTCGTCGCGCAACACGGTGACTTCCACCGAGTCGCCCGCTTTGAACTTGCGTAGCGCCGCGTCAATATCTTCCAGACCCGCGACCTTGGCTTCGCCGAAACGAACGATTACGTCGCCCGCTTTCATGCCAGCCTTTTCCGCCGGGCTCTCCGCCGCGACGCCCATCAGTGCGTAGCCTTCCACCTTCTTGCTAAAGTCGGGAATGCTGCCCAGATAAGGTCGCGAACCGCCGCGAGCCACCATCTTTGGCTTCACGGCCACGTATTCCGGCCGCTCGTCCGCTTGCTCCACTCGCCGAGTCAAATCGAACACAAAACTCGCGACGCGATTCATGCCCGCCACGTTGATCTTGTCGTAATCATCGCTCGGGCGGTGATAGTCGGAATGCGTTCCAGTGAATACGTGAAACACCGGAATCTGCTTGGCATAGAAAGCCGCATGGTCGCTCGGGCCGAACCCGCCCGGATCTTTCGTGACCTCGAAAGCGTGTTCTTTATTCAGTTCGTCCACCAACGCGTCGAACGTCGTGGCCGTGCCCGTTCCGTGAACGATCAGCTTGTTGTCGTTCAACCGGCCCACCATGTCCATGTTGATCATGGCCACGGTCTTTTCCAGCGGAAACACCGGGTTGCCAATGTAGTGGCCGCTGCCAATCAGCCCGCTTTCCTCCCCGGTGAAAGCCAGAAAAACCATCCGCCGACGCGGTTTGCCCGACAGCGAACCATAGCGCCGAGCCACCTCCAACAACGCCGCCGACCCCGAGGCGTTGTCGTCCGCGCCGTTGTGAATCGCCACGGTGCCCGGCGCCAGCGAGTTGTTGCCGCCCATGCCGATATGGTCGTAATGAGCGCCGACGATCACGGTTTCATCGGCCAGCGGCCCTTCGCCTTCCAAGACGCCGATGATGTTTTTCACTTCGGCTTGCTGGTGAACAACGTTCGCTTCGCCAACCGCGGTCCAACCTTCCAGTACCGAACTGCGTGGCTGGAGATCTTCGTCAATGGCCGCCTCCAATTCATCCAGCGATTTGCCAAGCGCCGCCTGAACCATCGGTTCGACCGACGCTCGCGAAGCAAAAAACACGGGCATTTTCGCGTGCGAGCTTTCGGTTCCCGCGCCGCTGAAGTCCAACAGCCGATCCGGTTCGCGATCCAAGTTTTTCGACAAGTTCACGATGCGTTCGGCCAGCTTTTTGATCTCCAGTCGATAAGCGGCCGTCTGGTCATCGGTGGGCGATTCGATCGCTTGGTGCTCTTCGTGAGTTTTGCCGAATTGCTCGACGGCCTTCGCCCAAGCCCGTTCGTCGGCCTCGGCCACCTTCTTCAATTCTCCACCGTCATTCACCAACACCACGGCGGCTGCGCCATGTTGAAAGGCGTTGGAAATCTTGGTGGTGAAAAACGCGTGACGCGAAGAATCCGTGCCGTCGAATTTGCTGTGCGGGTTGTCCTGTTGCGGCTCCTTGCGGATCATCACGACGATCTTGCCTTCGACGTCCAAACCTTTGTACTCGTCGAATTCGTGTTCCGGCGAAGTGATGCCGTAACCGACGAACACGACGGGCGCGTCGAACTGGGCCGACCCGCCGACCGCCAGCGAGTTGAACGTCTTGCCTAGAGCCAGCTCCAACCGCTGCGGGCTGCCGTCCTCTTTCGCCGGGCCGACGAAGGCCAGCTTGTTTTGCTCTTTGGGCCCCGGTTCGGATTTCACGGTCATCGTGAATTTCTGAAACGGGCCGCCGTCGATAATGTCGGTCTTCAAACCGGCGGCGGCGAATTCCTTGGCGATAAAGTCCGCCGCTTTGTTGATGCCTTCGGTCTCGACGCCGCGGCCTTCCAACTCGTCGGAAGCCAAATAACGCACGGCGTCGTACAGCCGCTGCTCGGACGCGGAGAAATCGGACTTTGCCGCATCGGCCGCATCCGCCGCCAAGATCGCGGCGCGATTCAACGAACCGCAGATGACAAAACCGGCTACCGCGGCAACCGACAGGCAACGAGTCAACAGCGTCGGACGCTTCGAGAACAATGAATTCATGGCAAGCATTTCCAGGCGGGCGGCCAGTCTCGCGAATCGCTGGCTGGCCGTGCAAAAGGTGATGGTGCGGTAGGTGACGCGGCGTCTCGACCGCTGAACGATTCTTGAATGCCGCCGAGCGTTCGTCAAGTTATTCCACCCCGGAACCAAGATAACGAGTCTCCTGCCGAGCGCCCCGCAACTTCGCGCCAATCTCGAAGTATTCGGGCGACCCCAGGCACACAAAACCGTTGGGTGGCACGTCCATAGCGCAGCGGTGGGCGTGGACCGTTGGACGATGCTACCGAGCAATCAACCTCTCGAACGCACCAGCCACGCCCCTCGAAGACTCTGGGCGTGCCACCCGACACGACTTTCGACGGGGCGTCCGGGGGCTCGCTTCGCTCGACCTCAGGCACGTATCACGACCCCAAGGTACACGGTTACGAACTCTGGCGACCAAGATCGCTCACGGCTATTTGGCCGCCAGTTTCGGGAAAGCCGCTCGCAAGTCCAGCGAATCGTCGTATCGCTCTTGCAAATCCAGCAGCTTGGCAAACAGCCGCCGGGCGATCGGGGCGGCCTTCTCGTCGTCGGCCAAATCGTGCATCTCGCGGGGATCTTCGGCCACGTGATACAGTCGAGCTCGCTTGATTTGCGGATACAGAATCAGCTTGTAGCCGTCGGCCGTAACCATCCGTTGCAGCCCCAAATACGCGCCGTACACCGCATCGTAAGGCGACTTGGCCCCGTCGCGAATCATCGGCATCAAGCTGTGAAACTCGACATGCGCCGGCTTCTCGACCTCCGCCAGAGCCAGCGACGTAGCCATGATGTCTTGCAAATAAACTGGCTCGTCAATTCGCTCGCCCGCCGGCACATTCGGCCCGACCACCATCAACGGCACGCGGACACTGTGGTCGTACATGTTCTGTTTGCCCATCAAACCGTGCTGCCCAACGGCCAAGCCGTGATCGGCGCTGAAGAAGATGTACGTGTTGTCCGCCTGGCCGCTCTTCTCCAACGCATCCAAAATGCGGCCGATCTGCACGTCCATGTGCGTGATGATCGCGTAATACTCTTGCCGATGCACTTGCACGGCGTGTTCGGTTCGCGGAAACGGCGCCAGCTTTTCGTCTCGCAACCCCGGCCCGCAACCGATGCCGTCCTTGAACGGATACAGACTCTGATAGTTGACCGGCACGCGTATCTTGTCGGCCGGATACTTGTCGACAAACTCCTTGGGCGATTGCCGCGGATCGTGCGGGGCGTTGAACGCCAAGTACATAAAGAAAGGCTGGTCATCGTTCGCGGCCATCGTCAAGTAATCGACGCCGTCGTCGCCGACCACTTCGCTCCAATGTTTGCCGCCCTGCCAAAAGCCGCCGAAACGCTGGTCATACGGGCTCCACGGGTCGGGCTGATCGGCCAGCGGTCGGTTGTAGCCCGCCTCGGTTTGGTTCGGCATGCCGCCGCGCACATGCCGAGCGACGTCGAACGCCTTCTCGGGATTGGCCGGCACATGCCACTTGCCGGTGAAGTACGTGCGATAGCCCGCGTGCTTCATGTGTTCCGACCAGAAGCGACCCGCTTGCCGCTCCTTCTCGGCCGATTTATAGACCGAGTTAGCTCGCCATACCGTGCGACCGGTGTTCAACATCGTGCGGCTGGCCACGCAGACCGCGCCGCTCCACGAACCCATGTTGTAAGCATGCGTGAACGTCACCCCGCTTCGCGCCAACCGATCCAAGTTCGGCGTTTCGATCTCGTCGTTGCCGAGCGCTCGAATGGTCTCGAAGCATTGATCGTCGGCGAAGATAAATAACACGTTCGGTTTCTCCGCCGCAGCTTGTCCGGCCAACGAGCCGAAAGCCACCACGGCTAGGAAACCCAAGACACTTCGCCGCCAAAAAGTTGTCGTCCGCATCATTTCGAACCTCGCCGCCTATCGTTCGCGTAGTGAATCGCCGTTGGGAAAACCGCTGCCAAAAGTGTCGCTGAAAAGCGAAGTTGCACTATAACACGCGGCCTTCGGCGAGTTCCACGCGCTCGGCGAAGGTCACGCGCTCGGCGAAGGTCTCCCGACCTCGCCGAAACCGCCGACCGTAGGTCTCCTCGGACGCTGGAAACCTGCGGTCCAACCATGTGCGGGATCGTGAGACCAGCGCGCCGAGCGAGCCGCTTCGCTTCGCAGCCGCTCAATATCCCAGCTCTTCCAGATCGTCTTCGTCCAAGCCGTGATGATGGCCCAGCTCGTGCAGCACGGTGATCCGAATTTGGCGACGCAGCTCGGCCTCGTTCAAGCGGCCTTGCCGATCGGTCGCCATGCTCAAGATGCCCAGACGAAAGATGTGGATTACGTCGGACAGGACGCCGGACAGCTCGACGCTGCGCTGCGTCAGCGGCACGCCGGTGTAGAGCCCACAGAGCTGATCGGGCCGCCGCAACCGCATCCGCCGCATGATCTGGGGCGACGGATAATCGTCCACATACATCGGAATCTCACGCAGCAGCTCGTGAACCCTCGGCGGCATCTCGCCCATCACGTATTCCAACTGCCGGTCAAAGTACGCTCGTTGTTCATCGGTAAGCATGATCGCTCCCAGTGCCGCCGTTTGAAAATAGCAAATCCGAAGTACAAACCTGCAGATGAATCCAGCGAGGAAAGCATCGAAACTCAAAATGGCGTTGAGCGGGAGATTCGTCTACTCCGCAATAAACTCCTCGGTTCGCACGCCGAAGTAATTAGCCAGACGCAGGGCGTTGGCTTTGCTGATGCCCTGGCGGCCGGCGAGGATTTCATTGATGGTGGTGCGCGGCACTTGGGATGCTTGTGACAATTCGGTTTGAGTCAACTGCAGCGCCTCGATTAGACCCGCTAGCCG
Source organism: Pirellulaceae bacterium (assembly GCA_041399085.1). Classification (GTDB taxonomy): domain Bacteria; phylum Planctomycetota; class Planctomycetia; order Pirellulales; family Pirellulaceae; genus JAWKTM01. Next base: position 94,621 of record JAWKTM010000012.1, read on the forward strand.
GTCGCGCGGAGTAAGTTCCGGAGTCGTGTGGCCTTGGTGGATCTCGTACTGCTCGACGAGCGTCGCCAACAACTCCAGTAGATCGTCTTCGGCGCGGCTCCGTTTGGTTTTGCGGATCAAACCTTCGATTTGCTTGAGCGTTCGCTGGTAACCTCGCTGGGACGAAATCGGCCGAGGAACGAATTCCTGGAGCAGTGTTTCATAAGTTGCGGCCATGACAATCTCTTTCTCAACAGCAGATGTCTTTCCAGTCGTTCCGATCGTATTCCGCATGCGTCAGAAAGTGCCGGACATACAACGTTCCTTGCCGTGTAGGCGTCGCATAATGAACGTTGCAGATCAGCCTTCTGGCGCCGGACGCATCGAATACAAGACATGCGCCGCCTTGGTCGGTCATAGTCACAAACTGTGACAGCCGTCAAGCTTGATGGTTGTCGCCGCCGCGATGATTGACCGCGGGCGTTGGGAATTGACGGTGGAAATTGGTGACAACACAATGAAGCCAAAATCGGGGAGCGGTTCTTGTCACGCGTTTCGAGAGATAGAGGGTTCATTATGTTTCGACCACTTGCCATAGAGTCGACCGATTGCCGCGCGTCAATCCCGGGTGTTTGGTCACCGAAAACGATCGCACTCGCCATCTCGACCGCCGTCGTATTCGTGGCTCTGGCAATCCCCGTGCCGCAAGCCAGCGCGGATCAGAATTCCCGGCCCAATTTCGTCTTCATTATGGCCGACGATTTGGGGTGGGCCGATGTGGCTTTTCATGGGGGGAACTCGCCGACTCCGAATTTGGATCGGTTGGCTCGCGAGGGGTTGGAGCTGACGCAGCACTATGTTGCTCCGGTTTGCAGCCCGACTCGGACGGGGTTGTTGACCGGGCGTTGCTGGAGTCGCTTTGGCGTTACGAGCCCGCAGAATAATCGCGCGTTGCCGTGGAACACCGTGACGATGGCTCGGGCGTTGAACGACGCTGGATACGACACCTGCTTGACCGGCAAATGGCATCTCGGTTCGTTGCCCGAGGAAGGTCCGAATCATTTTGGGTTCGATCATTCGTATGGCTCGTTGGCCGGCGGCGTCACGCCGTGGCTGCATCGTTACAAGAAGGGGCCGTTCACCGAGACTTGGCATCGCAACGAACAGCGGTTGGAAGAGCCCGGCCATGTTACTGACTTGATCGCCGACGAAGCGATCGCGTGGATCAAGCAGCGGGGCGAGGCGCCGTTCCTGCTGTACGTGCCTTTCACCGCCGTGCATTTGCCGGTGAAGGAGCCGGCCGAGTGGCTGGCCCGCGTGCCGGCCGAAATCGAGGGCGACGTGCCGCGGCACTATTCCGCGTGCATCATGCACTTGGACGACGCCGTGGGCCGGATCATCGCGACGCTGGAGGAAACCGGCCGTCGCGAGAATACGTTGTTGGTCTTCACCAGCGACAACGGCGGCAGCACGGCGGAGAACAACGATCTGAAGTACCCGGACGACAACTGCCCCAACGGCCGCTTGCCGGGAAACAATCGGCCGCTACGAGGTCAAAAGGGCGATCTGTACGAAGGAGGCACGCGCGTGCCGACCGTCGTCGCTTGGCCGGCTCGGATCAAATCCGGGCGAGTTGATTCGCCGACGCAAATAATTGACTGGATGCCGACCTTCTGTGCGCTGGCCGGGTATCAGCCCGAAACCGATTTGAAATGGGACGGGACGGATTTGACGAAGCTGTTGACCGAGCACCAGCCGCTCGCCGAACGGCCGCTGTACACGGTCGCTCCGGGCTGGCGAGGCCGGTCGTTGCGTCTGGGCGACTGGAAGCTGATCGTGCGTTCGGATAACCGGGGCGCGAATGAGGCGAGCAAGATCGAGCTGTACAATATCGCCACGGACGCCAGCGAAGCGAAGAACTTGGCCGAGCAGGAGCCGGAGCGAGTGAAACGCATGCGGGCCAAGCTGGAATCGGTCGCCGCCACGGACCGCGACTCGGTCGCCGAGTGATCGTCGGCTCGAAAACGTTGAAAAATAAGGGTTTGCGTCGCCAGATGGCTTGAACCGCACGTTCTCGCGAATTGGGAATGACGCTTCATTCCTTTACTTGGTGGCGCGGCTCCTTTATTTCACGGCGCGGCTCCTTTACTTCACGGCGCGGCTCCTTTACTTCACGGCGCGGCTCCATTACTTGGCGGCGCGGCTCCTTTACCTGATCGCGTGGCTCCTCTACCTGATCGCGTGGCTCCTCTACGCCACCGCGCGGCTCCTCTACCGGATGGCGCGGCTCCGCTACGGGATGGCGCGGCTCCGCTACCGCATGGCGTGGCTCCATTACCCGGTGGCGCCGTTCCACGGAAACTTGCGGCGGTTCCTGTTTCAGAGCGACTTGCGGAACGAGCGGGTCTCGGCTTGCCTCGTGGCGGGGGCTAAACAGGCCGTGGGCGGGAGAATCGACGTTCGAGAATCCGCGACGCTCGGTGGAAAACCGCCAAAATCCAACGGAAGTCGATCTTTTTCGTAAATCCGAATTCGGATACCATCCGCCCGCGCTCCGGATCGTCTTTCCGGGCGGTTCGTTGTTTGGAGTGGCCGATTCCACGGAACCGGCTCACTCACTCGTCTCATCGGAGAACGCCGGGAACGTTCGTTCCCACACGGAAGCTTGGTCCAGGCAACCACGGCCTCATCGACACCGCCGACCGGTTTGCCGCAGGGAAAGGAGTCGAAAGATGACGTTACGCAGATTGCAAATCATTGCCGCGCTGGTGGTGTGCGCCAGTTGGATTGTGCCGGTTCGCCAATTGGCGGCCGCGCCGCCCGTGCCGGTCGCCGCCGCAGCGGCTGCTCCGGTGGCCATCGACATCGAATTGGATGCCGCTGGCCGATTGGTTGGTCAAGCCATCGACGGCCAAGGCCGCTTGCTGGTCGCCGAACGCGTGGTGGTTTCTCAAGCTGGTCAGGAGATTGCCTCGACCGTGACGGACGATCAAGGCCGTTTCGCGATCGAAGGGATGCGCGGCGGGCTGTACCAAGTGGCGACGGCTCAAGGCGGAGCGATGTGTCGCGTGTGGATGGCCAACACGGCCCCGCCCGTGGCGAAACCGCACTTGCTGTTGGCCGCTGGAACTGACGTGGAACGTGGCCAGCGCCCAGTCACCGATTTATTGCACCCGGTGTTGATCGGTTTAATCATCGCCGCGGCGATCGCGATTCCAATCGCGTTGCACGACGACGACGCTTCGTAGTTGCTGGTGTTTCCGAGGGCGTCTCGGTTGGGTTCTCTTTGACGAATGATCCGCGACCGGCGCGCGTCAGCCGCCGGTCCGGGAGCGAGCGGCGGCACGCGTGGTCGTTCGGCTTCGCCCGTCGATCGAACCGAATAGGACGCACCTCGGATCGCGAAACAGATTCCCTCACCCCATTGCCAAATCGCAGCCAGCATGGTGGAAACGAATCAGACCACGAATTATCGAGCCCGCACATGGCCCGGCGCGATCGCGCTCGCGGCGCTGGTCGCGCTGAGCGCCGGTTGCCAAACGGCGAACTTCCGCGCCCGCGACTTGCCGACCACCTTGGCCGCGGGCACCGTTCCCGATCTACGGACCGTGGATCTCGGGCAACTGGGCGGCCGCTCGTATGACACGAATCGCATCTACATGGGCGATGTGTTGGGCGTGCAAGTAGCGACGGGGGCCGAGAAGCAAGCGCCCGAGCTATGGCAATTGCGAGTCCGCGAAGACGGCGCGGTCGACGTGCCGCTGGTCGGACCGGTCACCGTCGCTCGGATGAATTTGCAGGAGGCGGAGAACGCCATTCGCACGGCCAGCATGCAGCGACAGGTGTTTCGCCATCCGGCCGTGGGCATCTCGATCACCGAACGCAACGTGAATCGAATCACGGTGGCGGGCGCCGTGAACGAACCCAAAGAGTATGAGATTCCGGCCACCGGCAGCACGCTGATGACCGCCCTGTTGGCGGCCGGCGGGCTGAACGAAAAAGCGAATCGTTATGTGGAAGTGCGCCAACCGGTCGGCGGCCAGATCATAGGCGGCCAGCGAAACCGAGTGGCTCAAGCCTCGTTTGCCGGCCCCAACGGGATGCCCAACAGCGTGAACGCCTTCAACAACGCGTCGGCCGGGGCTCCGAACGAACAAGTGGTCCGCGTCGATTTGCTGTCGGCGGTGACCAGCGGCACGGGCAATATCTACTTAAACGACGGCGCCGTGGTGACGGTCGAGGAACAGCCGCCGCGGTTCGTCCACGTGATCGGCTTGGTCCGGCAACAACAGCGGGTCGAGATTCCGCCCGGCGAAAACGTCCGCTTGACCGACGCGATCGCCTTGGCCGGCGGCACGTCGATGTCGCCGGTGATCGCCGACAAAGTGCATATCGTGCGGAAGCGGCCCGAACAGAACGACACGGTTGTGATCAAGGCGTCGATTCGAGAAGCCAAACGCAACTCGCGCGAAAACATCGTGCTGGCTCCCGACGATGTCGTGGCGGTCGAGGAAACGCCGCTGACCTTTACGTTGGGCACACTGCAAGGCTTGCTCGGCATCGGCGTGAACGGCCTGAACCAATTGCGGTAACGCGACCCGGCATGTTAACCACCCACAGCTAGAACGATCCCGCATCATGGATGTCAATGCTCAAGCTCCGATGAACGATATGGGGGCCGCCTCGGCAGCGCAGACGTTGCGAGCCGTGATGCGGTTCTTGTGGGTCCTACGTCGCCGATCGGGATTGGTGGTGACGTGCCTGTTGGTTGCGGCGCTGTTGGGTGGGTTGTATTACACGACGGCCACGCGCGTTTACGAAGCGAGCGCTTCGTTGCTAATTGAATTCTTGGGCGGCGAAGCGACGTTGGGCGGCCCGATGGAATCGCTGTCGAACGACACGCTGCAAACCTACGAACGGCTGTTTACATCCGACGTGGTGATCAACGGGGCGATTGCCAAACTCGACCGGTATCCGCCGGAGTTGGATCGTTCGATGCCGCGCGAACGTTGGACGAATATGCTCCGCGATACGCTCAGCACCAGCCGCGAACGTGGCACGAACATTATCCAAGTCAGTTGCCGATCGGCCGATCGCGAAGCGTGCGTGGAAGTGGTGAACGCGATCGTCGCGGCCTATTTGGCCTTCATGGAAAACAATCAAAAGAGTGCCGTCGTCGAAGTCGTGAAGGGCTTGGACGCCGAACGCGTCGACTTGGAAAATCAACTGAATCAACGCAGCACCGAACTGCTGGACGCCAAACGGCAATGCGGCGACATCGGCATCGCCACGACGGATGTGTCGAAGCACCCGATCGTGCAACGGGCGATCCAGCTCAGCCAGTCGTTGATCGACGTGCAACAGCGCCGGATCAAGTTGGACGCCGCGCTGACCGTGATCCGCGACGCCGTAAATAAAGACGGCAACTTCGCGCAGCACGTGTTGGATTTGGAACCGGTGATGGGGACGCAGTTCGTCGAACAGATTCTGGGCGTCAAGCCGGACGAGCTTCGTTACCTCTACGCGTTGAAAGACCGCTACGTCGAGAAGCAGACGCAGTTGGCGAATCTGAGCTTGCACTTCGGCGAGAATCATCCCGACATCTTGGAAGCTCAGCAGAGCATTCGCGTGATGTCGGAGAGCATCGCGGAGATCGAATCGCGCGTGGACGGCCGCACGCAAGGGCGACTCGATCGCTCGATCGGCCAGGAAGTGATCGCGCGGATCGAGGAGAGCTTGGCCGCCAGTTGGCAGCAGGAGAACGCGTTGCAGCAGCAATACATGCTGTCCGAACAAGAGGCGATCGGCTTGAACGACCGGTTGGCCGTGGTGTTGAACGTCGAACGCGATTTACAGCGGCTTCACAAGCAACATGAATCGCTGCTGGAACGATTGGCCAAAATCGACTTGAACCAAACGCAGACGCGCATTCGCGTCGCGCCGGTTCGCGAGCCGCAAGTTCCGCTCGGGCCGTCCAGCCCGAAGCTCAAGCAGATCGGCTTGCTGGCGTTCGTGCTGGGCTTTGGCGGAGCGGTCGGCATCGTTTACTTGCTGGACTTGCTGGACGATCGCTTCCGTTCGCCGGAAGAGATCAAGGAACAATTGGGCGTGCAAACGCTGGTAGCCGTGCGAAAGCTGGAGCCGCGCGACGGCGTGGGGCTCGAGGCTTTGCAGCTTCACGTCGCGCCCGATGCGGTCGAGAGCGAGGCGTTTCGGACGCTGCGCACGACGTTGTCGTTGGGACGCGACGAGCGCGATCGGTTGGCGATTACGAGCTCGGAACCGGGCGACGGCAAGACCACGATCAGCAGCAACTTGGCCGTGTCTTATGCCAAAGCCGGCAAACGGACGCTGATTATCGACGCCGATATGCGCAAGCCAGGTTTGTCGAAGCTGTTTGGCGTACGACGCTTGGCGGGATTGTCCGACTTGCTGCGATCCGACGAAGACTTGGCGACGATGGTCGAGCAACGGATTCAATCGACCGGCCTGTCGAACCTGGATATGTTGCCTTGCGGTCCGAAGCCCGCCGATCCGGCCGAGTTGCTTAGCAGTTCACGGTTCAGCGATTTGATTGCCTGGGCCGAAACGCACTACGACCAAGTTCTGGTGGATTGCCCGCCCGTGCTCGCGGCCAGCGACGCCGCGATTGTCGGTCGGCACACCGACGGCATCGTGCTGGTCGTGCAACCGGAAAAGAATCACCGGCGGCTGGTGGTGCGTGCCGCCGAGGAACTGTTTTCGATGGGCGTCGAGTTGGCCGCGGTCGTGGCCAACCGCATCGACACCGCCAAGGACAGCGGATACGGCTACGGCGCTGGATATGGCTACGGTTACGGATACGGCATCGGCTATGGCGAGCATGGCTACGGCGAAACGCACGCCGAGGATGAAGCCGACGATGACTATGAAGACGAAGCAGTCGCATCGGCTCCCGTGCCAGCCGCATCGACAAAGGCCAACACACCGCGGCGTCGCGCGGCGTAGGCGTTATCCATTCTGACGCCGATTCTCTTCGGCAAGTCGCAACTGCAACCGGCGTTCGTTGTGAGCGTCGGTTGCTTCTCGCACGCAACAACCGCCAAAGTCGGTGCTCGCAATTTTTGCAAATCAACGGCCAGACATGCTTGTTTTTACACCCCCGACCGTGGCATAATACGCCGGAGCTTGGGAACAGAGATTGGGGCGACGATTTGTGTTTTCCAACTCATTCTCATTTCTTGGCGGAGCTGCAAGGCTATGTGCGAGATACCTTCTCGTCCAAATCGATTTGGCTCGGCTCGACGTCCGAACGCGGAACGAACCGCGATTTCGCAACGCAAGGCCGGTTTCACGCTGGTCGAACTGCTGGTCGTCATTGCGATCATCGGGGTTTTGGTGGCGATGTTGTTGCCCGCGGTTCAAGCGGCTCGTGAAGCCGCGCGGCGAACGGAATGCAGCAACAATCTGCGGCAATTGTCGCTGGCCGTGCTGAATTACGAAGACACGTTCAAGGCGTTGCCGCCGGGCAGCACCGGTGGCTTCAACGGCAACGGCAATTTTCCTTCGGGATGGTGCGATCCCAGCTACGGTTGCGGATTGCCGTGGGGACACTTTAGCTGGTCAGCGATCATCCTGCCGTTTTGCGAACAAGAGAATCTGTACAACAGCATCGACTTCAACGTTCCGGCCTACGCGAATTCGATTCGCGAAAACGGTTCGGAACGTGGGCCGTCGGGCAACATTGTGAACAAGCCGGCTTGCGAATCGATGCCTAGCTTCTTCGTCTGCCCGTCGGCGCACCGCGTAAAGCCCGAGAATGAGTTCAAGGATTACGGCATGAATGGCGGCACGGGCGTCTGTTGCCCAGAACGCAGCCAAGCCAACATGAACGGCATTGGCTTCGTCAATAGCTGGCTCCGTCTGGCCAGCGCCACCGATGGTACGAGCAACACGTTTCTGTTCCTGGAGTTTTCACACTTCGGCAACCATAGCTTCACTGGCTACAACGAAGGCACCAATCAGTTCTTTTGGGTCCATCACACGTCGCAGGGTTATGTGACGGCCGCCGAACACAACGGAACGCCGACGCCACCGAACAGCACGTTTTGGAACCACCGCGGGTCGCACAGCGATCATCCGACCGGCGTGCAAGCCGCTTTGCTCGACGGGCACGTGGCGTTTGTCAGCGACTACATCGACTTCAAGGTGTATCGCGCCACGTTCACTCGCAACGGCGACGAACCCGAGGGAGGCCGGTTGTAATGGGTTCGCTCATTGCCTCGCCTTACCAACCTCGAAGCGTCCTCATGTTGCTGCTCAGCGTTTCGCTGCTGCCGCTTGTCGGATGTGGACCGGCTGGCCCCAAGACGGTACCGGTTTCCGGCACGGTTACCTTAAACGGACAGCCCGTACCGCACCTCGTCGTTCACTTCATGCCCGATGAAGGACGGCCGAGCTGGGGCTATACGGACGAACAAGGTCGGTTCACGTTGAATTACACTCGCGATCGCGACGGCGCGGAACTCGGCAAACACAAAGTCTGGTTCGTCTATGAACCGAAGGCTCAGGACGCCGGCCAGGAAATGGAATGGATGAAGTCCGGTCCGCCGAGAGCTTCCGAAGAATTGGCCGCGGCGCTTCAAAAGTATGGGTCGGATTCCGCGTCGCCGCTCACGTTGGACGTGCAACAGGCTGAGTCGGATTTGCAACTAAAGCTGGATTAGGTCTTGGGCGGACGCCACGGAAACGGCTCACGCTTCCCGATCGCTGCCTCGCCTGAACCAGTCTTGCGGGAGTTCCCGATATCATGATGCGCGTGCGTTGCCAATGTGGAACGACGTATGAAGTTGCCGAGGAAATGGCGGGGCGCACCGCGAAATGTCGCTGCGGCGCGCTTCTGCGCATGCCAGCGGCGGCGGCGTCCGCCACTGGTGGCGTGGCAACTGGCGGCGCCGTTTCGACGGCCACAAGTTCCTCGCCGCCAGTCGCCGATTCGATTTCGGTAACGTGCGCCTCCTGCCAGCGGCAACATCAAGCGCCGAAGAGCATGGCCGGGCGATTCGCGCGATGCCCGTGCGGCAACGCCCTTCAAATCCCGCATCCATACGCCGCAACTCCCGGACTCGTGCCGCTGGGCCCGAACGCGTCGCAAGCCACCGCGCCGCTACTGGGAATTCCAGTCGATCCGCTGACGGGGCAGAGCCACGATGGTTCGCTGCTCGATGATCTAACGCATGTTGACTACGAGCGAGCTCAACAACTCTCGACGCCGTCCGCTTTGCAAGCACCGCCACGTCGTAGCGAAGCCAGCGTGTTGGCCTCGCACGGTGGCTATCCGGAGCAGTGGAGAAAGCAGAACTCGGGCTCCGAGAGCGACTATTCCGGCGCGTTCGGCTTCGAAAAACGGCTGTTCAACAGCGGCATCTTGGGCGGCCTGCTGTTCATGGGCATCGCCGCCGCCTGGTTCATCGTCGGACTGTTCAACGGGTACTTGTTCTACTATCCGCCGGTCATGTTCATCCTGGGCTTTATCGGATTCGTGCGCGGATTGATGGCGACGCTGCCGGGCCGCTGATTGGCCAGCCAGCAAAATGATGTGCACGCCAACAAAAAAGCGTCGCCCGATGGCGACGCTTCGATCGTCGATGCGAAGTCAAAATCGACGGATACGTTACCGCGTGTTTTGAGACAACTCGCCGGGCGAAGGAGTCGCCGGTTGCTTCTTGGCGGACTCGGCCGCGTAGCTGGCGACGTTCACCGCCACTCGCAATTCAATCGGCGAGAACCACTTTTCAAAATAACCGTTGCTCAGTCGCACGCGATCCTTGGAGGCTAATTCTTGCCAGCTCAAACCATTGGCCAAGTGCCAAGTGGCAGCCTGAGCGATGTTTTGCGAAATCTTACCGTTGCCCAGCATCCGGCATACTTCCGCCACCTCGGCATTGTTCGTGTAGCTCTCCAGCGGAATCATCTTATACACGGTGCGCGGATTGGGATCCTTTTTGCCGTGGTCGAGGCAGACCGTGGCGACTTTCATTTTGCCGACCTTCTCGGGTGCCACGTTGAACATGCCGCCGCCCATGCCGCCCATGCCCATGCCACCCATGCCTCCACCACCCATGCCCATGCCACCCATGCCGCCGCCCATGCCTTGCATGCCGCCCATTCCACCGCCACCCATGCCACCCATGCCTCCCATTCCACCCATGCCTCCCATGCCGCCCATGCCTCCGAACTGGGCTTGGACGGGAACGCCGGCGAAGACTTCGGGCAGCTTGATCGACAGCGGTTTTTTGGTGTTGTTCTTGATCAGCACGGTCGACTGCGTGGCATCTTTGGGAATCATGGTGACTTCAATGTCACCTTTCTCGATGGCCTGAAACAATTCGACTTGCGTCGCTGCTTCCGCCGAGTCATCCGACGCGCGGTTGGCTGCTTTTCCGAACTGAGAACCCGCGTACGCGATGGCGGCGATCAGCGCAAAACGAACGAGATGCAGTTTCATTCCTGTAACTCCTGCCTCCGACGATTCCATCGGGGCGATGTGGCGCGGCGAGATCGCCGCAACATGAAAAGTAGCCTTGCCCTTCTGCGTTAGAATAATCGGCTAACTCTCGAATTCCAAGCAGATTATCGCGGCTTTCGTAGCGAAACTCACGAATTCCCCGCTTCAAGCCGCATAAATTGCGCCGTCTCTATTGGACAGTATGCTCGAGTCGCAGCAGCGATTCGCCCGCTTGAGGGGAAACCACGATCTGGCCCGTCCAGCTCACATTGCCAATCTTGCACACGGCCTGAGCGTCTTCGCGGCAATAGAAATAAGTCAGGGTGATACGGATTCGCTCCTTGCCCGAGGCTTTCGCGAGCGGCAATCCGAATTCGATCTTCTCCGTCGGATTCGAGATCGACTGCCGCTTGGTCGAAACCGCGTCGTCGAACAGCGGCTCGTCTCCGGCCAGTTGCACGTAATAACCGAACGGCGCCTCCGCATTCAGTTTGTACTCTGTTGGCAATGACAACTCCAGCGAAACCCGTACTTCGTTCCCACTCGGCTTCAACTCGGTCGGCCCGAAGGTCAGTTTCGTATCCGCCGGCGGGATGCGGAGCTTCTTGGCCTCGGGAGGTTCAGGCGGTCGCAGTCCCTCGATCGACAAAGTGCTGACGCGGTTCTCATTTTGGCGATCGATCACACGGATCAAGTGATTGTTCGTATCCGCAACGAATATCCGATCGCTCGCGACGCTCAATCCCATCGGCTCGTTGAACTGAGCCGGCGAGTTTCCCGCCCCGGATTTGCCGTCGCCCGCGATGGTCACGATTCCACGACGATTCAAGTCCAGCAGCTTCACTTTGTTGTTGTAGGTGTCGGCCACGAACAACTGGCCGTCGCGATAGTCGATGCCGACCGGATGTTGCAGCAGCGCCGTCGCCGTCGGACCGTCACGGTCGCCGAAAGTAAACAGCCGCCCGTCGGGAAGCTTCGCCGTCCCCAGCACCGTCACGACTTGGCCGCGCGGATCGATCGGCACGGCTCGAATCGAACTTCCTTCGCTATCGGCGATATACAGCCAAGTGCCATCGGTTGCGATGCCGCTGGGCTGAGCGAACGAAGCGAAGCCGGTTTGATAAGCCACTCGCGGCGACAGCGGACCGTCGACAATATCTTCGGCGCCGTTGCCCGCATACGAATCAATGCGGCCTCGCGGCAACGTCATTCGCCAAATCTGGTGGCTACCAGCCATCGCCACGTACAGTTTGTTCTCATGAACCGTCAAATCCCACGGGCTCGCCAGATCGGTCCCAGTGGCTCGCGAAGCCGCTCGCGTACTGGCCGATTTCGCCTGCTCGCCCGTTCCCGCGATCGTCGTGACTTGTTTGGTGTCGAAGTCGATTTCGCGAATCGCGTGATTTTCGACATCCGCCACCAGCAGCTTGTCCTCGTACAAAACCATGCCCTGCGGATGATCGAAAGCCGCCGTCGCGAAATCGCCATCCCGCAAATCCATCTCGCCCGAGCCCACCACGTGTTGCAGCTTGCCATCCCAATCCGCAACGACGATCCGATGATGAGCCGAATCGGCAATGAACAACCGGCGACTCGCTTCGTCCGCCAAGATTTTTCCGGGAAACAGCAACGGAGTTGGTTCGCGACGCTCCTTTTCCAAAGCGAACTTCAACGGTGTTTCGTCCAGCGATCCGCGTTGCCGAAAGTTCGGAACGGCTCGCTTCAACATCTCGTCGAACGCCTCGAACTTGATCTCACCCTCGTGTTTCGCGATCCAGTTTCCCTCGGGATCGATCACCATCAGCGACGGCCAAACGTTGACATTCCACCTTCGCCACAGTTGCAAATTGGAATCGACCAAGACCGGATGCCGAATATCATGCCGCAGGATCGCTTCGCGGATGTTGTCCTCGTCACGTTCCGTCGCGAACTTTGCCGAGTGGATGCCGATCACCACAACGTTGTTGGGATAAGCTTCCTCGAGCTTTTCCAGTTCGGGCAAGATATGCAGGCAGTTGATGCAGCAATACGTCCAGAAGTCGAGCACCACGAACTTGCCACGCAAGTCTTCCAAACGCAACGGTCCCGCCACGTTTAGCCACTGATAACCGCCATCCAGCGAAGGAGGCGTTTGCGAGCGGGCAAACAGACGAAGGCGGTCGTTCGCGGCGTCCGCTGGCTTGGCCCAAATGAGAACCAACAACAGGACGGCAACCGTAAGGTCAACCGCACGGAACCCATGCGGGTTGAACAGTCCGCGGAGAATCGTTGCCAAAGTCACAGGCAAATTCCTTTCCGGCAAGAGGCGTCGGGAAGTGCTGGCCTCACATTGTAGCAATGATGGCGGACGCGATGCGGTTTTCGCGCCGAGTCGCTTGCCTTTCCCCGCAAGAACGGGCACAATGTCCATTCCTCGATGTGAGGGATACAATGCTCGCTCGCCTGAACACATATTCATTGCTGGGCATCGAAGCGCTTCCGGTGGAAGTGGAGGTCGATGTTTCGCCCGGCGCGCTCCCGAAAACAGTGCTGGTCGGCCTGCCCGAAGCGGCGGTGAAGGAGAGCACCCACCGCGTCGAACGGGCGATGGTCAACTCGGGCTTCATCCGCCCCCAAGACCGCATCGTCATCAATCTGGCCCCGGCCGAATTGCCGAAACAAGCTGCTTCGTTCGATCTGCCAATCACGCTTGGTATTCTCGCCGGAAGCGGGCAAATGGCCTCCGATCGGTTCCAGGAATATGCCGTCGTGGGCGAACTTTCGCTGGAAGGCAACACTCGGCCGGTACGCGGCGCTCTGTCAATGGCCATGGCCACGGCCAAACAGCAAGGACTTCGGGGGCTTGTCGTTCCCACCGCCAGCGCCCACGAAGCGGCCGTGGTCGAAGATATTGATGTGATCCCGGTCGACAGTTTGGCTCAAGCCGTCGCGTTCTTCGCCGGTGAATTGGATATCGATCCGGTGCCGTCGCGGTTGGGCGAGTTGTTCGAGGAACTGGCCCGCTACGAAGAGAACTTCGCCGACGTCCGCGGGCAAGAGTCAGCCAAGCGAGCTATCACCATCGCGGCCGCCGGCAGCCACAATCTGCTGATGATCGGACCGCCAGGATCGGGCAAGACGATGTTAGCTCGCCGCGTGCCCACAATTATGCCGACGCTGACGGCCAGCGAATCGATCGAGACGACGCGAATCTACAGCGCGATGGGACGCCTTCAGCCGGGCCAGCCGCTGATGGCTCGCCGGCCTTTCCGATCGCCCCATCATACGATCAGCGACGCGGGCCTCGTCGGTGGCGGCAGCACGCCGGTGCCAGGCGAAATCTCGATGGCTCACAACGGCGTGTTGTTCTTGGATGAGTTGCCGGAGTTCAATCGACGCACGTTGGAAGTGTTGCGTCAGCCGCTGGAAGAACGGTGCGTCACGATCTCCCGCGCTTTGAACAGCACCACGTTTCCCGCTGACTTTATGATGTTCGCGGCCCTAAATCCCTGCCCCTGTGGATATCGCAATGATCCGCGGCGAGATTGTCATTGCAGTGTGCCTCAAATCGAGCGATACATGGCCAAAATATCCGGGCCATTGGTAGATCGGATTGATATCCATATTGAAGTTCCCGCCGTGCCGTTCAAAGAGTTGTCGGACGAACGATCCGGAACCAGCAGCGAGACCATGCGAGAAGAAGTCGTCGCGGCGAGGCGGCTGCAAACCGAGCGATTTCGCGGCTCTCACACACGGTATAACGCCCAAATGAATTCCCGCCAAGTTCGTCAGTTCTGCCGGCTCACCGAGTCCGGCATGAACATGTTGCGCACGAGCCTCAACGAACTGGGGCTGTCGGCTAGGGCCCATGACAAGATACTCCGAGTGGCTCGCACGATCGCTGATTTGGATAACAGTGAAACCGTGCAAGATCAACATCTCAGCGAAGCGATTAACTATCGAGTGTTAGACCGCAGTCTGTGGACTTAGCACATATTGTATCCACACTCATTTCTCGTTCTCCTTGCCAGCCCAGTTGGAAAACATGAGTAACGCCAACTCCGATCCGCCAAACGTCACGCGCGATTTAACATCCATTAGTGACGTGATGCGGATCGTCAATCGCGAGATTTGGGTCGTGACCGCGGCGGCGGGGAACGAGCGAGGCGGCCTCGTAGCCACTTGGGTGTCGGCGGCTTCGATCGATGATCAAGCGCCAACCGTGCTAGTGGGGCTCGCACCGAATCATTACACCACGCAGCTTGTCGAGCAAAGCGGCAGTCTGACTTTGCATCTATTGCGGGAATCCCAGTTGGATGTAGCCTGGAACTTCGCACTGGGCAGTGGCCACGATCGAGACAAACTGGCCACGTTGGAATACCTACTGGGCGTTACGGACGCTCCACGATTACGCGATTGCCTAGCGTGGCTGGATTGCCGCGTATTCGCTCGGCTAGCGACGGGCGACCGCCATTTCTATTGGGCCGATGTCGTCGCCGCCTCCCGAGTACATCCCGGCGATGCGCTTCGTGAACATCAACTTTTCGCATCCGCCACGCCCGAACAGCGCCAACAACTAATCGCCAACCGCGACGCCGACATCACCCTCCAACGCCCCGCCGCCGTATCTTGGCGGGAACTTTGCCGAGTATCTGTACTTCCAACCGAGCAGGCCGTCAAAATAGGGCGTCCAAAGAAGGTATCGCAGAAAACCGGACGATCGCCTCGATGCACACTCCAATGTCAATCTGAAATGACCAATCGAAAGTGCCTGCAAATATCGATTTAGAATACTTTGAAGCCTTTTGTTGTCGCTGAATAGCCTCGTTGGCACTGGGTCGTAGATTGACAAACCGGAGTTTCGGATTCGTTCCGTAATGCTTGTAGTCATCGGTTTCGGCTGAGCGAATCCATTAGACGAGAGAGCGAGACGCCAAGTGCTTTGGCGATGACTTCAATATTTCGAAGTGCAACGTTTCGTTCGCCGCGCTCAATTCCGCCAAGTAGGTGCGGTCGAGTCCACAAGCGTGGCCAACGCCTCTTGGGTCAAACCGGCTTCGAGTCGCAACTCACGGACTCGACTGCCGAAGCGAACTAGAATGCTGCTTTGGGAATGCTTGGACATGGGGGCCAGATTCGCATCAAGATGACTATGCGTCCACGGACGATAAGTATCATCCTGGTGCAAACGGCGGTCGCCGTCGGGGCCGAATGCGGTTGGTTTGCCAGCTCGTTTTGGCACAGTGGGCAATTCCTCTATACTGACGGCGGTTGTGAGGAACGTGATTCGGCCTAGGAGTGCGGCGATGCGTAGTGGGGTGCGAAACGGACGAACGCGGACAGCGGCGATTGCGTGTTTGCTATTGATCGCTGCCGCCGTCTCGGCTGGATGTGGGCCGAAAGTGACTCCGGTGGCCGAGGTTTCGGTGTCGCCGGATGCCGCGGTTGAGTCGGCTGTGGCCGAGTTCGTTCCGGCCGATGGTGATTGGCCGGGTTGGCGCGGGCCCGATTCGACCGGCGTGGCTCGGAGTGCGGCGGCTCCCACGGAATGGCCCAATGGAGACGGCCGAATCGTCTGGTCGGCGCCGGTGCCGGGACGGGGGCATTCTTCGCCGACGGTGTGTGGCGATCTGGTGGTGTTAGCGACGGCTTGGGAGGAAACGCAGCAGCAAGGCTTGGTGGCCTACGATCGGGCGACCGGCTCGCAGCGATGGGAATCGATCTTGCACGCCGGCGGCTTTCCCGCGAATCGCGACATGCATCCGAAAAGCACCCATGCGAACGGCACGGTGGCTTGCGACGACCAGCGGCTATTCATCGGCTTTTTGCACGATGATGCCATCACGGCTTACGCGGTTGATTTCGAGGGAAACAAGCTATGGGAGCGGGAGATCGGGCCGTTTCGCTCGAAGTTCGGCTATGCTCCGTCGCCGGTCGTTTACAAGTCGACTGTGATTTTTGCCGCGGACAATATGGGCGGCGGCTATCTGGCGGCCCTCGACCGCGCGACCGGCGAAATCGTGTGGCGCAAACAGCGGCCGGCCGTGTCGACGTATTCCTCGCCCGTCGTGGCGAACGTCGGCGGACGCGATCAGTTGTTGATTAGCGGCTGCGATTTGGTTAGCAGCTTTGATCCGGCGACGGGCGAGCCGTTATGGTCGTGTCCCGGCACGGCGGAAGCCACGTGCGGCACGATGGTGTGGAACGATTCGTTGGTGTTCGCCGCTGGCGGTTATCCCGATCGGCAAGTGATCGCGGTCGCGGCCGATGGTTCGGGCCAGGAAGTTTGGAGCAACAACACGAAGGTTTACGAGCCGTCGATGGTGGTCGTCGGCGATCAGTTGTATGCCGTGAACGACGAGGGCGTGGCATTTTGCTGGGATGCGGCGACGGGCGAGCGTCGTTGGCAACAGCGGCTGGGCGGTTCGTTCAGCGCATCGCCGGTGGTCTGCAACGGCTTGATCTATGCGATCAACGACCGGGCCGAGCTGTTCGTGTTTCACGCGACGCCCGAACAGTATGAGCAAGTGGCTCACAATCAACTGGGCGACGATGCCTTCGCCACGCCGTCGATCTGCGACGGACGTATTTATTTGCGAGTGGGCGAAAACAGCAAAGGTCGTCAGGAGATGTTGTATTGCATCGGCGCGAAGACGGACGAGTGAGAGCGGATCAACGGCTCTCTACCGCTTAATGCCGTATTGTTCCACTTTGCGATACAACGTGGCGCGGCCGATGCCGAGCAACTGGGCGGCGACCGGGATATTGCCGTCCGTGCGTTCCAGCGCCTCGCGGATCAGCTTTTCTTCCCAGTGACTCAGTTGCAGCGACTCCAGCGACTGGCTGCCGGTGCTCAGATCGCGAAGCCCGAAATCGTCCGGCTGAAGCTCCGGCCCGATCGCCATCACCACCGCACTGTCCAGAACGTTGCGAAGCTGCCGAACGTTGCCCGGCCAGCGATACGAGAGCAGCTTGGTGCGGGCTTCGTCCGATAGCCGCAGTTCGCTCCGGCCGTGCTGCCGTTTGAAATGTTCGAGGAAGAATTCGATCAGCAGCCCAACGTCGCTGCCTCGGTCTCGTAGCGGCGGAATCATCAGCTCGAACACGGTCAGCCGATAGTACAAATCCTCGCGGAAGCGGCGTTCTTGCACGAACTGTCGCAAGTCGCGATTCGTAGCCGCCACGACGCGAACGTTGACGTGAATCTCCTTTGTGCCGCCAACCGGCAAGAACGGATGGCCTTCCAGAATCCGCAGTAGTTTGGCTTGGCCTTCGAGCGTCAGTTCGCCCACTTCGTCCAGGAACAGCGTTCCCGTATCGGCCTGCTGGAACCAACCGGCGTGGTCGTTATCCGCGCCGGTGAACGCTCCGCGTTTGTGGCCAAACAGTTGGCTTTCCATCAGATCGCGAGGGATCGCCGCACAGTTGACCGACAACATCGGCCGATCGGCGCGAGGGCTGGCTCGATGCAACGCACGAGCGACCAACTCCTTGCCCACGCCGCTCTCGCCACGCACCAGCACGCACCCGCTGGCTCGGCCGATCCGTTCGATTTTGCCCTTCAGCTCCCGCATCGCCGGGCTGTCGCCGATCATCTCATCAAAGATGCCGCTGCGCGAAACCAACCGATCATGTTCGGCTCGCAACGACGCGTGCTGTTGGGCTCGCGTCAGCCCCACGACCAAAATGTTGGCCACCGACACGGCCACTTCGAGATCGGCTTCGCGAAACCGACCATGATCTTGATAAATGTGAATCGCTCCGAGCGTCGTGCCCTCGCTCAGCAGCGGCACGCAAATGGCGTCGGCGAAGTGGCTCAGCGTATCGGTGCGACCGGTCACCGATTGATTGGCGATCCAGATCGCTCGATTCTGTCGGCAAACCACATCGGTCAACGTTTTGCTCAGCCGGACTTTCGACGATTGATCTTCGGGTAACACTAGCTTCGGCCGCAGCGACCCGGTTTCGTCCAACCACATGAAGCCGACGACCGATGCTCGCGTGCGCTCCTGAAGCAAATCCAGGGTGATTCGCACCACGTCGTTCGGATCGTCGCAACCGAGCAACCGGATGCTGAGTTGATACAACAGCAGGAAATCTTCCGCGCGGCCGGCGTCGCGCAAAGCCTCAACGCCGATCGTGCCGCTCTCGTGCGTCACCGGTTTGTCGAGCACGATCGTCTGCGACATGCTCGCGGCGTCGCGCTGTGTGTCGTCGTGTTCAATGTAGAAGCTGAACTCGGTCGAGCCGATGCGGATGCGGTCGTTCGAGCTCAGTTGGGCGTCGTCGACTTTCTGCCCGTTCACATAAGTGCCGTTGCGGCTTTCGGCGTCGCGGAGCCACCACATGCCCTCGGTGTATTCGATCACCGCGTGAATTCGCGACGAGAGCGGATCGGTCAGCGTGATTTGGCAGTCCAGCCCACGGCCGAGGCGGTTTTCGCCGCTGCTTTCCAACGGAAAAACGCCGCCCATCTGCGGGCCTCGTTGCATGCGAAGAAAAGCTGGCACGGAGTTAACTTCTGCGGGGAACGGGTCGCGCGAGTCCCGCGCGTCGGCTGGCATGGCCGGAAAATACGGAAGGCGGCGAACGTCGCCATCGGGTGTACTATATCGCCAAGCGAGAATCGAAACCACATGTCTGCCGTGGCCAATCGAACCCGCGTCGCGACGGCGTTTCGCTACGTTGCCGGTTCGCGGAGCCAGCGATATACTCGCCCCATGAATCGACCCGAAGACTGGCGCTCGCTGTATCCATTTGCTTCACATCATTTGTCGCTCGACGGCCACCGCTACCATTACGTCGATGAAGGCGCCGGCCAGCCGTTGTTGTTCGTGCATGGCAACCCGACTTGGTCTTTCTATTGGCGGCAGTTAATCAGCGGCTTGAGCGACCAGCATCGGACAATCGCCGTCGATCATCTGGGCTGCGGGCTGAGCGACAAGCCGCAGCGATACGCCTACACGCTGGCCCAACACATCGAGAACTTGGTCGCGCTGGTCGAGCGGCTCGAACTGCACGACGCGACGCTGCTGGTACACGATTGGGGCGGGGCGATCGGTTTGGGAACGGCCTTGCGATTGCCGGATCGGTTCGCGCGGATCGTGTTGTTCAACACCGGAGCGTTTCCGCCGCCGTTCGTGCCGCTACGAATTCGCATGTGTCGAACGCCGCTGCTCGGGACGTGGGCGATGCGCGGAGCCAACGTGTTCGCCCGAGCGGCATTGACCATGGCGACGGAAAAGCCCGAGCGGATGACGCCGGCCGTGCGAGCCGGTTTGCTGGCGCCGTATGACAATTGGCGCAACCGCGTGGCTATCGACCGCTTTGTCCACGATATCCCGCTGACTCGGCGGCATCCGACTTGGCAGTTGCTGGAGACGATCGAGGCCGGCTTGCCGTCTCTGGCTAATCGGCCGACGCAAATGATTTGGGGCATGCGTGATTGGTGCTTCCGGCCGTCTTGTTTGGAGCGGCTGTTGCAAAGTTTTCCCGAAGCCGAAGTGCATCGTCTGGAGGACGCCGGCCACTATGTGATCGAGGACGCCGCCGAGCGGATCGTGCCGTTGGTTCAAGCGTTTCTCGCGCGGCACCCGGTCGGTCAAACTGATTCCTCCTCGGCCGCCAAGAGTAATCGCGCGACGAACCCATGAGCGAGCCGTTGTTGTTGTCGATCGGTCAGTGCGCGACGCTGGCTTGTTTGTTGGAAGCAACCGCTCCGAAAGTGGGCAACGTGCATCGCGGAGCCGACTTCGAGGATCTCAGCTTTCTCGATTTCGAGGTGAGCGCGGCGGTGATTGGGCCGATCGTCGAGCGGGCGGCGGAAGCGGGCGTCGGACGCACGGTGTTCGACGCGGTCCGAGCGACTCGGCATTGGACCGCCACCAATTCGAACTTAGGCATGATCCTGCTGCTCGCGCCCCTGGCCGCCGTGCCGCGCGACGCGGCGTTGGACGCTGGCGTTCAAGCGGTGCTGGAGTCGCTCGCGCCGGACGACGCGCGGCTGGTCTATGAAGCGATCCGGCACGCCCAACCCGGCGGTTTGGGGCAAGCCGACCAGATGGATGTCGCCGACGAACCGCCCGCCAGTTTGCTGGACGCGATGCGTGCCGCCGCCGATCGCGATTTGATCGCGCGGCAATATGCCAACGGCTTTCGCCAAGTGTTCGACGACGTGGTTCCGTGGCTGGCCGATGATTGGTGCGGAACATCGGAAATAACAACCGCACGGTTGCCGCTGACGGATCGGATTATTCATGCACAGCTTAACGTGCTGGCCAAACATCCCGACAGCCTGATCGCGCGAAAATGCGGCCCGCACGTTGCGGAACAATCATCCGCCCGAGCCGCTCGCACGCTGGCCGCCGGTCCGCCAACCAGCCCCGATTATTTGTGGGCGCTCGACGACTTTGACTTTTGGCTCCGCAGCGACGGGCACCGCCGCAATCCGGGGACGACTGCCGACTTAATCGCCGCCGGCCTATTTATGGTCCTGCGGGATCAGCGAGTTCAGCCGCCGTTTCGATAGGTATGATGCGGCGCCCCTTAATGAGCTCGATTCGTCGGATTCAGTAACCTACTTGCAAGTCTTCACCCAATATTGCCGCATATCAAGAAGGCCGCGACCATGAGCGAATCCTATTGCGTCCGTTTGGAGAAAGAATATCACGTCTTCAGCGCCGCTCATTTCATCACATTCAACGGCGACGTTTGCGAGCGGATTCACGGGCATAATTATCGTGTATTTGCTGAAGTCGACGGGCCATTGGATGAGAATCATTACGTTGTGGACTTCATCGCCATGCGAGATGAATTGCGAGCGATCGTGGACGGCCTGGATCATTATGTGATTCTGCCGACTCAACATCCGCTGATCCAAGTCACGGCCAACGACACGGAAGTCGAAGCCCGGTTCCGCGAACGACGCTGGATTTTTCCTCGCGGCGATTGCGTGTTGCTGCCGGTTGAGAATACGACCGCCGAGCTTGTCGCTCGCTACATCGCGTTTGAGTTGCTCAACCGATTGGAACGACGTTGTGGGTTTCGGCCAAACGTTTGCCGAGTCGGTGTCGACGAAAACCACGGCCAATGGGCAATCTATGAGACGATTGCTGATTGAATTGCGGGCTCGATGTCGTGACTGGATTCGCAGCAAAGCCCACGGACGTAATTCTGTTGGCTTCCGTAGGTAAACATCAGCCATCGCTTTGTTAGGTCGACACGAAACGCTACCGACGCTGCTGGTCATAGAGCAACAGCGTGGTAATTGTTTTTGCGTCGCGGATTTCTCCGTCGCGAAGCATTCGCATGGCTTCCGACCAAGCGACGACTTGGTTTTCGATCAACTCGCCCGGTTCCCTTTCGGGATTGTGGGATGTGAGATCGGAAGCGACGAAGGCGTGCATTCGTTCGTCTAGGATTCCGGGCGAAAGATAGAACGTGTGGAGTGGCTTCATCTCGCGAGCCACGTAGCCGGTTTCCTCGCGCAGTTCCCGATGTGCCGTTTCGAGCGGCGAATCGGGCGGTTCTAAAGTGCCGGCTGGCAGTTCTAGTAGAGTCTCGTTGACGGCCGGACGAAAGCTGCGAATCAAACAAACATGGTCTTCGTCAACCATGGGTAGAATGACGACAGCGCCCGGATGGCGGACGACTTGCCGAGTGTGAATCGAGCCATCCTCTAAGCGTTGTCCAATCTCGACGACGCGAAATCGCGCCGCCGTTAATAGCAATCTTTCCTGGTCGCTCATCGTACTCACACTTCCTACTTGGATGCGCCGGCACTTAAGTCTTCGATCAGGCGCGGCACATAGCTGCCTAAGCGACCTTCCGTTCCGGCCTTCTTCCGTGGCAATTCACTGACTTGCCCCAGGATTGGCGTCGCCTTATCCCCGAGCGCGTCGATGGCATTCAAAGCCAGCATCGAGACATACAAACTGTTGTGGTCCATGTTGGCTGTCTTCAGCAATACGGGCAAGACTTGTTTGACATCGCTGGCCGAGCCGTATCGACCTAGCGCTTCGGCCGCGATGATTTGCACGCTGGGGGATTCATCGTCGAGCGCGTTGCGTAGTGCATCGGGCGCCGCGATCACGCCAGCTTCGCGTCGCATCAGCAAACCCAAGGCGGCCCAGTATCGCACGGCGCTGTCCTCGGCCCGCAAACCAGCCACTAGTTTCGGCGTTGCGGTGGGCTCCAACATCGAAGCTAGTTCGGCCATTTCCATGATGGACTTCATCGGATAGCGGCTGGGATCGTGTCCCATCTCATAAGGCGAATCGTCGCCAGCGCGGCGGTGGATCTCATCTTCCGGCAAAAATCCGATGTCGCGAATATCACGAGCCCATTGCTGTTGGGCCATTCGCAAACGTTGGCGAACGTCTTGGTGTTCGGGCGAATTCGCCAGGTTATTCACTTCGTCGGGATCGTTTCGCAGGTCGTACAACTCCTCGGGCGGTTTGGTGCGCCAGAAGTGCGATTGAGCTTCGTTCAGCTTGCCTTCGTCAAACAATCGTTTCCAGACTTGCGTGGTCGGCGTTTGAAACATGTAGTCGATATGTTGACCATAAACCTTGTGAGGCATGTACTGCCGAATATAAACATAGCGGCCATCCGTCACGCTGCGCACCAAGTCATAGCGTTCGTCCATCCGGCCGCGAAAACCGAACATATATTGCGGCGGGTCGGTTTGATGGGATCCCATAAAGGCATGGCCTTGCATATGATCCGGCGGTTGCACGCCAGCCAGACTGAGCACGGTCGGCGCTAAATCTACGAAGCTGACCAGTCGTTCCGATTTGCCGCCAGTCTCATATTCGCGAGGGGCCAGCCGCTGAAACTTGGGCGGCACATGCACAATCATGGGGACGTGCAGACCGCTGTTGTATGGCCAACGTTTATTACGTGGCATGCCCGAGCCATGGTCGCCGTAGTAGAAAATAATGGTGCTGTCGGCCAAGCCATCCTTTTCGAGTTCGGCCAATACGCGGCCGCATTGTTGGTCCATCTCGGTGAGCTTGTCATAATACTGAGCCCAATCCCGGCGAACTTCGGGCGTATCGGGATGATAGGCCGGCACGCGTACCTTCGCCGGATCGTGGACCGGCGTATGGGGCCGTTTGCGAAGCTGGCTCTCGTGGCTGACCGTGAAATTAAAGATGGCAAAAAATGGTTGGCCCGGCTTGCGATTCCGCCAGTGGGCCTTGCCGCTGGATTCGTCCC
Source organism: Pirellulaceae bacterium (assembly GCA_041399085.1). Lineage (GTDB taxonomy): Bacteria > Planctomycetota > Planctomycetia > Pirellulales > Pirellulaceae > JAWKTM01. The sequence goes on from JAWKTM010000012.1 coordinate 118,283, forward strand.
ACACGCCCGCTGGCTTTTGCAGGTTGTAATCTTCCTTGCTGTTATTCGTGCAGTAATATCCGGCTTCGCGTAGATATTGCGGATACATTTTCATCGAGTCCGGCAGGCGAGTCATGCTGCGCATGTGTTCGGCGCCGGTACAGGGCGGATAGAGGCCCGAGATAATGGTGGTTCGCGCGGGAGCACAGACTGGCGCGTTGGACCAGGCATGCAGATAGATCATGCCTCGTGAGGCCAGTCGATCGAGGTTCGGAGTGTCGGCGTATTGGTCGCCATAACAGCCCAGATGCGGGCCGTTGTCTTCGCTGGTAATCCACAGGATGTTCGGTTGCTCGGGCGAGTCGGCCGCGTGGCTAACAGACGCAAAGGCTGTGGCGAAGGCGGTGAAAGACGTAAGGAAAATGCTGAGCCAGGATTTCATAACGCGATCGTTTTCTCGATGGGAGAGGGCGAACGGGGGCTCGTCGCGGAACGTGCGACGGCCGGAGAAACAGCGTGGCTCACTGTAATCGAACGGGCAAGACGGCTCAAATCGTCGGCGGTGGTCGCGCGGGCTTGGGGTGAGCAGCGAACTGGACTGTCGAAACGCGGAGTGAGCCGACGAGAAAGCTCGAACCGTGTGGAGCGGGGCGAAGAGAAAGCTCCGACAAGGCGGAGCACTCCAAAGGGGAGAGGCCGTTGCAGCTAGGCGGTGGCCATTGCGGGTGTTGGTCGCAATCGTGATTTTGGCAGCGGGCGGTTTAGGGCGATGGCCAATGGCACGAACACGAATAGCGGGAACCAGGCGCCTTGCACGGGGCTGAGCCAGTAGCCGTTGGCAGCCAAAGTTTGGCAGGCGAGCGTTACCAGAAAGTAGGCCACGACCACCAACAGACATTGCCCGGCCACGGCGAAGATGTTGCGATGCTGACGTGTCAAAACCAGTGGCAGCCCCAACAACAGCAGCGTGAGGTCAACGAGCGGTTGTACGAACCGCTTGTGAATCGTTACGTAAACCTCCGGCCCGAATTCGATGCTGCTGTTTCGCAGCGCGGCGATTAACTGCGAGGTCGATGAATACTCGGCCCAGGTCGTTCCGGAGCCGATGTGCTCGAATGAGATGTCCGTCGCGAGAAAACACTGCGTGGGCTCCAGCCAATTCTGATCGCGAGGGCTGAAGAGCACGGGCCGCTCGCCCACCTTGCCCGTTTCCAACTCGGCGAAATTCGCGGGCTGTTTGACATCGATCAACAGGTAGCCGGCCGGATGATTTTGATCGGCGGGCAAGTAGCGAGCCGTTTCGGCGGAGACTTGGCGGCCGAAGTCACCGACGCGCGTATGCAGCCGCAGCGTCGGCTGGACAATCGCTTGCTGGGCGGCCACCACATTCAATCCAGAAATCAGCAAGTGATTCCGTTGGTCATAGCAGGGTTTCATCGGTGAAGGATTTTCGCCTTTCCAGTTCTGTGCATTGCGGCTCAGCTTGTCGCGATAGTTGGGCAACATCAGTTCGCGATTCGCCGCAGCCAACAGCGCGATCGCCAGCGACGCGAAAACCAGCGGCTTGGCGACTCGTTGTTCGGGAATGCCAGCCGCCAGCAAGGCGGTCATTTCATTGGTGCGTTGTAGCCACGCGATTGAGAACACGGCCGCCAGCAGGCAGAACAACGCGTTTGTCCGGTCGAAGAAGGCGAGAATCCTCGCACCGTAGTATTCGAGCAGCACTTGCCCGATCCCGCCGCCTTCCTTTCCGTACTGAGCGAACTCGGTGAAATTGGAAAACACGTCGATCACCATCGTCAGGCCGGAAATGCTGATGAATAAAATGATCAGCACTTTGACGAAGAACCGCAGCAGATAACGATCGAACCGCGTCATGGGAATCCTTTCACTCGACACTTGCCGCGCGTTACATCACGTCGCGGATCGCTTCGGCCAGCAGCCGAATGCCTTCGCGAATGTTGTCCGGCGTCTGTACGCCGAAACTCAATCGCATCGTGTTGCGTCGCACCGGCTCGCCTTCCGCCGGAAACGCATACTGGCCGGGAACATAGAACATTCCGCGTTGGATGGCCACATCGAACAAGCGACCGGCCGGCCCCGTGTCGATCGACTCGGGCAATTCGGCCCACACATACAGGCCGCCGTTGGGGCGACGCCAATCGACGCCGGCAAGCGGCGAGAGAAACTCGTCGGCCGCCGCTAGCATCGCGTCCAGTTTGCGCCGATAGCTGGCTCGCACCTGTTCGATATGCGCCCGGTAGACCCCCATTTCCAAGACGCGTCGCATCAGATGCTGATTCAAATGGGGCGAGCCGAAGTCGACGTTCCCTTTTGATTGCAGATCGGTTCGACCAAACCTCGTGGCAGCACGCCCCAGCCGACTCGGACGCCCGGCGCGTAGGATTTCGAGAAGGTCCCGGTCACGATCACTGTGTCGCCGGTTTCGTCGACGGCTTTCATCGACGGAATGTCCTCGCCCGCATATCGCAGCTCGCGATAGGCGTCGTCGGAAATGACGTGAATCTTGCGGCGGCTGGACCAGCGATTGGCGATTTCGACCACGCGGGCCCGACGTTCGAGCGACATCGTCACGCCGCGCGGATTGTCGAAATACGGAACGACGTAGATCGCCGCGATCCGATCCAACTCGCCCACGCGCCGCAGATGCTCGAAGTGTTCCTCCAGCGATTCGGGAATGATGCCGTCGTCATCCACGGCCACGCCGATCGAACGAGCTCCGATGTTGGTCAACATCCCGGTAAATACGAAGTAGGTCGGCGAAGCACATAGCACGATATCGCCAGGGTTCAGCAGCGTTTCGCAGATCAGATGTAGCAGTTGATTGCTGCCAGCGGTCAACACCACTTGCTCGGCCGAGAGATCGCCGCGCTGTCCGTCGAGATCGCGTTCAACGAGTTCTTCCAGCAGGTATTCGCGTAGCAGCGGATCACCCGCCGTGGTGCCGTATTGCAGGATTCGCCGAGCTTCGCTGTCGCTGGCCAGCAGATCGTGCAGCACATCGCGAGTTACTTCGACCGGCAGCGATGTCGGATCGACGAACCCAGCGGCCAAAGAAATCAAATCCGGATTCGTCAAAGCCCGCGACATCAGATCGCTTATCGGCTGTCCTTCGGCCCACAGAGATCGCTGACTCAAAACCAATTCGCTGGACAGAACGGACATGCCGATTCGCTTTCGTGGTGAAGTAGCTGTACAAATATTGGGGCGTCGAAAGTGGCTAGTGGCTCGCCAAAGGAGCGTTGGCTTCTGATGTGACTGCTGTATCTTTCGCCGCCGCGTTAAATGTGTGTATGAGTTTCCGCTGTCGAGGCATGACGCCAAGTATGTCCGCTGCTGCTGGAAAAACGGAAGCCACGGCCAACTCGGTTGCCGACGCGCATTCTACGCCGGGCCAACCAAATCAGCGACGCGGCGCTCGGCGATGGAAATTCGATTGGGCGGCCGCGGCCGATTTGCTATATCCGCCGAACTGTCTCGTTTGCCAGCTGCCTGGCCCTACCGTCGACAACATCCTTGTCTGCCAAGACTGCCGCTCGGCCTGCCGGTTCGCGTCCCCCGCCTGCGTTCGGTGTGGACTGCCGCTGCCAGTCGGTCTTCCGCCCGGCGGCGACTGCGCGAGTTGTCAACGGTTGAAGTGGCGAATTCAACGCGTGATGCCTTTCGGACTCTACCGCGATCGGCTGAAGCAAGTCGTGCTGCAAATGAAGCACGCCGCTCAAGAGCCTTTGTCGTTGGCGATGGGGCGGTTGTTCGCCGAGGTCTTGGCCGATCAGTTGGCCGACGACGCGCCGCCCGATTTCGTCGTTCCGATCCCCAGTCACTGGAGTCGACGTTGGTCGCGAGGAACGAATCCCGCGATGTTGCTGGCGGAATCGATCGCGCGGGTTCGGCGGTGGAATCTGGCTGAACGCATTCTGCTGGCCAACCGGCGCACAATGAAGCAGGGGACGCTTACTCCGGCCGAGCGACGGCGGAATGTGTTGCGGGCCTTCCGCGTTTCTGAGAGCTACGATATCAAGGACGCGCGCGTGCTGGTGGTCGACGATGTGATGACGACCGGCGCGACGGCCAACGAAGCGGCTCGCGTATTGCGGCGGGCGGGAGCGAGCCATGTTTCCGTGGCCGTGCTGGCTCGAGCCACCGGCGACGCATGAGCTCGAAACCCGAACGCAATCCACGACAACCGGCGTCTCGCTTTCGCGGCTTGTCGTGTACCATTCGTCGCGGCGGCGTCCGCGCCACTCACGATACCCCGATCGTTCCCTATGACTGAAACGCACACCACGCACGAACCGCAGCCACCGAATAAGAAACAGCATCCGTTTCGCCGCGCCGTGCTGCGCGGATTGGCGATCGTGATGCCGCCGTTGTTGACGATTGTGTTGTTCATTTGGGCTTGGAACACGATCGAAACATATGTGTTCCTGCCGCTAGAAGCCACGGCTCGATACGCCACGGTGTGGACGATTTGGGACGTCCGCGAAAACGTGCCCGACGGTGTGGAAGTCACCGAGCGACAAGGGCATCAGTACTTTACGGCCGGCGACACAACTTACGTGCAGCTAGTCCGCAACAAGCGTTGGATTCCGGCTTACGTCTATCACAATGTCGAAGACAACGCGGAGGCTTGGCCGGCGAACCAACCGCCTCCGTCCACTGCCAAGGCTTATTTCCATCAATACGTCCGCAACGAGCTGCTGCCGCGGTCCCGGTTGATCCCGCTGTTTCTGGCCCTATTCATAGGCATGCTGTACTTGCTGGGCAAGTTTGTGGCGGCCAACGTGGGGCGGATGATCGTCAGTTGGTTCGACGCGCTGATTCACCGTCTGCCCGTGATTCGCAATGTGTATTCGTCCGTCAAACAAGTGACGGATTTTGTGTTCGTCGAGCAAGAGATTGAATACACGCGAGTCGTCGCGATCGAATATCCGCGCAAAGGCATCTGGTCGCTCGGCTTCGTCACCGGCGAAAGCATGCTCGACATCGCCGCGGCGGCCAACGAACCGGTGCTGGCCGTGTTGATGCCGACCAGTCCGATGCCCGTGACGGGCTTTACGATCACGGTCCGACGCAGCGAAGCGATCGACCTGAATATCACGATCGACCAAGCGATCCAGTTCATTGTGAGTTGCGGCGTGGTCGTGCCGGCTCATCAGCAGCAGAAGAACAATCGAGTAGCCGCGGAGATCGCCGCCGCCGTTTCGCAGCGAGCGGCTTTGCAGAACGCCGCGACGCAATCGACCGGAACTGCGGCGACTGGAACCGTCTCGGGCACGTCATCCGAAGCGACGAAACGCAACGGCGTGCCAATGACCGGCGCGAATCCCCCGGCAACTAAACCTCTGGAGTCGAATCAGGACGATTCATGAGCACGCGAACTCGACTGCGTTCGGGAACACGCTCCAGCCCGCTGGCTCGCTGGCAGGCCGAGTGGGTGGCCGCGCGACTGCGCGGGTGGAAGTGGATGTCGAGTTCGTTTATATCTCGACGCAAGGCGATGTGCGTTCGGGGCCGATCAGAGACATTGGCGGCCAAGGCGTATTCACGAAGGAAATTCAACGAGCTTTGCTGGCCAACGAAATCGACTTGGCCGTTCATAGCTTGAAGGATTTGCCGACCGAACCGGTCGACGGACTGGCAGCTGGCCGCCGTGCCGCCGGAAGTCTGCGGCGACGCGCTCGTGACGAACGACTACGCGAACCTCGACGAATTGCCAGCAGGAGCTCTCGTCGGCACGGGCAGCTTGCGTCGCCAAGCCCAGTTGTTGCACGCGCGGCCCGATCTTCGCGTGGCCGATATTCGCGGCAACGTCGAAACGCGGTTGCGAAAGCTGGACGATGGCGAGTACCAAGCGATCATCTTGGCGGAAGCGGGGCTCACACGATTGGAGCTAACCGAACGCATTCGCCAGACGTTGCCCAAGTCGACGATGCTGCCAGCGGTTGGGCAAGGCGCTTGGGCCTGGAAACTCGAGCGGACGACACGCGCAGCTGGACGCGCTCGCCGCTGAACGATCCGGCGACCCGCAGCGCCGTAATCGCGGAACGGTCGCTGCTGGCCCATTGCGCGGTGGATGTTTGGCTCCGGTCGGCGCGTGGGGTCGATTTGAAAACGATCGCTTGCATTTGGATGCCGTGGTGCTCGAAGCCGCGACGGCCGCGAGCGCCTGTTCGTCGCCGATTCGGCTCCAGAATCGCAAGCCGAAGCGTTGGGCCGCCAGCAGCCGAGGCAGCTTGCTCGAACAAGGCGCGCGGCTCAACTCATCGCCAACTCGCGGCAGAGAACTCCTGAGCTCGCTTGGCGGTTTGTCTACAATGTGGCTTGTCCCGTTGTTTGACTTCCGCGCCCAGGAGTAGTGATGCTCACGCCCAAGCCCCTGCCGCTGACACACGCCGGTCGCTCGCTGTTGTCGCGACGCGGTTTTCTCGAATGCACGAGCTCATCGCTGGGCGCAATCGCCCTCACGCAATTGCTGGGTGAACAAGGATTGTTGGCCGCCGACTCGGCGTCGTCGCCGCCGAAGATTGATTTGTCGAATCCTTTCGCGATTCGGCCGCCGCACTTTCCAGCTCGGGCGAAGAACGTGCTCGTCATCTTCTGTGCGGGCGCTTGCAGCCAATTGGAAACCTGGGACTACAAGCCCGAATTGTTGAAACGCGATGGCCAGCCTTTGCCGGGCGGTCCCGCCGTGACGTTTCAAGGACCGGCCGGCGACTTGGCACGCCCCCAGTATGATTTTCGGCCACACGGCGAGACCGGCAAAATGGTGTCGGACATGATTCCGCACCTGGCCGAATTGGTCGACGACTTTGCTTTCATGCATTCGCTGACCAGCAAATCCAACACGCATGGTCCGGCCGAGAATTTTCTGTCGACCGGTTTCGTGCAGGATGGGTTTCCCAGCATCGGAGCGTGGGTAACATACGCGCTCGGCTCCGAAAACGCGGACTTGCCGGCGTTCGTGGCGATACCCGATCCGCGAGGCATTCCTCAAGCCAGCATCAACAACTGGGGGGCCGGGTTCTTGCCGGCCGTCTTCCAAGGAACGTCGTTCAACGCCAGTAAACCGCTCAGCAACCTAGCTCCGCCCACTGGCGTTTCTCCTGCCGCCGACGTCGCCGCTCGCGACTTGCTGCGACTGGTGAACGACGAGCATCTCAAGCGGAACCCTGGCGACACCGCGTTGGCCGCTCGGATCGCCAGCTACGAATTGGCGGCGCGGATGCAGTTGTCGGTCCCGGAACTAGCCGACCTCAGCTCCGAGCCGGCTCATGTGCTGTCGATGTATGGCGCGGACGATGGCAGCGATGAGATTAAGGCCGGCTTTGCTCGAAACTGTATTTTGGCTCGGCGCTTGATCGAGAAAGGCGTCCGATTCGTGCAACTGTTCAACGGCGCCTATGCAAGCGGTGGCAAGCTGAATTGGGACGGGCACAACGCCCTGCGCGAACAATACGATGTTCACGGTCGAGTGATGGACCAACCGGCTGCCGCGTTGATTCGCGATCTACGCCAACGAGGATTGTTGGACGAGACGTTGGTCGTGTGGTGTACCGAATTCGGTCGCATGCCGATGTTTCAAAAGGGAGCCAAGGGGCGGGATCATAACCCGCTGGGTTTCACGGCCGTGCTGGCTGGAGCCGGTGTCAAGCGAGGCGTTAGCTATGGGGCCACGGATGAATTGGGGTTCAAAGCGGTGGAGAATGTTCTGTCGATCCACGACCTCAACGCCACGATCTTGCATCTGCTGGGACTCGACCATGAACGCCTAACGTTCACACACAATGGTCTCGCCCGCCGTTTGACCGACGTGCATGGCCACGTCGTGAAAGAGGTTCTGGCGTGAAGTCCAAGCGTTCGACCGCGACGCCCAACAAGTAATCGACTTGGCAGCCCTCACGAGCGATTCCTTTCGCTAGTTTCGATTCTCGTGGGAGAGAGCCTCGAGGTCTGCCAGCAACTGCGCCAAGTCTTCCAGGGATTTGATACGCAATTCTTCGGGCGAACTGATCGCTTGCCCGAGAATCTGTTGGAACAACTGAATCTTGCCGATCAACACGCCATGAGCCAGGCCGCGATTGATTCCTTGTTGAATTCCTTGCTCGATTCCTTGCTGTTCTCCTTTTCCAAACCGGCTTGGAACACTTGTTCGGCGATTGTGGGCATGAGCGATTCTCCTTCTTCGTGGAAAGACTTGGACGACGGCCGCTTGCAGAACGTCATTGGAGAGTTGGCTGGCGCCGCTGAACAAGTATCGCAGCACCGCTTCCAAACATTCCATGCCGCTGGCCGGCGGCAACAGAGCGGCGAAGCAACCGGAAGAACTCGACCAACCGCGCCGGCAGGCTGTCGTCGTGAATGTATTTTAGCAACGACATGTAAGCCATGAACAGCGATTCCTCGCGCACCGCTCGTCGTCCGACCACTGGCTCAGATCGACCAGCGGCAGCGTGAAGTCCGGGACGAATTCAGGAACGCCGCCGGCCCGCCGACCAACTCCCGCACGCTGCGAGCCGCATTCCACGGTCGCGGTCCGTGATACAACACGATCGGCAACACGGGACATAGCGGCTGCTTGTTCCGCAGTCGTTCCTCACCGAGCCGCACGATATACCGCAATACTTGAAACGCCGTGAGCTCGTCCGGCGAAGATTTGTGCTCCAGCAGCAACACGACAAACGCCTCGGCACCATTCGCCAATTGCGTTTCAAACACTAAGTCCGTGTGGCTGGAACGCAGAGTCTGATCCACGAACGACTGCTTCGCCGGCCGTAGCGAAGCGAGATCAAGCTGCTCGACAACCTCGCCCGGCAACGCTCGCCGCACAAGCTTCTCGGACGTTGTCCAAATTGGCCAGCATATGGCGAGTGAAACGATCGTGCGGATTGCCCAGGTAGTCTTGATCCATGCCGATCAACTCCGATGTTCCACGGCGAGCTACGGCTGAACTCGAACGATCGGCAGCTTGATGCCAGATCGGCTATTGCCTCACACGGAGGACAGCCGCCAACCTCAAGATCGCGGATCTTCTCCAATCGCCGAGCGTGACGACCGCCTTCGAACGGCGTGTCCATCCACGTGGAAAGCAACGTATCGACCGGCCGATCGCCGATCATGTCGCCCGACAGGCAAAGCACGTTCACATCATTGTGCCGCCGGCACAACTCGGCCGTCACCACATCGTTGCACACAGCCGCCCGCACGCCGGGAAACTTGTTGGCCGTGATCGCCATGCCGATTCCCGTGCCGCAAACCAGAATGCCGCGATCCGCGTCGCCGCGCGAGACCTTGCCGCTCACACGGCTGGCGAAATCGGGATAGTCAACGCTTTGACCATCCACCGTCCCTTCGTCCACGACCTCGTGCCCCCAATCGGTCAACAATTGGACCAACCGAGCTTTGGCGTTGAATCCACGATGGTCGCTGCCAATCGAAACTCGCATATCACTGTACCTCTTCCACCGCGGTGGGAATGCTGTTCAAGTCGATTCGATCGAACCAGTTCATCAACAGCCCGTCGATCTCCGCCGCGCATCCGGCGTATAAATCGCGAGGACCGCCAATCGGATCGGCCACGTCGCGCTCCTGCCCCAACACGAACGTGCGGTTGGCGGACGACGGCCACTGAGCGACGACGGCTTCGCGATGGCCGCGCGTCATCGTCAGGATCAAATCAGCAAAACGTACTAGCCGCTCGGTCAGCGGCTGGCTCTCATGAGTCGATAAATCCAAGCCCCGGTCACGCATCACCAAGGCAGCTTCCGTGGCGCAGCGGCCTCCCGCCATCGCCGCGATCCCGGCCGACATCACCAACACGCCGCGATCTTCCAATTCGTCCAGCGTGCACCCCAGCCGCTCGGCGATCCGCTGCTTCATCAGGATTTCGGCCATCGGGCTGCGGCAAGTGTTGCCGGTGCAAACGAACAACACCATCAAGCTGCTCAGCCGCCGCAACATCGGGCCGCCCAACACGCCGGCTCGCAGAATCGTCAGCCGATTATCGTTGCCCACCCGCACCACGCTCGAAGGCTGCCCGAACTGGCAACGCCCGTCGTCCAGGATCATGTCCACATCGTCGCCCAGCGCCGCGGCCACCTCGTCGCCGGTCACGGTCTCCGGTTCGTCCGCCCGGTTCGCACTCGTCAAAACCAGCGGTCCCGCCATCAGCTTCAATACGTCCAGGATCAACGTATGAGCCGGCACGCGGAGGCCGACCGTCTCGTTCTGGCAAACGGCCTGCTGCACTTCTTGCGGAAGCTGCCTCAGCACGCTGTCCGGATGGTCGTCGTCCATCACCAAAGTCACCGGCCCAGGCCAACATCGTCGAGCCAGCCGCTTGGCCAGCGTCGTCATTCGCGGCGCGTAATCCAGCGCCTGTTCGGCGCTGCGAATGGCCAACGCGATTGGATTATCGGTCGCACGCTGCTTCAACACCCGCAACCGTTCGACCGCCTGCTGATCGAGAGCACTGGCGGCGATCCCGTACACGGTTTCCGTGGGGAAAGCCACCAGTTTGCCTTCCGCTAAAGCCTGGACCGCTCGATGTACGACGTCCCGATGGTCGTCGGCGCGACTCAATTGAATGACATTCGGCATCGTACAGATTTGTGGCGAGTGGCAACCGGCCGGAATTACGTAATGCCTTACTATACGGGCCGTTACGCGAACGAACAAGTCGCGACGCAACTTTGGAGCGCACCGCCTTGTCGGAGCTTTTCCTCTACTTCTTTTGCTCGCGTGGCGAGAACCAGTGCGAGTGCCGTTTCGCGGAGTAGCGATTGAAGCGAATGAAATTACACCCCGTGTGCCGCAACGTGTAACGGTAGTTTCGTGTCATTCAACGCCAACGCGCGATGCGTTCCCATTCCCTTCCGCACGCTTAGCTGGGTTGACGTCGTTGTTGTCGGTAGTTGACGCTAAGTAAACTTGTACTCGAACGGCGTGCCTACGCGTTTGGCTGTGAGTTAAAAAGGATGCAAGCTGTAAAAATTGTCGTTTGGCAAGATGGTGACGATTGGTTGGGCTACCTGCAGGAGTATCCAGACTATTGGACGCAAGGCGAGAGCCTCGATGACCTGAAAGAGCATCTCAAGGATCTTTACGCCGATCTTTCGGGCGGCGCGATCCCTGGCGCGCGGCGGGTGGAGGATTTGGTTGTTTCATGAAACGCGTCGATCTTATCCGAACCATTGAAGATCTCGGGTGCGTACTCATCCGACATGGAGCTAAACACGATTGGTATCGCAATCCAACGACCGGAGTCTCGCAGCCTGTTCCGCGCCACCGTGAAATCAAGGATCATCTCGCACGTCGGATCATCCGCATGCTCGGCAACAATGACAATCGCGATTCGAGGTGACCGAGCGCCATCGAACGGCTGAATGAATCGACGCAACAGTCCACTCGGACAAACACCATAACACTCGTGGATCTACCTCGGCATTTTAAGTCTTGACAAGCGCGGCGCAGGCACCTCATGGCTTGGCGTCTCCAAGGCTTTTCCTCATCGCTTTCATGCACGCCAAACAAGTGGCGTTCAAGACGCGCTCGGCGTAGGTCTCCCGACCTCGCCGAAACCGTCGACCGCAGGTCTCCCGAATCGCAAACCAGGAGACCTTCGGTCGAAAGAATGTGCGGGGTCGGGAGACCCGCGCACAGCGCGCGAGGACGCAACGACGATAAGAGCGGCGCGGCGCGAGCCGTCCGGTGTCAAGAAACCAACTCCCCGTCCACGACTGTTCCGCCCTTTGCGTCTTCGCGCCCTTGCGTCTTTGCGTTTTGCTCTTCCCGGCGTCCGCCCAAATTCGAGCACGATGCGTGAACGAGTGAAACGACGAACTCACTTGCTTGCGCTGCGTGCTCGTATATTTTCAACGGCCGCTCGCCTAAGGATTAAATGCGGCATCGCCATTGTGCAGAGCCAATGCGGCGTTATTCAATGCGAATGGCTCGCAGGCGGAGGGCGTTGGCGATTACGGAGACGCTGCTGAAGCTCATGGCGGCGGCGGCGATCATGGGGTTGAGCAAGATGCCCAGCGGTAAGAGGACGCCGGCGGCAACGGGGATGCCTAGTCCGTTGTAGAGAAAGGCGAACAATAGATTCTGTCGGATGTTTCTCATTACGGCCCGGCTGAGGTGAATCGCGCGAACGATTCCTTGCAGATCGCCTTGCACCAAGGTGATTCCCGCACTTTCCATCGCCACATCGGCGCCCGTTCCCATAGCGATGCCGACGTTAGCCGCCGCCAGTGCCGGAGCGTCGTTCACGCCGTCACCAGCCATCGCCACGGTGCGGCGTTCGCCGCGCAGTGCCTGGATGCGATCGTGTTTCTGTTGCGGCGAAACTCCCGCTTCGACTTCGTCGATCCCCAGTTGCTCGGCCACATGGCGAGCCGTAATCGCATTGTCGCCGGTGAGCATGATGATGCGGATGCCGAGTGCATGTAGTTCACGAGCGGCGTCGGCCGAAGTCGCCTTGATCGGATCCGAAACGGCCAGCAGCCCAGCCAATCGCGAGTCGACCGATACATACAACACCGTGCGACCTTGTCGGCGTAGCGAGTCGGCTCGTTCGTCCAATGCGGATGACTCGCGCGACGACGACGCGGCCGATTTCGCATCGCCATCCTCGGCCTGTTCGACCACGAACGCGCGGCTGCCGACTCGCACCGCTCGGCCGTTCACCATGCCGACGACACCAGCGCCGGTCGTCGACGAGAATCGCTCGACGCTGGCCAGCGACAGTTCTCGCTCGCGCGCGGCTTCCACAACGGCGCGCCCCAGCGGATGTTCGCTCGCTTGTTCCACGGCGGCGGCCAACTGCAGCAATTCCGTTTCGTCCCAGTCGCCGTGCGGAATCATTTCGGTCAGCTTCGGTCGACCCTCGGTTAGCGTACCGGTTTTGTCGACCACCACCGTGTCGACGGCGTGCATCGTTTCGATCGATTCGGCGTCGCGTACCAGCACGCCAGCTCGGGCTCCGCGCCTGACGCCGACCATGATCGACATCGGCGTGGCCAGCCCCAACGCAGGGCAGGCGATAATCAGCACCGAGATGGAATAGACCAAGGCGTTGGCCAATCGCGGCTGAGGCCCGAACAAGGCCCAACCGGCGAACGTGGCAATCGCGATCAGAACGACGGCCGGTACAAAGTATCCGGCGACGGAATCGGCCAGCCGTTGAATCGGAGCTCGGCTGCGCTGGGCGTCGGCGACGAGCGAGACGATGCGAGCCAGCACGGTGTCTTGGCCGATTCGCTCGGCTCGCATCAACATCGAACCGGTTTGGTTCACGGTGCCGGCAATCAGCGAATCGCCCGGCCCTTTTTCCACCGGCAACGGTTCGCCGGTCAACATCGCTTCTTCGACCGAGCTGCCGCCGTCGGTCACTTGGCCGTCGACCGGAATCTTGTCGCCCGGTCGAATTCGCAGCGTATCGCCAACTTGAACCGCGGCCAGCGGCACTTCACGCTCTTCGCCATCGCGCAATATGCGAGCGGTCGGCGGAGCCAGCGACATCAGCTCGCGGATCGCCTGGCCCGTGCGACGACGAGCTCGAATCTCGAGCACTTGCCCGAGCAGAACCAGCGTGATGATGACCGCCGCGGCTTCGAAGTACAGCGGCGGATGCCCGCCGGCTTCGCGTAGCGATGGCGGCAAGGCGTTGGGAAACAGCAGCACGGCGAAGCTGAACAGATACGCCACGCCGGTGCCGATGGCGATCAGCGTGAACATGTTCAAGTTGCGAGTAACAAGCGAACGGCCGCCGCGTTCGAAGAACGGCCAGCCTGCCCACAGCACGACCGGCGTGGCCAGAAACAGTTGCAACCAGCCAGCCGTTTCGTGATTGATCCACCGTCCGATCGGCAGCCCAACCATCGGCCCCATCGCCAAGATCAGCAGCGGTACGGTGAAGACGGCCGAGATGGCAAATCGCCGCGTCATGTCACGCAGTTCGGGCGAGTCGGCTTCTTCCGCCGCAATCGTTTTCGGCTCCAAATCCATGCCGCAAATCGGGCAGGCGCCGGGCTCGTCTTGTTCGATCTCGGGATGCATCGGACAAGTGAAAACGGTCGTTGCAGTCGGCTGCACGCCGGTCGGTTCCAGCGCCATGCCGCACTTCGGACAATCGGCCGGACGGTCGCTTTCGACACCTTCGCACATCGGGCAGAAGTACTTGGCCGAGCTTTTTCGAGCCCGCGATGTTGCCGCGTGCCCGCTATCTCCGTGTCCGCCTCCGTGGCAACAACCACCGTGCGCCGCATCGTTCGCCGGAGCACCGGCGTCCGGTTGGGACATCGACAATCCGCCGAGCGACACGAGTTGCGGCGGCGCGCCGGCGTCGGGCAACGGCTTGCCGGTCGCCTGAGCATCCGCGTGTTGTTGAAGAAACTTTCGTCGACAGTGTTCGCAGCAAAAGTAGAACGTCTCGCCCGCCCGCTCGGCGCGGATCATCGACGACTCGTCAACTTGCATCTGACAAATGGGATCAACGGCCATGAACTTCTCCTTGCCCGAATTATAGAAGACGTGGTGAAGCTGCCGTCGTCGCATGCAATGTGCCAGCCGAGCGGCGATTCAGGTCACCGCAAACGATGCTGGCCGCGAGCTTGCCGGCGTTGATTCAAGGCGTCGAGGGCACGCGGTTCCAGCTTCAGCAAGCGGACCAACTGCGAGCCGCTGACGCCCAGCCGTTCGGCCGCAGCGGGCAGTTCGTCCTGTTGTTCCGCGAGCACATCTAGCGCCTCGGCCAGCAGCGCGGGAAAATCTTCATGCCGCGAACTGACCGCCAGCCGTTGCCCGTGTCGGTGACTTGTCCAGCGATCCGTCGGCGACGATCCGCCTCGCGACGTGCGTATTGCCAGGGCCAAGTTCACTCGCAATCGCTGCAACGCCATGCCGCGATTCGCCGCTTGGCTGCGCCGTTCGGACGCTTCGGCCGAAACGCCGGTCGGCTGATGCGTCAGGATCACAGCCGTTTCGACTTTGTTGCGATGTTGCCCGCCGGGGCCGCTGCGCCGACCGAAACGAATCGAACATTCGCGCTCAAGCGACTCGACCGCCAGTTCGCACGGATGCGGCGTTTGCTCTCCCGACGCGTTCATGCTGGCACGGTCAGCGGCCGGCCGTTGTCTTTCGGGCCGAGCTTCAACAGAAACGGCACGGCTCGCTGGGCCCAAGTTTCTGGATCGGGATAGGCGCTGGCATGCGTTCCGAAACAACTTTCCAGCATTTCCGTGTGAATCACGCCCGGATTCAGCGGCACGGCGGCCATGCCCGACGGCAACTCCGCAGCCATCGCCTGAGTCAGCCCTTCGATGGCAAATTTAGTCGCACAATACGAAGCCACGTCGGCCGAAACCGAACGCCCCCAACCGGAGCTGAAGTTCACGATCACGCCCGAACCGCGTGCGACCATCGCCGGCACGAACGCGCGAATCACATGAAACACGCCGTTGATGTTGACGTCGATCGTCTGGTGAAACTCGTCCGTGTCCAGCTCCCACAGCGGCGCGTTGCGATTGATCACGGCTGCGTTGTTCACCAACAAGTCGGGCGGATCGTTGTCGGCCAGTAACGATTCGGCCCACTCCGCCACTCGCGAAGCATCGGTGACATCCACCATTTCGAACCGATGGGGCGAAGGAAATTCGTCTCGCAAACGAGCCACCGCGTCGGCCGATCGAGAACAACCCCAGACGGTGTGCCCTTCGCCTGCGAACCCGCGCGTCATCGCCTGCCCCAGCCCGCGGCTTGCTCCGGTTACCACGATTCGCCGTCCCGAATGATTCATTGTGACCGTCGCCTTCTGCCTTCGTAATGATGCGGAAAACTCGAACTCGATCCATCATGTGATAACGCGGCCGTCGATCGACTCGCAAGCGACCGCGCAACGGATATGCTAGGGCGATGATCCACGAAACTCTATCCCCAACGCCGCCCGACTCGCCCCCGCCGCGATTTATCCCCGAGCGAAATTTCCCCGCCTATTCTTATGTGCCGGGCCGGCATCCACATCCGATCAGCGATCCGGTAGGGCATAGTTTTGGCGAGACTGTGGGAAGCGTCGATTCGTTTGAGCCATCGCGTTGGCGCGAGTCGACAACGTTTTGCTTCGGTCTCGACTTGTTCAATTACGGCTATTACTGGGAAGCTCACGAACAATGGGAAGCTGTGTGGCTGGCCGTGGGCAGAACGGGCACGATCGCCGACATGCTGAAGGGCTTAATTAAGCTGGCCGCGGCGGGCGTCAAGCTACGCGAACGACGGGCGGACGGAATGGCTCGGCACGCGCGTCGCGCCGCCGAGTTGTTCAATGAATGCTTGGCGACCAATGATGACGCGGCTGTTGCCGCGGACTTCGAGTTCGAGCTGGTGGCGATAATTCGCCGCGCCGAAGAAATCGCCCGACAGGCGACTGAATTAGTGACGGCCGTCATTGAACCGGATACCGCGTTTCTCCCGCTGTTACTGCTGCCCAATTTGCCACGTTCTCAATAGTGACGATCCATCACCCACGAGCCCGGCGGTTGAGCAAATACTCCATGAGCGCTTTGTCAAACTGCATACTGGTATCCAAAGGCACATAGTCCACGCCAATCGAAAAACATTCGCGCCGATAATTCTCACGGAACGCTTGGACCTCGGCCAAATAATCATTGCGATAACTGTTGGCGTCGACCTGTACGCGATCATCCGACTCGGGATCTTCGAACTCGATCATCCCGCTAAAGGGAAAATGAACTTCCGCTTCGTCCATGACGTGAAACAAAATCACATCGTGTCCGCCATGTCGTAGGCGGCGGAGCGAGCGAATCACGGGTTCTGGTTCGGCCAGCAGATCCGAGAACAACATCACTAAACTACGGTGCCGCAACATGGCGGCGATTTGATCCAGGCTGCGAGCCACATCGGTCGGACCCGTCGGCTTCAATCGCGAGAGATGCGACAGCACGTTTCCCAACTGGGTGCGTTTGGATTTCGGCGGCAAGCTGTCTCGCACTCGCCGATCGAAAGTAATCAGCCCCACGGGATCTTGTTGCAGCACCATCAAATAAGCCAAGGCCGCGGCCAAGCAGATGGAGTAATCGAACTTCGTCAAATCCTGCCGCAGTGTGTATCCCATCGACTGGCTCAAGTCCATTGCCAAGTAACCAGTAATGTTGGTCTCGGCCTCAAACTTTTTGACGTAATACTTGTCAGTTTTGGCGAATACCAACCAGTCAATATCCTTGGGGTCGTCTCCGTGGCTGTATCGCCGGTGCTCGCTAAACTCGACCGAAAAGCCATGAAACGGACTGGCGTGCAGCCCTTGCAAAAAACCTTTCACAACAAACTGAGCACGCAGATCTAGCCGCTTAATTTGATTAATCACTTGCGGCTTGAGATACTTTTCAACGCTGGACATTTGCTACTTTCGCGCCACTGGTGGCGGAGTTGGTGGCGGTTGTGGTTGCGTCGCTTGAGCGCCAGGCGTGGCGAACTTGGGGATTTCCGGTTCGGGAATCTCCTTAATCAGTCGAGCGATAATGTCTTCGTTGGTCATCCCTTCGGCTTGAGCTTGGAAATTCGTGCTGATGCGGTGCCGAAGCACGGGGACGGCGATCTTGCGAATGTCGTCGATGGCAACGGAGAATCGTCCGTCCATGGCGGCGAGCGCCTTGCCGCCATTAATGAGAAATTGACCCGCCCGTGGTCCGGCGCCCCAATCGACCAGTTCGCGCACGAACGCCGGCGCGGAGTCGTCCTTCGGCCGAGTCGCCCGCACCAACCGGGCGGCGTATTTCACAATGAACTCGCTGACCGCGACGCTGCTGACCAACTTTTGCACGTTCACAATCGCGCGGGCTGACAACACCTTGTTCACTTCCACCCGCTCGTTCCGAGTCGTCACGGACAAAATGCGTTCTTCTTCGTCCGCCGACGGATAGCCCACCTTGATGTTGAACATAAAACGGTCCAACTGCGCTTCGGGCAGCGGATAGGTGCCTTCTTGTTCGATGGGGTTTTGCGTGGCGATCGTAAAGAACGGATCGGGCAGCTTGTAGGTGTTGCGACCCACGGTCACTTCGCGTTCCTGCATCGCTTGCAAAAGTGCGGCTTGCGTCTTGGGCGGCGTGCGGTTGATTTCGTCGGCCAGCAGAATATTGGTGAAAACCGGTCCTTCAACAAAGCGAAACTCGCGGCGTCCGTTTTCATCCTCATCCAACACATTGGTGCCGGTAATGTCGGACGGCATCAAATCGGGAGTGAACTGCACGCGTTTGAAGTTCACATCCAGAATTCGAGCCAGCGAGCTCACCATCAGCGTCTTGGCCAGTCCCGGCACGCCTTCCAACAGACAATGCCCGCGCGTAAAAATCGCGGCGAACAACTGCTCGATCACTTCCTGCTGGCCGACGATCACTTTGGCCAGTTCCTGCTGCATGATTTGGCGATGTTGGCTGAATTCTTGCAGCACATCGCCCAGGCTTCGTGGTTTGTTCGACACGCTTGTTCCGTTTGTGCGTAGGGACCGTCGCGGATCGGTAACCTGATCCGCCGTTTCGTTGCCGACGTAACTATCGAATCCTAAGATATTTGCAGGGAAACGTCGGCCTCCGACCCAGAAGGAATTCGTAAATGCCGCGGAAACGCCCGCTTGGGCTGCTGATTGTGATGCCGATGCTGTTGGTCGTGCCGGAAGCGCGGGCGGACATTACGGCGGCCGATGTCAATCGGGCGATCGATCGCGGCGTCGAGTTCCTCAAGACCGAGCAGGACAAGTCGCGCGGCGGTTGGTCCGAATATCCCAATCAACCAGGCGGACTCACGTCGCTCTGCACGCTGGCCCTTCTGAGTTGCGGCGAGCCGGTAAATAGCCCCACAATCCAACGTTCGCTCGCCTATCTCCGCACGCTGGGCAAGCCGTCGTATGTCTACGCTACTTCTCTGCAAACGATGGTCTTCTGCGCGGCCGAACCCGAGAAGGATCGACTGTTGATTTTGCGAAACGTGCGTTGGTTGGAAAGTGTCCAGATCAAGCAAGGCGATCGAAAGGGCTCGTGGGGATATTCCAATTCCACGGGCAACGGCGACAACTCGAACACGCAGTTCGCGCTGCTGGCGTTGCACGAAGCCGAGCAGGTCGGCGTGGATGTGAACGAGCAAACTTGGCGGCTGGCCGAAGCCTATTGGAAGCGAACGCAGCGCGAAGACGGCGCCTGGGGATACTATCCGGCGCAGCCCGCCACGGGCAGCATGACTTGCGCCGGCATTGCTTCTTTAGTCATCACTTCGGGGCGATTGGGCGAGAGCGCGGCCAGCGTCAGCGGCGATTCGATCGCTTGTTGCGGCGCGTCCGGCGACGATGACGCGCTCGCCCGGGCTCTGCATTGGCTGGCGCAAAAATTCAGCGTAACGACCAACCCCAGTCCGCTCAGCGCCAGCGGCTCGGCGCTCGCTCGCGGAAATCTGCTGTACTACTTGTATGCGTTGGAACGCGTGGGCCGAATGACCGGTCGGCGATTTATCGGCCGCCACGATTGGTATCGCGAAGGCGCCAACGTGTTGGTCCAATCGCAAGACTCGCTGACCGGTCGTTGGACCGAAGTGGGCCACAGCGACAGCAGCGGCACGATCGGCACTTCGTTCGCCTTGCTGTTTCTGTCCAAGGGCCGCCGCAACGTGGTCATCAGCCATTTGCGACATGGCGAGTCGGACGATTGGCAACGGCATCGCGACGGCGTTCAGCAACTAACTCGCCACGTCGAACGGGCCTGGAAACGCGATCTCACTTGGCAAACGGTCGATGGCCGCGTGGCGACTTTGGAGGACTTGCTGCAAACGCCGGTGCTGTTTATCAGCGGCGGCGAAGCGTTCGAGTTGTCCGCACGCGAGAAGGACAACCTCCGTCTCTACATCGAAAACGGCGGCTTTATATTCGCCGAAGCCAACGACGGCAACGGTTGCGACGGTCAAGCGTTCGATCGCAGCTTCCGGGCGTTGATGGCCGAACTGTTCAACAGCCCGCTTCGCAAATTGCCGCCCGATCACTCGGTCTGGTTCGCCGAACAACCGATCGATCCCGATGCGTTGCCTTCGGGTTTGTGGCTGTACGGCGTCGAAGCTTGTTGCCGCACAAGCGTCATTTACTGCCCTCGGTCGCTGTCTTGTTTTTGGGAGCTGAGCCGCGGCAGCCGCGATACGGATTATTCCGAACACGTCAATCGGCAGATTGAAGCCTGCGTCAAGATCGGTGTGAATGTGCTGGCCTATGCGACGAACCGACAATTGAAAGACAAGCTGGATCGGCCACGCATTGCGGCCGACGACAACGCCGAACCGTTGCCCGAACGCGGCACGCTGCAAATTCCGAAACTCGCGCACGGCGGCGGCGCGGACGATGCTCCGAATTCGCTGGCCAATCTGACGAACGTCGTTCGCGATCAAGTACGCATTCGCATCGAGCCGACGCGTCGGCTGCTGGCTCCGACGGACGAAACGATTCACGAGTTTCCGATCCTGTTCATGCACGGCCGTCGTGATTTTCAGTTCACGCCGGAACAGCGCGCGGCGCTGCGCGAGTATTTCGAACGTGGCGGATTTCTACTGGCCGATTCGATCTGCGCCAGTCCCGAGTTCGCGGAAGCAATGCGCCGCGAGCTGCGAGCGATCTTTCCCGACCAGCCACTCAGCCGCGTGCCGCCGTCGCACCCGATGTTCACCGAACAGTTTCAAGGTTTCCCGTTGGGCCAAGTGACGTTGCGCGATCCGCAAGCCCGCGGCGCGAACGACGGCCTTACCGC
This sequence comes from Pirellulaceae bacterium, assembly GCA_041399085.1. Classification (GTDB taxonomy): domain Bacteria; phylum Planctomycetota; class Planctomycetia; order Pirellulales; family Pirellulaceae; genus JAWKTM01. Next base: position 139,072 of record JAWKTM010000012.1, read on the forward strand.
GCGATTGACGAAAGTCACGCCGTTGCTGGAAGGGATCGAGTTAGACGGCCGTCTGGTGGTGATTTTCTCGCCGTATGATCTGAGCTGTGCTTTGGAGAATCACGCCTCGCTGGATTGCAAAGGCTACGCGCGTGAAGACGCCGCTCGCATCGGCGTCAATGTGATTCTGTATGCATTGCAGCAATGAGCTTCGCGGCGTTTAGCCGACTCCGTCTTCGCTCGCTCCGAGACATCAAGTGCGAGCGTCTCCGCGCGGATTCCCTTCCGCTATAATCCCGGCCTTTCACCTGCCCTGTTTACTCCACCGGACGAAACATAATGGCTTTCCGCACAAGCTCGTTTTCGCTGCTCACTGGCATCGTTCTACTGGCTCTAGCCAACCATGCGGCCCCAACGCATGCCCAAACAAACATCAAACGCCTCTTGCCGCCGAACGGCATTGATCTGCCGGCCGAACAGCGCGAACAGCTCGCGGCGCGTTTGGCGGAAATCGAAACGGCCGCTGCCTCGGTCGCCGATAATCCGCTGTTTGCCGACGTCGCCATCCTGACGAAGGCGGTGAAGCTGGCCCTTGAATTCAACGAATTTTACAACCCGCAGGACGTTGGCAAGGCGAATCGCTTGTTGGACTTGGCCGCCGAACGCATCGCGCAGCTAAAAGCCAGCGCGCCAGCTTGGCGTGACGCCAGCGGTCTCGTCGTGCGTGGTTACACCAGCCGCATTGATGGCTCCGCCCAACCTTATGGTTTGGTGATTCCCGAAGCTTTGCCGCGCGACAAGCCCGCGACGCTCTATGTTTGGCTACACGGTCGTGGTGATAAGGCCACCGATTTGCACTTTATCACCGAGCGACTCACGAAAGCCGGTCAAATCACGCCCGAAAACGCCATCGTGCTGCATCCGTTCGGGCGGCAATGTATCGGTTTCAAATCGGCCGGCGAAATCGACGTGTTGGAAGCGATGAACCATGTTCGGTCGAATTACCTGATCGATCCGAACCGTATTGTGCTGATGGGGTTTTCGATGGGTGGGGCGGGATGCTGGCATCTCGGCGCTCATTACGCCGATCGCTTTGTTGCCATGAGTCCCGGAGCAGGCTTCGCGGAAACGGCAGAATACAACCGTCTCACACCCGATAAGTATCCTCCTACGTATGAACAAACACTATGGGGATTGTATGATGTCCCCGATTACGCAAGGAACTTGTTCAATCTGCCCGTGGTGGCTTACAGCGGCGAAGAAGACAAACAAATCCAAGCCGCTCGGGTAATGGAACGAGCTTTCGCTTCGCATGATCGAGAGTTGACGCATCTGATCGGCCCCGGGATGGGACACAAATACCACCCGGATACGCTCAAAGAAATCCTCAAGCGTATGTCCACGGCCGCCGCGCAGGGCCGCGATCGGACGCCGCGCAAAGTGTGGCTGCAAACGAAGACCTTGCGCTACAACCGAATGTTTTGGGTCGAAGCATTGCGGCTCCAACAGCATTGGCAGGATTCGCGTATCGACGCGCAAGCTGACGACGACGCCGTGACGCTTACCACAAAAAATGTGACTTCCGTGCGGTTGAGCGCCTACGTCAAGCCGGGCTCGAAAGTTGTCGTCGATGGCCAAACGCTCACTGCGCCGGCCGCCCCGAACGATCGCAACGCTTGGACGCTCGTCAAGGCCGCCGACGAATGGCAATGGGCCAACCCCCGCGAGGTGGCGAACAACGCGTCGCCCGAACTGGCCAAGCGTCATCTGCTGCAAGGACCGATTGACGACGCCTTTATGGGCCCGTTTCTGGTGGTCACGCCACAAGGTTCATCGCGTCATGCCGCCTTGGACAAATGGGTGAACATGGAAGTCGACCATCTTCGCTCGCGCTGGCAGGCACTCTTCCGGGGCCAAATGCGTGAGAAGCCAGCCGATCAAGTGACGGAGGAGGATGTGCGCCGATACCACCTGATTCTCTGGGGCGATGACCAATCCAATGAATGGATCGCGCGAGTTCTACCGAAGTTGCCGATTCAATGGAATGCTTCTCAAGTGGCGATCGCAGGGAAAGAGTATGACGCCAAGAGCCACGTCCCGACATTGATATATCCCAATCCGCTGAATCCACGGCGGTATGTGGTTCTTAACAGCGGCCCCACATTCCGCGAGGCGCACGATCGCACTAATTCGTTGCAGAACCCCAAGCTTCCAGACTGGGCCATGTTTGATATGAGCCAACCGCCGAACGATGAATTTGCCGGACGTGTCGTCGAAGCAGGATTCTTCGACGAACATTGGCAGCCGCACGGAAAATAATGCGAGCGAAATCACCTCGCCTCACAGCCTCTCAACTCGCACAACCGAAATCCGCCGCAACCATCGGCGAGCGGTGTCGCCTTACTGGCATTTAGCTCGATACAGTTTTAGGTGCGTCCGTATTCGGCGATGCGCGGCGGGTGTTTTCAACTCGTCGCGAGTTGGACATGAGGTCAAACGATGAAACGACTCGGCTGGGCCCTATTCGCGGCCATCGCAATCCTCCACACAACTCCCGAGGCGAAAGCCGGAGACTTGCCCACGGCGATCAACTATGTGGGGCGTTTTTTGGGTTGGGGATGGAGTGACGGTTATCATAGTGGCCAACGCCCGGGCAGTGGTTTCCGAGGTTATCCCGGCGTGAGCGCGCCACACGGCGACTTCTACTCCGGTGGCCAATACGCCGCGCCGCCCATTGGCGAGTCGATCCCCGCGCCCAGCGTCCCCGCCCCACGTGCTCCACGCGCCGTTCCGCCGAAAACACCCTCCACGCGTTTTGACCCATCGCTGCAACCGCGTGACGCTGGCGACGATCAATTGCCAGCGCCGCCGCCACGACCGATGCCCGAAATGAGTTACGCGCCGGGCGGGCCATCCGTCGGCTATCCCCAGCAGTATCATCCGTCCGCCTATCGGCCCCAATTCACGCCAAACATGCTTCCCGCTTCCGCCCAGCGAAATTGAACGAAGCGTTCGCTCCTACTCCGCGCGACATTCCATACCCGTCCGTCGCGGCGGATTCACAACATGCGGCCGCCGGGCGTTATTCCCCTACAACGGCTTCCGCCAATCGCTCAGTCAACTGGCCATAGCGAGCTTCCAAACGCGCGACCTCGTCGTGTTCCGAACCAAACTTGGTCCGGCATCGCCGCATGAGTTCATCGGCAACTTGCCTCGCTCGATCGAGCTCGCCCGTCTCTTGGTAGATTCGCCACAACATATCCATGGCCCACAAGGTCGCATTGTGAGACTCGCCCAAACGCTGCTGGCCGATCTCCACCGCCTCGCGGCCATACCGATAAGCCCGCTCGTTTCGTCCCCCAACGCGAAACATCCACGCCGCCTTTAGAAACGTCAGCACCGTCTCTTGCGGATTGCTATCGACCTCATGGCGGGCACGCTCGATGAATCCTTCATACAAGAACTCGGCTTTCTCATACTCTCCCAGCTTGAGATAGGCCATTCCCAATTGTTCGATGGCCCATCGTCGAGACTCGCCTACGTCGCCGACGTCTTCCTTCGCCACGGCGACGAGCGGATGAACGCGCGAGGCTAAGTTCGCGAGGTGTTGCGAATCATCCTGTTGCAGCGCCACCCAAAGTCGCTGATTGATCGTTTCGAGGTACTCTTCGCCATGTCGCGCGGCCAAGGCATCAGCCACCTCTTGCCCCAACGCAATGCCTTGTTCGTGTTTTCCGACGCGCGTCAACGCTTCGGCGAGCGCCATTTTCGTTGCCAACAGGTCCGATGTCATACTTTCATCAGCGGGCTCAATCGCTACGATCGCCTGCTCATACAACTTTATGGCGGATTCATAGTTGCCCAGCGAGTAGAAGGCACGGCCGTAAACATTAAACAGCTTGTACCGTGTCCGCGAGTCCTCAACGGTGGCGGGGTCTAACGCCTCCGTCGCTCGCATCAATGCTTCTTGTAGCGTGATATCCGGCCGTTCGGCGATCGGCTCGTCGGGTTTGAATATCGTTTCCAAATACTCCGTAATTGTCTCCGCCTGTTGGCGTTGGCGGGCTTCCTCTTCGAGCGACAACTGTAGCTTTGCCGCCAAAGCTGCCTTGTCTTGCTCCAAACGATAGAAGTAGAGAGAGGCGCCGATACTGACCGACAGCGCTACTAACAGCGTCAGCAAGGTGGCCGCCAACGATGTCGCAAGCACGCGATTGTTGCGAATCCATCTTCTCAATCGTTCCGCCGACGATGCGCGACGCGCTCGTATTGGTTGATCGTCCAAGAATCGCTGTAAGTCTTCGGCGAATTCGCGAGCCGAGGCATAACGATCCGCGGGATCACGCTCGATCGACTTATGAATAATGGTCGCCAAATCTCGCGGAACGTCCGGCAGCGCAGTCTCTAATCGCTCGACCTCGAACGACATGATTGACCGCAACAAGCGATAGCGTTCCACTTCGCCATAAGCCGGTCTTCCCAGTGCCAGTTCGTAAAGTGTGAGACCGAGCGAATAGATGTCTCCCCGTTCATCCGCTCGCCCCTCTAACACTTCGGGCGGCAAGTAGCGAAGCGTTCCCAATACTTCCTGGGTCTCGGTCAGCTCGGGGTGTTGTTCACACTTGGCTAAGCCAAAGTCGGCGACCCACACGACGCCGCTCTCATCCAATAGCAAATTCGAGGGTTTGATATCTCGATGCAGGACTCCGTGCTGGTGAGCATGACTGAGCGCCCAGCCAACCTGAGCACCGACTCGTGCTATAAACCGCCAGCGAGCATCCTCAGTACCGTCATCGCGCCGCGGCACTTCCTCGCGCGAATCGCTTTCCCTCCGTTCGGCAATAACGCGCGACAGCGGGCAGCCAGCGATATACTGCATCACATAATAAAACAGTCCGTCTTGCTCGCCGAACCCAAACACCGGCACGATGTTGGTATGGTGTAGATTCGCAACGACCTTGACCTCCCGCTCGAAGCGTTCCTTGACCCGCGACCGCGCAAGCATTTGGCGCGGCAAGACCTTCAACGCGACCTTTCGGCCCAACGAGAGCTGATGGGCTTCGTACACCACACCCATGCCGCCCTGCCCTAGCAGGCGGTCGATGCGGAAGTCGCCAAGCCGCGTGCCGATCAGTTCTCGGTAGTCCCAGCTTCGCGGAGCCCCGGCGGCCAGAACGCTCGTCGTGCCTTCTTCCTGAATCGCCTGAAGTTTGGCCAACAAACGGTCGTACCGGCTGGAATAAAAACTGGTCGGGTCGCCTAGTTCGTCCCGCAGCAATAACTTCAGCTCGCCGTCGGATCGCGATTCCAATTCCTGGACGCGGCGCGCGCAATCGGCGCATGCGACAACGTGCGAATCGACTCGGGCGAAATCCTCATCGCCGAGCTCGCCAGCCGCATAACTCGACAACGTCGCCTCGTTGGGACAACTTGATGAAACCACGGCACGCTTCACGCGAAAAGAAGTGCAAACGTTCCCTGGTATTAGAACGCATGCGTGTCACTCGATGTGGCGTGGCGGACGAGAAACGGAACAGCACGGGCACCGAAGGGCCTCGACACTATTCCTGGTCCAGCAGATTCTGCAAGTTTTCCTTGAGCTGCCGGCGCACTCGATAAGCCGCTTGACGCACCGCGCCAGCCGTCATGCCCAACTCTTGAGCCACCGTCGCGGCGTCCAACTCGTCGACATACTTCATCCAAAAAGCCCGCCAAGTGACTTCCGAAAACTGGATCCGAGCATACGCCACCAAGCAATCGGCCAACTGCCGACGCTCCAAGCCGGGCAGCGCTTCGGCCGTGGACGGGTCGTCGCTGCCCGCAACTTCCCGTAATACGCACAGCATCGAAGAACCGCCCCGAGCCACTTCAACCGTCTTGGCCTTGCGGTAATAGTCGCGAATTTTGTTCGCCGTGATTGTCTTCAGCCAACAACGAAACGCGCCTCGCTGACCGGTCTTCTCGAAACCCGGCGCGGCTCGAGCCACAGCCACGAACACTTCCTGAGCCACGTCCTCGCCCGCTTCCGACGACAGGCCGGCCGCCCGCGCCTGTTCGTAAATTCGGGGTCCGTAGCGAGCGACCAGATCGCGCCACGATTGTCGGTCGAATTGCTGGACCCGTCCCAGAAATCCGGTGGAGATTGTCGAGTCGGATGCCAGCATCACCTGGGAAATTCCTTCGGTTTGGAAGCCAACAGTCGGACAAAACACGTCGACGGCCAAGTCGCGTAACACGGCTTCGTTTTAACTGTGTATCGCGCGCCGTTGACTGGCGGCGGGGTGAACGCGTCTGAAAGTCCATAAATAAGCCGACTTTCCCCAAGAAGCAAGCGAGATTTTTGTGACGTGCGGCCGTCGCCAGTCGCCTCGCTCGACGCGCCTCGACGACCTGATTCGCCAGAACCCGATGCCATACAACAGCTTTCGCCGCCTTGCTCTCGCACCATGAGATTCACAACCGATGCTAGCCAACCGCACTCGCTCTCGAAAACTTCACCACCGCCGTCGCTTGCGATTGTTCGAAACGCTCGAAGATCGCCGGATGCTAGCGTCGGACTTTCAGAATCCCGGCAATCGCCACGACGTCAACGCCGATCGCCAAGTTTCCCCGATCGATGCGCTGCTGGTCATCAATCAATTGAACGCCACCGGCAGCCGACCACTATCGTCCCATAGTGATGCCGAAGGCGAATCGACGTTTGCAGGTTACATCGACACCAACGGCGACGAATCCCTGTCGCCGATCGATGCCCTGCTGGTCATTAACGTATTGGCCGATTTCGCGGTCAATGCCGCGTCGGACGAGGCGACGCCGGTCGTCGCGGCCTCGCAATCGCTCGGTGCCGTGCTCGGCGTTTCCGGCGGCGAAGTCAGCCTGCAAGCCACGTTCGACGGCGATCTGCCCAATGTCGACGAGATCGGCATCTACGTCGTTGACCAACTCGATGCCCAGCCCGACGGGGACTCGCCGGCCTGGCGGGAAGTCGCCGAGCTTCCAAGTCGCCAACCGCTCTGGCAGCGAGGTTCCTCTCGCAACCTGACGGCCGCTCCCAGCTTTCCCGCGGGGCAATCCATCGGCGTCTACGTCGTGCAAGCGACGGGTGATGCTTCGCCAGCCTCGGATCATTTGCAAGTCACCCGGCAACTCGATGGCAGTTGGGTGGTTGGCTGGGAAGATTCCCTGAGCGTCTGGCCCGCCACGAATTTAGGGACCGGTCGAGGCTTCGACGATTGGCGGATGACGCTGACCGTCGCCGATTCCAACCTGCCGCCCGAATTCCAATCCGAACCGATCACGACGGCCAACGCCGCGATCCCGTATGTCTACGATTCGGAAGCAACCGATCCCGACGCCGACCCGCTGGCCTACAAACTCATGTCCGGCCCCACGGGAATGATGGTCGACGAAGCCACCGGCCTCATCCGCTGGACGCCAACCCCCGCCGACATCGGCTTCCACCAAATCGCCATCGAAGTCTCCGACGGAGCCCTGACGGATCTACAAACCTACGATCTCCAAGTAGGCAAGACGCCCAGCAACCGCCCGCCGGTGATTACGAGCGACCCGGAAAGGCTCGCCTATCTCGGAACAATTGAAGAGACCGGGGCATTGGCCCCAGTGGCATTGAATTCGTGGTCAACTATTCAGTATGAGTTCAACATCTTCCAGGATGCGGAATGGGTTGTTGCGGACGACGGGAACTCCGTACGGCAACTTCATAACTCGGATGCGTCGATCTTCCTGAGCGACTTCGAACTTACCGATACCAGAATTGAAGGCACTTGGCTGTTGGACGGTGGCGATGATGACATGATGGGGTTTGTGTTTGGTTATCAGGATACCGGGCACTTCTATTTGTTTGATTGGAAGAAGAACAGTCAGAGCGTGCAAGGTACTCAGAATCTCGGCAACGCCGAACGCGGAATGACGGTTCGCGTGGTCAGCGTTGACGACAGACTTCAACCCCGAGATGTTTGGCCGACAGCCGGCAATGGTGCCCGTTCCAGAACAGTTTTCCACAACAACATCGCATGGTCTCACAACGTTGAATATCGATTTGAACTGGAGTTTCACCCAGGCGAATTCACGATCACGGTTAGCGATGGCGACACAGTCATCGAATCTGTTACATTGCAGGACGATACCTATACGTCTGGAGGGTTCGGCTTCTACAACTTCTCACAAGATAATGCCGTCTATCGCGGTTTTTCCGCACAAACCGTTCCGGACTCTCGCTATATTTACGATGTCGAAGCAAGTGACGCCGACGGCGATGCCCTCATGTACGAGTTCGTCGAACACCCGATGGGAATGACAATCGGAGCGTCAACAGGCCTTATCACTTGGGAGCCTACCGAGGAATTCATCGGCAATCAAAACGTCACAGTCCGAGTCACCGACGGGCGCGGCGGCGAAGCGATTCAAGAGTATGTGCTGTGCGTGCATCCTGATCCCAACAACCACGCACCAATCATTATTAGTGAACCGTCAACAACCAT
>JAWKTM010000013.1:0-146059 GCA_041399085.1 Pirellulaceae bacterium
TTCGTAATTGGGCCCAGTGTGATTCGCGAATAACAAATTTGGCGTCACTCAAACAAGCGCGACACCTGGCCACTGGCCCTACGCGTCCAGGAAGGACACAACAATCCGTATTGCCGTTCGAAAGTCGCCGCCGGTCGTGCTCGATTTTCGATACCAATGTTCAGAATCCGAGGGAGCGGATCGTGCGATGCCTAGCCGCCTGCTGTTGAGCGCGATGTTTGTGGTCGCCGTGGCTGGCATCGCGCGAGCCGAAACATGGTCCAGCATTCCTGGCATCAGTTGCGACGCCCCCGGTTGCACGATGCTGGAAAGCAACAATCTGTTGATCTCGAACCCCAGTTTGTGCGACCAACCGGGCGACCATTGGCGACTCTTCCCGCAAGACCCAAACGGGATCAATCTGCGCGGTTGGCTTAGCGGCGGGATCGTGGGAAACGTCGACAGCCCAACGAGCCGCTTTCATGGTCCGTATCGAGCCAACGAATTCGTACTGAATCAACTTTGTCTGGTGGCCGAAAAGACGTTGCCATGTGATGGCATTGGAATCGGCGGCCGGTTGGATTATTTGTTCGGGCAAGACCATTTTGTGGCTCAATCAACCGGTTGGGAGCTCCGGCAGGATGGAAACTCGCACTGGAATCGCGAACTGTATGGTTCGGCCACACCGCAACTGTACTTAAGTGCTGGCAATGAGGCGATTCACGCGCAGCTAGGACATTTTTATGCCGCCGTTGACTATGAATCACTTCCGGCACCTGAGAACGTCTTCTACTCGAAGTCTTATAGTTACCAATTCGCCGCGCCATTCACGTTTTGGGGTGCGCGAGTCAATTGGACGCCGCTCGATTCACTCTCATTTCAGTTTACGCTGCACAATGGATGGGACGGCTTCGATCGTGTCGAGGATCATCTGGGGTTTCAAGCACGGGTGCGATACGAATCCCAGGATACGGGAATCTGGACGGCTTTCGGAATCACTACGGGCGATGAGTTTAACAATGCGGCGGGACTTTTGCCGGGCAATGAAGAACAATTCGCCAACCGCACGCTCTACAGTTGGCAGTTGGGTTTTCCGCTAGGCTGCCAGACGCAGTATGTGATCCATCACTGGTTTGGGCTTCAACAGAATGGTGCGATCGGCGGCGAGCGAGCAGATTGGTATGGAGTGAACCAGTATCTGTACTACACGATTGACGACTGTTGGAAGCTCGGCGGGCGGTTCGAGTGGTTTCGGGACGAGGAGGGGACGCGCGCCGGATTGAATCGGCCGAGCAATCCTAACAAAGCTCCTTTGCGAGGCAGTTTCTATTCCCTCACGCTGGGACTGAACTGGACTCCTCTGCCGAACTTTGCCCTGCGTCCCGAATTTCGAGCCGATATCTTCGATGGCTCAGCGCTGCCTTACGATGATGGAACGAGCGACACACAATTCACGATCGGCCTGGATGGCGTCGTGCTCTTCTAAGGAGTCGGACGATTCAACTTCGTGAAAATCCATTCCGCTACATTGGATGTATCGTCCAACCATTGCGGTGAGGCCTTTGCGGCCGTGTAAATCGTCCGCGAGGAATCCTCGGTTGCCAGACGATTTCCGCCATCGACCAAGCGATGCACGGCTATTGGCGTATCGCCGAAAGCGCCGGCGATTTCTGGTAGATCCGTGCTCGCTAATAGACCAGGAACGACCACATCGTGTGGAATGGTCACATACGGTGAATCCAGCACGCTGGCGAAATGGGACAATCCACCCTCGATGTACACGGCATCGACCGAGTCTTCATAGAGTGCGATCAAGAGGGCCAGCAGACCTCCTAGAGGTTCGGACTGGAGCGGTCGATCGTCGATGCCGCGGGGGACGGCCAAAGTCGCTTCGGCCGAGTTGGTTGGAGCGAGCGAGACGCCGCAGATAGCCATCTGGCTGCTGTTCAAATCATCGCGGGATTGCAGCCAGCGCAGAATGCTACGCGCGTCGCTCAAACGCAGTCCGACGGTTGTCTCGCCGAGCATCAATTCGCTGGAGGATAACGAGGTCGCATAACTTTGCCGCTCACGTCCATTGTCGGGCGACGTTTCCCCCACGCCTCTTAAATCACAAAACGCGACGGCGATGCCACGCTGCAGGAGGCCGCCGATCTGCTTGGATTTGGCCCGTAGCAAATCAGCTTTTCCCGACTGCGATACGAACAGAGCAACGGGAGAACGTTTTGCGTGCGACGAAGACTTGGGCTTCAACAAGATAGTGGGTAAGGTGATGCCCGTGGCAGTTTCCAATTGCAGAAACTCATATTCGACTTCACTGGACTCCCACGATTCCGTGCGTCGCTGGACAATTCGCACGGGCTGCGGTTCGATACTGCCAAGCAGCGATTTGAGAGTGGTCCGCAATTTGGCTTTGGAGGCAGCGGGCGGTGAGCTTGCTTCGTCGTTCGGGGACGAGGCGTTCCGAGACAGGCGTTTGGTATTCGCCGCGTCAAGCAGCACTGCCTGTAGTGGCTGCGGATGCAACTCGGTTTGCATTGCTTCGGTCCAGGCCAGCAATTCTTTCGTGTCGCGTCGCGGCCAATTGCCATCGTCGACCACATTGTTAATGCCGCACCATCGTTGCAGCGCCTGATGGATACGCTCACGATGGTGGCGACCAATATGAGTGCAGTGAGAGGCTTCTTGGGAGCTAAGGCGAACATTGCCATAACCATGAACCCAATCGAGTCGCGTCGTATCGTTTGACGCGTCGGAATCGGAGTGCCAAGCGTAGATCTGCTGCAGTCGGCGCCATACCGGATCGTGTTCACGGTCCCACGCGAACTCGTGGGCGTAGATCAAACCGCGTGGAGCGACGCTGCCGACGATGGCCCACGGCGCGAAACCATCAGCGGCGCTGCGGCGCAGGTTGCGAGTCGACTCCCAGCTTCCGCCGCCGAGATAGTTAAACGCCAACTCCGCATCGGCGGGCAGCGGAAAACGCGTTTCTGGCTGGGGACCGCCAAAGTTGAACGGCGCGACGACCTTGATTCGTTTGTCCAGCGCCGCCGTGACCGCGACCGGATCGCCTCCGCCGGCGACACTTCCCAACAGAACGATCTTTTGTGGATCGACGTCGGGTCGAGATAATAGGAGATCCACGCCGCGGCGCAAATCATACACGATTTGACCAATAAGGCTTTCGCCCGCCAAATGAAATTGAATGCCGTTGTCATAGCGAAAATAATAGTCTTGTCGGCTGACGCGAAAGGATTGGGGGAAATCCTCTTCCGATGCGAACGTGTGCGTGCGCCGCTCGCCGTGACCGATCTGATCCATTACGAGCACCACAGAACCGCGACTGGCCCACATTTGCCCCATATCTTGCAGTTCGCCATGCGTCTTGGGCGTGTGATGCGAATGGCAGATGAGAATGCCAGGGCGAGTGCGTTCAGCGACGTCCGATTTGTCGTCGGTGGCGGGCTCATAAAGGTTGGCGCTAATCCACAATCCAGGGCGGCTATTGAAGAGGATATTGTGAACGCGCAGGGAGTCGGCCGAATGAGACGCCGTGATATGGATCTTTAGTTCGCCTGGCGGTGCGATGTTTCCCAATGACGCCGCCAGCCTTTCCGTCTTTTCCTCACGGTAGCGTTTCCAGTCTTCCAGCGATTGGACGCTTCGCCAGTCCGCAATGCTTCGTTCATTGGCCGCTTGGCGTCGGCGCCGCACATCATTCGGCCACATCTCCCGCAGCGACTTGGCTTCGTCACCTTGCAGGACGTTCGCATCCAGGGTTCGTAGAGCCTCAACAATCTGGGCCGATTCGTCAGCTAGGCATGTGCCCGTACAAAAGGCAAAGATGCCGAACGCTAATAACAACGGAGCTTGGCGGAGCAGTTGTCGGCGAGAAGCATTCATACGAGTTGACTCCACGGATAGATGTGCCTGGGAGCTAACGCACCGCGTGCGTCGACCGACTTTGCGAAAGTCAGCTTTGTCGGCGAACGTTTGTGTCAGAGCCTACGGCTTGGCGCGGCCGTTCGCAAATTTCAATCGTCGTCGCTGGCGACATGGGATCGTGGGCGGCGGGCGGAGAAGATTCCACGAACGAAAAACATTGTGGAGAAATATAAGGCCGATCCGAAAATCACCGCTCCCGCGACGCAGGTGCTGAAGTAGTCGCGCAGCAGCACCAGCGTGGGTGGTTCGGCACTGCGTGGCACTCGGCGCGTGACCGGACCTTCGCCAGCCGCTTGGCGTTTCGCGTCGTCGACGAACGCTTGCCACTGCTCTTGCGCACCGGCCGATTCAAACGATTCGATCAGGCCCGGCCGCATGGAGTAAAGCGCGTACAGCAGGGCGGCGATCGTTACGCCGTATCCGATCAACCAGCCGATATTGGCGGGCGTGAGCCACTTCATGGGATGAATGTTCGTGCGATGAACGTCGCGATTCAATTGCACTGGGGCGGAATTAGACGTTACGGCTGGAGCAAGTTCAGCGCGGCGGAAGCCATTGTCGTGATGCCGGTGGTGAGCGCGGGCTCGATGTCCGGATAGAACAGCGGCGAATGCAACGACGGCGGCGTTTGGCCGAGTTCTTTGTAGCGATCCAGTCGCTTGGCGTCGACCGCTCCCAGACGGTACATCAAGATCGGCACGCCGGCGCGACCGTAGCGGCTGAAGTCCTCGCCGCCCATCGAGGGTTCGACTTGTTCGACTCGGTCCTTGCCCAGCAACGATTCAAAGTGCTTGCCGATGCGTCCGGCCAACTCCTCGCTGTTAAACAGAGCCGGCGTGCCTTCCGACACTTCGATCGTCGGTTCCGGAGCACCCGCCGCGATGGCGACGCCTTTCGCTTTGCGGCGGATCGCTTCGAGAATCTGGGAGCGAACTTCGTCCGTATAGCTCCGCACGGTTAGTTGCAGATGACAGTCGTTGCCGATGATATTGTGCTTGGTTCCACCGTGGATCGAGCCGACGGTGACGACAGCCGGTTCGATCGGTTTAACTTCGCGGCTGACGATCGTTTGCAAGGCCAGAATCAATTGAGCCGCTTGGACGATCGGATCAACCGTTGTGTCGGGCGCCGCCGTGGCCGCCTTTGCCATGCACCGTGATATCGACGCTGTCGACATTGGCCAGCGAATAGCCGGCACGCACGCCGACATTGCCGGCAGCCATGTCGGAGCTGACGTGCAGTGCGATCGCAAAATCCGGCTTGGGGAACTTCTCAAACAACCCGTCTTCCAGCATCGCCTTGGCGCCGGCTCCGCGTTCTTCGGCCGGCTGCCCGATCAGCATCAACGTGCCTTTCCATTGATCGCGGTGCGACGCCATGAAGCGGCCGACGGCGATCAGGTTTGTGATGTGAACATCGTGACCGCAAGCGTGCATGACGCCGACTTCCACGCCGGAATCGTTCTTCACGGTGACTTGCGACGCATAGGCCAAACCGGTTTGTTCGGCGACCGGCAGCGCGTCGAGGTCCGTTCGCAACATCAGCGTTTGGCCGGGGCCGTTCTTTAGAAGCGCGACGACGCCCGTTCCGCCAACCTGAGTCGTCACGTCGAATCCAACCTGCTTCAGTTCCTCGGCGAAGCGGCGAGCCGTCTCTTGTTCGTGGAACGAAAGTTCGGGGTGCGAATGAAAGTGCCGATAAAGCGTGACCAGTTCGTCGAGATTTTGCTTCGCCCATTCGGCGGGCGTTTCCGCGGTGGCAGACTGGGATACCAGCATCAGCCCGGCGGCGAATAGCAAGCTGGCCAAGCCGCTTCGGATGCGGCGGAAGCGGGCGTGAACTCGCGAGACGGATGGGGCAGAGTGATATCGCATCGGCGGGCTCCCTGAAAATGAACTGGAATCGGCCGAACAAAGCGGCTGGCGATTCGGCCGGAGGCATGAAGCAGTGTAGTTCCGCGGGCCCGTGGAAGGAAACGGATACGAGTGATCGCGTCGAAATCGGCGAGCTGCCTGCCAGCCGCGAGCTTCTCGCCGGGTTGAGACCAGCTCATTTAGGGAGCGAACTCGGACGCAATCGCTGAGTTGCGGGCAGAGAGTCCGACAAAAAATTCGTGTGTCACCGCGCGGGGGATTGCGTTAACCGCGACAACCTGCTTAAATCACGCCATATTCATTTTCACAGAGGCCTCGTTTGAATTCGCAGACCCCCGCACTTATTTGCCGGGGTCTGCATTTTTTTTGCGCTGCGATAAACTAGCGGCTCGTAATTTCGATCCGCATCTTCCGTGCGCCTGCCTCGCTTTGCCTGCTGACGGACATTATGGAAATCGCTTGCCCGTTCTTGCTGGCTCAGTCCAGCGCTGACCCCGCCGCTTCGCTGCCTGGCATCAACGGAGTGTTGGGCACGCGCGGGTCGTTGATGATGGACGTCGTCGTGCTTTCGATGCTGGCCGTCGTGCCGCTGATGAGTTGGAGCATCTATTTGGTGCGCAACCGTCAGCGCTATCAATTGCACAAACAGATTCAGGTGGCTCTGGGCCTCGTGCTGTTGATTGCGGTCACGTTGTTCGAGATCGACATTCAATACGTATCGAAATGGGAAGCGCGGGCCGAGGCTTCGCCGTATTACAGTGTCGACCAAGAGTGGAGTTCGCCGGTCGGGATCAGCCTGATCGTGCATTTGCTGTTCGCGGTACCGACTGCCGTACTGTGGATTTACGTGATCGTGCAAGGGCTGCGGCGGTTTCCGAATCCGCCGATCCCGAGCGATTACAGTCGGGCTCATGCGCGGTGGGCTTGGCCGGCCGCGATTGGCATGTGCTTGACGGCCGTCACGGGCTGGCTGTTCTATTGGCTGGCGTTCGTGGCTTGAACGAAGTCCAACAAACGGAGATCCAACCATGTCGCCGACAATTACGGTCGAAGTCGCTCCGGGCGAGTTGATCGACAAGATAACGATCCTGGAAATCAAATCCGAGCAGATTCAGGACGCGGGCAAGTTGGCGAACGTGCGAATCGAGTTGGCCACGCTCGTGGAAGCCCGCGACGGAGCGATCCCGGCCTCGGAGGAACTGGAGCGGCTGACTGCCGAACTGAAGGAAATCAACCTCTCGCTATGGCGGATCGAGGACGACATTCGCGATCGTGAACGCGAGAAAGATTTCGGCCCGCGGTTCATCGAACTAGCGCGAAGCGTGTATCGTACCAATGACCGTCGAGCGGCCGTGAAGCGGTCGATCAACGAGTTGCTCGGGTCGAAGCTGATCGAGGAAAAGTCGTATCAGCAGTACGAGTAAGGTTTGCCTGGTTTGCCAAGCCGATGTCGCAGGTTCGCGAAATTCGCTCCAGGTAGTTGATTCCGTAAAAATTCCGTGCAGGTTTTGACAAATGGATGTCGACTGCGTATGCTGTCCTCACGGATCAACGGGAGATGATCGGTTATGCGCACGGTTGCGATGCCGTTTGCCTCCTGCCCACCCTGGTCCCCCGCCTGAATTTTCCCTCCCAAGAATTACGGCCGGTTGCTGACAGCCTTGTTGTCTGCGGACTCCGGTGGCTTGATTTTGTGATTCACTAGCCCCTTGTGATCTTTCGACAGAATCGTTTCGGAGAAACTCGTATGAAGTGCCGTGGTAATGCGCTGAGTCGTCGTGGATTCTTGACCGTTGGCGCCGCGGGCGGATTAACGCTCGCTCAAATGCTGCAAATGCGGCAGGCTCGGGCCGAGCAGAAAAGCTATGACTTCATTGATGCCAAGGCATTGAGCGTGATTCACGTGTTCTTGCCGGGCGGCATGGCTCACCAGGAGTCGTTTGATCCCAAGCCGTATTCGCCGATCGAATATCGCGGCGAAATGAAGACGATCAAGACCAACACGGGCGAAGTCGTCAGCGAGACGATTCCAAAGTTGGCGGCGATGGCCGACAAGCTGTGCATCATTCGTTCGATGACGCACGGCGAAGCGGCTCACGAACGTGGCACGCACAACATGTTCACCGGCTACAAGCCCAGTCCGGCGTTGCAGTTCCCGAGTTTCGGCAGCGTGATCAGCCACGAGTACGGTCCTCGCAACAACATGCCGCCGTACGTTTGCATTCCGAATCAGCCGAACGAATTCGCGGGCAGCGGCTATTTGAGCAGCTCGTTCGCGCCGTTCAGCTTGGGCGCCGACCCGGCCAGCAATGGCTTTAAGGTCCGCGATTTGAATCTGCCGAATGGCGTGACCGACGAGCGGTTTGCTCGCCGTCGTTCGGCGCTCGAAGCGGTGAATTATTACTTCTCGCAACGCGACAAGTCGGATAACGTCGGCGCGATGAACACGTTCTACGAGCGAGCCTACAGCATGGTTAGTTCGCCGGCCGCTCGCGAAGCGTTCGACTTGGATAAGGAAGACGCCAAGACCCGCGAGGCTTACGGCGCGAACCAAGCTGGCTCACGGCTGTTGATGGCCCGTCGATTGGTCGAAGCCGGCGTGCGCATGGTGACGCTGACTTACGGCGGCTGGGACATGCACAACAACGTCACGGCCGGCATGCGGAATCAAATGCCGTCGCTGGATCAAGGTCTGGCGGCGTTGATTACCGACTTGGAGGGTCGTGGCTTGTTGGACAGCACGATGATCATGGTGTCCAGCGAATTCGGCCGCACGCCCAAGATTAACCAAACCGCGGGCCGCGATCACTGGCCGAAGGTGTTCAGCGTGATGCTGGCCGGCGGCGGTATCAAGGGCGGTTTGATCTACGGTACGTCGAACGCAACGGCTTCCGAGCCGGACTTGGATCCGATCGGACCGGCGGACTTGGCTACCACGATGTATTACCAAATGGGCATCATCGCCGACAAGGAATTGATGGCGCCCGGCGACCGTCCGATTGAAATCGTCGACGGTGGCAAAGTTGTCAAGCAACTGTTGGCCTAAGACCCAGTTGCGCTTTGGCCGGCTCGTCGCACCGCCCCCACCCCCAGCACGAGCCGGCCTTTTTTCTCCCTCCGGTTTTTGTTCCTGCCCTATCCAATCCCGCCGTTCGCGGCGGTCGAATTCGCTTACCTTTCGGTTTGTGAGGGATCCCATGAAGCGACTTGTTTTCGCCTCGGTGACTTGTGCCCTGATGCTCTGCGTTGTGACTGCGTCGGCCGTACAGCCGGCGGTCAGCGTCATTCGGCCGGTCGGTTTTCAGCGTGGTCAGCAAGTCGAAGCGACGTTCAGCGGCGCTCGGTTGGGCGACGTGGAAGAGTTGCTGTTCTATCAACCCGGCGTGGCCGTCGCCGGAATTGAGAAGGTCAACGAAAACAGCTTTAAGGCCAAGCTGGATGTCGCGGCTGATTGCCAACTCGGATTGCACGCGGTGCGAGTCCGAACGGCGACCGGCATTAGCGACTTGCGGCTGTTCACGGTGGGCGCGCTTCCCGAAGTGGAAGAAACCGAGCCGAACAACGACTTCCTCTCGCCGCAGGCCGTTTCGCTGAATTCGACGGTCACCGGTGTGGTGCAGAACGAAGACGTCGACTACTTCGTGGTTGAAGCGAAGCAGGGTGATCGAATCGTGGCCGAGTTGGAAGGCTTGCGATTGGGTTACACGTTCTTCGATCCGTATGTGGCGATTCTGAACGAGGATCGCTTCGAGCTGGCTCGCAGCGACGACGCCTCGCTGTTGTGGCAGGATTGCTATTGTGCGGTCGAGGCCCCGAAGGACGGCAAGTACATCGTTCAAGTGCGTGAAAGCGCCTACGGTGGCAATGGCGCTTCGCATTACCGGTTGCACGTCGGCACGTTTCCCCGACCGGCCGCGGTGGTTCCCGCTGGCGGACGACCGGGCGAGACCGTGCAAGTTCGTTGGATTGGCGGCATGGGCAACGAGTGGACCGAGAACGTGACGCTGCCGACCGACGCGCCGACCGAGTACGCATTGTTCGCTCAGACTCCGCAAGGCATCGCTCCGTCGCCGAATATGGTTCGCGTGATCGACCTGCAAAACGCCGTCGAGGCTGAACCGAATAACGATCGCACGGTCGCTACGGCGGCGACGGCTCCTGGCGCGATGAACGGCGTAATTCAAGAGCCGGACGACGTGGACTACTTCAAGTTCACCGCGACCAAGGGGCAAGTGTTCGACATTCGCGTCTACGCCCGCAATACGTTGCGTTCGCCGCTGGATGCCGTGTTGTACGTCCAACGTGCGAACGGCGGAAACGTGGGCAGCAACGATGACTCCGCCGGCCCGGATAGCTACCTGCGATTCACGGCTCCAGAGGACGGCGAGTTCTTTGTGATGATCCGCGATCATTTGAACAACGGCGGACCGCACTTCGCCTACCGCATCGAGCTGACGCCGGTGGCGCCGAAGCTGACTCTCGGAGTCGCGGAGAAAGTACGGTACATCCCGACAATCATGCCCGTGCCCAAGGGCAATCGCGTCGCCATGTTGCTGAACGCGGCGCGGGCCGATTTTGGCGGCGAGCTGAATGTAAATTTTGAGGGGCTTCCGGCCGGAATGACGGTCGAGACGATCCCGATGGCGGCCGATCGCACGGATATTCCGGTGTTGGTCTCCGTCGCTCCGGACGCGGCGAACTCGGGCGCGTTGGTCGACGTTGTCGGCCGTCCCGCCGATGAGAACATCAAGGTGGTTGGGCATCTGAATCAACGCTCGATGTTGGTGCGAGGCCAGAACAATCGCGATGTCTGGGGCCACGACGCTCAGCGATTGGCGATGTCTGTCGCCGATGCCGTCCCGTTCAGCATTGAGATCGTGCAACCGCAGGTTCCGATCGTTCGCAATGGCTCGATGAACTTGAAGGTCGTGGCGAAGCGAGACGAAGGCTTCAACGCCCCGATCCGGCTGCAAATGCTTTACAACCCCCCGGGGATTGGTTCGTCTGGTTCCGTCTCGATCGCGGGCGATCAAACCGAAGCCTTGATTCCGGTTACCGCGAATAACGGGGCGACAATCAAGAGCTGGCCGATCATTGTGATGGCGCAAGCGGCTCATGCGGGCGGCACGGTCGAGGTGGCTTCGCAGATTGCGCAGCTCGAAGTGGCCGACTCACCGTTCGGGTTTACCTTCCAAAAGGCGGCGGGCGAGCTGAAACAAGAGACGGCCGTCGCGGTGGAGCTCGAGGTGAAGACCGAGTTCGAGGGCGAAGCCAAGATCGAGCTGCTGGGCTTGCCGGCCAACACCGCGACTCCGCCCGAGGGCAAGGTGGTGACGAAAGAAACGACCCAGGTGGTGTTCCCAGTTACAATCGACGAGTCGGCTCGTCCGGGCGTTTATAAGTCGCTGGTATGTCGAGCCACGATCATGAAGAACGGCGAGCCGATCGTGATGACTTTGGGAACCGGTGAATTGCGAGTGGACAAGCCGCTGCCGCCCAAGGTCGCGACGACTCAGCCCGCTGCCAAACCGGCCGAGGCTAAGCCGGCGCCAATGCCGACGGAGAAGCCGCTCAGCCGACTCGAACAACTCAGGTTGGAGAAGCAACAGGCCGAAGCCGCGGGTGGCTAGAGGTTGGAATCGGACGTTTATCTTGGCATGGTTCCATCCATACTGGGATTTGCGTTCGGCGAACTGGCCCGTCCGTTGGATGCTGGCCCCATCCGTTGGATATAGGTCGCGACATTCCAAGCGTTTTGGACCTTCGCGACAGCTTGAAATAACGTCGAATATTTCTCAGCCCCGTTATGATAAAGTGACGAATCCACGATTCCGCCCAATCGCTTCCGTCGTATGCGAGTCATAGGAGACTTAGCCGTGAAGACGAACCCCGCCGTTCGCTTCCTTAGCCTGATTCTGTTGTCAGCCGTCGCCACCGAGTTGTCGGCTGCTGGTCAGATCACGAAGCTCGACATTTATCCGTCGGATATTGTGCTGCAAACCAATCAAGGGCGGCAACAATTTGTGGTCGTTGCGACGCGCGATGATGGCGTCACGATGGACGTCAGCCGCCTAGCCACGGTCCAATTGGCCGATCCTGGGCTCGCTCGCCTTGATGGCGCGACGCTGTACTCGACGGCGGATGGCGAGACCAAGCTGAACGTCGAGTACCAAGGTTTGCAGACCGCCGCCACGGTCACGGTGAAGGACGCAGCCGCCGATCGGCCGATCAGTTTTCACCTAGATGTGATGCCGATTTTCATGCGATCCGGTTGTAACACGGGCAGTTGCCACGGAGCGGCTCGCGGCAAGGACGGCTTCCGGCTGTCGTTGTTCGGATTCGATCCGCAAGGTGACTATCTCCGCACGACCCGTGAGATTGGATTCCGCCGCATCAACTTGGCGGTGCCCGAGGCCAGCTTGTTGGTCGAGAAGTCAATCGGTTCGGTGCCGCACACTGGCGGCAAGCGATTCGATAAGGACAGCGAGTATTACGCCAAGATGATCGAGTGGTTGGAGGCCGGAGCGCCGAACGACCAAGGCACGCCGCCGAACGTGGTGAAGCTGGATATCTTTCCTCCAGCCGCGGTGATTGAAGGCGAGAACTCCACGCAACAGTTCATCGCGCGAGCCCACTACAGCGATGGCTCGATTCGCGACGTGACACATCTGACGACGTTCCTCACCAGCAACGACAACTCGGCTCCGATCGATGAGAACGGCCTGGTGACCGCCGCGGCTCGTGGCGAAGCGTTTGTGATGGGGCGATTCGAGACGCATACGGTCGGCAGTCAAGTTTTGGTGTTGCCGAAGGATCTACAGTACGAGGCCCCGGCCGTTGCCGGAAATTACATCGACGAATTGATCGGCGACAAGCTAAACAAAATTCGAGTTCTCCCCAGCGACTTGTGCAGCGACGAAGAGTTCCTTCGTCGCGTGACGGTTGATATCGCCGGCATGTTGCCGACCGAAGAGGAATACATCGAGTTCACCACCGACCCTTCGGCGGACAAGCGGGCTAAGTTGATCGACCGCTTGCTGGAACGCAAAGAGTTCTCGGAAATCTGGGCCATGAAATGGTCCGAGTTGTTGATGGTCAAGTCGAGCAATCAAGTTAGCTATAAGGCCATGTTCTTGTATAGCAACTGGTTGACTGACAAGATCGCCAACAATGTGCCTCTGGATCAGATGGTTCGCGAGCTGCTCGGCGCGAATGGTGGCACGTTCGACAACCCGGCGACCAACTTCTACCAAATCGAACGGGACACGCTCAAGACGGCGGAGAACGTGGCTCAGGTTTTCATGGGCATTCGGACGCAATGTGCCCAATGTCATAACCACCCGTTTGATCGCTGGACGATGGACGACTATTACAGCTTCGCCGCGTTCTTCGCACAAATTGGCCGTAAGAATGGCGAAGACTATCGCGAGCAGATCATTTACAACCGTGGGGCCGGCGATGTCCGCCATTTGGTTGGCAATCGTGTGATGGAGCCCAAGTATTTAGGTGGCGTGGCTCCCGATTCGAAGGGCGCGGATCGCCGCGAGTTGTTGGCAAGCTGGCTGACTTCGCCGGAAAATCCGTTCTTCTCGACCAGCGTGGCCAATCGCGTTTGGTCTCACTTCTTTGGACGCGGCATCGTCGAGCCAGTGGATGATATCCGCGTCAGCAATCCGCCCAGCAACCCCGCGTTGTTCGACGCCTTGGGCGAAAAGCTGGTGGAATATAAGTACGACTTCAAGCAACTCGTGCGCGACATTTGCAACTCGAACGCCTACCAACGTTCGACGACGCGGAATGCCAGCAACGAAGGCGACGATCGCAATTTCGCCCACGCGAATGTGCGACGTATCCCAGCCGAAAGTTTGCTGGACTGCATCTGCCAAGTGACCAACACCAAGGAGAAATTCCGCGGCTTGCCGCTGGGCGCTCGCGCCGTACAGATTGCCGACGGAACCACGTCGACCTACTTCCTAACCACATTCGGCCGTGCCAAGCGGGAAACGGTTTGTGCTTGCGAGAGCAGCACCGATCCTTCGCTGTCGCAAGCTCTGCACATGCTCAACGGCGAGGCGACTCACGGCAAGATTGCCCAGGGCGGCATCATCAAGCAGTTGCTGAGCGAAGGCAAAACGCCGGAGCAAGTGATTGAGTCGTTGTACATCCGTTGCCTGACGCGACGTCCGACGGCGGACGAAATGGGCAAGCTCATGGAGGTTGTTAACTCTGCCGAGAATCCGCAATTGGGTTTGGAAGACGTGTTCTGGGCCGTATTGAACTCGCGTGAGTTTGTGTTTAACCACTAATGCCGTCATTGTTATGTATCAAACATGGCCAGAGAGATGCGCTAAGTGGTCGTGGCAATTTCCGTTGCTAGCCGTCGCCATTTTTGCACTACGTGCAATGGCGCTCGGGATCGCCGACCAAAGCAGTGATCCATCCGACTCTCCCATCTCCCCCGCCATTGACACAGCGGTATGCTGTTTCGCCATTTTGCTGTTTATGGCCGGCACAATATTTACGGTTTACGCCTTGGGGTCGATTCCGTGGTATGGGGCGTCCGGAATTTTGTTGCATGCATTGATTGGATTAGTAATAAATGGATTCATGCATTGGGAAGGCACGATTCCGGCAGTCCGTGTCGCCATTAAAACCCATCAAAGTTCGAGCCAGCATTCTCCGTCGGAAATAGACTTGACCAGTTAGACGACGATGCGGGCTTCCGATCTTCGTTCTCAGATATCGACTACGCGTTGTTTCGAGGTAACAGAGATGATTTGTCACACAGTCTTTAGAGCAAGCCGCGCGAGCGTTGGATTATTGTTCGCGATGTTCGCCGTCGACGTAGTCGTGTATGCGGAGGATGCCAAACCCGCTGACCAAACTGAGAAGATCACCTACGACGATCACGTTCGGCCGATTCTGCGCGAGCATTGCTTTAGCTGCCACAATCAGAACCAAGCCAAAGGTGGCCTGGCCGTCGATACGTTCGGCAAGCTGATGGAAGGCGGCAGTAGCGGCGAAGTTGTGTTCGATGGGGATCTGGAAAGCTCTCGGTTGTGGGCGCTGGTCAGCCACGCCGAAGAACCGTACATGCCGCCGAATCAAGATCGCATTGCGGACGCCAAATTGGAGGTGCTGCGCAAGTGGATTGAAGGCGGTTTGCTGGAGAACCAAGGATCGAAGGTTTCCAAGAAGAAACGAACTAATCTGGCGATGGCGGCTCCGTCGGGAGGCGCCAAGCCGGAAGGGCCGGCCGCCATGCCGGAAGGCGTCTGGAAGCAGCCGGTGGTTTACACGGAACGCCCCGGAGCGGTGACTGCGATCGCGTCCAGCCCGTGGGCTCCGCTGGTCGCGCTGGCCGGGCAAAAGCAGATTTCGCTGTATCACTCGGAAACCAACGAGTTGTTGGGGGTGATGCCGTTTCCCGAGGGCATTCCTTACGTACTGAAGTTCAGCCGCAACGGCGAATTGCTGCTGGCAGCGGGCGGACGCGGAGGCCATTCCGGCTACGCGGCTTTGTATGACGTGCGAACCGGTCAGCGATTGGTGCGCGTCGGTGATGAATTGGATGCCGTGTTGGCCGCGGACGTGAACGACACGCATACGATGATCGCCATTGGCGGCCCGTTGCGGATCGTCCGTGTCTACTCGACCGAGACTGGCGAGCTGCTTCACGAGATCAAGAAACACACGGATTGGATTTACACCGTGGAGTTCAGTCCCGATGGCGTGCTTCTGGCCACGGGCGATCGAGCCAACGGTTTGTTTGTTTGGGAAGCCGAAACGGCTCGCGAGTACCTCGATCTTCGAGGCCACACCGATGCGGTCTGCGATGTCAGTTGGCGGCCCGATTCCAATGTCTTGGCCAGCGCTAGCAAAGACGGTTCGGTCAAGCTTTGGGAAATGGTTGAGGGCAAGCAGATCAAGAGCTGGGGAGCTCATGGCGGCGGCGCCAATTCCGTGGCCTACACGCAAGATGGTCGGATTGTGACGGCCGGCGAGGACAAGACGGTCAAGACCTGGGATGGCAACGGCGCCGCTCAACGCACTTTCGGCGGGTTTGCCGAACCGGCGATGAAGGCCGTTTTCTCCCACGATGGTAAACGAGTGATCGGCGGTGACTGGCTGGGTCAAGTTCGCGTGTGGCAATCCGAGGATGGTGCGGAACTGGGTGGCTTGGCCGCCAATCCGCCGACGTTGAAGATGCACGCTGAATCCACTGCCGCCGCGGCAACTGCGGCCGTAGCCGCGGCTGAGAAGGCTCGCGCGGATCTGGCTGCCGCGGAGAATGTCGCCAAACAAAAGCAGGCTGCCGTGGAAGCAGCGACCGCGAAGCTGACGGCCGCGAACACCGCCGCGCAGCAGGCCGAGGCCGAGCAAGTGGCAGCCGATGCAAAGGCCAAACAAGCGGCCGAGACGCTCGTCAAGGCACAAGCTGCGTTAACGGCTGCTCAAGCCGCGAAGCAAAAGGCGGACGCCGAAAAGGCGGCGGCCGACAAAGCGGTGAACGAAGCAATCGCGGTTGCTACGAAAGCGACGGAAGCTGCGAAAGCTGCCACGACCACCGTTGAACAACGCAAGCAGGAACACGCGCAAGCGGTTGCCGCGGCGGGAGAGACAACGAAACTGGCCACGGAAGCTGCCACGGGCGCACAAGCCGCGGCGAAGGACGCGGAACAAGCCGAAGCGGCTCGCGTGGCTGCCGAGAAAGCCGTGAGCGACGAAGCCGATGAAACCAAGAAGGCGGAGTTGCAGAAGACGCTTGAAACCGCGACAGCCGCCGCTCAAGCAGCCGCCGAGAAATCGAAAGTCGCGGCGGAAGCTGCCGCCAAGGCAGAGGCCGCTAAGACCGAAGCGACGAAGGTGGTCGCCGAGAAAGCCGCGTTGGTCGAAGCCGCTACGAAGGAACTCACGGCGGCTCAACAAGCGCAGCAGCAATCCGAAAAGCTCTTGAAGGACGCCCAAGCCGTTGCCGCAACCAAGTCGGAGGCGGCCAAGCAAGCCGAACTGGCTCAGCAAACGGCGACGGTCGCGGTGAACGACTCCAGCAAGGCAAAGACGGAATCGGATCAAGCGCTGACCGCCAAATCGACCGCCGCCAAAGCGGCTGCCGATGCCGTTCCGGTGGTGAAGGCAGCGTTGGACAAAGCGACCACGGACAAAACGGAGTACGACAAGCAGTTGGCCAACGTTACTTCGGCCGCCAATCTGGTGATCGCGGCCGCTGAAACCGCCAAGCAAAAAGCGGCTCAAGCCGCGGCTGATCTGGCAACTTTCGAGAAAGCCGCGGATCAGTTGGCACAAGCAGTCAACACAGCCGAGCAGCAAGCGGCTGCGGCCGCAGCCAACATGCAAGAGCTTGAAAAGCAGCGTCTCGCGGCCGCCCAAGAGGCCGAGCAAAAGGCTGCCGCCGCGAAGGAGATGGCCGCTAAATTGGCCGCCATCCAAGCGGAATACGAGAAGCTGTTGGCGGTCCAGAAGCAAGCCGAGGCGGACTTGGCGTCCAAGGCGACCGCGGCCGAAGCAGCATCCGAGGCCGTGGAGAATGCTCAAGCCGAGGCGGAACAAGCCAAGGCGCGGCAAGCGTTCTTCAACGAATCGTATTCGCAATAGCTGCCGGCTCGGGCCGTGACAAATCGGTTCCCTACCCAGTAGCCGAAGGAGTGCTTCCTTCGGCTACTTTCATTTGCAGAGCGACCGGAGCACGGCCTGCGACGCGTCTCCCGTCGCGCGGAACACGAACCCGCGCGAGTCGTCATCGCGTACCTGGATATCGATCTCCAACCGATCCGACGGCAGGCAATCTCGCACGCGCTCGGCCCATTCAATGATGACCCAGGCATTCGCGGCGAACATCTCTTCCACGCCCAATTCAAGAAACTCGTCGTCGTCGCGGATCCGATAGGCGTCCAAGTGATACAGCGATTGTCGGCCGCCATGATACTCGTGACAGAGCACAAACGTGGGACTCACCACTTGTTCGCGATCGTAGCCCCAGGCTTCGGCGATCGCTTGAACGAAGCGAGTCTTTCCGGCGCCTAACGTGCCGGACAAGCCGACGACCAAACCGGCGCCGGCCAAAACCGAATCGGCGCGCTCCGCCAATTCACGGCCCAACCGGTCCGTATCCGCCTCGCTGTGCGCGAGCAACATCAGCTCCGTCATGCGATCAATCCTGCTTGGCGGCCTTGGTTAACGGCATGAGATCCGGCAGGTCATATACGGCCAACGAATTATGCACGACGTTTTGAAACTCATTGCGCGGCTCGTTCGTCCGCAGAATTTCCATCCACGAAAGCGGCTCGCGATCGAACTCGACCGAGGCGAAGCACTGAGGCTCGAGCGCGGCGGCGTGCAATGCCGGGATAACAGCATCCCCCTTCGCAACGAGTGCCACGGTTTGCGTCGACGACGCTTTGCCAACGATCGCACGCTGCGCAGCCAGCGCGTCCTCGGCCCGCATCCGCACGAATGATTTGCCTAGCAAGTAAGCCGTATAGAACTCTTTCCAATCCGATCCGAGCAGGTCGTTCTTTCCATCAACGGCGGTCTCACCAAAGCCGCGCAGGTCGACGGCCCACACGGTCTGCCCGGCTTGGACCAACCGCGCGATGGGCCCGTCCGGCCCCGCATCCGCGGTTTTTCCGTCACCGTGTAGATACAACACGGACGACTCAGCTTGCGGTTGCTTTGGAACAAACCGGAGCGTCGGCAAAATCATCCCGTCGTCCGTCGTCAACAACAGCTTGTCAATGCGGACGCCGTCGCGCTCGATCGAACCGAGTTCCTCGATCATCGCCGCCGGCAATTCGTCTAATGGCCGAATGCCAGTCACTTTCCGCACGGCCTCGCGGCGCTGTATGTCGGCCGCCGCGTTCCATTTCGACTGTCGAGCCTCGGACAACCGCTCGGCTTCCGCCAAATTCAAATCGAACACCGATCGCTCGCCCTCTAGCCGCAGCACCTCGCCGTCCGGCGTGCACCACAATTGTTCGGGCCGAAACACATCGAAGTCTGGTTCCGTTACAGCCTCATCACGATTCAACAGCCAACGTCGCATCCAGCGAACCATCGCCTCACGACTCGGCTGTGGCACGCCATGCGTCGAATCGATCTCGACCAAATCGACTCGTTCGGGAAATCCCAATCGCCCATAGAACCGCTTGGCTTGGCGGAAGGCATCCCAAGTGCCAGCGATCGGAAAGAAGTCTCGCGTCGTCGAGCATATCAGCGTCGGTCGGGGAGCCCGCATCAGCACGTAGTCGGCGTGATCCATGCCGAACGCGACTTGGCCGAAAATGTTTTGCTCGGAATCCTGCGGTCCGAGCTGCGTCAACAATTGCTCGAAGGTGGTGAGATAGCAGGACGGCGCAGCGCATGCCACGCGCTCGTCGAGCGCCATCAAGTAGCTGGTCAACGTGCCTCCGCCCGAGCAGCCCGTACAGCCAATCCGCGCGGCGTCGATATCCTCACGGCCACACAAATAGTCGATGCCTCGCAGACCATCGACGATGCGATAGGTCGCGGTCCCGCGTCCCACCAGGATCGATCCGACGCCAACCAGGAAATGCTCGGTGGTCGAGGCACTGTACTTGGCCGAGCCGTCTTCCGTCAGAATCTGCGAGCGTTCGCCTTGTCCGATCGGATCGTAACACATGGCGGCGATACCGTGCTTGGCCAAAGAGATCGCCATCCGCTGATTGTACTCGGCCCCTTTGCCCGTCTTGGTATGTCCGCAAGCAATCAACACGGCGGGGTGCGGCCCCGAAGAGGTCGGCAGAAACAGAGCCGCCGTGACGTGATGGCGCGGGCGGCTTTCGTAGATGATCTTCTCGACGCGAAAGCCGTCGGCCTCCAACGTCCCCGCGACTTCCGCCGCCGGCCGCCGCTCCGGATCTCCCACGCCGGGCGGAAGGCCGCCGATTTGTCGAACGAAGAAATCTCGGAGCTCGCGCTGGTAAGTCTCACATTCTTCGGGCGTCTTCAACGCTTCATACTTTTCGCGCCGCAACTTGGCAGCCGCCTCGACCTGCTCCAGCAACAACTCGCGCAGCCGCGTCGCCGGACGCAGCTCGGAGTCGTTGGGAATCACGCGCAGCGAATCTTGATCCGTTTGGCCAATCGCGGCCGCTAGTGCCACAACACATACCAAAGCTGAGTTCATCACCGACTCCTCGGAACGCGTAAGTCATCCAGCGATCTCGTCGATCGCCGTCGGGCCCCAGGATACCGAAATCCACGTCGCTTCACGAGCGAGCCACGATCGTCGTTTGTGTTCGTCGTCGGCGCTTCCTAGAATGAAACCCAGTCCCACGGATCGACGAACGCGCGATGTGCAAAGTTCTCCATCGAATCCGCCTCGCTGTCGACGATCCGCACCGTCCGCCGCAATTCCCGCCTCGCAACACGAGCCGATGACATTCATCCCGTTAGGCCGGATCGCCATGATGTTGGTCGGCATTGTGGCCATCGCTCCATTGTCGTCGGCGACTGCCGAGTCGAAGCTGACGTTCGAGGCGGATATTCAGCCGCTGCTGAACGAGAAGTGCGGCAAGTGTCATAGCCAGACGGTTCGCAAAGGCGGACTCGACCTATCGTCGATGGCGGCCGTGCGACGCGGCGGCGAGTCGGGCGAACCGCTGCTTGCCGCGGATATTGGCGACAGCTTACTTTGGATCATGCTCGACGGCGGTGGAATGCCGCCCGACGATCAACCGCAACTGGACGACGCGCAACTCCACTTGATTCGCGAATGGCTGCAGGCCGGCGCCCCATCGGAAACGCCAGCCGCGGCAACCGACCGGCCGCTCACACAACATGATGTCCTGCCGATCGTGTTGCTGCGATGCACGACCTGTCACGGGCCTCGGCTCAAGCAAGGCGGCCTCGATCTTCGCACACGGACGACGATGCTGCGGGGCGGCCAAAGCGGCCCGGCACTCGTCCCCGGCGATCCAGACGCCAGCCTGATGATGCAGCGGATCGAAAGCGAAGCCTGCCCGCCGACGGAAATGCTGCTCAAGTTTTTCGTCAAACGACCGCCCGATTCGGAAGTTGAAACCTTGCGTCGTTGGATCGCCGCGGGAGCGCCCGAGGTCGACATACCCGCCGACGTGGCGACCGCGGAGCCCGATCCGTTGGTAACCGACGAGGATCGCCAACACTGGGCTTTTCAACCGCCGCGGAAGCCAACGCGGTTCGACTCAATCGACGAATTCTTGCTCGATCGTCTGCGGCAACACGGGCTGACGTTCGCTCCCGAAGCCGATCGCGACACGCTAATCCGCCGGGCCTACATCGACTTGATTGGGATGCCGCCGAATCTTGAAGAATGGAAACGTTGGCGTGAACAGGAAACGGACGACTGGTACGAACAGATGGTCGACCATCTCCTGGCTTCGCCCCATTACGGCGAGCGTTGGGGCCGTTACTGGCTGGATGTCGCTGGCTACGCCGATTCAGAAGGAGGCACGTCGGCCGATCCACTACGTCCGGTGGCCTGGAAGTATCGAGACTATGTGATCCGCGCCTTCAATGAAGATAAGCCTTACGACCGTTTCCTGCTGGAGCAATTGGCGGGCGACGAACTGATCGACTACGAGAACGCGCCGGTCATCACACCCGAAATCGTGGATAATTTAGTTGCCACCGGGTTTCTTCGCATGGGAATCGACGAAACCGGTTCCAGGACCATGAACTTCGTCCCCGAGCGACTCAAGGTGATTAGCGACGCGATAACCGTGGTGAGCTCTGGCTTAATGGGACTCACAATGGAATGTGCCCGCTGTCATTCTCATAAGTATGACCCAATTCCCCAACGCGACTATTATCGCTTGAAGGCTGTATTTCAAGGCGCGTTGGACGAGCACGACTGGAGCAGCTTTAAGACCCGCACTTTGGAGTTGGGCACGCCGGAGCATCGGGAACAACTGGCTGCCGTCAATCCGTCACTGGAAGCCCAAATCAAGAAACTGGCCGCCCGGCAGAAGCAACGCGAATCCGACCTCAAACTGGCTCTGTTGCGACACCACTATCCCGAACAATCGGACACGGATAATCAGCTTACATTGACCGCACTGCGAGTGGCGGACAACACTCGCACGCTGAAACAACGCACGCTGGTGGAACGGTTACAACGGGTCGAAGTCCTACCGGACGACCAGCAACCGGCGTCGATACTGGAAACCCGGCAAGTCATTTCCGACACCGAACGCGAACTCCACCGTCTGCGTCGTCAGCTCATCCCGCCTCTCACTATTCGAGCTCTTTGGGATTTTGGCCGCCCCTCGCCGACTTATACATTACGACGTGGCGAACATAACAAGCCGGGAGCGCTCGTCGGACCCGGCGTTCCCTCGGTGCTGACCGATGGCCATACTCCTTTCGTTGTCGAGCCGCCGTTCCCCAACGGCACGGCGAAGACAGGCCGGCGTTTGGCATTCGCTCGCTGGTTGACGCAACCCGATCATCCATTGACGGCGCGGGTGATGGTGAATCGAGTGTGGTATCACCATTTTGGAACTGGGTTGGTCAAGGATCTGGAGAATTTCGGGCGTCAGGGAGAACCGCCTTCGCATCCTGAATTGCTCGACTGGTTGGCTGTGGCATTTGTCGAACGTGGATGGAGTGTCAAGGAGCTTCATCGCTTGATGATGACTTCACGAGCGTACCGACAGTCGAGTGAAATTAGCCGCGAGAGCTTGACGAAGGATCCCCAAAATCGACTTCTCTCACACATGTCGCTACGGCGATTGGACGCCGAAGCATTGCGTGATTCGTTATTGTTTGTGTCGGGCAAGTTGGATTCAACGCCTGGCGGCTGGCCGGATGCGGTTTCCGTCGATCGCGACGGCTTGGTCAGCGTCTTTCCTACCGACAACGGCAACTGGCGACGCAGCATCTATCTCCAACATCGCCGCACCGAAATGCCCACGATGCTCGACACGTTCGACTATCCGCAAATGGGGCCGAACTGCATCACGCGCACCACATCCAATGTCTCGACGCAGGCTCTTTTAATGATGAACAATGGCCACATTCGTGAGCTGGCCGCGTCGTTAGCCGCGCGCGTTGCGACTTTAACCGCCGCCGATCCTAGCGATCGGAGCCTGTCGGCCGAGCAGGTCGCGAATCGGCAAGTGGAACTGGTCTATCAGTTAGCACTAAGTCGCCCGCCCACGGATGAAGAGCAAAGTGTGGGCGTCGCAGCACTGCGGCAGATAACAGCGCAGTGGCAACAACAGCCCCATCAGGCCCTGACGGCCTATTGCCATACTATTGTGAATTCCGCCGCCTTCTTGTACGTCGATTAACAACCGGCGCGATCGTGCCTACCATGATGAACCAGTCGCTTCCACCAACTCGCCGGGACTTCTTCGCCCGTACTCGCGATGGTTTGCTCGGCATGGCGCTTGCTCAATTGCTGAGCGACGACGGATTCGGCGGGCGAACGGGATCGGCCGAACAACCAGCGGAAACGGGAATCGGTCCGCCTTACAATCTTCGCCCCAAGACGCCCCATCATCTGGCTCGCGCGACGTCCGTTATTCAATTGTTCATGAACGGCGGCCCCAGCCAGATGGATTTGTTTGATCCCAAACCCGAGCTGGATCGCATGGATGGACGGCCTTATCCAGGCAGCGTCGAAGAAATCGGAAACCAAGGGGCGAATGATGTCGGTGTGATGATGGGCGGACAGTACAAGTTCGCTCGACACGGTGAGTGCGGCATGTGGATGGCTGATATTTTGCCTCACACATCGCGAATGGTCGACGACATTTGCCTTATCAACTCGTTATGGACGGATCACCCCAATCACGACAATGCACTCTACAAGATCCACAGCGGGCGGTTGTTCATGGGGTATCCGACGCTTGGGGCCTGGACCGTTTACGGGCTGGGGTCGGAAAGTCAGAATTTGCCGGCTTACGTCGTACTGAACGATCCGCTGGGGCTGCCCAAAAATGGCACTCGCAATTGGACGGCTGGTTTCCTTCCGCCGATGTACCAAGGCACGCCGCTGCGCCCCACGGGCTCGCCGATCTTGAATCTGACTCCGCAATACGAACAACCCGATGAGGTGACCCAATCGGCCCGCGCATTGCTTAATCGGCTAGACGAACTGCACCGCCGCGACCGCCCGCACTATCCAGAACTGGACGCTCGGATCGAGTCTTATGGTTTAGCCGCTCGGATGCAACTATCGGCCGGCGAAGCGGCTCGATATCTCTGGCGAGACGGCCGAGACTCTATCACTCTATGGCATCGGCGAGTCTCCTACGGACTCATATGGAAAGCGGTGTTTGCTGGCACGGCGGTTGGTTGAGCGCGGCGTGCGATTCGTGCAGATCTTTTTGGAAGAGCAGCCGTGGGACAGCCATGTGGATCTGGCCGACAATCATCGAGCTATCTGTCGGCGGACCGACAAGCCCGTGGCGGGACTGTTGCAAGATCTGAAAAGAAGCGGCCTGCTCGACTCGACACTGGTCGTTTGGGGCGGCGAATTCGGACGCACGCCCACTTCACAGCGATCCGGGAACGTTTACACCGGCCGGGATCATAACATGCAAGCTTTCACTTCCTGGCTGGCGGGCGGCGGAGTCAAAGGGGGCGTAACCTACGGGACAACCGACGAGTTCGGCCATCGGGCTGTCGAGAACCCGGTCAGCGTGCATGATTTTCATGCCACGATTCTTCATCTCTTAGGATTAGATCATCACAAGCTATTTTTCGTGCGCAGCGGTCTGGAAGAGCGACTGACGGGCATCGAACCGCCGCGAGTTGTGAAAGATATTGTTAGCTGAATAGGATCAATACTCCCATGTTAGATCGGCGGGAATTATTGGAAGCAGCCGTTGCGGTTGGCGGAGCAACACTGCTGTCCCGAAGCCATGCCAACGCTGACGAACAGCCCGCCGAAGCTCCTCATTCTGATACGATCAGAATTGTGGATACGAACGTGAGTCTCTTTCAGTGGCCGTTCCGCCGGCTTCCGTTGGACGAGACCGAACGGTTGGTTGGCAAACTGCGTGAACTGCGAATCGCTGAGGCGTGGGCCAGCAGCTTCGAGGGCTTATTGCATCGGGATATCTCGGGCGTCAATCTCCGATTGGCGCGAGAATGCGAGCGATTCTCCGAGTTGGTACCGATCGGATGTTTGAACCTGGGCTTGCCCGATTGGGAAGAGGATTTGCGGCGTTGTAGCGAAGAGCATCACATGCCCGGCGTGCGAGTTTATCCGAACTATCATGGTTATTCGCTCGACGAGGAACGCTTCGTCCGATTGCTTCAACTCGCCACATCCGCGGGGCTATTCGTGCAGATTGCCGTGGCGATGGAGGATGTTCGCACGCAACATCCATTAGTCCAAGTCGCCGACGTGGATTTAGCTCCTTTGTCCGACACGATGAGTCAAGCTCCAGATTGCCGTGTGCAGTTGCTGAACTATCGCCCTCAAGCACACTTGATGTCCCAGCTCATTAAAGTGGCTGGCTTATATTTCGATGTGGCTCGTGTTGACGGCACCCAAGGTATTACCAAGTTGATGCAAGTAGCCTCAAATCGAGTGATGCTCGGCTCTCATGCTCCATTTCTTATTCCCGAAGCGGCATTGATTCGAGTGGATGAATCAGAATTAGGAGAAGTCGAGCGGCGAAGCCTTCTTTCGGGCAACGCCCAGCGGTTTGGGCGTCGGGAGGCACTATGAGACCTGCGGCCTCTCGAATCGGTTTGCCAACTTTGGATATTCTGAAGCGGTATCGCATTTGGGATTCGTACTTCACGCCCGCGCATGCACATCCGGGGCGCGATGGGGCAAGTCAACTGCTTGCGGACATCGAGTTGGCCTTGCGAACGGCGAATCGGGCAGCCTTCGAGCGGCTTTGTTACTTCGGCCATGTGGGGATTGGCACGACCGGCGATCCAGAGGTCGAAGCGCTGCTGCGATCGCGGCCGGAATTGATTCTCAAGCCGCTCGAACGCTGGCCCGACCGGCTGCTGGGCATGTTCCAGCTCAATGCCTATGACGGTCCGGGTTCGCGCGACGCGATCCAACGATGGCTCGCGGATGGGCCGATGCGGGGCGTTTATTTTCCGGGAGGCGGACCCGCTGCGGTTACCTGCACGGATCGGCGTGTCCTGCCGCTGGTCGAGCAAGTCGTCCGGTTGGGCGCCGTTATCATGCAGCACACGTGGTACAAGACCGGCGGAAAACAAGGGCCGGGTGAATCGACGCCGGCTGAGTTAGCGGAACTAGCTCGTCGCTTTCCCGACCATCCGTTCATCTGTGCCCATGCCGGCGGCGAGTGGGAACGCGGCATTCGGGCGATTCGGGGTGTGTCGAACGTGCTGGTGGAAACCTCGGGGTTCGATGCCACGGCTGGATTTATCGAGATGGCGGTACGCGAATTGGGAGCGGAACGGATTGTCTTCGGCAGCCACCTACCGTCGCGTTCGCTGGGCACGGAGTTGTCCAAGGTAATCGCCGCGAACATAAGCGAACGCGAAAAACGATTGATACTCGGCGAGAACTTCCGCCGCCTGTTGGGTGTCGTCGATTAGCCAAAGCAAGCTTGCATCACACGGCCGAGTGGTCGACTTCGGTTGGGCACGGCCGTCCGCCCCTGTGGGCTGAATTGCCTGCTTCGCCTAATCTGGAAGCTCGGCGAAGGGCACAGCCATCGCACAAACCCACTGATTCGCTAAGAACAACGGCAACCATGAACACATCCGCCGCGGACAAAGCCACCTCTCAAGTCCCGACTCCGGACGGCCGGTTCGGCCAGTTCGGCGGTCGGTACGTGCCAGAAACATTGACTCGCGCTCTCGATGAACTCACGGTCGAATACGAGGAAGCTCGACGCGACCCTACGTTCCAAGCGGAGCTGGACGATTTGCTGCACAACTATGTGGGTCGGCCTTCGCCACTGTATTTTGCCAAGCGGCTGACCGAGCAATGCGGAGGCGCTCAGATCTGGCTGAAACGCGAGGATTTGAACCACACGGGCGCCCACAAAATCAACAACACCCTCGGCCAAGCATTGTTGACGCTTCGGATGGGAAAACAACGCGTGATTGCCGAGACCGGGGCAGGGCAGCATGGCGTAGCGACCGCGACCGCGTGTGCGCGATTTGGATTGCCTTGTGTTGTGTATATGGGTGCCGAGGATGTGCGTCGTCAAGCGCCAAACGTGTTCAGTATGAAGCTGTTGGGAGCCGAAGTTCGGCCAGTCGAAAGCGGCTCGCGGACATTGCGCGACGCGATCAACGAAGCCATGCGTGACTGGATGAGCAGCGTGGAAACGACGCATTACATCATCGGGTCGGTTGTCGGACCCCATCCGTTTCCCATGATCGTGCGTGATTTCCAATCCGTAATTGGACGCGAAGCGCGGGCTCAGTGCCTGGAGCGACTCGGGCGCCTGCCCAATGCCGTGGTGGCTTGTGTGGGCGGAGGCAGCAACGCGGCCGGGATGTTTTATCCGTTCGTGGATGACACCTCGGTCGAGATGATTGGAGTCGAAGCCGGTGGCCGCGGCAGTCAACCCGGCGAACACGCTTCCCCACTTAGCTTCGGCGAGCCCGGCGTGCTGCATGGAAGCTTTAGCTATGTGATGCAAGACGAAGACGGTCAAACGTGCGATGTGCATTCCATTTCCGCCGGACTGGATTATCCAGGCGTCGGACCCGAACACAGTTACTGGAAAGCCGCCGGTCGAGTGCAATATACCAACAGCCGCGACGCGGATGCCCTGGCGGCTTTCGACGCCTTGGCCGCCAACGAAGGTATTCTGCCGGCTTTGGAAAGTTCTCATGCCATTGCCAAGGCCATGGAATTGGCCCGCCAACGGACTGCCGACCAGATAGTCTTGGTATGTTTATCGGGCCGCGGGGATAAGGACGCCAGCGAGATCGCTCGCCTACGTCAGGTTTAAACCGCTAAGAGCTCGTCGCCTTCCACAACTTCCGCCCTGCCTATTCAAGGCTGATCCTTTCATGACCGAGATCGACCTACTATTCCAAGAACTGCGCCAAGCAGGCCGTAAAGCGTTGATGCCTTTCGTCACGGCGGGCGATCCCGACTTAGATTTTACGGCGGATGTGATTCGCGTTTTGGCGCAGCGCGGGTGCCATTTATGTGAGGTAGGAATTCCATACAGCGACCCAATCGCCGATGGCCCCGTGATTCAAGCTTCCTATACGCGAGCCTTGGAGCATCGCGTCAAGCTCCACCAAATACTAGACATGCTGCGTGGCGTCTCCGGACAAATATCCATGCCGCGTGTCACGATGGTCAGCTATGCGATCATTTATCGCCACGGTTTGGAGCGATATGTGGCTGAGGCGAAAGAGGCCGGTGTCGCTGGCGCGATCGTGCCCGATCTGCTGGTGGAGGAAGCCGGGCCGCTGTCCGAAATTTGCCGTCGAGAGAATTTCAACCTAATTCAATTAGTAACACCCACGACGTCGCGCGAACGGCAGCTTCGTATCGCCAACTCATCCACGGGATTCCTCTACTACGTTTCCGTGACCGGCATCACGGGCGAACGCACGCAATTGCCGCCCCAACTGGCTGATAATGTAGCCTGGTTACGCGAACAAACCGACTTGCCGATCTGCATCGGCTTTGGCATTAATCAACCGGAGCACGTTCGCATGCTTGCTCCCGCGGCGGATGGTTTAATCGTCGGCTCGGCGATCGTGCGACGCGTTGCCAACGCCGCGACAGCTCCCCGAGCGGACGTGCTGCAAGACGTTGGCGATTATGTGGAAAGTCTGCTGCGGGCATTGCAAACGCCTGCTATTTCTTAACTGGAAGGCGAGGCAACCGTTGACCAAGGTTTCTTCTTAGCAGAGCCCCAAGGTCAAAAACCCGGCAAGCCCAAGCTGACAGATAGCGACGCCAACTCCAACGGCCAACCCCATCAGCTCGCGCCACATGAAGAGACCTTGAATCGTGACCATCACTCCTACGGTTCCAGCCATCTTTAAGCCCAGAAACAATGCCATCGCGTCTGTTTCGACAACCTGGGCGAAAGGCTCTTGTCCGGGATGCTGCAACCCCATAATCCATCGGCAGCAGGGATTCAGCTCAAGGTGAGCCAACGATTCTTGATATTTGATTGTGAGAAACGAATCGAACGCCGAGACGCCTCCGATAATCAGCAGCATTACGGTAATAATCATCATTGACCGAATGGAAGTCGTCCGTGGACGATCCACGAGTAACGCCGCCGTTTCACGTGCCGTGGAATTCCGCGGTGCATGGCTCGCCGATTTGTTTCGCGATTGCACGCGGCGACGCCAGATCGGTCTCCAGCGACTACGGTAATCCGATCTAGGAATTGTAAGGTCGATCATGGCCTGATCCTCTTGCTCTCTCCGTATGGTAACTTATTAACTTCCGTGCTAGTGGCGGCGACCTTACGGCCGCCAATCTCCACTGTTCCCCACATCCCTGAGTTAAGCAATCCGAGTGCCGTTGAAAATGACGAGGTGACTCGGGCGTGTTGCCATTGTTAGCTTGGTGCTCCCACGACTTGCTAGCGGGTCCGCTTCCGCGCGCCGGACAGCGTGAAGTCATGGGTGTTTGTCGCATTCGCGCCAACTTCAGCGGTCAGTTCGCTTGCCGCGGGATCGCTATACTTGGGCGGAACGACCTCGAACGCCTTGCCCTGCATCTTTAGCTGCGTGATATCCATTCCCATTGCGGCATCCACGACCGTACCTTCCGCTACCTCCAACCGACTTACGGCAACTCGATACCGTCCTGCCGGAAGGCTGTGGTCGCCGGACAATTCATAACTGCCGTCCGGCGCCGTTTTCGTCACGGCCACGCCGCTAAAACCAGCTGGCAACTCGCCCATGTAGCTATACATGACTTCGGCGTCCGCCAACGGTTGGCCATCCATCGTAACGATGCCGCTGACCGGCATGCCGGCTCCTCCACCGCAGCCTGCCAGGAGGCTACAAAGCCCCAGCAGGGCACTGAGTCGCACCACCAACAGATACGTTTTCCAAGTTGTGAGAGACATTTCAATAGTTCCTATCTTGATCGTATGCTTGAAAACTTTGTTTGCTTGAACATCAGTCGCTAGGCCGAAAACATTAATCGCAAACCGAGCTCTAGTTGGCGATAACTTGACGGTCAGCGATTCGATTCATCCAGCGAAAGACGTTATCAAAGTCCACGGTTTCGGCCACGAAAGTTACCGAACCGTCACACAACACGAACTGAGCGCCGCCCGGATGGTAGCTGCCGAATCCCCAGGCATATTGCTTCTTGGTTTTATTGCCCAGATAGTCGTAATTCACCGTATAGGTACGGTTAGGCGTGTAGCCGTGGCAGCAAGTATGCGTGCCCGCGCCCCAATAGGGACCGTATGCCGTGCTGGTCTTTCCGCGATTGCCTTGCTTCGATTCGCCAATCGCAATGGTTTGGCTGGTGCCATCCAAGATGTCGGCCAGACGCGCGGCTCCGTCATTGCCGAATGCTCCCTGGTCGATCGAGCCCGAGTAG
Source organism: Pirellulaceae bacterium (assembly GCA_041399085.1). Lineage (GTDB taxonomy): Bacteria > Planctomycetota > Planctomycetia > Pirellulales > Pirellulaceae > JAWKTM01. The sequence continues at coordinate 30,319 of JAWKTM010000013.1, forward strand.
GTGCTCCAGGGGTTGCTGTAGTCCGTGTAGCTGCCGGACGCAAATAGATAGTTGCTGCGAGCTACATCATTGCGTTCGTAGAAACCCGTGCCATTCGGGCCATCGACCGTGATCTCGGGCTGGCCATCCGAAGGACAGGTATAGACTTCGAGGATCTTGCTGTAGAGCGCCTTGTTCGTGGAACTCACACTCACACCTCCCGCGAACGGTTTCCCATTCGGGTTCGACGTGCTCGACGGAACGTTGAAGTTATACTGATCGTGAATCGTGGTCATTTCGAGAAACGGCAGTAGAAGCATGAACCCCGTTGTGTTGGCTGTGGGCGCGCCGACGCTCGACCGACCGGATCCAATGAGAGCCGGTGGAAACACTTTAAACACATCATGATAGTTTTGCAGTGCTAAACCTTGTTGCTTGAGGTTGTTCGAGCAGGAAGAGCGGCGTGCCGCTTCACGGGCCGCTTGCACGGCTGGCAGAAGCATGGCAACTAGAACGCCGATGATGGCGATAACAACTAACAGTTCCACGAGAGTAAACGCGGAACGGCGGATGATGGACTTCGACATGTGTCTTTACCTTTGTTTGAATTGCTAAGAACGGAAACTGATGTAAGAGTGAAGCTGCGAGAGAGTGGACGACAACACGGGCTCTGTTCGTACTGGCGCGCAGAGCGATACCGAAAGCTCATGACATAAGCTTCTCTCCTGAAACGAAGGTAGGTGCAGCACCGCTTTCGTGCCGCCAAGATCACGAACTCGGGACACGTTTTCCGACGACGTTATGCGCGGAAAGCGTGTTGTTGGTCCGCCTGAACATGTTTTTCCACGGGCTTGGGAGAGATGCGCCGTGGGGGCTCACTGCAACTTGGTTAGAGTCACCGGAGCATTGGAATATGGAAGGCATGGAGGAAGGGAGCCTCTTCACCCTGTCCTGGCCGACCGTGACGAAAGCAACCGACGTGCCAATCGTGCTCTGCCCCTCTTACCGCCGCAAGATTTCCGCAATAACTGTAAGACTGTGGCGTCGAATTTTGCCTAATGCGTCGAAACGTTCACGAAGCAACCGCGCGAACTTAAAGAACGACGCCGCTAGCTGGCGGCGAGTTACGCAGCCGATGCACGGTTCTTAAGCAACCCGACGAACGGCGCCAGAATCTGCTAGAAATGATGCAGCGCCGATGCGAAGATAGTCGTCTACAACACGTTTTCCGATTCCGGTGAAACCCATGAAGATTTCCAATCCGCAGTTGCGCTGGCAACTGACTTTCCAAGGTGCGTGGCCCACGGGAGTCGCCTTTCTGGGATCGAGCCAACGCTTGGCGGCGGCGAATCAGGAAGGTGTGATCGCCGTTTGGCAACTGCCGAACGAACCGCCGGCCGCCTCGGAAACCGAGGCTAAATCCAAGAAGGAGCATGACCGCGAAGCGCCTGACTTCGCGCCGCTACGGCGTCTGGACGGCCACACGAACGGCGTGACACGTCTTTTGGCGACTCGCGACGGCGAGCAGCTAATTTCCGCCAGCCTCGATCGCTCGATCCGCATCTGGCGACCTAACGATACGGCACAGGGGAAGGGCGAACTGGTCGTGGACATCGACTCGCGTCGCGCGGAGGTAAAGCGCACGAAGAACGAAGAGCTGCTGACCGCGCCCGGCGTGTCGGTCGAGACGATTTCATCCGCTCACGTGCTCTCGGGCCACTCGCAATGGATTTATTCGCTGGGGATCAGCGACGACGAGCGACGCCTCATCTCGGGCGACTCCGGCTCGCAAGTTGTCGTTTGGGATCTCACGCAGCACAAAGAGCTGGCGCGGTGGCAAGGACTGTCGTGGAATTGGATCGTCGCCTCGGCCTTATCGCCTGACGGCAACATCGCGGCCGTCTCCGAATATCGATACAAGCGAGACGACTTCGATATTCCGGCTGCGGCGATGCGGCTGTTTGATGCGGCCACGGGCGAAGAGAAGCTAGATATTCTTCAAGTACAATTTCCCAAGTACGATCGCGGCGATGCAACTTATGGCGGCGGGCAAGTGTGGCGGAAGTTCGTGGCTCAAGGTCTCATCGCGGCGGACTTTTCACCAGACGGTTCGCTGCTGGCTTTGGGGCAAGGCGGCGAAACGGATACTGGCAAAGTCCACATTATTGACACTTCGACAGGAAAAGCGATCCGCGAGATTTCCGGCCATCGCTACGGCGTGACGGATGTCAAATTCTCCGCGGATGGAAACTACGTTCTATCAACCGGTCGGGACACAATGTTGCGAATCTGCCAAGTGTCTGACGGCAAGGAAGTCGCGGCGTTGGGCAAGAGTCGAGGCGGGCAATTCAAGGATTGGCTGTACGCCTTGGCCATCTCGCCGGATCAAAACTGGGTGGCCGCCACGGACATCGCGGGGCTGGTCCACGTTTGGCAACTATCTTAGTTGGTTTTCACACTCTTATTCTTCACATCGAGATTTCTACCATGAGACACCCTGCGCACCGTTTAACCCGTCGATCGCTACTGCAATCCTCCGTGGCCGCTGGAGCCGCTTTGGCGGTCGGTTCGGTAGCCACCCATGCGCGAGCCAAGGAACAAGGCATCGCCAGCTTACCGGAAGGCGCCGTCGTCTTGTTTCAAGGCGATTCGATCACCGATGCGGGACGAGACCGCAATTCGGCAAATGCGAACCATCCTGGCGGCCTTGGGCGAGGCTATCCCTTCCTCATCGCCGGTGGTTTGCTGCGCGATCATGCGACTTCGGGGCTGAAGGTTTTCAATCGAGGCATCAGCGGTAATAAAGTCCCGGACCTACAAAAACGGTGGCAGCAAGATTGCGTTGACCTTGAGCCGAATGTGTTGAGTATCCTTATCGGCGTGAACGACATCTGGCATAAATTGAACGGGCGCTACGACGGCTCCGTGGCCGATTATGAGTCGGGCTTTCGTCAATTGTTGCAAGAGACAATGCAGAAGTTGCCGGACACGCGTGTTGTGATTTGCGAGCCGTTCGTGCTCCGCTGTGGCGCGGTGAAGGACAATTGGTTTCCGGAGTTCGACGAGCGGCGGGCCGCGGCGAAGAAACTGGCCGACGAACTGAAGCTGACTTTCGTACCATTTCAGTCCATGTTTGACGAAGCAACCAAGCAAGCGCCCCCTCAATATTGGGCCGGCGACGGCGTGCATCCGACACTCGCGGGCCACTCGCTGATGGCCCGGACATGGCGTCAAGTCACGGGACTGTAGCCAGGAATCGGGCATACTATGCCCGAGTGGGGACGGACGGCGCCGGCTCGGGCATCAGTTGCTCTAGGAAGCGGTGTTTCGACCGCGGAAACTCATGGCGGCTGATGGACGCAAATCCGTCGAGGTCCGTGAAGTACATATAATGCGTGATGAAGATGGTAGTCGCTGAGATGTGAATCACATTGAACGTGTTCTTCTCATGTTCACGAGCTCGGCCGCGGCGGGATGTGGATGTGCCACTTTGGGCGATAATGATCCCGCGTTCCCGATCGGCGCCGGGATAGACATCCAGGGAGTTGCCTACGTAAGCGCGATGTTGATGCCCTCCCATCACCATCTCGACATCCAACCGATGGAAGGTGTCCAGCGCTCGACGCGCTCCTCGCATCGACTGGCTCTTGTCATAATCGGGAGCCGGCGCGAAATGGTGATGAGCCACAACGATGCGAATGCCTCCCGCCGGGTGATCCGCAAACGCTTGCTCGCAAAATTCCAATTGCGATGGCCGAATCGCGCCGTTCGTGATAGCCGTTCGCGGCGCGGCGCTGTTGAGCGCCACGAAACGGGCGGGACCAAAGTCCACAACTTGATCTAAGTCCTCGGCCATGTACTGGCGATAGTACCGATACGGATCGAACAATCTCTCGAATATTCGATACAAAGGCACGTCGTGATTTCCGGGAACGACGACGACTGGCGCGGCAGGCAGCGAATCGAGGAACTTACGGGCAGCAGCGAACTGCTCGGGCTTGGCACGTTGCGTAAAGTCGCCGCTGGCCACGATCACATCGGCGCGAACGAGAGCCGCCTCGCGCAGCAGCGCCTCGCCCACGCGCGGCACGTAGGGCGGTCCGAAATGCAAATCGGAAATGTGCAAGATCGTAAGTTCGGGGGCTTCTGGTGTCATGCTCGGCAGTTTACACGTCGAAGACCGATTTACCGAGACGTGGCGACCGAAATACCGCGACGAACGTTATGTAACGGCTACCTCGCTGTCCGAGTGATTCGGTTCGTCACTCCGAGAATCACAATCTCGGCAAACCACTTGCACGTACTCAGCACCAAGGAAAATAATGCTGGCGGCGTAATAGATCCACAACATGATGGCAATAAAGGAACCGACCACTCCGTAGGCCGTGTATTTGTTTCCGATGAGAAACGCGGCCAGAATCGCGCGGCCTACTTCCCAAGCGACGGCCGTTAGCGCCGCGCCTTGGGCCGCTTCGCGCCACCGTATCTCTAGTCTCGGCAAAAAACGGTATAGCAGCGTAAAGACACAGGTATTCAGCCCAATGCTAACCATCAATTGACCGATTTGCCACAGCCAGTCGGCCGATGGCAATAGCTGCTCGCCGTAAGCTCGCACCGTGGCAAACGCCATGCCCGCGACAAATACGACGAGAATCAGCACCCCAACGGCAATTAATAGCAAAAAGGCGCGCAACCGAAACCAAATAATATTGCGTACTGTCCCCAACCAACTGTGAGACTCTGGATCGTCCACATTCCATATGCGATTAAATGCTCGCTCGAAGTTGGCGAACAAGTTGATGGCGGCAAACAGCAGAACGACAATGCCCGTTGGGCCGCCGACTGCCGCTTGCTCTTGCACACCGGACAGCATTTCGCGCACATCGTTGCCCACTTCGGCCGAAGCGTAGTCGGAAATAGCCGAGACGACTTGCGCTTCTGCATCCTGGCCGATATGGCTATATCGAAGAAAGAATCCGAGTCCAGAAATTAAGACCAGCAGCAGGGGAAACATAGATAACGCCGCATAGTAGGCCACACTGGCCGCCATTAGTCCACCGTCGTCGCCTAGCCAACGTTGGGCCGCTTCCCAAATTTGTTTGCCGATTCGCAGCACGCGAAGCTTACTCCTCTCATCCCGTATAATTCGCGGGCTTTTCCCAAGTGGGTTTTGCGCCGTAATACTTCGATAATTCGTCACGCCACTGGCCGGGCCACGATTTTCGCTCAGTCAGATCGAATCGCGGGGCCTGCCGTAATCGATCGGGTTGTATCTCCACCACCCAGTATTCTTGGTCTGATTTACGCGTCGCCGTGGACCACGGCAACAGTGTGGCTTGGTTCGTCGCATCGCCGGGCGTTTGCAGTACGATGTACTCGACTTGCCCCGTGGCCGCGTCCATCAACAGGCTGGTGATTTGTCCAGCCACTTCGCCGTTTGAATGGCGAACCTCGGCCTGCAAAACGGTGTCGATTGCGACCAAACCTGGGTCGTCCGTTGTCATATTAATTCTCGCCGTTCGATGGGCTTGTCGCCGCGAAAACACGACCAGCGAACTGTCGTCTTCCGTCGGCAACTCGTTTCGTGGAATGGATCGACGTAAGTGCCGAGCAAGCTGTGTGCCAGCGGCGGTGCGACGGACGATAGGCGAAGTGGCCCGTGCGGCCTAAAATGCGTCTTCCAACTGCCCCTGAACTTCGGAAAGCACTCGATATGCCCGAACTTGGAGTCAACATTGATCACGTCGCCACCGTGCGACAGGCACGCAAGACGTATGAACCGGACCCAGTGTGGGCTGCGGCTTTGGCCGAATTGGGCGGAGCGGACGCGATTACCATTCATCTCCGCGAGGACCGTCGGCATATTCAAGACCGGGATTTGCGACTGCTGCGCGAAACGGTAACCGTGCGACTGAACTTGGAATTGGCCGCCAACGACGAGATCGTGGGAATTGCGTGCGGCACGAAGCCCGATCAGGCGACACTGGTGCCGGAACGCCGCGAAGAAGTGACCACCGAAGGCGGCCTGGACATCGTTTCGCATTGCGACACGGTAACCCGAGCGATCGAGAGGCTTCACGCCGCCGGGATATTCGTGAGCCTGTTTCTGGATGCCGAACCGGCTCAAATCGAAATGGCCGAGCGACTAAGGGCCGATGCGATCGAGCTGCATACCGGGCAATACGCATTGGCGTCGGCCGCGGACCGGCCACGCGAACTCCAAAAACTGGCCGAAGCCGGCGAGGAAATCATTCGACGCGGGATGCAGCTTCACGCCGGACATGGTTTGAACTATCAAAACGTCAAGCCCGTCGCCGCGATCGCCGGCATGCATGAATTGAACATCGGCCACAGTATCGTGGCCCGCGCCTTGATGATTGGAATGCGAGACGCCGTTCGCGAAATGAAGTCGCTGATCGCATAGCGCCGCGGCAAGCAAAACGGCGGCTCCGCGGGGCTTGCGTCCTTGCCGATCGGCGTATCTGCCTTATCATGGCCGCTTGACCGGTTCGCCGCGGGCAACCGGTTCTTTCCCCCTCTCACCTAAAGATCTCACAGCGATTTTTTCAGGATTCGGACATGGCACGCAAAGGTTCCGCTTTCGCCGGTTTGTCGGTCGCGATCACGACGCCGTTTCAAAACGGGCAAATCGATGTGGCTCGGCTGCGCGAACAGGTTGAGTTTCAAATCGCCGCCGGAACCACCTGTTTGTGCCCGACGGGAACAACCGGCGAGAGCCCAACATTAACTCACGAAGAGCACGAACGTGTCATCAGTGAAGTCGTGCAGCTTGCCCGAGGACGCATTAAAGTGATGCCGGGCACTGGTTCCAATAGCACGGCCGAGGCTTTGCGACTGACTCGTTGGGCAGCGAAGGAGGGCGCCGACGCCGCGTTGATGGTGGCGCCATATTACAACAAGCCAACGCAAACAGGTTTTTACGAACACTATAAGGCCGTGGCCGAGGCCGTCGATATCCCGATTTGCGTCTATAACATTCCAGGCCGAACCGGTAAGAATATCGAGCCCGAGACCATCGCTCGCTTGGCGGAAATCCCTAACATCACGATGGTCAAAGAGGCGACCGGTTCGCTTGACCAAGCTTCCCAGGTACTGGCCACGACAAATCTAACAGTACTCAGCGGCGACGATAGCTTGACGTTGCCATTAATGTCGGTGGGCGCGGAAGGCGTTATTAGCGTCGTCGGTAACATTGTGCCGCACGACATGATTTCTTTAATTCAAGCTTTTAACGCCAGCGATACAAAGCAGGCCGAAGTCTGGCATCACAAATTGTTCCCGCTGTGCCGAGACATGCTGGGGTTGGCGACCAACCCCATTCCCATCAAAGCCGCCATGAAGTTGCTCAGCCGCGATAGCGGTGAACTTCGATTGCCAATGACGCCGCTTGACGGCGACGGCGAAGCAAAACTGCTTGCGACTTTGCGAACCTACGGCTTGTTATAAGCTAAGCCCTGACAACGTCCGGGCGCTACGCAACGACTCGCGAAACTACTTCGCCTTCGTGGCTTCAAGCAATCGCGCGAGTACCTCAGGCGCATCCCGGCCGCCGATTTCCAGATAGACGTCGCGCACGTCGCGACTCGCTTGCCGGAAGGCGGCAATTTCCTGCTCGCTCAGCGGCGGCCGGAATTCCAAGTACGGGTTCTCGTCAATCAGTTCCTTTTGCTCCTCGGCGCTCAGCGAATTCACGAATCGATCCATCTTGCCGATCACTTTCAGCGGCGATTGCTTGCGCTTCTTGTCTCGCAATATGTCTTTAAGTCTTTCTGTCTGAAATTGGGTTTGCACGCCGAAAATGTATTCGTCCAACTCGGTGATGGTTCGCTTCAAAATGGCTTGGTGGTTCGCAGGCAGAGTCTCGACAAACGGGCGATTCGCGGCACATGTCGTAATAAAGGAGGTATGCCCCGGAAATATCATCCAGGATGTCACCTCATGAAACTTTTGACGTTCAATCGCGAAGATTGGATTCACTTGGCCGTCGATCATGTTCAACTGCAACGCGCTGTAAACTTCGGAATACGGCATCGGCGTGGGGCTGGCGCCATAAGCGTCGTAGGCCGCCAACAAAATCGGCGATGTCATGACCCGCATCTTGACATTGCCAAAGTCGTCGGGGCTACGAACTCGCTGCTTCATGGTCCAAACCATCTCGCCTTCCGAGTAAATCGAGAGCAACTTTAAGCCTTTCGGCGCGTAAAGTTGGTCAAGATCCTCGATCAACCGCGGGTCGCTTAATATTCGTTGGTTGGTACGATCGTCTTGCGACAGCACGAAATGCAACAAGAACACTTGCATCTCGGGAATGAATTTGCCAAGACTCCCCGGCGAAGCCATCGCGAATTCGACAACTCCCATATTGAGTTGCTCGGTAATGTGAGTTGACGTGCCGAGCGTGCCATAGGGATACACCACCACTTCCACTTCGCCGTTCGTTCGCTCCTCGATCAGCCGCTTAAAGCGTAAGGCGTACTCGTGTTGAACGCTCCCTTCGGACTCTTCGATGGCGAACCGCCATGTCTCAGCCACCTGACGTGAGTCGCCGGCGAGGTCACGGCCGCATCCGCACAGCAAAATCATTGCGCCCAACAGCGTTATAATCAGGGGGGCGAACGACGACAATTTGCGGATATTCATGGGCTCATCCCGAAAATGCGAGGTCGCGAAGCCACAACGCTAACGGCGGAAACGCAATCAGCGTCACGGCGACAATCAGCAACAACATCAAGAACGGTGGAGTGCCACGAATCACCTCCCAATACGGCCGACGGAATATCGCGATAGCCGTAAAGATGTCACAACCGAATGGCGGTGTCGCCGATCCAATCGCCACTTGCAGTGTCACGGCGACTCCGACCAAAACGGGATCAATACCCGCCGCAACCGCAATTGGGTGAAATATCGGAGTGAGAATCAAGATAACCACTATGGGGTCAACAAACATACAGCCGACGAAGTAGGCGATGCTAATCGACAGCATGATAGTCCAATAACCGGAATCCGCGGTCAGCCCCAACGTGTCCGTCAATAGCGCCTGAGGCAGTTGAGCGAACGAGATTACCCAGGAAAACGCCGCTCCGACACCGACCAGCACGAAGACGACGGCTGTTACCAAACCGGTGGACAACGCGGAACGGTAAAGCTCCCGCCATCCCATCTCGCGATACACGCCCACTTCGAGAACCGTGGCGTATAACACACATACCGCCGCTGCTTCCGTGGGGCTAAACACCCCCGAGTAGATTCCGCCCATAATGATCGCGGGAAAACCGAGCGGCAATACGGCGCGCCGCAGTGCTTGTCCACGCTGTTTCCAATTGGCGACCGGTCGAGGTTCTTCTTGAGTCCCGCGCTTCGGAGATGCGAAATAGCAGTATCCGCAAAACAGCAGAAGAATGAGAAGTCCTGGCCCAATACCAGCGATGAAAAGCTCACCAATTGACGTACCCGAAACGACGCCATAAACAATCATGCCGATGCTAGGTGGAATCAACATCGCAATGTCGCTGGCATTGATTATCAGCGCTGTGGAGAACGGGCTCGAGTATCCTGCTTCCAACAACCTCGGGCGGAGCGGACCACCGATGGCGACCACGGTCGCTTGAGTCGATCCCGACATGGCGCCGAACAAAGTACAGCTAACCGCCGTGGTCATCGGCAGGCCGCCTCGAACATGCCCCACGAAAGCGTCTACCATATCCAGCAATCGGTTTGCCGCTTGTCCGCGCGTCATAATATCGGCGGCCAGAACGAACATGGGAACCGCAATTAGCGCGGCGGGGGTGATGCCGCCAATCCACTGCTGAATGATGATTGTGGGTGGAACGTCGCTCGGATAGTAGATCAGCAACATCGCGAAGGTGGCGGCGGTCAGCGGAACCTTCATGGGAAATCCGAGCAGCAGCAGCGCTACCATGATTCCGAACAATAATATCGCCATCCCCAGCATCTGTTAAATTTCCTGTGTCACCGGCTGTTCGTATTCGTCTTTCTTTTCAAACGACAGATAAATGTCGTCGCTCGTAACGTTTTTGAGCGTCGCCAAGGCATATTGAACACCCGCCAAACAGAGTCCGACCGGCGCGACGGTGTAGATCACGTAGAACGGCACTCGCAGCGCCGGATAGACTCCGCCCAACTCATACACGGTTCGCACGTACAGAACGGCATACCATGCAAGTGCGAACATCAGCAACAAGTACAGGCAGAATACCAATCATGAAGAGTTTGCGGACCGTCAACGGCAGCGAGTCGTAGATCGCCGTCATGCGAATATGACGGCCCTTGCTGGCGGCATAACTGAGTCCCACAAAGCACACGATGATAATGCAGAACTGCGACACCTCCTGCGCGACCGCTAAACTGAATCCGAGAAATGTTCGGCAGACGACGTTCACGATCGTAAGAACGGCAATTAGCAGCGTGGCGAATGCAAGGATGACTTCTTCGATGCGTTGCAGCGTTCGCCCCGCCGCGGAAATTGTGTGACTAGGCATATTTTGGTAGCACCTCCTATTCGCGAATACGCAAGGCACCAAATGTTCGCTATGAGCGGCGAAACTTCCGGGGGGCTCGTTGTCTATCTTGACACAAGACGACAACCATGCGCGATACGAGCTTTCAGCTAAGGGTTGTTGCTGAACACCATACACGATAGGGTAAGGGTTTCGCAAACGATGGAGGCAATTATGACCAACTCGGTGCGCGACGATTCCCACAGCGACTATCACGCCATCAAGGCAGAGGCCGCGAGAGCGATGCGGCGCGGCGTGTGGAACGACCGATTTGAAGAACGATTCGTGCCATTCTCCTCGCGCGAGATGCGTTGCGACTTACCGCGCGAAGCCATTCGGCACGTCAGCGAAGGAAAGCACTACATCAGCTACCGGGGCCTACCCATGGCCAAGGATCCCTTCGATTTGACGCTATACCAGACGCTGTTTTACGAAGTGCAACCTCGTACCATCATTGAACTTGGCGCGTATACGGGCGCCAGCGCGTGGTGGATGGCCGATGTATTACGGACCTTCGAGATCGAGAGCCAGGTCATCGCCGTCGATATTGACTTGTCGCTGGTGGATGACGACCTCAAGCGGCGAGACGGTTTGCGATTCGTGCAGGGCGATTGCCATCAGATCGAGCAGCTTTTTCCCGCCGAAACGCTGCGCGATATCCCTCATCCGCTCATTTTGATTGACGATGCGCATGTGAATGTGGAAGGCGTCTACGAGCATTTCCATCAGCACGGCTTTCAGCCGGGCGACTATTTAATCATCGAGGACACAATCCCCTGGATCCCGGGCACTTTCGGAGTTTCAGAGAGCGTTTCGGAGTGGGGCGATTGGAAATGGCAGGAAATCACAAAGTTCTTCGAGCGTCATTCGGCGCAGTACCCGGTTGACCGTTATTACACCGATTTCTTTGGATATAACGGTACATGGAACTGGAACGGGTTTGTGAAGCGAGTGTGAGTTTCAGGGAACTGTCGGTGGATTTCGTCGTTGATCGCGGTTGAAACCGCTGGACGCTTCGGTTAGGGTGGTTAGCCCGCCCGTTGGCGAGATGTGACGGAGCCCGTATTTCCCTTGGGTGAATCGCGTCAGTATGTCAATCCGAATGCTGCACTGATTGAAGACTGTTCAAACTCAATTGCAGTGTTAACTCGAATACGGAGACCACAAGTAGTTGGTGAATTTGTTGTTGCGGTGCCTTGTCTGCCGTAGCGGCGATGGAACCGGCTATTTGCAGCAGTATCGTGCGAGCAGAGAGCCTTCCCGCCAAGCCAACGAACGAGACCGAGGCGCTCGCGATCCGCACCGCCAAGGTCGACGACGCTGCTAGTATGTGGCAACTCGTTGATGGATCGGGGGTCCTCGATCTAAATTCCCGCTACTGTTATCTATTGTTGTGTCGTGAGTTTTCCGACACTTGCTTGGTTGCCACGTTAAGAAATCGCGTCGTCGGTTTCGTAACGGCCTTCCGTTCACCGCAACGTCCTCACACGCTATTTGTATGGCAAATTGGTGTGGACGCCGCTTTGCGTGGCCAGGGCGTGGCCGGTCAGTTATTAGATTCGCTGACGTCTTTGGCGTTGGGCGAACCGATTCGATTTCTGGAAGCGACCGTGACTCCGTCGAATACGGCCTCGCGTCGTCTTTTCCAGTCTTTTGCCGGTCGGCACGGCGTCCCTTGCCGTATCGAAGCCGGCTTCACCAGCGAGATGTTGGGCGGTCAACACGAGGCCGAACAGCTTTTTCGCATTGGTCCGTTTCCCGAGACGATGCACCGCGGCTAGTCGTGCTTCGTCGCCCATTCCGAAGGAGAATTGGTCTCATGATGGAAGTATTCGACCGAATGGAATCCGAGGTCCGAAGCTACTGTCGAATGTTCCCCACGGTATTCACCACCGCTCGTGACCATCGAATGTGGGACGAGCAGGAGATGAATATATTGACTTCTTGCCCAACGCGGGGCGCTGAATTACTGGCCACAACAATTCGCTGCTCAAGTCCGCGCTGCTGGAATACATCAGGCAGGACGGCATCACCAGTCTCGATATGGCGACCGAAGCCAAGCGAGGTTTTCTTGGAGAGCTTTTCGCAATCGCATCCTCGAACCGCGCGACATGGACTACAAGGTCATGTTTCCAGGTCCCACAGGTACCAACTGTGTGTGGAAGCATTCAAATCGCTCGATTGGTGACGGGACGTTCCAATGTGATTGCCTTTACCCACGCCTTTCACGGGATGACGCTTGGCTCGCTGGCGTTGACAGGCAATGGCAGCAAGCGCGAAGGTGCGGGCGTGCCGTTGACGGATGTGACACGGATGCCCTTCTGTGGCTATATGGGCTCGGAACTCGACACCATCGACTTGTTGGAGCAGCATCTGCAAGACACCAGCAGCGGCGTCGATTTGCCGGCCGCTTTGATTCTGGAGACCGTTCAGGCCGAAGGCGGTGTGAACGTTGCATCCAATCCTTGGTTGCGACGACTGCGAAACCTGCTGAAAAAGTTCGAGATTCTGTTGATTGTGGACGACATTCAAGTTGGCTGTGGCCGCACGGGCTCGTTCTTTAGCTTCGAGGCCGCCGAGTTGGATCCGGACATTATCTGTCTATCCAAGTCGCTGTCGGGATATGGAACCCCGATGGCCGTGACGTTGATTCGGCCGGAGTTGGACGTGTGGGAGCCGGGCAAGCACAACGGTACGTTCCGGGGCCACAATCTGGCGTTTGTCACCGCGACCGCGGCTTTGGAGAACTATTGGGCTGACGATCAGTTGTCGCGGGATGTCAAACGGCGTGGCAAATTGGTGCGCGACCGTTTGCTGCAATTCGCCGATGTTTACGGTGGAACAGTCCGAGGCCGTGGACTGATCCAAGGAATTGAGTTCACCAATTCGGAAACGGCGACCGAGGTCGCCCGCGCCGCCTTTGATCGCGGTTTGATTATCGAGACGGCAGGGGCACAAGACGAAGTCTTGAAGATCTTGCCCTCGTTGACGATTTCCGACGAAGCGTTACAGCAAGGGTTAAATATTATCGGCGAGAGCTTGGCCGCCGTGTTGGGAGATGTGGTTGAACCCGCCGCAAATACCTTGGGAGATAAGTAAATGATTGTGCGCAAACTAAATGAGATCCGCGGAACCAATCGAGAGACATCCGCGAACAACTGGGTTAGTCAGCGGTTGTTGTTGAGCGACGACGAATGGGTTTTCGTTGCACGACACGATTATTCACGCGGGCACGTCAACGGAAATACTACCAGAACAATTTGAGCCGTGTACTGCATTAGAGCAAGGGGACCGTGCGGCTGGTCGAATCCGGCGAAGTGTTCGATATCCAGGCTGGAACGGTATATGCCTTGGATCGAAACGACAAACATGTGTTGGCAGCGAATCGAAGGATACGGATGGTGTGTGTGTTCAACCCGCCGCTGGTCGGTGATGAGACGCACGACGAATCGGGGGCCTACCCGTTGCTTCAAGCAGCCCAGGCCCGAAGTGGCGAACGCTTAGTCGCCCGTCGCGTGCTCGCGATTGGTTATTTCTGAATCCACGCTGGCTTGTGACGAGATCTCGGCTTGTCGCAAGCCCAGCGTTGGCAACGCCTGCATCCGCCGCCAGAGATCATGTGACCGGGAGAACAAGTCTAATGAGTGTTATGACATCGGAATCGGTGGCCGATCCTTACTGGTCGCGCACTTCGTCCGAAGAGCAGATTGTCGCTCGCGAGGATCCCGCGGCGTGGGCCGAGTATTCGACGGACGCGGGCGAGTCCGCTTTGTCGCTCGAGCAATTCCAGAGACTACGCGAACGCCGGATTTCATTACGCTCCCCGGCCTGTTCTCTTATCCTCGGAAGCCCACGTGTTATTGAACGAGGCCGAGCGGTTAGCGTCCGCGGTCGATCGGCCGAGACCGGGGGTTGTCATGGAGCCCGGCAGCCGGATCGTGCGATCGCTGTTTCGTATTCACCGCACGAACAAGTTGTTCCATGCGGTAGCTCGGGACCCGCGACTGGTTGATATCGCGCGGCAGGTGCTGGGCAGCGAGGTGTACGTGCATCAATCACGTATCAACTTTAAGCCAGCCTTTGACGGGAAAGAATTCTTTTGGCACTCAGACTTTGAGACTTGGCACGTCGAGGATGGCATGCCGCGCATGCGGGCCGTCAGCGTTTCGATTGGCTTGACGGACAACAACGAATTCAACGGCCCTCTGATGGTTGTCCCTGGCTCGCACCGATCCTACGTGCGATGCGTGGGGCAGACGCCGGAAAATCACTTCGAGCATTCGCTGCGCAAGCAAGAGTATGGAGTTCCTTCGCGCGACGCGATGCGAAAACTGGTCGAGCAAGGCGGCATGGCCGCGCCGAAGGGCCCAGCCGGCTCGGCGCTGTTTTTCGAATGTAACTTGATGCACGGATCGAGCGGCAATCTCAGTCCGTATCCGCGCACCAATTTGTTCATCGTGTACAACAGCGTCGAGAACGCCGTGCGGGATCCGTTCGGCGGAATGCCACCCCGCCCCGAATTTCTCAGCGAACGAACGGTGACGCCGGTGAGCGAATTGACCCTCGACTGATAATGGCTTCTCGGCGTTCGGTTCGTTTGCCGAGTTGCATTTCCGCCACTTGCATTGAGATTGACGCGTTGGCAGTGATAAGATAGTTCGGTCGTCGCAAGCTTCAATCCGTTTTGTGTCGAGGAGAATGCCGATGTCCGCACGATTGCACTGCTTGGTCTTGTTGCTGGTGGCAATGAGCGGGGCGATTGGACGTGCGGAGTCGCCGCCCGATGCGTTGGACCAGTCGCAGGAAATTGCCGAGGCCATTCGCTCGTTAGACGCCGAACTCTTCGCGGATCGACAGGCGGCCTCGTCCACGCTGCAAGGGCTTGGCAAGCACGCGATTCCCGCGCTCGAAGCGGCCGCGTCGTCCGACAGCGCCGAAGTTCGTTCGCGATCCGTCGAAGTGCTGGCCAAACACGCCAAGCATGGAACGGCCGAGACGCGGACTTTGGCCGAGCAAGCCCTGGACCGACTCACGAAGTCGGATCGACCAGCCGTTGCTAATTTGGCCAAGCAAGCGATCCAATCCGAACAACCCGATCCGAACGCCAATCCCATCGCCGTGTTCAACGGCATGGCGCCAATCCGCATCAACCCGGCACAGATTCAAGTCCAGATGCAGGCTCAGGGGATCGCCGGTGGCGTCCGACGTACCACGAAGATCAGCAAGGCCAACGGCGTGAAGACGATCGAGGTCGAAGAGAATGACCGCAAGATCAAAGTCGTCGAGAGCGCCAAGGGGCTTGAGGTCGAGCTGACTAAGAAGCAAAACGGCAAGGAAACGACCGAAAAGTTTCAGGCGAAGGATTTGGCGGAGCTCAAGAAGAAACATCCCGAGGCCGCGAAGGCTTACGACGAAGTAAACCGCCAGGGCGGCATTCAGATTCAAATCAACGGCGGCGCGATTGGGCCCGCCATTCCAGCTCGCCAGCCCGCCGCGCCGCCACAGATTCGGGATGCGCTGAAACGCCAAGTCGAGTCGCTCAAGCGAATCGAAAAGACGGAAGCGAATCGCGCGGCGCTCGAGCGTTCGATTCAGCGACTGGAAGAGCAGATCCAACGGCTTGGCGGTTGATTTGTTCTGATTTGTTCTAGTCGCGTCGCCATCTAGCTATAATGCGGCCACCTCTTGCCGCGGCGACGCCCGATGGGAAACCGCGCGGCGGCAAACTGCGTCACTACTTGCTTCCCGCCCGTTCCCTGGAGCCAACCTCATGAAACGCACGCTCTTAGTCTTTGCCCTGCTGTTGCTCGCGCCGCTGGCGCAGGCCGATGAACCACAGCAACAACTGAACTTGCCCTACGGAAAACATCCGCGGCAAGTGCTCGATTTCTACCCAGCCAAGTCCGACAAACCCACGCCTGTCGTGTTTTATATTCACGGCGGCGGGTGGCGCGGAGGCGATAAACGAACGAATCCCAAAGCGTTCAATGACAATGGCATCTCGGTCGTCGCGATTAACTATCGTTACGTGCAGAACGGCGTGGAAGAAAAAGTCGAGCCGCCGGTGAAGGCGCCGCTTGGCGACGCCGCCCGAGCCCTGCAATTCGTGCGATCGAAGGCTGCCGAATGGAACCTCGACAAGACGCGAATTGGCGCCACGGGCGGATCGGCCGGCGCTTGTTCTTCGTTGTGGCTGGCTTTCCACGATGACTTGGCCGATCCGAACAGCGATGATCCGATCGCGCGGGAATCCACGCGACTGTACTGCGCCGCGGTGAACGGCGCTCAAGTTTCCTTGGATCCCAAGGAGCTACGCGAGTGGATGCCAAACTACGGCTACGGAGCCCATGCGTTTGGATTGCCGAACTTTCAAGCGTTGATCGACAACCGCGAGCAAGTACTGCCGTGGATCAAGGAGTATTCACCGATCGAGCACGTTTCGAAAGACGATCCTCCCATCGCACTGTTCTATGGCGGTGAGGCGCCGGTCGTCGGTTCTTCGCCGAAAGACCCCACGCATTCCGCCATCATGGGCCTGAAGCTGGCCGAGCGACTGAAGGAAGTTGGTGTCGACGTCACGCTCGTGCATTCGGGTGTCGAGAATCCATCGCACCGCAACTCGACAGACTATTTGATCGCTCGCTTGAAAAACTGAGCGAACGGCCAACATTACCGCCGCGCGGCGGACGCACCTTCTCACTCACCCAACACACCTGGAAATCACCACATGAGAACCGCAATCTGTCTGTTGTTGTTCGCGTCCGTCGCGCAGGCCCAAACCATGAAATCCAACATTACTTACGCCAACCCGGCTCACGAACGTCAAGTGCTCGACATTTACGCTCCCGACGACGCGGCCGGGTTGCCCGTGGTGTTTTGGATTCATGGTGGCGGCTGGCAAACGGGCGACAAGACCAGCGTGCAAGGCAAGCCGCAATTTTTCACGGAACGCGAATATGTGTTCGTGTCAACCAATTACCGGTTACTGCCCCATGTTGATATGGAGACATTAATTCGCGACGTTGCGAAATCGCTGGGCTGGGTTCACAAAAACATCGCCCAACACGGCGGCGATCCCCAACGGATTTTCGTCATGGGGCACTCGGCCGGCGCGCAGTTGGCCGCGCTGCTGTGTATCGACGAGCGCTATCTATCGGCGGAAGGCGTGCCGTTTTCGGCGCTGAAGGGTGCGTACCAGTTGATGGCGATACGTATGATATTCCAGCAATTATTTGGACGGCCGAGTTACGACAGACCGTGCATCAATTACCGCTGCCAACATTTGGTCATCGGGTAAAGTTCGGAAACGATCCGAAAAAGCACATCGATTTCTCGGCGGTCACACACGTGGCGAAAGGCAAGGGGATCCCGCCGTTTCTGATACTGCACGTCGCCGGCCACCCCGACGTGACGGCTCAAGCTCGCCGCTTGGCAACCGTGCTGCAAGCGGCCGACGTGCCCACGACGGTGTTCGGCGCACCCGAAACAACTCACAATCGCTTGAACGCCAATCTGGGTCTTTCCGACGATCCGTCAACCGCGGCGCTCCTCAAATTTCTGGGGCCGCTTACGCAAAAGCCATAGATGAGACAGGAACTGCCAGCAGCCGCGACTCGTTCCCCGGCTCTTACCTGGGAACGAGTTGGTCTCCTTGGTCTCCGATTGGCTCCGGGATCCTGCCTGGGAACGCGGAAGTCTAATCCTCTTCCTCTTCCTCGACCTTCGACTTGGAGATGATCTCCTGTTGGACGTTGGCGGGCATGACGTCGTAATGGCTGAAATCCATCGAGTAGCTACCTTGGCCGCCCGTCATACTGGAGAGTGTCCGCGCGTACGTCGTTACCGATCGTAAGGGGACTTCCACATGCACGGTTTGCAATCCGCCGCCGGCCGCTTCACTGCCGGACACCCGTCCGCCCCGTCCTGACATATCGCTGTACACGTCGCCCACGTTCGCCTCGGGCACCGTGATATCCATCTTCACGACCGGTTCCAACAACGCCGGCTTAGCCTGCTCGAACACTTGGCGAAACACCATGCGGCCAGCCGTCTTAAAGGCCGCTTCCGAGCTGTCGACCGGGTGATGCTTGCCAAAGTGAACTTCCACGGCCACGTCCTGCACGCGATAGCCAGCGATGACGCCGCTTTCGAGTCGTTCCATGAATCCCTTCTGAATGGCCGGCATAAAGTTGCCGGGAATCGTACCGCCGACCACCGAGTCGACCCACAAAAAGTTGTGAGACTCGTCGTAATGATGGTCCTTCAATTGTGGGAAACGGGCTTTGGTCACAAAATCTTCCACCTTCGTGCCGCGCGGGAATGGATACATGCGAATGTGAACTTCGCCGAATTGGCCGCGGCCGCCCGATTGCTTTTTGTGCCGATAGCTGCCCTCCGCCTCTGTCTGGATCGTTTCGCGGAACGGAATCTTGGGTTCCTTTGTCTCGACCTCAAGCTTGTCGCGCCGAGCCAAGCGTTCGCGAATAATCGTGAGATGCAACTCGCTCATACCGGTGATGACCAACTCTTTGGTCTGAGCATCGCGATCCAAATGGAATGTGGGGTCTTCCTCGACAACCTTATGCAAGGCAGTCGACAGCTTGGTTTCGTCGCCGCGGCTCTTGGGCAAGACGGCCAAGCCAACCATCGGCGTGGGGAACTTCAGTGGCGGCAATTGATAGTCGCCCAGTGTGGTTCCGGTGTGCAGATCGTCCATTTTGGCGATGGCCACGATATCGCCAGGGCCAGCTTCCTCAATCGTATCGGTATGCTCCCCTTGCACGGTTAGCAACGGGCCCAGCTTGATGCCCTTTCGCGCGCCGCTGGCTTCCACATGTTGATCCCGATGCAGCTTGCCGGAGAAGACGCGGATAAAGCTCAGCTTTTGCACAAACGGGTCGATGCGCGTTTTGAAGACCTGTGCGACCACGGGACCTTCTGGATCCGGCGTTACTGTAATTTCCTCGCCATCCTTCGAGGCGGTTCGTGGTACTTCGGCCGGCGACAGGCCGCACTGCACGATGGCATCTAACAATTCCGTTAAGCCAGCTTCGGTCTTACCCGATACGCACACAATCGGAATTAAGGTGCCACCGGCAACGGCTCGCGAAATCAACCCGGCCAACTCCTCGTCGGTCGGCATCGTACCCTCGAAGTAACGCTCCATCACGGCTTCGTCGACTTCGATAATGGATTCCAACAACGGATCGCGGATCTCGTTGGGGTCGACCAACGCGCCGCTGGTATCACTCGGCACATTCAGAGTGCTAACGACACCCTTAAAGTCGGCGCCATGACCAATGGGGACATTGAACAACACACATTGCGGTCCCCACATCTCACGAATCGACTCGATCAGCGCGGGGAAGTCGATGTTATCCCCGTCCATCTTGCTAATCACGATCATGCGTCCCACGCCGGCCCGGCCCGCTTCGTTAAAGACGCGGCGCGTGTTGACTTCGATGCCCGTGTGAGCGTTCACCACAATCAGGGCCGTATCGACGGCTCGCAACGCGCCGATCGTTTGTCCGATGTAGTCTGGATAGCCGGGCGTGTCGATAATGTTCAGACGATGGCCGGCATGATCGCAATGCACCACCGACGATTCGATGGTGTATTTATGATGCTTTTCCTCGGGATCGAAGTCGCAGATGCTGGAGCCATCGTCGACGCTGTGCTGTCCCGTGACGGCGCCCGTCTTGACCAGAATCTTGTCGATCAGCGTGGTCTTTCCCGACGAGCCGTGTCCTCCGAACGCAATGTTGCGGATGTTTTTGACTTGCGTCTGCGCCATACCAGCATTCCTTCCAGGTGTTCAGGCCAAGTTGAGTTCAGCGATCGGGCGACTCCGTGGGTTTGGCCGCCGCCAAGGCATCGGCCAGGGAGATCCGCCCTTCGTATAAGGTTCGACCAATAATGCAGCCGGCGACTCCGATGTCGCTCAGCCGCCGCACGTCGTCCAACGTGGTCACGCCGCCCGAAGCAATCACGGGCAAACCGACGGCATCTTTCATCTGCCGCGTCGATTCAAAGTTGGGGCCTTGCATCATGCCGTCGCGAGCGATGTCGGTGTAGATGATCGCCGCCACCGGTTCGTCGGCGAATTGGCCCGCCAACTCGGTCGCCAGCGTTTCGCTCGTCTCCAGCCAACCGTCGGTGGCGACGCGTCCATCCCGCGCATCGATCCCCAGCGCAAGCCGGCCCGGGAACTGGCGACACATGGCTCGAAACCAATCGGGCTCCTTCAGCGCCTTGGTGCCGATCACTAGTTGTGCCAAGCCCAAGTCGAGCAGCTCGCGAATCGTGTTTTCGTCACGAATACCGCCGCCCAATTCGCAAGGTACCTTCACCGCCGCGACAATCGCGGCAATGGCCTCGCGATTCGTCAGCCGGCCATCTTTCGCGCCGTCGAGATCGACCAGATGAAGGCACTCGGCGCCTTCGTCCATCCACCGCCGAGCCATCTCGGCCGGATCGCGGCCGAATACGGTTTCGCGGTTGTAGTCGCCTTGCGCCAACCGAACGCATTGTCCGCCGCGCAAGTCGATAGCTGGCCAAATTCGCATGCCGGGCACTTTGAAAAAGAGGTGAAAAACGGGAGAACAGCGTGCGAAGCGATGCAATATCGCATACCGCCTAGCCAGTCGCAAGACTACGCACGATCGATCGGAAACGCCATCACTTGCTCGACGGACTCCAGCCCAAATGCGACCATCGCCAACCGATCGAAGCCGAGTGCCGTGCCCGCGCAGGCCGGCAATCCTTCGCGCATCGCCGACAACAACCGGCTATCGCTAGGCAACGGCGACTTGCCGTCGCGCAACCGCGCCGCGTTGTTGGATTCGTTCCGAGCGGCGAGAACCGCGGCGTCCAACAATTCGTGATAGCCGTTCGCCAATTCGATGCCGCGGACGTAGAGCTCGAATCGTTCGGCCACGAGCGGCCCCGAAACGCCGTCTTCATCCCGCGGCCGCACGCGTGCCAATGCGGACTGGGACGCCGGATAGTCATGCAAAATCGTGGGACGCTCAAGACCCAAATGCGGCTGCACAAGTTCCACAAGCAACAAATCAAGCCAGTGATCTCGGTACGTTTCGACATCGTGTTCCGCATCTGTCGCCAACCAGGAGTCCGGAAACGACAGACGAGCGTCGATTGCCCTCCGCTTCAACTCCGAAACGCTGGCCGAGAGTGGATCGAGACCGACACGCTGTTGGAAGGCATGCGAATACGTCACTCGCTCGATTTCATCCGCCTCCAACAATTCTTTTGCCAGCTCCGCCAGGAGTTCCATTCCGACAACATAGTCATCGCCGACTCGATACCATTCGACCATCGTGAATTCGGGATTATGCAACCGCCCAGTTTCGTCGGCGCGAAAAGACTTCGCCACCTGATAGATTGCCTCGGCCCCAGCGGCCAACAGCCGCTTCATCCCAAATTCAGGAGACGTCTGGAGCCACAGCGGCGCGTCACGGTGCTGAACTCGCGACGACGCGACACAACCGATCAACGAAGCCTGAACCTCGATGGGATCCAAATGCCGATCGACAACCGTGTCATGCGATAGGCACGGCGTTTCCGCTTCCCAGAAACCACGCGCATCAAAGAAATGACGCAGGCGGCGCAGCAAGTCAGCTCGTCGCCTCAGTACGTCCAAGCTCGCCGTCGGCCGCCAATCCACAGCAATCTCGCTCATAAGACCTTTACGGCTGCTTGGTCCAAAGATGATCGGAACCAATATATCTTTGATTTTTAAGAGCGGCCATTGCGACGACGGCCGTTGCCATTGCCGCCGTTGCTGAGCTTCGGGGCGGATGTGATAAGTTGATAGTTGCCCGCTCCCAAAAGATCGTCCAAGCGAGTTCGAAACTCGGCGTTCACTTCCACTCGCGTATTTTGGCTGCGAAGCTGACAACGACTTCCGTCCTTCAGCATGAGCAGGAATTGCAGTTCGCAATTACCAGGATAAGTTCTCACAACCTCCCGAATGCGCGGCATGACTTGATCGCCATGATGGCGCTCGTCGATCCGGATTTTGATGCCAGACGTATAACGAGAGTCTAATTCATCCAGCGGAATGATCTCATTCACAATTAAGTTGGCTTCGTCGCCGCCACGGCGATCCAAAGCGCCGCGGATCACTAACACATTGTCCGCCGATATATGTTGGCCGAATTGCGCGTAGCCATCTGGCCAAGCGATACAGCGAATTACACCATCCATGTCTTCCAAATCGAAGTTCGCGTATTTCGTAGGCGCTCCCGGTTTGCCATTCTTGGTATGAGCCATTTTGATGGCCCCAATCATGCCGCCCATGATCACTTCCGCGCGATCCGGCACGCCGGCCAGCGATGTGGTGCTATGCGTGCAGAATGCCTTTAGCTTCTGTTCGTATTCCGCCAGCGGATGGCTGGAAAGATAAAAGCCCAACACCTCCTTCTCGGCGACCAATTTCTCACGCTCTTCCCACTCTGGAATATCCGGCAGGGATACGCTGGCGGCCTGCTTCTCCTCCTCTTCGTCAAAGCCGCCGAACAAGCTCTTCTGACCACTCTTGCGATCCGCCGCGGCCGAAGCACCCGCTTGAATGGCGCGCTCGACAATGGCATTCAACTGGGAGCGCCGTGCACCAAACGCATCGAACGCGCCGCCCTTAATCAGCGTTTCAATGGCCGAGCGATTACAACTCGACGGATCGACGCGCTCACAGAAGTCAAACAAATCCTTAAAGGGACCGCCTTGCTTGCGAGCCGCCACGATCGATTCACTAGCGCCGCCGCCGCAACCCTTGATCGCCGACAAGCCGAAATGAATCTTGCCATCTTTCACTGAAAAATCGACGTCGCTCAAATTCACGTCGGGATTAACGACTTCGATTCCCATTCGAGCACAGTCTTCCATGTGCTCGACCAAAGAGTCCTTACGCTTGAAATTCCGCCCCGGAATATCGCCCGACAACAGGGCCGCCATGAACTCGACCGGGAAGTGAGCTTTCAGGTAGGCTGTCTGATAGGCGATCAATGCGTAGGCCGTGCTATGAGACTTGTTGAATCCGTAGCCAGCGAACTTGATAATCAGATCCCAAATCTCTTGAGCTTCATCCCGCGCCATTCCCTTGTCGACGGCTCCGGCGATAAACTGCTCGTAGTTCTTGGAAATCAGCGATTCCTTCTTCTTGCTGATCGCCTTAATACAGGTGTAAGCTCCGGCCAAGGGAAGTCCACCCAAGCGATTGAGAATCCGCATCACCTGTTCTTGGTAGACCATGATGCCATTGGTCTCTTCCAAGACATCCTTGAGTACCGGATGCTTATACTCCGCCTCCTTGCGGCCATGCTTCACCGCCACGTAGTCTTCGACCATGCCGCCTTCCAGCGGGCCTGGACGATACAGGGCGTTGGTTGCAATGATGTCGCGAAAATGGTCGGGCTTCATCTTTTGAAGCAAATCGCGAATGCCGCCGCTTTCAAGCTGGAACACACCCTTCGTTTCGCCTCGTTGCAGCAAAGCAAAAGTCGGCTTGTCTTCCAACGGGAACTTCAGCGGGTCGATCTTCTCGCCCGTGGTCTGCTCAATGATGTCGACCGCCTTGGAAAGGATCGTCAAGTTGCGAAGACCGAGAAAATCCATCTTCAACAGGCCGGCCGCTTCCACGTCTCCCATCGACCATTGGGTGATAATGTCCGTCTTCCCACTGACTCGGCACAACGGCACATATTCGGTAAGCGGTTTATCCGCGATCACAACCGCCGCCGCATGTGTCCCCATGTTGCGGGCCAAGCCCTCGATCCGTTTTGCCAGATCCAGCAACTCGCGAATCTCCGGATCGTTGTCATAAGTCTTGCGCAGGTCTTCGCTTTTTTCCAGGGCTTTGCCCAACGTGATCCCGAGTTCCTCGGGCACCATTTCCGTCACTTGGTTTACGCGAGCCAATGGAATCCCCAGAGCTCGACCTACGTCCTTGATTGCGGCGCGGGCCGCCAATGTTCCAAACGTCCCGATCTGCGCGACGTTCGCTTCGCCGTACTTGTCCTTCACATAGCGAATGATTTCGCCGCGACGTTCCTTACAGAAGTCGATGTCAATATCAGGAGCTTCGAGGCGGTTCTCATCCAGAAAACGCTCGAATAGCAAGTCGTACTTGATAGGGCAAACGTGGCTTAAATACAGGGCGTAACACACCAAGGCGCCGACGCCGCTGCCACGCGCCGTGGCTGGCACGCCCAATTCGCGCGACTGGCGCACGAAGTCCCACACAATGAGAAAGTAGTTAGGGAACCCTAGCTTGTTGATGACGCCTAGTTCACGATCCAGGCGTTGCATGACCACTTCCGCCAAGACACCGTCCTTGTACATGTCAGGCGTATCTTGGTAGCGTTCCTTTAGGCCTTGGATGCACAGTTCTCGCAAATACTCTTCCGCCGTTTGCTCTTTGGGAACGGAGTAAGTCGGAAAGTGTCGCTTGCCCAACTCCAGATCAATATCGACCGAGTCGGCGATCTGTTGGCTCCGTGCGACGGCGTCTTCCAGCCCTGGAAAGTAAGAGTACATTTCCTCGGGGCCGCGCAAATAATATTGGTTGCCATCCATGCGCATGCGAGAACTATCCGTACGGAATTTTCCCGTGTTAATGCACAGTAACACATCCTGGGCTTCCGCATCTTCGGGATCCACATAATGCGCGTCGCTGGTGGCGACCAATGGCAACCCAAGCTTTTTGGCGGCATCAACGGCCCCTTCCAACGCTAGTCGTTGGATTTCCACGCCATTGTTCATAACCTCGATGAAATAGCGGTCGCCGAAAATGCCATGAAACCATTTGGCGACCTCCATCGCTTCGGCCAGTTCATCCTCGCCGCCCGTTCCGCGCAGGATGGCCCGGTTGAATTCGCTGCTGACGCAACCGCTAAGGCAAATAATGCCCTCGCTATGGTCGGCCAACAGTTGTTTGTCGATTCGAGGTTTGAAGTAGAAACCTTCGAGATGTGCCAGTGACGCCATCTTCACGAGGTTTTTGAAACCGGTACGATTTTGGGCCAGCAATGTGAGGTGGTAGCTGGCCTCCTTCATACTGCCGGCGTCTTTCTCGAACCGGCTATTGGGAGCGATGTAAGCTTCGTAGCCGATGATCGGATTGAGATCGCGAGCCTTGGCCTTTTTGTAGAACTCGAGCGCGCCGCACAAGTTGCCGTGGTCGGTCAGCGCCAAGCCATTCATGCCGTGACTCTTGGCGCGATCCAGCAACTTGTCGATCGAGCCGGCGCCGTCCAACAGGCTGTAGTGGCTATGGCAGTGAAGGTGAACAAACGGGCGCGGAGCGGGCGGGGCGATAAGCTCGGACATGCGTCGATCCATCGAGAATGGGGCCGGGACAACTGCGAGAGAACGCGTTCAACGAATTCTAGCCGACGCGACCACCGTGATTAACCGGCGGAGATTCGTTCGATTTCGTGCATTCGCGCCGTTTAGAAATCCGACTCGGGCTCGCCGATCCGACGCAGGTATTCGGCCAAGCGGGCCTGAAAATCCAACAGCATCTGCCATTGCCGTTGATCCAGCGTCACGCGTTCCAGCTTGTCGTTCGATTGGACCGTACGGAGCAGGCTGCGAACTCGGACGTGAAAAAACTCGAGCAACTCGGCCAACTGAGCGGCTTGACCAGGCGACATGCGATCGGGCAACTCCGGCGGCTCCAGGCAGTGCAGCGTGGCCTGCAAATCGTCGGTGCCGTAGTTCAGCTCGAACTCGAAGGACGAACCTTGCTGGCCGGACGAATCCTTGCCGGCCGTTCCCTGCGATGGAGACGGAGCGGCGCCGCGAAGTTGCGACAGTCGCCCCGCGATTTGCTCGCGACTGCCGAACAGCAACACCGTGCGGCCGACGGTAATCATGTCGCCGTAGCGCAGAATGCGAAGCTGCGTATCCTCGCCATTGACCTTGGTGCCGTTCGTGCTTTCGAGATCGGTGAGCACCAACCGATCGTTGTCTTCCTGAACCTTGAGATGAAAGCGGCTGACGCGTTCATCGTTCAGTTGGATCGAATTACCTTCCTCGCGGCCGATCGTGATCGGCGGCTCCAGATTTTGAAACAAGCGCCCGCGATCCGCGCCGTCCATTATGCGTAAAGTGATCCGGGCCATGAATTTTGCGGAGAAGATAAGGGCGAGGGGGCGTGCCGAAATTCCTGTTCCAGAAGCGCTTATAGCATCCGGCGGAAACGATGGTCAAGGCGCGGAGCCGATTTTAGGTTATCCCCTCGCCGCGAACCGAGTCCGCGAAAGCGAGAAAACGCATCTTCATTCGCGGGCGTTGCGGGCGACAGGGCCGAGTTCAATTCGACGCGGCGGTGATCGTTTCAAGTCCCGCTCGCGCTTCCGCCGCCGTGGGCCGCGCCAGTTGATCGACCACTTGGCCGTCTCGCAAGAACACGAGCGTCGGCCAGAGCTTGACCTTAAATCCCCGTCCCAACGGTTTGCCCTTTCCGTCCGCCACGCGCACGTGTTGAACCTGCGGGAACTCGCGCAACAACTCGGCCAAATCCGGCGAGAAGCCAGCACAAATCCCACACCAGTTCGCGCCGAACTCCAGCAAAACTGGCCCAGCCATCGCCTCGATTTCCTCGCGCGATAAGCTCGATTCGTGATAGACGGGATCGAATGGCATGGCGGCGCTCTACCTTTTCATCGAATATCGCTGTAGTGGATTCAGCACGAATTCTGAGACGCTTACGAACACCGGTCGTGAAGCGAATTAAATGCCAGCACTCAGTT
The DNA here is from genome assembly GCA_041399085.1 of Pirellulaceae bacterium. Taxonomy (GTDB): domain Bacteria; phylum Planctomycetota; class Planctomycetia; order Pirellulales; family Pirellulaceae; genus JAWKTM01. The sequence goes on from JAWKTM010000013.1 coordinate 57,608, forward strand.
CCAAAGTTCGCTTGAGCTAGAGGTAAAAGAATGCCGCGTCGATACTTAAAGAAATGGATAACGATTCGTTCGACGCGAACTCACGTCGTCGACAATAAGTGGACTTGTCGACATCCGGTTGGTCGTAGAGTTCAACGCGGCCTTCCCTTAAGTTCACGATTGCGTAGACGGGAATCCTTGCCGCGGCGTAAATCCGTTGCTTCGTGCTGCGGTCGAATTCCAATGAGCTATGCGCTACTTCGATCACGAGTACCACATCTTCGGCGCAAGGAACTCTCTCTATGTAATCTTCCACCGCCCCGCGCAGAACAGCCGCATCTGGCTCGGGTTCCTGAAAGTCCGATAGCCTGACCGGCAACTGCGTCTGCAAACAATACCCAAGTTCCGCAAAACGTTCGGTCAGAGCTTGCAACTTGCGAACCGCAGCCGCGTGTTTGCGGCCATGATTCATCGCAGCATCGTCCGTGTCGCAGTTGTCCTGATGAACGACCAGTCCGTCAATTAATTCCAAACGGTTTGCTTCGGGCAAAATGCCACTAGCGATCATTTGATGATATTGATCCGCCGAGAGCCGAGTGAGCGATGGGGCTCGGCCCGCAGCTATTTCTTCCAGCAGCTTGTCCGGCGCGGAACGAATCATAACTCAGCTCTTACCAGCCGTTTCCAGCGGCACCAGTTCGCCCTCGGACGACATCTTGCGGATGTCCTCGGTGATTTTCATCGAGCAATACTTGGGGCCGCACATGCTGCAAAAATGAGCCGACTTGAACGTGTCTTGCGGCAACGTTTCGTCGTGAAACGAGCGGGCCGTTTCGGGATCCAACGCCAAGCGGAATTGCTCGTTCCAATCGAACTCGAAACGCGCCTTCGAGAGCGCGTCGTCGCGGCGTTGGGCGTTCTTGCGATGGCGAGCCAAGTCGGCGGCGTGCGCGGCGATTTTGTAGGCGACCACGCCTTGCTTCACGTCGTCGTTGTTCGGCAACCCCAGATGTTCCTTCGGCGTCACGTAGCACAGCATCGCCGCGCCGCTCCAACCGGCCAGAGCGCCGCCAATCGCGCTGGTAATGTGGTCGTATCCCGGCGCGATGTCGGTCACCAATGGGCCGAGAACGTAGAACGGCGCGCCTTTGCAGACTTCAATCTGTCGCTTGATATTCATGTCGATTTGGTCCATCGGGATGTGCCCCGGACCTTCGACCATCACTTGCGTGCCGTTGTCCCAACCTCGCTGAGTCAACTCGCCCAAGACATCCAACTCGGCGAACTGCGCTTCATCGCTGGCGTCGGCGATGCTGCCCGGTCGCAAACCATCGCCCAGGCTCCAAGTCACGTCGTACTCGCGCATGATCGCGCATAGATCGTCGAAATGTTCGTACAGCGGATTCTGTTTGCGGTGCGTCATCATCCACTTGGCGATCAGCGAACCGCCGCGGCTGACGATGCCCGTGACGCGATTGGTTGTCAGATGAAGATGTTCGAGCAGCACGCCGCAGTGAATCGTCATGTAGTCGACGCCCTGCTTCGCTTGGTGCTCGACCATGTCCAGGAAATGCTGAGGCCGCATGTCCTCGATGTTGCCGCCTAGCTCCTCCAGCATTTGGTAAATCGGCACGGTACCGATCGGCACGGGCGAGGCTTCGATGATCGCCGTGCGGATCCGGTCGATGTCCTTGCCGGTCGACAAATCCATCACGGTGTCGGCGCCGTAGTGAACCGAGGTGTGCAGCTTTTCCAGCTCGCCCTCGATATCGCTGGTCACCGCGCTATTGCCGATGTTGGCATTGATCTTGCACTTGGCGGCAATCCCAATGCACATCGGCTCGAGCCGCTTTGTCAGATGCACCTTGTTGGCGGGAATGACCATGCGTCCCGCGGCCACCTCGTCACGGATTAACTCCGGCGACAACTCCTCGCGCTGAGCGACGTATTCCATTTCCGGCGTAATCTGACCAGCACGAGCGGCTTCGAGTTGGGTCATCGGCGAGCGACCTCCGTGGTAAGAGAAGCGTTCCGCGAACGAGCGAAAACGCTGTGAAAATCGGGTGTTTGATGCAACTTCGGTGTCGCTCGATATCGTAGCCCTCACCTGTCGGTTGTCAATTCGACGACCACTTTGGGCGCTGTGCCTTCAACGGCGGCGTGGGCCACGACATGGAGCGAGCATGGACGCGAATCGCCTGCCGATGTGCGAAAGCAATGCCACTGTCACTTGTCTTCGAGAAAGGAATGCAATGAGTCAAATTCCAGAAACTCCCGGGCCTGTTCATGATCTCGGCGTCGCGGCCAGCAAAGTCAAAGGACCAGCCGTCGCCCTAATTGTGGTCGCGGTCATTAACGTGCTGATCGCGATTCTTCGCTAGTCAGCACATTCGGCGCGCTCACCGGCCAGAACCAACAAGTGCTGGAAATGGAGCAGCAGCTTCAACAGGTCGAAGGGCGCCGAGGGTTTCGATCCGGCGTTCGTGATGCAGATGGTGCAAGCAGGCGGCGTGGCGGGCGTCGCAATTCAATATCCCCGCCCTGATCATTTCCGCGGTGATCGGCCCACGGCGCGATGAAGATGATGAAGCTTCAATCCAAAGGGTTGGCCACGCCGCGTCGACTTCGCCATGATTCCTTGCCTGTCGCCATGCTGCTCACTGGCCTGCCGATTGGCATTCAGTCGCTCGTCACGCTGAAGGACCCGGCGGTTCAAACAGCATACCGATCATAATCTCAGGCGTCGAAAAACGCCGAATGCAGTTCAGAACGGCCGAAGGATACACCGACAGCAGCGCGGACTTGGAGATGTACCCTTCGGCCAATCGTTGATAATTGCCGAGACTGACGCGCCAGTGGTGAGGCGATGTCGCGTTAGCCCGCGAACGGATAGGCGGTATTGCCGATTTGCCCCTTCAGGCCGTAGAGCTGACCAGGAAGATGATCAATAGAATGAAACTGGCGGGTCCAGCGGGATGTAATTCAAGCAGGGAACGAGATTGCAAATCGCCGATATTACCCACCACAGGCCGATTGTCGCACCGCAATCACCCTGGTCCGCCTGTCCTTGTGCGGCGAAGTAGTCGGCATAGGACTTCGGAATCCTTGAGCCTAAGAAAACGCCCAAATGAGATTGAACAGGGATCATGTATAACCATGTTTGTCCTGAGATATCTCACGATATTGTTCGGGCACGGCTTTAGCTGCACAGCGAATAGATAACTGATGAACGCCAAGATCGCCAAGCCTACAGCCAAGCCGACCAAAGCGATTACCACAATTAAAGCGATCGGAATTTCGGGCTGCGGCTGCGAATACGGATCGAACTGAGGTCCGGTATCTCATTGTCCGGAAACCGAGGCCGAATGAATCATCTGGCGAATCCAGCGGACGCAAAGAATGCAAGAAACACCGCAATCAGGAGTCCGATAACTCCAAGTCGTTTGATGCGAACAAGCAACATCGAATCCAATCCTTTCTTAACGTGAGTTTTGCAGATGCCGTCGGACGGCAACCATCCGTCTCGATATCCTATCTGCTACAGAAGAACAGAAAAGGGCTGATTTTGCAACAAGCGTTCGCGAGAAATCGCAGAGAACCTGTAATCCCCTCCAATGCCGCTTGATCGGACAAGAGCGACGCAATTCATTCACTTTCGCGTCGCGATTGAGTTTCGGAGAATGGTGACAATGGCCGATACTTTCGGTCGGACGCCCGATCAATCGACATAGATGAACTCGTTCAAGCTCAACAGGACCTGACAGAAATCGGCGAGCGCGAGTTCGGCCGCGGGTTGTTTACCGTCGGCTTGATACGACTGCATTTGCTTCGCGACGAAGGCGACCGCGGCCGATTGTTCCGCGGCGGTCGGTTCGCGGGCCAGCGCCGTCAAGTAGGCGCGCTGGATCGAAGCCTCCGGGTCATCCGCCACTTGCACGCGAGCCGCCAGCGTTCGAGCGGCCGAGCGAACTTGATCGTTGTTCAGAAAGTGCAATGCCTGCGGAGCGATCGTCGTCGCCGGCCGATTACCGACGCTGACCAACGGTTCCGGCGCGTCGAAAATCTGCATCATCGGCACCAAGCGGCTCCGTTTGATCATGAAGTAGATGCTGCGGCGATTCATGTTCGGATCGAGCGAGCCGGGGCCGAACTGAGTCGCATCCAATCGCCCGCCCACGGCCAGCATCGCATCGCGAATCACCTCGGCTTCCAATCGCTGAGGCTCGTATCGCCAGAAATAGTGATTGTCTGGATCGATCCGTGAATCCTCCGAATCGAATTCGCCGGTTTGCATGTAAACCGCGCTGGTCATCATCCGCTTGTGTAGCGACTTCAGCCGCCAGCCGTCGGCAATCAATTGCGACGCCAGCCAGTCGAGCAACTCGGGATATGTCGGACGTTGGCCTTGATATCCGAAATCGTTTGGCGTGGCGACAATGCCGTGGCCGAAATGATGATGCCACACGCGATTCACGATCACGCGGGCCAGCAAATGCCCGGCGCCATATTCCGTGTCGGTGATCCAGTTAGCCAAAGCCCGCCGACGATAACTGGTTCGCCAGCCTTCGGGCGGCTCGACCTGCCAATGCGAAACCTCCGCGCTCAGCCGCTCGGCCGTGGACAACTCGGACGCGCTCGCCGATTCGGGCGATCGCATCAACGCCTGCAAAAAGCCGGTCGGCGCGACACCTTGTTTCTGATTCACGTCGCCGCGTTGCAGGAAGAACGTCTCTTTGTAAAAGTGCGGGAAACCTCGGCCGTCGGCGTGATGCGGAATCGGCTTCACGCCTTCGCTGGCGACCATCACGGTCGTCATCTTGGGCTGGGGCTTCGCGGCTAAATGATCGGCCACGCGCTGTTGCAGTTTGCGCCATTCGGGATCCAACGTGCGATACCAAGCGATCAGCTTCTCGCGCTGTTCCGCCGTCGGCCGCGCGTCGCCGTCCAGCAAACGCAACAGTTCCACCACCGCCTGCGATTCGGATTTGCCGTCCAAACCAACCGGCGCTGGAGCCGTCGACAGCGACAGCCGCGGACGGCCGATGTTGTGCTGGTTGTTGACGTTGAATTGCAACGTGATTGTGAGCTTGGTGCCGCCGTCAAATCCGAACGGTTGCTCGGCGTGAAATACGGCCGCGTGGTCCTTGCCAAACTGTGGATCGACCGCCCAACCGGTCTTCGGGTTGTCGTCGATCGAGGCCGCGATCGAAAGATTGCCTGTGTTCTGCTGGAACGTCGCTCGGGGATCTACCAGCTTGATCGTCTGAGCCGGCTCACTGCCCGAAAGCGGCTCGATCCGCACCGTGAAGTTGCCCAGTCCCATGTTGCCGTTGGAAGCTCGACCCGGCCCGCCTTTCACAAGAGATTCGTGCGCCAGGGCTTCCAACCGAATCGCCGTAATGTTCCGCAACTGCGTCGTCGCCGTCAGCGTGTACTGGTCGAAGTCCGGATTCTTGCCACTGGCCAACAGCGATCCGTCCGCCAGCTTCGTCAACGTGGCTCCGTCTCGCGACTTGAATTCCGACAAGTCCAGCACCATCCAGTCCGCGGTGAACTCGGGCGACTGCTTGCCCCGATCGGCCAACCAAGCGTCGAACCGCGCGGGCAACTGCTCGCGCTCGAACTTCGCCAGCTCCGCTGCCAACGGCTCGTGTTCGCGCTGCCAAGCGGCCAGTGCCTCGCGAGTCGCCTCGGGGTCCAGCTCCAATTCAATGTTGCTGCGAATCGTCGTGGCGAACGTGGCGATCAGCCGGTAATAGTCGGCCATCGGCACCGGATCGAATTTGTGATCGTGGCAACGAGCACAACCGACCGTCAACCCCAGCATCGACGTGCCCATCGTACTGACCATGTCGTCCAGTTCGTCATACCGAGCCGGCTCGAATTCCTTCTCGGTCAACTGCGTCGGAAACACGCCCGCTCCGAGAAAACCGGTCGCCATCATCGCCAACGGATTGTCCGGCGCGATCTCATCGCCAGCCAACTGCCAGCGGACGAACTGGTCGTAAGGCATGTCGTCGTTCAACGCTCGGATCACGAAATCGCGATAGTGATAGGCGTGCGGCCGATCATAATCCTGCTCGAACCCGTGGCTTTCGGCGAACCGCGCCACGTCCAACCAGTGTCGGCCCCAACGTTCGCCGTAGTGCGGGCTCTCCAACAGCCGGTCGATCAGCTTCTCATAAGCCCGCGGGTCCGTGTCGTTCAAAAACGCCGCCGTCTCTTCGGGCGTCGGCGGCAATCCGATCAAATCGAAGTACGCCCGGCGCAGCAACGTGCGACGATCGGCCAAGCGGTTCGGCGTCAGTTGCTTCGCCTGCTGACCGGCGACAATGAATTGGTCAATCGCGCCGCGCGACCAAGCGTCGCTGGCCACTTGGGGAGGCTCGACGGACTGCAGCGGCTGGAGCGACCAAAACTGCCGAGCCGAGTCGTCGATTCGGCGATTGGTCCAAGCCAGCGGATCGTTCGTCTCTGCGACGAGCGGTTTATCGTACGGCGCCCCGAGATCAATCCAACGCCGGATCGCGGCGATCGCGGGTTCGGTCAGCTTCGCGCCGTCTTGCGGCATCGTCGGTTCTTCTTCGTGCGTGATTAGCCGCACGAGCCGGCTTTCGGCCGACTTGCCTGGCTTCACCGCCGGCCCTTCCGAACCACCCTTCAGCAACGCTTCGCGCGTGCTCAAATCAAATTCGCCCTCGACCGATTCCCCGCCGTGACACAGCAAACATCGGCCGACCAGAATGCCGCGCACCTCGCGCTGGAACAACTCGACGCCCGCCTTCATCCGCGCCGCATGCTCGGGCGAGACTGGCTCAGCGACCACAGCGGCAGGTGCGTCCTTTGCGGCAGGCGCATCCTTTGCATCTTCACCACGAACCGGCCGGGGGTAAATTGCGCACGTGCCGAGGCAAATAAGCGTCAGACACGCAGCAACGCGAGCTTGAGACGAACGAATGGAAGAGAGATTCACAGGCAGGACCTTTAAGCTGGCGGGAGCCTCATTTTAATTGGCGATTGATTGGCGACGCAAACTAAAGCCGCGGGCGCTCCGCGAGCCGACGTTGGAACGCAGCACGATCCACGGCGATCGAGACCGTCCGCTATTCGAGCGGTGCTAGACTGGGAACGTTCGACACTCACCCGCCGCGAAATCTTGAAACCAGATGAACGACGTCGCCTCATCGCCGCCGAACGCCAGCCAATCGTCGTTGCCGTTGATCGAAGTCGGCTGGATCGTGGCCGGGCGGATGGACGCCGTGGATCGCGAGGCCATTGAATTGGCGCGGCGCGAAGTGCTGGAGCTGCTGCAACATCATCTGCCATTTTTTGATTGGCGGATGCCGGCCGAGGAGCAAGAGGAATTGGGAGCCGGACTGCGTGTCGAGTCGACCGAGTTGCTCGAACGCGGTGTCGCCGAACGGAGCGCTCGACGCTGGGACTTCGTGCTTGTGCTCACGGCAGCCGAGCTCATCAGCCACTACCAACAGCACAGCGTGTCGGCCATTTCGCGATCACTGCAAGGCACGGTGATTTCTACCACGCGCATCGATCCGGCGGCCAAGCGAAGCGTTACGGACCGCCAAGAACGCTTGGAACGGATGACGCAACGGATCGTCGCGCTCGTGCTGCATGCGCTCGGCCATTGGGCCGGTTTGGACCACGCCGAGGACGATAGTGAAAGCTACATGCGCCAAATCGGTTCGATTGAAGAGCTGGACCATCTGCACGAGTTTACGGATGTCGAGTGGTCGTTGCTCGAACGAGCGCTGCACGAAATTGGCGATCGACGCCTGGAAGAGGAGCACGGCTTCCGCGTGAATCGGCCGCTGACTTTTTACGTACAAGCCGCGTGGATTAATCGCGGCGATCTCTTTCGAGCCATTTGGGAGGCTCAGCCGTGGCAGTTTCCGTTTCGCCTAAGCCGCCTGACCACGGCTTCGGTCTCGACCGTGTTGGTGCTGATGATGACGGCCGAAGCCTGGGATTTGGGGATTCAACAACCCGTATGGCGAGTCGCTCTCCTATCCATCGCCGCCATCCTGGGTACGACCGGTTATATCTTAGTGAGACAACGGTTACTGGTGCGGTTCGCTCCGCTGTATCTCAGCGAGCAGATTGTGATGACGAATGTCGCCACCCTGTGCATTGTGTTAGTGGGAATGCTAACCACCTATTTCGGTCTGGTCGGGCTGGCCATGCTGCTCAGTTGTTTGCTGTTTCCCACATCGTTAGTGAATGGCTGGGCGGCCAGCTATGAGAATGATGTGAGTCGCCTGGCTTATCTTCATTTCTCATCATTCGCGGCGTCGCTGGCGATCCTGATCGGGGCGCTGGGCGCTTCGTTTGAACAGCAGTATTACTTTCGCCACGTGACCTATGTGGACGAAGAGATCTAGCCACCGTCCGCGAACAATGCACCACGAAAGCGGTACTGCGCAAAGCCGTCCGGTGCTTACCATAAAAAGCGGTACGGGCGCAAGTCAGTCCGGTGCCTTGCCATAAAGCCGCAACGGGCGTACCGTACCAAGGAACCGATGGGGCTCGCTATTGAGAACAATGCGTATTCACGCCAGCCGAAGCGGCCACAAGGCCGGACAGCCCACGGCCAAGCTTGCGACACACACGATCTGCATTACCTGCCACGGTTGCGGCTCCGCTGAATCCGGCAATCCCCGACACAAGCGAAATCAGCAAACAGAACAGCGCGAACCCAACATCCTCGGGATTCCTTATTTTTCATCCCCAACGTCGGCGAGAGGAGGTCGCAAACAACGTGCCACTCCTCGGCCGTGGCTCATGACGGCGTCCGGACAACTCTCTTCGGCACAACCGTCATGATCCTTTGTCTTTCGTGCCGCGAGACGGGCCGGCCGATCATGGAAATCGTCCGAGCCGAAAAACGGCAACCTAGATTTGCTCGGTACGGTTTCTCCAGATCCCAACATCGCGAGCATGGCAGCGACATGGCCGACTATCAGTATTTCATCGTGGATCGACAGGACGAGGTTACGGTCGTACGAATGCGTCAGTCACCGGGCGATGACGCAGTGTCCGTGGCCGCTTGGCGCGATGAACTCGTTGACCTGCTGACCACCGAGGATCCCGAAAAACTGTTGATCGACTTCGAACGGATCGATCGCTTCCCCTCGGTCGCAGCGGCCAGTCTGCTCGGCATGCGTAAACATCTGCGAGAAGAAGCGTGCGTCAAGCTCAGCGGCCTGAACGACGGCATGGCGATGACATGCCGATTCTTGCAGTTCGACCGCGGTCCGTTCACCATGCACGCCAAAGCCGACGAAGCATTAGCGTCGTTCTGAACAGCGAACGCATTGAAACAGTCGCCTTCGAAAAGTCGCCTTTCGCTCCGCGAAAGCAGCGACAGCGAAAGCAGCGTCGACTCTTGCTCCGCGAAGAACGCTCCTTTCGCGGAGCGAAAGGCGACGATAAGGCGACGGTCTTGCGGCCGGCGAAAACATCCCGGCGAATCAATCCGCGACGACTGTTCGCCCTTCGGCTGGCGAGCGACTATACTCATGCGCTTGGCTCGCGGCCGATCTACCGCGCCGCGAACGTCCCCACACACTCCCGCCTTTTTGTTGCTTAGAAGGAGTTTCCGCATGAGCAAGCTCTCCGCGAATCGTCGCGACTTTTTGAAGACGGCCTCGGCTGCCACCGCGGCCGCGACCGTCGTTCCGTATGTAGCTTGGAGCCCGAAGGCTTTCGCCAACGATTCCAAGAACGATCGGCCTCGCATCGGCTGCATTGGCGTCGGCAGCATGGGGTCCGGCGACGCTCGGGCTCACGCGGGCTTCGGCGATATTCTGGCCGTTTGCGATGTCGATTCGCGCCGAGCCGAAAAGGCGAAGCAAGACGACAAGATCGGCAAAGGCAAGGCCGACGCTTACGGCGATTATCGCCGCGTCTTGGAGCGCGACGACATTGATGTGGTCAGCGTCGTGACGCCCGACCACTGGCACGTGAAGATCGCCATCGAAGCTTTGGAAGCCGGTAAGCACGTCTTCTGCCAAAAGCCGCTGACGTTGACGTTGGAAGAGAACCAACTGATTCGCAATGCCTGTAAGAAGCACGCCGACAAAGTCTTCTTCATCGGCACCCAGCAACGTAGCGACAAGGATCGCTTCCTCCGCGCTGTCAACATGGTGCAGAAAGGTCTGTTGGGCGACATCCAAAAGATCACGGTCGGCATCAACGGCAGCCCGACCGGCGGCCCGTTCCCGATCGTCGACCCACCCGCCGAATTGGACTGGGATTTCTGGTTGGGACAAGCTCCCAAGGTGCCTTACCGCGAACGCCGCTGCCACTACGAATTCCGCTGGTGGTATGAATATTCGGGTGGCAAGTTCACCGACTGGGGTGCTCACCACGTGGATATCGCGTTATGGGCCATCAATCAAGACAAACAAGGCACCGGCCCGGTCGAAATCGACGGCTCGGATTCCAAGCATCCCGTGCCTTACAAAGATGGTTATGCGACCGTGGATGACAGCTATAACACATCCCACGACTTCTCGGTGATTTGCAAATTCGAGAACGGCATTGTGATGGACATCACGAGCCGCGGTGACAACGGCGTGCTGTTCGAAGGCACGAAGGGCCGCATGTTCGTGAATCGTGGCAAGATCACCGGCGAGCCAATCGAGAAGAAGTGGGACGAAGGCCAATTCGGGGCCGAAGAACTGCAAGCCTTGTACAAAGGCAAGCAGCACGAAGGCCATAAGAACAACTTCTACCGCTGCATTCGCGAAGGCGGTTTGCCGGTTTCGGACGTGTACAGCCACGTGCAAACGATGAACGCCTGCCACTTGGCGGCCATCGCCGCTCGGTTGGGCCGCGCGATCAAGTGGGACCCGCAAGCCGAGAAGATCGTGGGCGACGAACAAGCCGCCTCGTTCTTCGGTCGCCAACGTCGCGAAGGCTTTGACATTCCGAATGTCGGCCCCGTGGCCTAGGCCGTTAGCAACTCGCCAATTCGTGCGTCGATAGGAACTTTCCCGTGACGCACGCATGGCCCGTTTCATCCAACGAAAAACCCGCCGGCTCCCAATGGTCGGCGGGCTTTTTTGTTGGTCTCTGGTTTCCACGCTTCCTACTTCTACTCGCTCCTATCATCCATCATGCGTTCCTGGATACTGCAAGAGACAATTACGGCCATACCAAAGAGCATTCTTACGAAGTGGCCGTACTGCCGCTGGGCGCTACGGAACCTCACAATCTGCACTTGCCCTACGGCACCGATACGTTCGAAGCCAATGCGATCGCCGAACGAATCTGTGAGGAAGCGCATCGCCGAGGCGCACGCGTCGTTGCGTTGCCAACCATTCCTTATGGGACGGAAACGAATATGAGGCAATTGCCACTGGCACTGAACCTCAATCCATCGACCTTATATCGCGTGGTCACCGATTTGGTCGAGTCGCTCGTGCAAAGCGGCGTTCGCAAAATCGTGTTGCTCAATAGCCACGGCGGAAACGAACTGAAACCACTGCTCCGCGAGTTGTATGGCCAGACATCGGCACATCTGTTTTTGTGCAACTGGTATCAAGCCGTGCGCGGCGAATACTCCCAAATCTTCGCGGCGCCGGAAGATCATGCGGGCGAGATGGAAACTTCGCTAGCCCTGGCTTACTTTCCCCAATTCGTGGCACATGACGACGCGGGGCAAATGACTTGTGACGACGGCGGCGTGCATGCAACTCGATTCTCGGCCGTCAACGACGGCTGGGTCTCGATCACGCGTCCCTGGCACCTGTTGACCAAGAACAGCGGCAGCGGCGATCCGCGCGCCGCCACGGCCGAGAAGGGCGAGCGGCTCATGCAATTGCTTGTCGACCGCCTAGCCGCCTTTCTCGTGGAACTGGACGCGGCAACCATTGACGAACGATTTCCGTTTTGAGCAGCTTCTACCGCCGCACCTCCACCGTCTCGGACGGTTGGGCCGTGCGGTCGGTCAGCGGTTCGGGGCCGAGGGCCAGGCCCAGCCAGCCGTCGTGGACGACGAATTGCGAAACATGCAAACCGCTCAACTCCGGTCGCTGCTTGATCTGTTCGGCAACCAATTCGATCGGCCGGTCCTTCGCCAGCACCGTGCTGAACACCGCCCGCAACGGCAGCTTCTCGCGAAAGCCCAGTTCGGGACCGTAGATCTGCACGTATTCGTCGCGGAACAGCGTCGCACTCAAGCCCGTGCGGCTGGGACGATACGAAGCTCGCACGGTGAAGTTCTGCCAATGCCGATCGGGCGCTTTCAACTCGGCGATTCGCAACGTCATCACCGCCTCGCCGCCCTTGAACTCGATGCGAATCGGTTCTTGTTCGGCGAATCGAACTCGCACGTCCTCTGGTAGATCCTCGGGAACGCGAGCCTCGGGAAAGCGGAACAGCGTCACGAGCTCCTGAAACAACTCGCGTAACGTCGCTTCGCGCCCGGCCATGCCAAACTGTTCAATCGTGTTGTTCAAGGCCGACTCGTGCAACTGCAAACTCAACCAGCTATCCGATGGCGCTTGGGGACGCGGCGTATGAGCCGCCAATTGCTCGGCGCCCGCCAAACGATACCGCGCAATCAAACGCGTCTCGGTCGTTTCCATATCCAACGCTGTCGGATTCAACTCCAACTCGGTCAATGGATCCAATACGTGCCGCGTGAACCGTTGTTCGGCTTCCACCAACCGCTGGTGCACCTCTTCGTCCATGCGACGGCCAGCACGCCCCGCAACCAAATCGTTCATGCGTCGGCGAGCCTGCGGCGCTTGGTCCTCGTACTCTTGCAGCGCGATGCTGCGAGCCAGTGAGTTGATCAGCGGAAGCGAATCGTATTCGGTTTCGACATCCATCAACTGCGCGTCGCCATGAGCTTGCGCTTCGGCGTGCGACACGCGGATACCATGTCGATCGACCAGCAACCACTTCCGCGCCGCGTAGCGAGCATTTCCATGGTTGTAAAAGATCGCCGGCCCCTTGCGACTTTCGGTTTGCGACTGGACGTTGCCGGCCGCTTCCAATGCCATTCGCCACAGCGACGTGTCCGGCACCAGCACCAACCGCAAATCCGAGGTGGCTCGACTGCGACCGAACACCCGCGCTCCCAGTATCTGCGACCGCACCGGCTCGTCGATCGCTTGCTGGCGAGGCAGCCAGCGGTTCAGCAAGTGATCCGAGATCGCGATCCGGATGTTGGCGTTGCGATAGTGCGAATCCAGCAGCGAGGAAAGTTCGGACGTCGGCGCTTCAGTCCAACGCAAGCGGTTAATGTCCGCCGCCAATGTGTGAGCCGTAACGTGCGTCGGCTCGCGCTCGTATTGTTCCAGCGTGTGCGTGAGCCGCCGATAGTCGACCGGCTCGGTGGCCCATTTGCGCAGAACCGCGGCCAGCGCTTGAAACTCGTCGCCCTGCATCAACTGAATCTGCTCGCGCGTTAGCATCGTCGCATTCATTCGCAGCAGCACATCGGTCGCCAACTCGCGACGCACGCCGGTATCCAGCGGCTGCGCATCGGCATAACGCAAGTCGTCCAGCAACAGGTAGGCTCGCCAAGCGTCTCGCTGGCCCAGCGTCGCCAACTTCTGCTCGACCTGTTCCAACGGCGCACTGAGCGCCACCGCCGGTTCATCGGCAACGAAGCTGACCGTACCACGCGCCGAACTCGCGACGAGCTTCCAAATCAACACACGTCGTTGCAGCGAATAGGCCGCCCGTTGCAGGTCGATTCGGTTCTTGTTGAAGGGCAGTTCGTGCTGAATCCGTGTCGCGGTTTCGCCAAGCTGTTCGAGTTGAGCGAGGGCGTTGGCGGCCGCCTCGGACGACAACGATTCGCTGGCGAACAATTCGTCGAGAGCCGCGCGCACGTCGTCGGCCCAAACGGCCGTTGTCGCTTGCTCGGCCAGCGGTTCCAAATCTAGCAACAACGTCTCGGGCCGCGGCCAAGCTCGCCGCGTTTCGATGGCCGGCAGAATATTGCGAGGCAGCGTCGCCGACTTGCTGGCCAAACGCGGTAGTTGCTCGATGCTGGCCACGCGATGCAGCGACGAGCCCGCTTGGTCGACAAGCCTCGGCTCGCGCTCCACGCCCGCTGGCATCTCCGGCACGGACGCTCGCGGCAGCTTCACCGAATCCGCGATGGGCGGCGCGTTGCGTGCCACCGACGGATGACTGGCGTATCGCTTCAACTCGAACGATTCGGCGGACAACGTCGGCCGCGGCTCGACCGCTTCCGCTTCAACGATCGGCTCGACCGCATCCGCCACGACGGACTCGTTCGCCTCCGCCGGAATCGAATCGCCTCGATCATCGCTTCGGTGCGAGTGATCGGCCAAACGAGTTGCCGACACGTCGCCACTCAACGGCGCGCGACGCTCGGACTCATCGCTGCGCCACAACTGGACCGCGACTAGGCACAACAAAAACAAGACGGCGACGAACAGAAAGTTCCATCCGCCACGAGCGACATTGTGAGATGGCATTCCGACCTCTCCTGCCCAACGCGTTCCGTGAACTCATGGCACAACCGGTAAGCTGGCGTGCCTCGGGAAACATCGGAAAGATCGGGCGGAAGAATAGAATCCCTTTTTTCAATCCGACCGCGATTAGTGGAAGCCGCGATTTAGGCGAACTTTGCCGCCAGAAGACTTGTCGATCAGCGCGGTTGTGCCGGCGCGACCGATTCGGCTTCAGTGTGTCCGGCCATGCGAATCGGGTCCGCCGAAGCCGACTCGACGCCAGCCACCGATCGCGGCGTCCAGCGCTGCGAATACTGTCCCGGCAAAGTGATGAACATCTCTTGATCCGTTTGCACCTTGCGACCGTCCGCCGCGATGTAGCGGACGAACAACCGCAAGCGATCGTGACGTGGATGCCCGTTGTTAAACGGCAACCACATTTCAAAGCCGCGAGGATGCTGGCTCACGCGCATCAATTCCCGCACCTGTTCGGCCGTGAAATCCCAGCGAGCCACACGCATCGCCTCGCCTTCCAATTCGGGATCGATCAACGCGACGCTGACCGGCGCGGGCAACTTCAAATACTGATCGTCCGCGTTTCGCGGTTCGACGACCAACGAGATTCCGTCGTCACCCATCTGCTGATCGGCGTCACGGCCTCCGCTGAGATATGGATTGATCGAAAGATACGCCACGTTGCGGTCGACAACCGCCGAACGGGCCGAAGTGGGACGAGCGGTTTGGCTAGCCGTGGCTCGGTTCGACGAGTTTCCACCCGACGCCGAAGCCCCGTCGGTGCGAGGCAACGGCGGAATCGGGTCGAGATTCTCCAACGGCTGCGGCACATCCAGCGTGCTCGGCGGCGCGTCGATGCTGGGCGGTTCGGGAGTGCCCGGATCAATCCGCGGCGGACTCAAATCGCCCGGATCAATGTCGGGCGGACTCAGATCGAACTGGTTTGGCAAATCGCTTCGACCGCTTGGCGAAGCCGGCTCGAAATCGTTAGTGCGAGGCGCCGAGCGCGACGGCGAGTTCGCCGAACCTGACGAGCCGCCGCTCGGCGTGGGCGACAATGGCGATCGCCGAGCCGGCGCGGGATTGCGATCGCGGCAAGCCTCGAGTTCATCCACGAGCACGGAGTTCTCGTGTTCGAGCTGATAGACGTAGTCTTCCAAAACCCGAACGTCGCCATGCAGCGACTCGACATACTTGTTGATGTACGGATCGCGACGACAGCCGGCCGCGGCCAACAAGCCGATCGCCGCTAGCAGCAGCGTGCGTGCTGTCATTGCATCCATGCTTCGATTCCGAACTACAGCGGCTCCGATCGGAACCACGAGAGTAACCTTCGCGGCGTTGCTAGCATGATCTGCTCGCCAGACAAGTAATCCGCCGCGCCGGCCTTATACCGCGAACCGCCAACCCGCCGCAAGTTCAGTCGGGGGAAATTGCCGCTTCGCGCTCCTCGCGCCGCGGAACTCAGATCGTCAGCCAGCGATCGCGCGATGTTACTTCCCACCGGTCAACCAGCTCGCCGCCAGCCACCACATAAGCCTGCTTGTGCAAAGCCGAAGTCGGGCAGATGTGGCGAGGAATAGCCAACAGTTCGTCGCCCGGAGCAAAGTCATCCGCACGTTCCGTCTCCAAGACCAAGTGCTCCTCGTTCTGCAACGCTTCCTTCGCGTCCGGCAACGCCGGAAAATACAAACGCCGACCAGCCGGAGGATCCGAGGCGCACGCCTTATATCCCAAATCCAACGTCACTCGATTCGGAGTCGGTCGGCTGACCACGCGAGTCAGCAGCAACGCCGCGGGTTGGAACTGCAAGTCCGGAAACATCTGGCCGTAGCCAATGTCGTGAAACACACAGGTGCCGGGACTCGCTTCGATCGTCGGTTCGTCGATCGCCGCCCAGATAGGAAAAGAGCCCGTGCCGCCGGCCACCACGCGCGGCACGGGCCTTGATCGCTCGACGAGCTGCTTTCGCAGCGCGGCCACGGGCTGCCAACAAGCTTGTACGGCGGCCTCGCGTTCGTCTCGCGATGTTTGATGATTTTGCCCATCGTAAACGTGAAGTCCACCGGCGACGAGTCCCGGTGTATTGACGATTTGTTCATACAAAGCCAACGCGCGTTCGCCCGCCGGAACGCCGGTCCGATGCTGGCCCGTGTCGATGTCCAACAACGCTTCAATCTGGCCGCCAACCGCGCGAAACGCCTCGCCCAACGTCTCGATCGTTCGCTCGTGATCGACCGTCACCAATAGCTTCACCTCTGGGTAACGCTTCGTGAACGCGACCGTTCGCGCGACATTCGCGCCGACCGGATTGTAAGCCCAAAAAATATCGCGAGCCCCGGCTTCGGCCAGCATCTCCGCTTCGGCCAACGTCGCGCATTTATGCTTCGTGATTCCCAGATCCAATTCCAAACGGCACACCGCCGCCATCTTATGAGTCTTGCAATGCGGACGCAGTCGCTCGACGCCGCCCGCGATTTCGATCATCTTGCGCAAGTTCGCTTCCAGAGGCTCGCGGAATACGACCAACGCCGGTGTGATGATCTGACTGGTATCGGCAATTGCGTAGTCGTTCAAGTTCACGTCGAACACGGCTCATTCCTCTCGTACGCGGAAGCTCAAGTCAACCAATGCCCGGCCATCTTATCGCGACCGCACGGCCGTGCGAAGTGCGCGGCCCCACAACTCCAACCGACACGGGAATCAGCCGATCCGGGATCGTTGATTTCATTTCGGAGGACGGAGCCAACCGCTAGAATTCGTCGTCTCGACCGTTCAACAGACAAGACAAGTTCTCGACGCAACTCGAACCACTTCCCGACCCGCGGATCACCATGGCAAGCCAGGAACGACCAGCGCTCCGCCGAACGCACCAACCGAATGTGCTGCTCGCCGCCGCGCTTTGCCTGATCGCGATCGCCGCGGCTTGGGTGATCGCCCGACTCATGTGGCCGGACAGCGACAACCGCACGCAAAATGTTGGCGATTTCCCGCTGCCCCCGGTCTCCGAGTCGCCATATCTAAACGTCACCGACAATGCCCAATACGTTGGCTCAGCCGCTTGCCGCGACTGTCATCAAGCGGAAACGAATACCTATCAGATGACCGCCCACAGCGCGGCATTGTCGGATGTGGACCCATCCAAGGAGCCGCCAGAAGACTCATTCGTCCACGCCGCATCGGGACGAGAATACACCGTCTATACATCCGAAGGGCGCGTCCATCATCGCGAATCGTTGCCAGCCGACGATGGCGAGACAATCGAGTCGAATGATTACCCGCTCCGCTATCTCGTCGGCTCCGGCCGTCACTCGCGGACCTATTTGGTAGAAGCCGACGGGTTTCTGTTGGAGTCGCCCATCACTTGGTACGCCTCGCGTCAAGCCTGGGGAGTTTCGCCCGGATATGACGAACCCGATCATCCCGGCTTCAGCCGCATGGTCGGTACCGATTGCTTGATTTGTCACGCCGGACAGTTGAACGCCGCGCACCAACGGTATCGCCATCTTGAATTGATCGAGCAGTCGATCGGCTGCGAACGCTGTCATGGCCCCGGTTCCTTGCACGTCGAACGCCGGAAATCCAAGGAGGCGATCGTTGAAGATCTAACCATTGTGCATCCGGGCGATCTAAGTCGATCCTTACAAGAGAGCATCTGCGCGCAATGCCATATGCAGGCCGCGGCAATGGTTCGAGTGCGTGGCCGCGACTACGCGGACTTCCGCCCCGGTTTGCCTCTCAGCGATTTTCAACTCCACTACCAAACGGACGACTCGCACGATTCCATGACCGTCGTGGGGCATTTCGAGCAAATGCATCGCAGCCAATGTTATATCCAGTCCGCAACGTTGACTTGCACAACCTGCCATGCCATGCACGAACCGCCTCCCGAAGACAAAGTTGCCTACTACAAACAGAAATGTCTTTCCTGTCACTCATCCGACAACTGTGGAATGGAGCTTGTGGAACGGCGGGAACATCAGCCGCAAGATAATTGTGTGGCCTGCCACATGCCGACCTCCGACACCGATATTCCTCACATTGCCTTTACGCATCACCGGATCGGAATTCATGCCCTGTCCTCTCAACACACATCCTCTCAACACACGTCGGTTCACGGCAGCCTCACGCCGTTACACGATGTCTCCCACCTGGCGACAATCGAACAGCAACGCGCGCTGGGACTGGCCTACCTAAAGCTCTCGGAAGGCGAAGTTGCGAGCAACACGGCCAACTCAGCCCGCCAGCAAGCCCGCGAGCACCTCACGTCGTCGTATGATGATGGCTTACAGGACGGCGAAACATTGTCCGCACTCGCCAGGCTGTTTTACGGCATGAACAATGAAGTCGCCGAAGATTTGGCCAGCCGCGCCATCGCCGCGGACAAGCTCTCACAATCGGCCGAAGCGGACTCATTGTTTTTGCTCGCCGATTTGGCCTTTGATCGCCGCCAATATCACATAGCGATCCCTCATCTTCAACGTGCCGTCGAACTGCGCCGCATGTACGAAGACTGGCTCTTGCTCGGACTCAGCTACTTGGAGTCGGGACAGCTTGATCAAGCAATGTTGGCCTTCACGCAAGCCAGGGCAATCCTTCCTTTCCGCCCAGAAATCTACGGCCTTCTCGCTCGGTGCGCGCGTGAGACCGGTGACATCGAGCAAGCTAGCCGGCACGCGGCCAAGCAACTTCAACTGCAATCGCTTGCGTCGCCAAACCATGTCACGCCCAACAGCTCGAATTCATCACCATAAGATCCCGTGAGCTTCATCGATGGCCGCTCGGACAGCCTTGGAAACCCAGCTACTACATTGGATTCGGCGTGGACGCGTCCTGACCGCTCCCGCGCAATTGGCTGGCTATGATGCCGATGCCTTGGGTTATAAGCGATACCGTCCCGATGCCGTCGTGATACCGGCCGATTGCGAAGAATTGGAAGCGGTCGTCAGCGGTGCTCGGAAACTGGACATACCCATCACAATTCGCGGCGCGGGGACATCCCTTTCAGGCGGCCCGGTCGCGGCCCAAGGTGGCGTCATCGTCCACACATCGGCTTTGCGAAAAATCCGCCATGTCTCTCGTGAGGGGTTTTGGTGTGAGATCGAGTGCGGCGTCGCGCTGAATCAATTGGACATCGCCCTTCAAACACACGGCCTGTTCTACCCTCCCGATCCGTCCAGCGGCCCGGTTTGTACGTTGGGAGGCAACGTGGCCATGAACGCTGGCGGCGCTCATTGTTTTCGTTATGGCGTCACCAGCAACTATGTGCTGGGCGTCGAGGCGGTGATGCTGGACGGCAGCCTACATCGGTTCGGCGGTCCCGCTGGCGGAAACGGCGAGTGGCACGCTGACTGGAAACGACTCATGGTCGGTTCCGAAGGGACACTGGCCGCCTTCACACGATTCTGGCTGCGGTTACTGCCACGCCCGGAAAAGGCATGGACGTTTCGAGCAACCTTTGGCAACCTTCGTTCGGCGGAGCGAGCGATCCACGCCCTGTCGGTTCATGCGTCTTATCCGGTGGCGATCGAGTTAATGGATCCGCGCTGTGTGGCCATGGTGGAAAACAGTCCAATGGCCGTGGGATTGCCGCAAGACATTTTCCTATTAGTCACGGAGATCGAAGGTCCCGCGGAACTGGTCGATCATCGCGTACAAGCGGTCGCGAGTTTGTTGACGGAAGCCGGTTCTGGCGACGTCCAATACAGCGATGATCCAACGCAGCGAGCCAAATTGTGGAAGGCCCGTAAGGTGGCGGGCGGATTGATGGGGCAGATCAGCGCCGATTTCCTTGTGCAAGACGCCGTCATTCCGAAAAGCGCCTTGGCCGACATCCTGCAACTGGTCTACGACGAAGCGGACGCCGCCGGGTTGCCAACCGTGAATGTGTTTCATGCCGGGGACGGAAATCTGCACCCCAACTTCTTATTCGATTCGCGCCAACCAGGCGAACTCGAAAAGGTGGAAGCGATCAGTAAGCGTTTGATGCAGCGTGTGGTCGAAGTCGGTGGGACATTGTCCGGCGAACATGGTATCGGCAATGACAAGACCGCCTATATGCCTCTCATATTCCGCGGTGACACGCTGCGTCTGCAACTTGCCGTCCCCGCAATTTTCAATCCACGGCATCAACTAAACCCCTTAAAAGTTTTCGCAAGCCGCCGGTTCGGTGACCACAACGGAAACGGCCACAACGGAAACGGCCACAGCGGGACGCCCCACCGCTTTCCCGAAGCTGCGAACGCGAGTGGGCTCTTTCGACCGTTTTTCGATCCGATAGATGGTGTGATGTGTGTCCCGGCTGAATCCACGGCCGAGGACATCCATAACACATGCCAGCCACGCGGCTTTCGGTTTCCTTTAATATTGGACCGTCATCGCACGCTGCGCGAACAACTGTCGGCCAGCCAGTACGCCCCGGGATCCTCACGCTTCGGCCCCTATTGCGATAACATCACGGGAATGAATTGGCGGCTACCGAATGGCCGCATTGTGAGAATTGGAGAACGCGTGGTCAAATCCACGACGGGCTACGATCTACTGCGATTCCTGTTACACCTGCCAACCAACACGGTCTCATTCGGCGAACCGGTTGACTTCGTCCTCCGACTGCGACCCGATAGCGGGCGACAACGAATCGCTGTCCTCGCCGGGCAAGACGACGCCGTCTCCCAAGCCGCCCACGCACTGCTCCCCACGTCCTGGATGAACTGGTTCGACGCCGTGGACGTGATCGCTCGCAATCCGGCGTCGTCGAATAAGAACGGGTGTTCCTTCTCAAACTCCCTGTCCACGCGTCTCGCATTGCGTGTGTCCGTGAATTCGCCAGAAGAAGACTGGCCACGCTTTGAGTGCTGGCTCAACGCACTGTCCGATCAATTCGGCTTGACCATGATCGTCGAGACACACGATCGTTTGCCAGTCGATGGTTGTCCCGATTTCGTTTTGAAGACAACGCCGGACCGCGTCGTCGCGTTGGCTCGCGAAGTCGCGGAACAATACGCGGCCGATTGTGTGGCATTGTGTTATTGTGGCGTCGTGCACGGATATCTTATGGATTCAAGCGACGCCGCTCGCCAAGTCGACGAAGTTGTGTCTCACGTCGCCCCGCGGATACACGAAGTGGGCGGGGATTGGCGTTCGCGTCACGTCGCTCCGCCCGAAACTCGTCCGCCCGAATCTGTTTGGCTGGGCACGTTGGCCCAGGAGTTCGCTCGCCCATGAATACCCCACCCACTTCCGAGAAGGACGAAGCCGCGTCGCCATCATCCATCGCTCCGATCCATCAACATGATCTACTAACAAGCTGCGTACATTGTGGATTGTGTTTAGAAGTCTGCCCTACTTATCAATCGTCGGGGGACGAGAATAATTCGCCACGAGGCCGTTTGCGGTTGTGGCGCGAGGAGGCCGAAGGACGATTGGCCGCCGATCCGTGGACGGCACGTTACACCGCCGAGTGTGTGGGGTGTTTGGCGTGCGAGACCGCTTGTCCAGCGAATGTGCCCTATGGCGAACTGCTTGAGCAAGTCCGACACGACCATGTGGCAACCGGGCGAACGCGCCCGCGCCGCTCGCTCCGACTCGCCGCTTGGTTGACTCGGCGTCCGCAATGGTTCAACCGCGCGATGGGGCCTGTTCGATGGCTGCGAGGCATCGGTTTAACGCCGCATCGCTTGATGTTCCCCGGAAATCCGCCGCTATATGAATCCACTGCCGCCTACGCTCGTCGCCTGACGAATCGCTACCGGCCGACAGGCCCTCGCGTGGCGTTGTTGGTCGGGTGTTTGATGGAAGCCGTCTTCCGCGAGATCAACTTTGCGACAGTTCGAGTGTTAGTGGAGAACAATCTACAAGTGATTGTGCCGGAAGGTCAAAATTGTTGCGGCGCCTTTCAAGAGCATCTTGGTTTTGAGGGAATTGCTCCGTTGCGAGAACAGAATCGCCAAGCATTCCTGCCCCTCGACGTCGATGCGATCCTTACCAATTCGTCGGGCTGCGGCCTAGCATTATCAAAGACCATGTCGGGCAGTGTGCCGGTGCGAGACGTTTTGGATTATTTGGGCGAGTTGCCGATCATACGCCGTCAACGCCACCAGTCCGCCGCCCGAGTCTACGTCGATCTACCATGTCATTTGGTACATGGCCAGCGGGTCAACGGGATACCGGCCAATGTATTGGACGCCACCGGTTACGCCTGGCAATTGGCCCCGCAGGCTCGCGATTGCTGTGGATCGGGCGGCGTCTACAACCTTCAAAAGCCCGCGGAATCTCGCGAAATTCTTTCCCGCAAGGCCGCGTTTCTGAACGAAGCCAGCGGCGATCCAGTCATTCTCGCCACATCCAACCATGTCTGCATGATGCAATGGCATTCGGCCAGAGCCGCCGGAATCGTAAACCGACCCTATCAAGTTCGCCATGTGATCCAACTGCTCGACCCAGGAGAGAACAAGCTATCTCACACACAGTGACGGTCACACCACGCCCCTCGCCCCAGTCCGTCGTTTAACCGCACGGGCAACGCCCTGCGCCCTACCCGCCGTTTAACCGCGCGGGCAACGCCCCGGCTCCGGCCCGTCGTTTAACCGCGTGGGCAACGCCCCGCGCCTAGTTGGATCCGGCCACCGCAGAAGCTACTTAGGCGAGCGGCAGATGAGAATGTACCCATTAGGACGCTGGCAGCGTCCACCACGTGGCCGATGCTGCCAGCGTCCCGTGGCCGATGCTGCCAGCACCCGTGGCCGATGCTGCCAGCATCGGTAGTTAAGAATTTCGCTGCCGATCGCCTCAACGAGATTCTCCCGACACAACCGTCCTCATATGCTTACCGATCGCTCGCGACACCCCATTCCAGCTTCTTCAGTCCGTTTAGCTCGCGAATGAACAATTCATGCCCGCTGACGGCCAGATGGGCCCAAGTCTCCTCGTCGCTCACGGTTTGTTTGTCCAGCAGCTCAAACTTCTCCGGATTGGCCTTCAGTAGCAACAATTCGCCCCGCTGGTCCAGGCACAGAATACGATCCCCTTGGGCGACCATACTACAATAGGTGCCAAAGGTCTCGGAGGTCCATTTGCGTTCACCGGTCCGCAGGTCGATGCAAGTGAACCGTTGATTTTGCAAATGCATATAAGCATGGTCGTCCACAATCACGGGCGTCGACATATATCCCGTGGCGTTGTTGTTCCACGCCTCCTCGATCTTGTAGCTGTCGGCCGATTTCGAGGCATGGTATAGCCAGGACTTATTGCGATAGGAACTAGTGAAAATCGCGTCCTCATACTGCACCGGTGTGAGGATATTCATACCGCGGAAATTCGGCACCTCTTGCTCCCACAACACATCGCCACTCGCGGGATCGACGCCCGCCAGCTTCAATCGGGTCTGCACGATCAATTGCCGCTGTCCGGCCAACGTCGTCACGATGGGCGACGAGAACGCGCTGCCCATCATGCCGCCTCCGTCTTCAAGCGTTCTCCATATGACCTTGCCAGTTCGCTTGTCCAGTTTGACGAACGACGCCCCCGCCTGCACATACAGAAAATCACCATCCACCAACGGCGAACTGGCGAAGCCGAACGCGGGCAATGGCGTCTTAAGCTGTTCAACAAAATCCACCCGCCATTGCAACTTGCCGGTCTTCGCGTCCAACGACACCAGCACATCCCGCATCCCGGCGACGAATAGACTTTCGCCGTCGAAGGCCGGCGTGGCCCGAATCCAACTGCCGTTCGACGCCGCGAAGAACGGCACTGACATCGCACCCGGCCACTCGGCCCGCCACAACTGCTGGCCGGTCCGGCGGTCGAAGGCATAGACCGCTTCAGTCTTTTTGTCTTCCGTGGCGGTCGTGAACACCGCCGTTTCGGAAACTACCGGACCGGAATAGCTAGGCCCAAGCTCCACGCGCCAAACCGTCTTGAGCACATCATCGCCCAGCGAATCGGGCCACTTCGGCCCTTGCACCACCCCATCTCGCCCCGGCCCCCGCCACTGGTCCCAAGCCGGCGCCTCGGCCCACGCCCAGGCGCCAACACTGCACAACACACAAGAGAGAATCAAGCCGCCCGCCAATCGCTTTCCGTTCATTCCATACCTCCTCGTCATAGGAGTGAAGATGCCGATATACCGGCCATGATTGGCGGTCCAGCGAAGTTGACAAGTCGCCGGGACGACGACTCCCTACAATCGGATTCCGCTCACGGCGGCGTGTTCCGACGACCTGCTGCCGTATTGGGCTCGGACGGCGGCCTTGATAGCCTTCATCTGCTCGCGTAATCCTCGTTCACCGTCGTAGGCAGCCGCGCGATCGCGCTGTTTCATGCTCAGCTCTTGGTCCAAATCGACCATTGCCAAATTCTTAGTCGAGAGAGCCGTATGCAAAGATTGCAGTTCGGCGATGGACAATTCGGGGGCCGGCGGGTCGTAGTCCGCGATCTTTTGCAGCGTGGCGGTGAGCCGATTCAAGTGCGACTCCATTTCGGCGAAACTCCGCTGACCCGTGCGGCGATTCTTCGTTTGGGCGGCAGACTCACTGCCGCTGGGCGGTTTGGGTGACTTGGGGCGATTCCCGCGAATCTTGTCGACCACGGATTTCACCGACCGTTGATAGCGAGCCCACGCTTGGTTGCTGTTAATCAACGAAAGCACGCGGCCGGCTCGCAACTGCAGATCCTTCAACATCGCTTTCCGTTCGTCGACACCAGTTTTGTACTGATCCAATTGCTGATCGACGGCTGCGTTCATCGTTTCCAGCTCGTCGAGCATCGCGGCAAAGGCGGTCGCGCTCAGCGACTCATCGGCCGGGTCAAAGGCCGGTGAAAAGCTGTCGATCGCAGCTTGCATCGAGCGTGCACGTCCTAACCGATCGGCGAAAGAATAGTTGGCCATTGCAGTAACTCCTTCCCAAACAAGTGGATGAAATGTTGAAAACCGGTTGATAATGGTGGGAAACGCCAGTCGCGGTCGGCGAAAGCCAGTGTGCAAAATCGATTTGTGAGCGCGTAGCTACGGTTCAACGATGCGCAAACTCGACTTCTTCATGCGCAAGCGTGACTCGTCAATGCGCAAACTCGGTCTGTCAGCGCAACTACGACTCGTCGATTGGCAACTGCGACTCGTTAATAACTGCGATCATCGATGCAACTGCGACTCGTCGATGCAACCTGCTCGTCGATGCAACCCGACTCGTTAGTGGGCTCCACTGACGACCTGAATCTGCTTCATTGACACCGCCAAGCCGTTCGCCACTCTTGGCCAGCTAACCTGCCCAAGATCCTGCAACGTCCGAGCTCGCCATTGCCTAAACCAATCAAACCGCGACTCCGTCCTTTACCAGGTAGCCCTATTGCACCCTTACACGCCAAACCTGCGTCACTTTGAAAGATTCGCCGATTTTCTCGCGTTCGCCCAGTCGCAGGCCGAGTGACTGGGTGAACAACCTCTGTCGCAGGAGGTCACGCTCCGCAGACCATCGCCGCCGGCTAACGGAGGCCGGAGCCAGGGCAGAACAAGGCTGGCGGAGAAATTCGGCGTCCGCGTGGCCGTGCGTCGACGAACATTTCGATCGCGAAAATAATTGCCGCCCTATGGCGAACCTTGTGACGCAAAACACGGATGCCTGCGACGCATTGCTCGGAACGATGGAGTGCGGCGATTATCGCCGCTTTTTTCCAACCATCCACGAGCAGCCATATATGAACTTCGGACAGCGGCACGCGACAACGAATTCTCCACACTGGATCGGAATCTACTTGCAACTAAGTCAGCATACTCGTTATAACCACTCCTATCCCCGCGTCGTGATCGGTGAAAATGTTAGGCGACCCGCAATAGTAATGGGCAGCCATGCTCGCCGCAGGTGCGTGCTCGCGCAGGACCTCGAATCAGCCGCCGCAGGTCCGTCATGCAGGTCTCCCGATCTCGCCGCAACCGCCGACCGAAGGTCTCCCGGCCCGGCAAACAACTCCAATACTGCGAACCGCGACAAATGCTTTCGGTCGATATGCCGCTGCACAGCAACGCCTTCCCGCCGATGTCAACGGCGACTCGATGCTCTCTCCGGTTGACTTATTGATCGTGGTCAACGCCCTGAACGATCCCACCACCGTGGACAACGCCAATACGTTCGTGGATGTCAATCACGATCCTATGGTAGCCACATCGAAGCTGTTAATGAGGTCGTGCGGCGCGTTCAGCCGTGTCACACGACATGATGGGACGACCCAGTTGATCCGTGAGTCAACTACCGATCATCTACTTGCCAACGAAGGACGTCTTAAATGTTATTCCAAAAGCGTATGGCATTACCTGTCGTGATGTGTCTATTCACGTGGATGCCCCTATCGGCCCGTGAGGATGCGTTGACTAAGTTGCCGCGGACGTTGCAGAAGACCGTGCGGGAACAGTTGCTTCCTGTCGTGGCGGGCGGGAATCCGGTGCTGCAATTACAGGAGGTCACGGACATCGTGCCCAAATTGAACGAGGCACAGACGAAAGCGGTGGATGCATTCCTGGCCGAGCATAAGCTACCTGCCTTGGCGGTGGTGGTCGTGGATGCTCGGTCGACATTGATGGGATACGGGTTCGCCGCCCAAATGCCGGGGGCGTCACCGAAGGAAGCGGAACTGTTGGTTCCCGAAGTCACTCGTCGCATGGAAGAGGCACTGGTGGAATCACGCCAATTCCATCAGAAGGCGAATGGCGACAAGGTGAACCAAAATGGGGCCATCGATTTCGCCGCCAATGAGAATCGTCTCTATGAGATGCGCCCCTACGGCGACGGTTGGAGGCCGCGGGTCAACTGGGTCGCTACAGTCGGGATTGGATTACTGACCCGAAGTGGCGCACACGATCAGTAATTTCACCGGATCACCAGCGCATCGACCAACTGGCGGACCTGACCACGCAAGTACAACAAGCGTCGTACGCACTGGACGAATATGAATTGACGTTTCGCCTGGCTCAATCCGTCACGCGGTGAAGTTGTTAGACGGTGCGGTCGCTTTCCGGGATCGTCTCCTGGCCATCGGCGTGATCGATGAGGACGGGCCGGCCATTCGGGAGGTGTTGGGCCGGGCCGCGCAAGCGAATTGGCAGTATACGAATGCGGAATTGAATGACCCGAATCTGTCTGTCACGATACAGGCCACGGGGACGCCGCGCTCGCCACGTCGCCGGAGATATTGGAAAAGAGCCGCTTGTTTCGTCAAGGCTTGCAGTGGTGGTTGCGCGGCCGTTATGGTCGCGGACCGGACGGGTATGGATTATTGAAAAGTGAATTGGCCTTGATATCCCCGGCGGCTCAAATGGGGATCTATTTGCCCAACGAAACGCCCACGCCGACCGACCCCGCGAACCCGTCGATAACCGCCGTGCCGGAAGTGGATCGCCGACATCATTATATCTGGGCCATGGAGTACCGCCGTGTTCAACAGGTGAGTTCCGAGTCCATGACGGCAACGGGAAAGTCGACCAATAGATGGACGCCAGTTCCGCTCGATAGTCGTGGCAGAGGCACTGGCGGGAATCCGTCGGGCCGCTCGCAAAGGGATGGTGCCGCATATACGGTCTCGGTTTGGAATGTCGTCCAGTCATCCATTACCGCCGAGGATTCGCGGTATATTAGGCGATTGGTCGGTTTCGGAGTACAGTAACGCCCTGCAAAGCTGGATCGTTTGTCCAGTCTGTCAACGCCGGAGGAGTTCGCCGCTGACGACGAACTGGTTGGACGGCGGGACGAGTTCTCGCATCTATACGAATCTTTCGCGCCGATGGGAGCGGCAGCCGAGTTCTTTGTCATCGACGATCGCCGGTGAGAAGTATGAACGGCGCGGTATGCGATGGGTAACAGCCGGCTCGCACGGAAGTCGGCTCGATGTTAACCGCCTTTAGCTCAGTTCCAAACCATGAGGTGATCGCGGTAGGAACCAACGATCAACAGGAGTATCACGACCTGTTGCTCGATGCCCTCGCCCACTACTGGGCCCTCAAGCAAGATCCCGCCTGGTCCGACTTTGATCGATTTAGCCGCGATGTCCAGCGGCCCCTGACGTATACCCGCCGCTTGCAACTAGCCAAAGGAATATTGGAAGCGACTGGAAAACGGGTACCTACTCTCCCATCCAGCAACAGGAACTGCTTAGCTGGAGGAAGGAAATAATGACCTGGGAAGCCGCCTGCGCCATGTCCGTCCGGAGCGCCCTAGAAACACAGAAGTACAAAACAAGAGAAATCGACGGCAGCACTTTATTCATTACGGAAGACGAAGTCCTAGGCCGAACCTTTAAGGATCTAGAATACCACACCCCAGGCACACTGTTTTGGGATTCCACATGCGATGCCACGCGATCCGAACTAACCGCGCACAGAACAACCCGACAGTGCCATTCAGTCCTGACCCCTTTGATTTGTCTAAAGGTAGTCCCATCCATGGGCACTTATCTAATAAAGATCTCCGTTCGTTGGAGCAATTGCCAATGCTGAAGCACTGATATGCCACCGCATGTTGTGGATCTTTGCCATTGATTAGCGAATTACCGAAACAGACGGCAGAGGAATGCTGGCAAAGGAACTTGGGACTTCGGGCGTCACAAGTAATGATGCGTGTCGTCATACATGGTTTTTGCGACTCGCAGCATACCATGCCACTGTGAGGTAGGCGACCGGCCAGCATCCTTCGTGCCGACCGGAAAGGCGTTTAATTCTGAGGTTACTGAGAGCCAATGCTACCATCCGTCTGGCTGTGTCGAACTGCGTAGTGTTTGTATTTGTGCGATGGCTTACGTGTCGCACGCCCAGGAACCACCTGTCGGTCCGCGTCGGAACCGAGTGTTGTCGCACGGCAGGCAGATAATGTGCGTGCCAGGAACAATCTGCTGAACAAGTCGGGGTTGTATTGATGGCAGTCGTTCCGTGCCACGACGGTCGGAATGGCGATTGCTTAACTGCCGACATGCAAGTTCGCGAAGTGTCGCACGAACTAGGCCTCATATAATGTGGCAAAGTGGTGTTGGCATGGTACGCAGAGATCAGCTCAGTCCTATCAGCGTATCCCGTGGCGGTCGCTCTGCTGACATTGGCGGAATTGAAAGTCTTGAGGCCGCCCTTGCCGCGGGTGCAT
This sequence comes from Pirellulaceae bacterium, assembly GCA_041399085.1. Lineage (GTDB taxonomy): Bacteria > Planctomycetota > Planctomycetia > Pirellulales > Pirellulaceae > JAWKTM01. The sequence continues at coordinate 87,180 of JAWKTM010000013.1, forward strand.
ACAGATTCGGACCTCCAGTCGGAATTTTCACCGCCTATTTGATTCTAAGTGATAAAAAGACGCTGATTGCCCACGCTGACAGGCTTCAACGTGGAGTGGTCGGAATATTCGAGGTTGAAAGGACGGAACGAACAAGCCGACAGAACTTACCGTAAGCGATTGATGCAATGGGACGAGCTGAAAGCCGCGATCGAGGCAACGAACTTCACGGAGCGCCGATTGCCGCCACGTTAATCGAGGGTGACGCCTACCATGACTTAGTGCTGTTGTTTGGCCAAGCGAGGTGGAGCCCAGAATAGGGTTAAAAGAACGGCCGCGCCGAACAGCGTGTATGCCATGGTGAAGACCCAGGGCTCGGCTTCGAGGAACAACAGATCGTGCATCCAGCGACCGATAAACGAGCCATCGGTTACGGTCTCACCCGCTTGCAGGCGGAGCCAGTCTTCTAGCGTGGTGAGTGGGCATGTGATCTTCAGCCATGACTCGACGACCACGATTCCTATCATGGCCAGATGCACGAATCGAAACCAGGGGTTCCTAATCCACGTCCAATGCAAGAGCCGACCGATCAGTACAACGAGTAGGCCCAGGATCACAAATAGCACATAAGCAATGTGCAACGTTACGACGGCGTCGGCCAGCAAACGATAGATATTCATGGGGAATAGGATTCGCGCTAACCGCGTTTTATTCCCGCCGAATCGGTCGAGTTGCAAAATTATCCGAAGCGGAACAGGCGTTTGGCGTTGCCACCCAAAATCTTGTCTTGGTCCACGGGCGACAGATGCGACAACAGCGACTGTGCTCGATCGAAAGCCGCTCGGTATGAAGCGGGAGTGGCTCCCGCGCCGAATCCGCCGCCATAAATACAGCGGTCGGGACCGTAGGCTTCGACCAATCGCTTGACGATCGGCCGGATGTCGCGATGTGGATAGCTGCGAGTTTCGGGCAGTGACGAAATCTTCATCACGGTATTCGGGAACCGAGCCCAGCGAATGACGCGTTCGTGTTCGTCGGGCGTTCCTTGCAGCGGGCGGCCGAGGTGGTCGATGATCACGCGCGTGTCGCGAAAGTCCGCGATTAACGGCTCGAAGCCCTCAGCCCAACGCGGCTCGAAATGCAATTGCATCGCCAAGCCCGCTTCCGTCGCTGCTCGCCAATAGTCACGCAATTCGGGTTTGCCGAACGGCGGCAAGCGATCCGGCGCGTAGGCATGCACGCGTGTCGCAACGACATCCAATCGCTTGGCCAGTTCGGGCAACTTTGCCACCGAACCGGGTCGGTCGGCGAACAAGAGCAGCGTTCCTTTCAGCCGGCCCTTGCCGATTTGCAGGCAGTGTTCGAGATAGCGATGGTCGTCTTGATACGGTTCGGGATGCACGACGATGGCGTAGTCGATCCGTGCTCCGTCCATGCAATGCAGCAAGTGTTCGGGCGTCGCCGCTTCGGCCGGTTTGTACGGGGCTCGGGCGTGGTATGGAAACCGCTCGTCGCGATCGCCGGCAAAGCAGTGCAGATGCGTGTCGACGCGCGGCATGTCGGCGGAATTCGACTCATCGGCCCACGCGAGTCCCGCCAATGGTCCCGTATCGCATGAAGCCGCCAAGGCGCCGCCGGTCGCCGCGGCCGATGATCGAATGAAGTGTCGGCGGTCAGCAGTCCGGGTTGTTTGTGTGGTTGTCATCGGCGCCTCGGTGGTCTGCAATCCGTCTGTGGTTGGATTCCGTCGGAATAGATCGAATGGCTTAGTTTATCATGGAGCGGTGGGCGACGCTCGCTGGCGTTTGTCGCGGCATTGTCTCGCCCTGTTCGCTTCGTGGATGAATGGTCGGGTGCCGATGATGCGTTTCAATGGACTTTGCCTAATTGCTTTGCTCTTCGTTAGTGGGATTGCGGCCGCATGGTCGTCGCTGATTGCTACGGGTCGCGCCGACGAGCCGATGGCGGTCGATTTCGTCCGCGACGTGGCTCCGATCTTCGAGCGACATTGTGTGCGATGTCATCACGCGGATGATCGCAAGGGAGACATATCGTTGCAGACCGGTAGCGACGTGCTGCAAGCGGGATATGTGTTGCCGGGCAAGCCGGAGCAGAGCCATCTGTTGGAGATTGTGCGGACCGGGACAGACGGCGAACCGCCCTCGATGCCGAAGGAAGGCGAGCCACTTTCGTCGGCCGAATTGGATGTGATGCGACGCTGGATCGCGGCCGGCGCCGACTGGCCAACGGACCATGTGATTCGTTTGCGGCCGAAAGCCGATACGAGCTGGTGGTCGCTGCAGCCGGTGCGAAACGTGCGGCCGCCGGATGTGTCCGAGTTGCCCATCGCCTGGGCCGTGAATCCGATCGATCGGTTCGTGGGCGCGAAGCTGTTGGAGCACGGACTGCGACCTTCCCCGGAGGCCGATCGGAGGACGTTGATTCGCCGTTTGTATTTCGACTTGCTCGGCTTACCCCCAACGCCCGAAGAGGTGCGCCAGTTCGTGGATGATGACGGGCCGATGGCTTATGAACGCTTAGTCGATCGTTTGCTGGCGACGCCCCATTTTGGCGAACGCTGGGCCCGACACTGGCTAGACATTGCCCATTATGCCGACACGCATGGCTTCGAGCGCGATCAGCGTCGCGACAACGCCTTTCCATATCGCGATTATGTGATTCGGGCTTTCAATGATGATAAGCCGTACGATCAGTTCTTACGCGAACAAATCGCGGGCGATGTGCTCGATCCTGACAATCCCAATGCGGTGGCCGCGACCGGTTTTTTGGCCGCGGGACCATGGGATTTCGTGGGACAGGTGGAAACCAAGAGCGACGTGTTGCGGCGGGCGGCTCGGGCGGATGATTTAGATGATATGGTGACGACCGTCATGACCGCCACAATGGGTTTAACAATCCATTGCGCTCGTTGTCACGATCATAAACTCGACCCGATCACACAACACGATTATTATTCGCTATGGGCGACATTCGCTGGTGTAAAGCGAGGCGAGCGGGATTTGAGTGACGCGGCCACGCAACGATATCAACAAGAGAAAGCGGCGACGGAAAAGCGGTTAAACGAAGTGCTGTTCGAGATCGGGCAACTGCGAGGTGAGCCGCTGGATCTGGCCGACATGGTAGGCGGGGGCAATGGGCTCGGCACGGGTACGAAAGGGCATGGACTTGATCCCCGCACGGCCAAGCCACAGACTCGGCCCTTCGGTTTTCTCGGCAATATCAAACCGAACACATTTGCCGCGTGCGAGTATCCTTTTGTCGACGGTGTGTTCATTCCCGATGGAGGCGAGTCGGCGGCGGCAACGGACATGCCCCCGAGAGTTGTTATATCGTCGACGGGTTTGTCCATTACCGACACACCGGATACTTCGGCCGCGGCTTGGGATGCCATTCGCCACGGCCCGGTGGCGTCGCAGGATATCACAACATTGGGCGGCATTGATTACAACTCGGCTGGCCATTCGCTGTTGGGACTGCATGCCAATGCTGGAATTACGTTTGATCTGGCGGCGGTGCGCGAAGCCACGGGACGCGGAGCCATGCGGTTCGAGAGCCGCGTCGGTTATGGCGGCCGTTCGGAACAAGGCCGTGCGGACTTCGCCGTGTATGTGGACGGGCAGCGCGTCGTCGAGCGACAAAGGTTGGGGGCTTCGGATGGCGGCATTGATATTGATGTGGCACTGCCGCCGAACGCGAGATTTCTCACACTCGTCTCGACCGACGGCGGGAACGGCATTGGCTTCGATCAGATCTTCTTCGGTGATCCCGTTCTGCGAGACGAACGAAGCCAAACGTTAACCGCGGAGCAACAGTCGCGGCTTGTGGAACGCGAGCAGGAGATGCGTTCGTTGCGGACGAAGCTCGATTCGCTCGGCCCGCCGCCACGTGTGTATGGCGTGGTTTCGCAGCAACCTCCCGAAATCCATGTATTACGGCGAGGCAATCCCTAGTCGCCTGGAGAACCGGTTGAGCCAGCGGCACTCTCCTGCTTGGATTATGTTCCGGCTGAGTTCTCAGGAACCGGAATGAGCGAAGGAGACCGACGCGCGGCCTTGGCGGCTTGGATCACACACCCTGACAATCCACTCACACGACGTGTGATCGTGAACCGGATGTGGCATCATCACTTCGGACGAGGCATTGTCGAGACGCCTAGCGACTTTGGGTTCGGCGGCGCTCGTCCCACGCATCCCGAATTGTTAGATTGGTTGGCCGGTCAACTGTTGGCGAACGCGTGGTCGTTGAAGTCGCTGCACCGCATGATGGTGACCAGTCAGGCTTATCGTCAACATAGCTATCCGGGTGCATTATCCGACGATGCCGTGAATAAAGGGGCAGTGAATCCTTGGGACATCGACGCCGACAACCGCTGGCTGTGGCGAATGAATCCGCGACGTTTGGATGCCGAGTCGCTACGGGATACGGTTCTGTCGATCACTGGCAAGCTGAATCCTCACATGTTCGGCCCCGGTTATCGAGACTTTACCTATCAAGAAGCTTACGCGCCCATTTACACTTATATCACACCCAATTCGCCTGACATGTGGCGGCGCAGCATCTATCGCTTTGTGGTCCGCAGCACGCCACACCGTTTTATGACGACGCTTGATTGTCCTAACCCAGCGAATTTGACTCCACGCCGCTTGCAAACTACGACCGCTCTACAATCGCTCGCGATGCTGAATAACGATTTCATGTTGAAGCAGGCGGAGTACTTGGCGAAACGCATCTCGACCGAAGTGGGCGATGAATCTTCGGGCCAAGTGGAACGGGCATTCCAGTTAGTTTTCGCGAGGCGCCCTACGGCCGACGAGCACGCGGCATCCCTGAAATTAATAGATGAGACCGGTTTGTTTCAGTTCTGCCGCATGTTGCTGAACGCGAATGAGTTTGTCTATATCGATTGACCGACCATATGACCCGCCGCTGGGCAATGCGGCATTTACATGGCTGTCTCGCAGAAGAGTGTTCCAATGTATTACGACGAATCCTTGCATGTGTCACGTCGCCACTTTCTACAAGGAATGGGAGGCGGTTTCGGAATGGCCGCACTGGCTGCGTTGATTCAAACGGACAGTCTTCAAGCTGAATCGCCCACGGAAGAGCCATCGCCAATCAAGACACACACGCCGCATCATGCCGCGACCGCTCGTGCCGTCATTCAAATTTTTTGTCCGGGCGGAATGAGTCATGTTGATACATTCGACTACAAACCCGAATTAGCTCGACGCGAAGGCCAGCCATTCGATACAACGGGCGAACTCCAGTTTTTCGCCTCGAAGCCGGGGAATTGCCGTGGCAGCTTCTGGCCGTTTCGCCAGCACGGCGAGTGTGGTCGGTGGGTGAGTGACTTGTTTCCACGGTTGGCCGACTGTGTGGACGACATGGGATTTGTCTATTCCATGCAAAGCAAGACGGCATTGCATGGGCCGGCGTGTTTTATGATGAACACGGGCTTTGTGTTGCCGGGTTTTCCCTCAATGGGATCGTGGATTAGTTATGGGCTGGGTAGTGAAACACAGGACTTGCCAGCATTTGTAGTGTTGCCCGATCCGCGGGGTTTGCCGCCTGGTGGACCGATAAATTGGGGAGCTGGATTTTTGCCCGCCGTGTATCAAGGAACGACGTTGTCGAGCGCCACTGGTGACTCGCCGATCGCCGATCTGTTTCCATCGGTGGGTTTTGGCGCCCGTTTAACATCATCACGCGAGACAATTGGTCGCGAGTTCCTGCAAACATTGAATCGCCGGCATGCCGCGGAGCGAACTGGGCAAGATGAGTTGGAGGCCCGTATTGCGGCGTATGAGATGGCCGCGCGTCTGCAATTGAGTGCGCCGGAAGTCACTGACTTGAGTCAAGAGACGGCCGCCATTCAGCGGCTGTATTCATTGGAGCACGAAGACTGGGGACCTTTCGGTCGACAATGTTTACTCGCTCGGCGATTGGTCGAACGAGGCGTACGATTCGTACAAATATACTGCGGGGCAGAGAATACAACCGCCAAAAAGATTCGTCCCAACTGGGATTCGCACGAAGATCTGCCGCGCGACCACGGCTATTGGGGAGCCGTTCTCGACTCCGGCGCGGCCGCGTTGCTGACGGATTTGAAGCAACGTGGCCTGCTCGACAGCACCCTGGTCATCTGCGCTACGGAGTTCGGACGTCAGCCAGCAGCTCAAGGCGAGAAAGCCAAGGGGCGCGACCACAACGCCGGCGCCTTTACGGCTTGGATGGCCGGCGGTGGGGTCCGCGGCGGCACGGCTTACGGAGCAACGGACGAGCTAGGATTTCAGGCCGCCGAAAATCCATCCTACTGTTATGATCTCCACGCTACTGCCCTACATTTGTTGGGCATCGACCACACACGGCTTACATACTATCACAATGGGTTGCCTCGTCGTTTGACTGATGTGCACGGCCATGTGATTCGGGAGTTGATCGCTGGACAGTGAGTGGCCTTTCGTGACGAAATTCCCTTCCTTCACTCGACCGCGTACAACGCTTCAAAAGTCCGAATATAGATTCGGCCGTTTGAGATGGCCGGCGAAGCGGAGATGGATTCTTCCATGTTGTTGGAAGCCAGCAACTCGAATTGACGGCCGGGCTTGACGACGCTGACCGTGCCGTCGCGAGCGGACAAGTAGATTTTTCCGTCGGCATACACGGGCGACGCACGATGTCGATCGCGGTGCGTGCGCTCTTCGTAAAACTGCTCGCCAGTCTCACGATCCAAGGCGATCAGATTGCCGTTCTCTCGACATAGATACACAATGTCGTCGACAACCAAAGGCGAGGGAACGTCGGGTGTAACACTATGAGTCCAGTAGCGGGTGGCGGTATTTTCGGTGACATCGCCGCTGCCGGTCGGCTTAAGCGCCACGGTTACACCCTTCTTGGCCGATGGAACCACAATCAACCCCGGCACGGCCAACGGCGAGGACACGAAACGTAGCGTCGGGTCGTAACGTGTCGGTGGATGCAAACCGCCACAGCGCCATAATTCCATTCCATCACTCAACCGATGAGCAACCACATAGTCGGCTCCATGTGTCAGTAGAAACTCGCGTTCACCGTCGCGATAAAGCGTGGGCGAAGCGTATGAATGTTCGTTCTCCGAATGCGCTTCGCTAGGACGGCCGACTTGCCAAATCGTTTCGCCGGTCTTCTTGTCCAAAGCCGTGATGGTTGCTTCCCGCGTCTTCGCGTTTCCGTCCCCGTGGATCAATTGCAGATACAGCCGGTCGCCATCAAGCAGTGGTGTGGAAGTCAACCCAAACTGAATTTTGAATTTACCGAAGCGGTCTTGCAGATCAGCATTCCAGACCGGCTCGCCCGCCACGGTATAGCAGGCTAACGAACCATCGGTGAACATCGCCCATACGTATTGGCCGTCCGTCGACGGGCTGTTCGACGCCGAATTGCCTTCGTCGCCGCGCACGGTTTTGTTGCCTTCGCTAACCACTTGCCGCCACTGTTGTTTGCCATCCGTGCCGATGCACAGCAATACCAACTGCTCGCCGTCGACCGCCGTTATAAAGATTCGGTCGTCCCAAACAACGGGCGTCGATCCGCCTGGACCTGGCAAAGCGACTCGCCAAGCGACGCGTTCCGTTTTGCTGAACGCGGTCGGCAAGCCAGTTTCTTGGCTCGTACCGTCACCTCGCGGACCGCGCCACTGCGGCCAATTCTCGGCCCAAGCTGGGCGTGCGACCAACAAAACGAGTCCGATTAGAAGCAGGTTTCGACGCATGATGGTTCTCACGGGGCATGATGTCGAGAGGTGCGAGCGGCACGTAGTGTGGCCGACACGACGGCGCGGGTCAAGCAGATCGGGATCTACCGTTCCGCTTCAGCAACCAGCGACCAGCCGAAGACTAGCCCTTCCGATGCTGCTGGAGCCAATCCGACAGTTCGGCCGGCGATTCAAACTGGAGCAACGCTTCGCTGAGAAGTTCGAGTTCGCCGAGTGTCAGAGAATCGATTCGTTCGGTAATGTCGACGGAGAGCGGGCCAAATCGGTGCTGAAGTTGCCGCATGACAATCGTTCGCTCGCCTGCAAGCCGCCCCAATTCGATTCCCTGCTCGATTCCCTGCTCGATCCCCTGCTCGATTCCCTGCTCGATCCCTTGCTTCATCCAACTGGTGACGATTTCCATGACTTGTTCCTGTTCGGGAGCGGCGATTTCGCTTAGCTGTTCGTCGAATTCGGTCTGCTGGTCCATTGTAAGCTCCAGATAAGAATCGACGAAACCGGAAATCAATTGCATGCGAGCCGGGTCCAGTTGCAGTTTAGCGAGCATCCGCAGACAAGCCAGCTTCACTCGCGGGCGATCGTGCGGGTCGATTCGCATCTTGGCCATCAGAGCGGCCGCCACGGGGTTCGTGCGTTGCAGAAAATCGGCCCAACGCAGTTCGTTCAACTGCACGGTGCGATATTGAAACTGCAACACATGCAGATCGGGGAAGGCGACTTCGTAGGCGTTCGGCTGCGGTTGCCGAGGCGCATCGAAACTGAGCACGGCGATCGGGTAGACCGGCAAGTCGTGCAGCTCATGCAGCCTCGCAAAGTAGCTGAACATCCGCCGCGGAAAGTTAGCGACCGGCTGAGCTTGCGTCTCGACATGGATCAGGAAACAGAGCTCCTGTCCGCGAAACCGAGCCTTCGCCACCAAATCCACCTCGTGCCGATCGCCTTGCGTCACGTCCGTGAACAGTTCCTTATCCAGAAACGTGACTGAATCCCGATCCAGGTAGATCAACAAGTCGGGAAAGAACAGCTCGATGAAGTCAACGAAGAACGTCCGCAGCAACTCTTTGAACAGCCGATCGTGATCCATGCCCATACCCGTTGATTGTGGAAGTGAGACTACGCGTCTTTAGCACGTGGTCCAACACGAATGCAACGATTGTAGCGGCCATGCCGACATGATCCGGAGACGACGCTCAATTCGCCATTCCTCCGGGCCGTTGTGAATGGCAACCGCAACAGGAGGGGCATAGAATCGAATTCGCCTCTTGCTCCGTGCCAAGATCAACGTACCCATGAAAATCCCTTCCATCCCGCAGCTCTACCGCAACGTCAAACGATGGCGCGAGATCATCGCCGTGATGCGGCGGTACGGGTTGGCCGATTGGATCGCGCGGCTGAATCTGGATTACTTCAAGGATCTGTTCAAGGACCGCGAAGGCGAATCGCTGGCTCGGCACACGCGCGAAACCCGCATCCGCATGGCACTCACCGATCTCGGGCCCACGTTCATCAAGCTGGGGCAGTTGCTCAGCACCCGGCCCGATCTGGTCGGCGCCGCGTTGGCCAACGAATTGAAGCAGCTTCAGAGCGACGTACCGGCCGATTCGTTCGAGGATGTGCGGGCCTTGATCGAAGCCGAGTTGGGGCAAACGCTGGAGGAGTTATTCGACGAGTTCGAGCCCGCGCCGGTCGCATCGGCTTCGATCGGCCAAGTGCATTTGGCGCGGCTGCGAGGCGGCGAATCGGTGGTCGTCAAAGTCCAGCACAAGAATATCGAGAACGTCGTTCGCGAGGATTTGGACGTGCTGGCCGGACTCGCGCAACTGGCCACGATGATCCCCGAACTCGTGCCGTATCGCCCAGTCGAATTGGTCGGCGAGATGGGGCGGACACTGCGACGCGAACTGGACTTTGGCCGCGAAGAACGCAACCTCCAACAGTTCGCCTCCAGATTCGAGTCGCTCCCCTATGTGCGAATTCCGCGACCTCACACTGAATTGTGTACGGCGCGCGTGTTGACAATGCAGCGGATCGACGGCATCAAGATCGAGCAGCGCGAGTTGCTGATCGCAGCTGGGCTGGATTTGGATGAGATCGCGCGACGCGTGGCCGAGTTGTACATGCAGATGATCTTTGTCGACGGTTTCTTTCACGCCGATCCGCATCCTGGCAATCTGGTGTTGCAAATTGGTAATGGGATTGGGCTGCTGGATTTCGGCATGGTGGGCCGAATCGACGAACGACTGCGCGAAGACATCGAAAACATGTTGATGGCGATCGTATCGCGCGATGTATATATCCTCACGTCTCTCATCAAACGCATCGGCTCGGTGCCCCCGAATTTGAACGAAGGCGGTTTGGCCAACGACGTGGCGGACTTTGTTAGCCAATACGGTAGCCAGCCGTTGGACCAATTCGACATAGCCGCCGCATTGAACGATATGGTCGAAGTGATCCATCGCTACCAAATTATGTTGCCCACGCAAGCCAGCATGTTGATCAAGACGCTGGTCACGCTGGAAGGCACGATCAAGCTATTGACGCCCAAGTTCAGCGTGATGGAAGTGATGCAGCCGTTTCATCGCAAGATGTTGCTACGGCGGCTCTCGCCCGCTCGGCAAGCGAAGAAGATGCGGCGATTGTACTTTCAGCTTGAACAAGTCGCCGAAGAACTGCCCGGCCGGATCATGGACATCCTGAAGCAAGTGCAGGCCGGCAAGTTCGACGTGCATTTGGATCATCGCGGCTTGGAGCCATCGGTCAACCGCTTGGTGCTGGGGATGCTGGCCAGCGCGTTGTTTCTCGGCTCCTCGCTAATGCTCAGCAACCGCGTCCCGCCGCTGCTGTTCCCGAACTCAACCTGGCTGACGGCTCTGGGTCTGAACCAGCTTTCGGCGCTGGGGCTCAGCGGCTGCGCGATGAGCATGCTGATCGGCCTGCGGCTGCTGCGAGCGATCAATAAATCGGGACACTTGGATCGAAAGCAGTAACGCGACCGGCAGATGAGAACATACCCAAATACAAGCACGACGAGCTAGCGAGTGAATCGACGAACTCACTTCCTTGCACCGCGTGCTGGTATTATTTCATCTGCCGCTCGCCTAAGCTCCGCGAACGGCCAAGCGCGGCTCAAGCGGCTTCGGCTTCTCGCGTCGTAAGCCACTGGTTCAGCACCGATTCGACCTGGGCACTGAGTTCGTCGATCTGACGCAAGACATCGTTTTGGCGAGCGTCCAATTCGTCCAGCAAACTGATTTGGGGTTGAGTCGCGGACATAAGCAAGGTGGGTTCCGGCGGGCGTCCATGCGGGAAGACGGCGTCGCGATCCTGCGACGCAAGCGTCACTGGTCCCTAAGCATCGGCCGCATCGGATGGCGAACCGCACCCCCACCAGCTCAATTGCCGGTCAGTCCGGCTGACGAATCCCGGCAAACTGCGAAGACTTTGCCGAGAAATCGCGAAACGCCGCACGCCGCCGAACGCCGCGAATTAGGCTCGAAGGTAGACAAAATCGCCGAACAACGTGGCCCAAAATCCCCCGGATCCGCCTCCACGGTTCAATACGAATCGCTTCCGGGAACAAGCTGCCGATGATTCCTCCGCGCTGTTTGAGTTGCGCGGTTTACCCACTAGCCGGACCGGGTATCGCACGTGAGATGCCGATTGTCCATGCGGAGGCGACGTTGAACCCACCAGAACCGTCATGCGACGGACCGGAGCCGTTGCGTGGCCGACCGGAGGCTCTTGGTAAGGCACCGGAGCCGTTGTGCAAGCGACCGGTGCCTAAAAGTGCGGCACCGGAGGCAGTGAGTAGCCGACCGGAGCCTAAAAGTTAAGCACCGGAGCTGCTGTGCAAGCGATCGGAGCTCTTTGGCGAGGTACCGGAGCCAGGATTCACACTCTCCAGGAGGGTTCGAGGCGATCGCAGGCGTGCTCGTTTCGACGAAGCCTACGTCGAATCGACCGCCGGAAGGAGCCTTGCGAGGCAGGAAGCTCCGTAACAAGGCTTTGATAGTCCAAGCATGCTACAGTGTCGCACCGAAACGCGAGAGCGGAGTTTGAAGTGCATTGGAACCCGTGAACGCCTATCCCACGGCACTTATCTAAAACAGCCAATCGTCCTCCGTCGCCAACGCCTCGTCGAATTCATTCGCCTCGGCTCGCAAGTTGTCAGCTTCTGACAACTCGCGCCCCGCGTCGCCAAAGCGCCACTCACTGGCCAGCGAATGGTGGACGGCTTCCTCTCGCGCCTCGATCGCCGACCAAAGCGCTGTCGTCGCCGTGAGCAACTCTCTGGACGAAGTCCGCCGACAGCCTGATGTCGGACGCAACAGGGTGTTTTCATCGGCGCTCGACGCCGGCAGTGCGGCCAGCAAGCTGAAGTCCAACGGCGTCAGATCACCCGACGGGGGTGACAGCGCTGAGCTCATCGGCGACTCGGGAGCTTCGCCTTCCGAACTGCCCGCCGGAGTGTTGAGGAAGTTGATGCCGATCAACACATCAATTGGCGAGATAAACTGATCTCCATTTACATCCAAATAGTAGATTGGCAACTCGGCCGCGGACATCGGCGCATTTAGCTGCCCGGCATTACCTTCGTTCAACACATTGATTCCAATCAACACGTCAATCGGCGAAACCGTGCCATCGCGATTCACGTCCAATCCGTTGAATGGATTCTGCCAAGGCCGATCCGATACAACTTGTAGGATCGTGTCGCCCTGATGCTGTTGATGAACCGTCTCGCCGCCGATAAACGCCGGCGCATCCACCATCCAATCCTGGCCAAACGAGACTTCATCGCCCGACTTAACGCGGACCAACAGCCGTTTGGAATCGGGCGCCAACAACCGCACGGTCGCCGCGTCCAGTATGAGCTCGTTCTGACCGCTGCCCACGACATCAAAGATCTCCACATTCACAATGCCGTCGCTGGGCAAACTGGTTAGATCCAATGTTTGTGCCGAGTCGAGTAAGCGAAACGTATCCGTACCAGCTTGGCCATCGAAAGTTATGTGGATCGCTTGTCCATTGTGCAGCCCCAAATCGCCAACCGCCAATATCTCATCACCATCCCCACCAACAAACCGTAGCTCGGTCACTTCCGTGCGAATTCCTTGAAACAAGACCGCTTCGCCACTGCGTACAAAGACCGTACCACCTTCGTTCGTCACCGTCGTTTCACCCGCGGGCAGAGTGATTGGCGAATCGGTATCGTCGACAATCTGAACCGCGGCCGTGCCATACATGACCTGTGTGGTCGGGACGGCATCGAGCTGACCAAGCAATACAATTGCGGATTGACTGGGTCGGTCCGCTGGATTACCCGCGAAGTTGATCGTGCCGGCTTGCCGAGCGCGAAGATCGACGCTGAAAACCAGGTGCGGTTGCTGCTCTTCCCCCGGCGGAAATGAAATCAGATCGGAAAAGCTACCAACTTCGCTGAAGACATTCGGGTCGAGGATCTCTCCCGTATTGGGATCGCGATCACCATCCTCGCCAACGTGAGAACCCAAACGATAGTATGGCCCTCCATCAAAAGCGTACGGAAACCACACTGAGTCCTGCTGACCGCCATTGGCAATCACAGCAACCGAGCCTTGCGGATTCCCGGAGTTCGTCGTCAGCATGCTGGCATCGACCAAGAGTGTCGGCAAGTCGATTTCCGCCAGTTCGTTCACGAACGTAATCTCGAAAACTCGGCTGTTTGGACCCGTCAGTTCGAGCCCAGGGGTGTTAAGAACACGGACATTTCCGCTGCCAATGTTAGGATGGTTCTCCAGAGCCGTTCGCAGGTTGTCGGTCGCCGCGCTGAGACTGGGTCCGAGCTCAATCGCACCGGTCGAGACACCTTGAAACATCAATTCGTACGAGCCGCCAACGGCGTCACGTGAAAGCGTGAGTCGTTGTGTTTCGTAATCGAGCAGGGAAAATGCCGCAGCGTTGTCATAAGCAATATCCAAATACGCGGACAACACACCTTGAGGAGTCTCTCGCAAGTCTTCCGCATAGAGATTCAGCCTGAAATCTTGTCCCACAGTGACTTGATCGCCAGGCAACGGGTTGCCCAAGATATCGGTGAGCGACAGAGATAGCCGGACCAGTTTATCGGACGCCACATCCTCGTCCGTTATGGTGACGGACACACTCTGTGTCGGAATACTGTGGAAGGCACTGTCGCTCTGGAGCGTGTTGACGGAAACTGTGATCGCCGTGGTTTGTGTTCCGTCCAAGATTTGGTCGCTTACGCCGGTCACCGCAATTGTTTGGGCAATGTTCCAATTGGTTGGCGTAAATGTCAACGAGGAACGATCGGCAATGGCTTCGCCCGTGTCGCCACTGACGACATCTAACACGACGTTTGTTGTGGGGCGGCTTGTCAAGACAGCGGAAAACGTTGCCGATTCGCCTGCTTCGGAAACCGTGACATTCGTTTCCGTCAGCCGGAACCCAGCGGCAGTATGATTGGGGTCGAAAGCCAACTTGAGCGGTTTCAATTCGAGCTGAAAACCCGCCGCGCTTTCACCGGTCAGGTTGATATTTGTGTCGCCCGCATCGACAAATTGCTCGGCGGTAAACTCCAATGTGATCAGCCGAGTGGACGTACCGGCGTCGGAGGGCCAATCGTTTTGCCCCGCCATTCCGAGAATCTCGGACCACGATAGAACAATGACGCCATCAGTTTTTAGGTCTCCGTCTGAAATCAATTCCGCCGGCTCGGCGCTGTTGGCGAGGATTGATGGAACGAAATCCGCGGCGCCCGTTACGTTCTTAACACGATTGAACTTGACCAAATCCTGATCGTAGTGAACCTCGACCAACATTCCCGGCGGAACTCGGCCGGCCGTGGCCCCGTCGATGTGATATGCGACGTCGACGGTGAATGTCTGGCCCGGACCGATCGTTGAGCTGTTTGTACTTACCTCAACAATCTGAGTCGCCGGCAAATCTCCCAGGGATCGAGTCAGCGTGGATGCGGCATGGGTTTGCGATGGTGGTCCAGCGGGATGGGTCGCGGCGTCAATGCTGTTAGATACCCACAGACTAACCGGCTGCAACAGGTCCTCGTAGACATCACGATAATACTGTGTGAAGGTAACATTCGGGAAATCAATGTCGGTCGCTGATTCCGACAGGATCGTCCAGAATGCTTCGTCGAGAATCCGCACGTCGTCGTCGGAATCCGCCAATACCACCAACCGATTCTGCCCGGCTCGCTGCACGGCGGGAGCATCCAGCGTCAAGCGGTTCTCTCCGGCTCCGCGCAGATCAATCACAGGCACATTCTCAAGATAATCGCGGTTGGCAAGGTCGATTGCGATACCGCTACCCTCAACTTGGATCCGCGAACCGCCCAGCGTCGAAGGTCGAACGAAGCTGAACGGAAGATCGAGTGGGCCACCGGTCCCATCCAAAATTAGCGTTTCAGGCAAGTGTGGTACAAATCCCGATCCGGGGTCCGATTGAGGTCGGCCAACAATTTGCAGCGGTTTGGCCTGTTCGGCGGATACATCGTCCGAACGGTAGGGCGTCAAGGAGGATAGCGTGACATCCTGTGTGATGGCATATCGGCCAATCAGATTGATGTCGAAAGGCCTGTTCAAAGTGAATGCCACATTGGGGATGGGGTGGGCCACGATTGGCGCGGCGGATGGGTCACCGGTCGAGAGTGAAAAGGTGTCGGTCGTGAAACCATCCGAGCTGACAGTGATGATCGCCTCCGCGCCTGGCGGGAAACTGAGCGTCAGCATTTCATCCGCAATGCTCGTAGTCACCAACGGGTTATTGGACACGGCCGCAAGTGTGCCGGGAATTGTGAAGACTTGCGATAGATCAACGACATGCTGAGTCGCTTCCGGGGACACCACGACGTCGGCAATTGGCTGCGAGACGCCTGCAACGAACGAGCTCTCCCCAAACCCAAATGCGACAGATACGCCAACGGTATCTGTCCGTTTGTTCCCGTTGGAATCCGTAATAACAACTTTGAAATGGTTTGAATTGCCGAAACCGTTTAAGAGATTTGTCAGGCTCACAGTCGAACCGGTGGTCGGATCGAGTGCTGCTTGGGCATACGGAAAACGAACGACGCGCACCGCGTCGGCGGCCACAAAGCGACCAGCATCCGCATCATCGGACAGTTGTATTACCACCTGTCCACTGCCGGAATAGAAGTCGCTACGGTTAGACGCGAACTCAACAATTTGAAACGGCCGACCATCCTCCCAAAAGTCGGCGCGAGGCGCCTGCGTCTGGTCGATGGGAACAACATCCTCCTCGTAGGTATCCCTCACCTTGAACTTTACATTTGTTGCATTGTCAGGACTCGCCTCCCATGTGATCGCGATGAGGTAGTCGTATTGCGCCACGACATCAGTTGTCCAGGACACGATCGAGCTGCCATTGCCAGCCAGTTTCCGGACGTAGTCGCCGTCGAACGATCCGCTCGACGAGACCGTCGACCACGAACCGGAATCGATGTTGAACCCCGTGCCGCCATCATCAATGATCGTCGCCGGGTCGGCTTGAACTACCGAGTAAGTCAGATTCTGGCTCGACGCCGGCGGTATGGGTCGACCATTAAAGCTGACATCGAGAAACGCCCCGTTTCGCTTGACGCGCACCGTCGAATCCGTGAGCTGTGAGTTCGAAAAACTGATTGGATCGAGCGCGATAAGATTCTGGCGATCGGCCAACACGGTCGCTTCCAGGCGTGGAACTCCTGTTGGCGTGCCCGCAATGACAAAGCCAATCGGAAGATCAAGGTCGACGGAATGGCCGTTCCCGCCGAAGAAGAGCTCCTCATTCAACAGCGGGCGCGGATACAATTCCAAAGTTCTTACGTTGGCCGGCAACGCCAGACCGTCCTCCATGGATGCCTTCAACCACATCTGCGAATCGGGAAGATAGATATCGAAGTCGACCGTCGTCCCACTGCTCTCGTTCGTGTGGTTGCGGTACACATTGCCGCCGACGTTCGGGTCAAACACCAGGTGTGTGATCGCCAGCCCCGAGTCCGGCAGGCTGACTCGATATCCCGCGGCATCGGGCAGTTCGACGAAGATCGGTGACAGGGAATCGGCGCCAATGGTTTTCGTACTTTGTTCAGCACGGTAATTGAAACCAGTCAAGTCGGCGGAGCCTGGTTGCTGACTGTATTTCTTCAGGCTGTCCGGTACGGGAATCGTCGTTCCCGGAGTGCCTACGGCGCCGCTACGAATCAGAAACGCGGGATTGCTTCCGTCCTGAAGAAACACATCCTCGAACGGCGCCTGATTGCCAAACGTGGAAAGTAGGTAGCTCCCTTGTCCTTGTGCAAAGTCCGTAAGAATGGGAACCCAGGGCGACGAACCTACGATGACATCTGGCGAGATCTCAATCTTGTCATCCAACGAATTGCCACGCACACTGCCTCGAAGGACTTCGTTCTTAAAGATTGCCGGCGGAGCGATCTTGCCGTCGATGAAGTCGGCAATATCTTGCGGGTCTCGACGCAGGCCCACCGGCAGCGGAGCATTCGTTTCACCAAATGTCAGCGCCGGTCCGGTGGCTATTGTGATACCGATTCCCGACATATGCCGCAGGATCAGTACGCCATCGATGTTTGGATCAATGCCGTCGGTCAGTAGATTCCCGGCCGCGTCGAACGTGGCACTGTTATCGACGTCCAAACGACGGCCGTGCAACAGGCCTTCCCGATAGGCTTGCTGCTCGGGCGTTAGCGGATTGTCGGTGCTGGGCAACAGGGCGGACAGTTCCGGTGCTTTGAGTCCGTCCAAATAGGCTTGGATCACGCTGGCCGAGTTGCGTTTAGCTCCCGCGGAAACCGCGCCATCGATCAACTCGGTTCCCGTTAAACCTCGCATATATCGCACGACCAACTCACCGTCCGTTGTGGGCGAGATCGTGCCATCCAGGTCGATGTCGAACGCGAAGTCATTATCCACCACTACCAGATTGTTCTGCAATTCACTGGCGCGAATCGCGAACTCATCTGGAAACGACCGATTGTTAAGTGACAGCGATCCGGCGCCTTGTGCTTCCGCCGTGATTCTGGTTGGCACACCGTCAAATTTCACCCCAAAGATCGCGCGACCGCCTTTAAGATTCTCGAAGCCTTTTAGTCGAAATACTTCTCCATTCCATCCAGACACATTTGCGAAGGCGTCGGTCCCCGCGATGCCGATATCAAACCGGCTGACGACCGTGTCAACATTGTTGCCATTTTCACTCGTGACATTGATCAATTCGAGTGTCAATCCATCGTAAGGCGGACGAATGAAAGTCGGCATGGCCCCTTCCGATTCGAACCGCACGTCGGTTTGCGGAACGCCATCGGGACCCAGCAGGGGAACGGAGAAATAAGTGAGCGTGTTGGCAGCGACCGGCTCGAGATTCGTCTTAGGTACGCCAGAGTCGAGCGGTATCGCGTTTCCGGGTGTTATACCGTTCGGCGCCGCTTCATTCTCTTTCCTCAACGAGAACGGTTCGAGGTCGGTTCTAGTCGAAGGCAAAGTGAATGTTTCACTGAACAGTCGCTTCAGGTCAATCGTGTCGACGAGCTTGTGAGTTTCTTCGATTAAGGCCCCCGTATCGAACAACTCGCTGCCAAAGGCTTCGGCCTTCAGTCGCAGGATCTCCAACATCCCAACCACGTCGAATTCCAGATCGATGTCATTGCTGAACCGGTGGCCGACGGTCAACGACGGAGTTATCTCGATCGTGGACTCGATATTGTCGTCGTCCGGATCAGCGTCAATCTCCACCGTCTGGCCCGGCAAAAAGCCAACCGTTCGCTGCTGCTCCGAATCCCCTGGATTGATCGTGATTGACACCCCGCCGACAGTGACGCGGATTTGGTCAGACAGATTATTAAAAACAAAGGCTGCGCGATGGGCGTCATCAAAGAACGGTTCAACGCTCACATCTTGGCCGAAACCGAGTCGCGGCGTGATGTTGTAGGACACGGTCGTAGCCTCGAGGCCAATGGGGCCGAGATCCACGGTATAAGTTCCGAGCGGACCAAAGGCAGCGACGTCGATGCTGAGCGCAGCCACCTGGCGTTTAACATCTTCATCCGAGCCGACCACGAAGTCGTTGGTCGTTGCCGTCAACTTCCCATTCGCATCCGGCTCCGTGGCCGAGAGGTTGATTTCGGGAACCGTGAGTTTGACTTTGCCGAGCTTCTTGCCGACACCCACCTGGCCCGCTTTAACGCCCACACCCAATTCGGCCTCGACGCCTAGGACGCCGTCGGTCTTGCCGAAGTCGACGGTTAAGATCGCCCCGCCACCGACCTTTTCGGCATTTGGCTTCTTCTTGGTGGCCTTTTTCTCTTTCTCTTCGGCCTCCGCAATCTCCCTAATATATTCCTCAATACCTTCCTGCAACTCTTGGATCTTGGCCGCCACATCTCCCGTGTCGGCCCCAATCGTATCGACCGACAATCGATCTAACTCGGCATTGGCCCTCGCGATGTTCTGTTCGGCCTTCGTTCTTGCCTCGCGTACTTGGGACAGGAATCCGGTTGTTCCGCCAGCCGACTTGATCTCGGATTCGAGCAAATCATCTTTCACACCGTCGACGATGGTGTCGCGAATGTCGGCGAAATCCGTTCCAATGAAGCCGATGTCTCCATTCAGTGCGGGGCGATTCCCAGCTTGGCGAATCGTGGTTTGAACGCCATCAGGCCCGATAAACAGCAATTCTCCGTCATCGTTGGTCAACTGTCGGTTGAGTGATACCAATTCGGTCTTTTCATCGACGTTGATGTTCAGCTCGCCCCCCAAACACTTTGCGACGCAAGCGACGCCGGAAATCGCGGCATTCAACTCCAATACGAGATCCACATAGGCGCCGGCACGGGGCGAAACCGTGTACAAGCTGCCGTCCGTGATCTGAACGCCGGTGCTGATCGCGTACTTTCCTTCGCCAGCTTGGGAATCGTCAATCGAATACCCGAACAGCCCATCGAAAGTCGTGTCGACGGAACCGGTATTGAGATAGTAGCCAACTTCGATACCGAGTCGTCCATCGACGTCGGCGGTGACTTCACCACCCCATTGCGTATCGACACCAAAGACGGACAACGATTCTACGCCGGGCCCGAGCGTGAACGGGTCGGGGTCGAATTCGACACCAAAGAACTTCGGATCCTTGGTCAATTTGCTGTTCGGCTTGCCATCGTCATAGCCGACGCCTATCACGGTCAGTCCGTCGGGCGCGAACTGGCTGGCATCCGTAATGCTGTTGCTGAACGACTGCACCGCAACTTTTGCCGATTCGTAAGCGCCAATGTCCGCGGACTCTTCTCCGCTACCGTCCCTGATCATGAAACCGTTCACGGAGCGTGGACGCTTCACTCCAAGATCATCCGTTGATGTGAAATCATTGTCGGTGACGGGAAAACCACGTTGATCGAGCAAGCCCTCGCGCAGCCCGCTGTCGATCGCATAGCTGCTGGGGTTGAGAGGCAGCGTCGCAGTCAGTTCACCATCTTGCCGCATTAGTTGTTGCGCGAGCGAGACGTTCGCCGAAGTGAGAACGAGGTTGCCATGAGAATTGCCGGTCGCGAACACACCGGACGAGCCTGTTGAGGTGGCGACCGCCAACGTATGGGTTATAGGATTATTGATGGTATCTCCCAGGTATGGTTGATATGGGCCATCAATATCCAGCCCTGGTCGAAAGAACAAATCCGCCCCACTGCTCGATGTCGCTTGGTTGTCGGTAAGCAAAACGTTCTTCAGCAGAGTTTCGTCGCCGATGAAGGCGCCGCCGCCTTCACCAGTGGTCCCATTCGCGCGGTTCAGGGCGATCGTGCTGCTTTCAATGAGCGTCCAGGCTGTATTCGAACCTGGATCTCGATCAAGCACGTAGACGCCGCCACCTCGAGTGGCACTGCCTGGATCGGCGGTGACTTGGTTGCTGAAAATCGTGCTGCTGCGAATGATGGCGCCATCCCAAGCTCCGAGCGGATCGATCGCGACACCGCCTCCGAAAGCGCCCGTTTTCCGACTGGCGGTGTTGTTCGAAACCGTGCTGCGGTCGATCTGAAGTCCATAACCACTTCTCGGAGCCGCATAAATACCACCGCCGATCATCTCTTCGGGCGTGGATAGCGGTTCGTGAACATCGGTTGTTTTCGTGGCAGTATTGTCGTCGATGGTGGTATCAAACATGGATAGCGATGCCACCCACGAGTAGATGCCGCCACCGCGACCATCGCTGGCCGTGTTGCCGTTGATGTTGCTGCGGCGGATTGTTAGAAACGAGTTTTCGTTCGCGATGCCTCCGCCAGACCGAGAGGCCGTGTTGTCCATAATCGTCGAGTCGACGATCGTCATGTCGGCGAAATTGCCATTCCAGATACCGCCGCCATAGTCACCCTTGTTACCCGTGATAACGACATCGGGGCCGATCAACATAGTCTCATAGTTGTTGATCGCGCCGCCTCCCGCCAGATTGCTTCCACCTCGCGAGTTGGTGTTATCGTTGTCATGGAGGCGGCTGCTACGGATCTCCATCGTCCCCTTATTGATAACACCTCCACGATTGAGGCCCGAGATGTCGGAATTCTTGATAACCGTGTTTCCAAAGTTCTCGATCCGGCCGCCTCCCCGAATCGTCACGCCATCGAGTGTTATGTTGGCGAAAGGTTGGACGTTGATGTCCCCATTGCGGATCGTCGTCCCCGCACCACTGATATACAGATCCCAAAGAACATCGATCACCGCGCCGCCCAAGTCGATCTCGGCGGGTTTGAGCGCCACACGTTCGATCCGGACGGCATCGGCGACGAGAATTCCACCAGCGTTGTTCGTCAACTGGATTTCCAGGTTTCCCGACGGCGTCACCGTATACCGGCCGAGCGTCTGAAAGATCGTGCCCTTCTCGATCGCGTCGGCTCTAGGCGCCTGTTGTTGATCGATGCTGAAGTCGACCGGTGCTCCGCTACCGCTCTGAACGGTGAACAGAGCGTTTGTCGTATTCGCATCGGATTTCGACCAAGCAGCCATCACACGGTATTCGCCCGGTTCAAGATTAGTAAACTCCCAAACCGCGGATTGTCCGCTCGACATTGGATCGGGCTGCCGCGCACTACCACCATATCCACCGGGGATCGACTCCCAATCACCGGTTTCGACATATCCGGATGTGGATGCGCTGTCGATCGTCGAAAAGTATTGAGACAGACTGTTCGAGAAACGAATCGTGCTCTTATCCGTGCGAAGATTGGCGATCTCGATCGCCTCCATGAACGTCAGTTCGCCGTCAGCATAATTTCCATCTCGCTCGGTTCCCAAAGCCGACACAACGATCTCTTGAGAGCGCAACAGCGGTCGCAGTTGCAATTCAAACGCGCCGATATCCACCGGAAAATCACCCAGGCTGTTACCCGTTTGATCGTCGGCTCGCAGGAACGGGTATCCTCGCTGATCCGAGGTGATCGCATCGGCGTAGGGAATCAGCGTCCCGTCTAATTGGATGTCGGCGTATGGTTCACCATTCACATAGGGAATTCCGTCTTTCGCGGATAATAAGAATGGACTCCCCTCATCAATGGCCGGACTATCCGCTTTCAATGCGTGAACGGCGGTCGCACCTCCTAGGTTGTCCGACAGTTCGGTGAAGATGATGCGATTGATATCCCATGGGCTGCCAGCGTTGCCGACGAAGTTGTTATTCGCCACATCCTGTGGATCATCCTCCAAGCCACCGGCGGTTTGCGGGTCGCCAATTAAATTGTGCCAACTGCGTTCGGCGTTGATCGTCGCTCCCGACTTGGCAACCACAATATCGCTGAGGATGGGGGTAGTAGACGGATCGATGGCCGCCACCTCTTCGTCCACGCGTTCAATCCGCACCGCGTCGGCAATCACATCACCGTCCGCTTCGTTGGTCAATTCAACAGTCAACGTTCCCGTCGTAATGGTGAATGCGCTGAGCTTTGGTAGTAGGTTCCGTTCTGGATGGCATGAGCCAATGGCGGATTCTGTTGGTTGATCGACTTGGCGCCGAGCGTTCGATTTGCATCTTTGACTGAAAACGGTGCATTCGTGGCGGCCGATGATGATTCGGGCCAACTCACCAATACTCGATACTTTCCAGGTTCGAGGCCCGCGATTGTCCACTTCGCGGTACTGCTACCATCTCCCGCGCTGATAGTTCGTGCATTGCCAAGCACCCCGCCGCTCGTCAATTCACTCCATGAACCGGTCTCCGTGTAGCCAAACAGGTTCGAGTTGTCGACCGAAGCGCGAAAGCCTTGTCCTTGAATGTTTCCGGCAACGATGGTGTTGAACAACTGAGTGTCCGAGACCGTCTCTGCGGCTTGAAGTCCGTCAACGGATAGCCCGCCGCCGCTGCCATTGCCATCGTTGTCGACATCGCTGCGGTTTAATACAAGCGTCACGTTGGTCAGCAACAAGCGACCATCTTCTTGAAGGATGCCGCCGCCAGACCCTTGGGCGTAGTTGCCCGAGACGGTTGTGTTGACCATCGTGGCGCTGCCATTGGCGCCGCGTGTATAAATCCCGCCGCCCCCTTCCAGGCTGACATTGGCGGACAGTGTGGATCTTTCCACAGTCAAGCGACCCGCATCATTGGAAATACCACCGCCATACCGAGCAACGTTGTTAGAGATCGTTGTCTCCGTGATGCGAGGATCACCTCTTTCCAGCGCGATCCCACCACCATTATTCGCCGCTGAGTTTGAGTCAACGATCGAGTTTCCAATGGTCAGGTCGAATCCGCTTGAATCCTGATGGTAGATTCCACCACCACTGAAGCCGGAACGGTTGCCTCTTATCAAAGTGTCATAAATCTTCGCTGTCGAGGCTCCGAACGAAGCAATGCCACCGCCGTGACCGGTCGCGCGATTATCCGTGATCGACGCGTCGAACAGATTTAATTCTCCACCCTGGTTGTCAATCGCTCCTCCCGCTGCCCCGGCGACGTTATCCACAAACGCCACGTTGCGCAGCACCGCCGTTACGTTGCGGATTTGTCCCGTGCCGAGGTCTGGCTCCTCAAGATAAATCGCGCCGCCGTTGCCGGTGGCCTCATTGCCCTCGAACACACTGTTGCTGATGGACAGCTCACCATAGACAAACCGAATGGCGCCGCCGTCCGTTCCACGATTGCCACGAAATGCCGTGTCCTTAAGCTCTAAGTTGGCGGAAGCGCCCTGGTAGTTCGTGATCGTACTGCCGTTGCTTTCCTCAAATGCAATCCCCGAAATCGCGACGTCCGTGCGAACGGTGGCGATGCCCGTTTGATGGTTGCCGTCGAGCGTCAACAGCCAGTTGCCGGATTCGTCACGCCCTGGCCCCTCAATCGAAACCGGTCCCGCCGTGCCTGTCGGCGCATTCCCAATGGCAAGTGGCCCCCGATTTTGGCTGGCCGAACCTGGAGTGATCGTGATCGTCTCGGGACCACTATCGAACAGATGACTGGCAAACCGAATCTCGTCCAGCCCGCTGTCCGAACCCGCCGGTGTCGCTTCGTTCACGATCCGGTTTTCGGAAGCCGCGATGACGGCTTCGCGCAGCGTGAGCTTGCCGTCTTGGGCGACCACATCCTCCAGACTGGTCACGGTCCAGAGGGTTAGCAGGCGACGTTCTTCCAGCGTCTCGAACAGGCCGAGTCGCCTGCGGTGTGTTCGTCGTCGCTTCGCTGCACGGCGATTGGCAACACGGCTATTGGCTACGCGGCGATTGAATGCACGATTTCCGCCGCTCGATTGATTCCACGATCTCATGTTCGCTCCCAGGTGTCATCCGCGATTGCTGCACGTGCTGCTACCAGTCCTTCGCGAAGGTCTTACAGAAAAATCGCGAATGCGGGATGCCGTGCGCCTGCGAGGCGGCAGAAGGCGAACTATCGCGACGGCACCGTGATTCGGCAGTTCGGCAGCTTCTCCCGCAGAGCGGAGACGCCGTCGTCCGTCACATTGGTTTCAAACAATTCCAGTGACCGAAGACCGTCCAGCGACTGAAGCCGCAACAAATCCTCGTCGGTGATCGGGACGAACGCGAATCCCAACGCTTCCAAACGCGTTAGCTTCGCGATCTCGCTCATCCCGTCGCTCGACCATTTGCAGGCTTCAATTTTTAGCGACCTCAGATTCGGATGATCGGCCAACTGGCCCGCGCCGTGTCCCTGCAGCAAGCGATGATCGCCGCTCCCCGCGGCACTCACGCGAATCATTTTCAGCGACTCAATCCGCGCCAACTCGCCCCACACCTGATCCGTCAATCGCGGCGAAACCAGCCAAATATCGTGCAGCTTGGGCAAGCCGCCGAGATGGGTCACGCTACGATCGGTCAGGTGCGGAAAGCTCAAAAAGATTCGTTCGAGCGACGCCAGCCTCGCGAATTCCGCCGCGGCTTCGTCCGTCACTTGCTCGGCCTTCCCGCGCTGAAACGTCAGGTCCGCGAGATCCGCACACTGCGCGAGCCAATCGACGAGCCGCTTCACGCGTTCGTCATTGAACTCATCCACTGCTTTGGGCGAATCCAATGCGAATGGCCCCAGCATCGAAAACGCCCGCGCATCAAAATCGTCCGTCAAGCTCAGGCCGCTCAGCGCAAACGGTTCGGACGGAAGCTGCGCGACGTCGCTCAGATAATCGCCCGAGCGGCGCGTCGCCAAGTTCAGCAGCTTCACGCCGGCGCCGCACGCCAAAAGCTGTTTCGCCAAAGCCGCTTGGTCCAACGGCGCATCCGCAACGGCCGTCGGCTCGGGATCAACGGACGGTTCCTCCGCGGCCGTTGCCGCCACGTTCGTCGGCGTCCCGCGATTATCGCCCAAGTCCGACACGCGTGAGATCGCGACCACCGGTTGCTTGCCGCCGCGTGTCACCGTGAACTCATGATTCGAAAGCTGAAAGTCCGTTGCCGCATCGGCGGGCAAACGAATCTCATACTGGCCCGTGCGATACCACACTCGATTGTTCGAGCGACCGACCTCGATCGCTTCAACCGCTTGGCCATCGCGGAGCACTTGCACGGAAACGTCGATCCCCGGCTCCGCTTCGATACGCACATAGCCGCCGTCGGTTTGCAGCCAGAACACACCCGCCGCCATGATCGCGGCCAAGCCCAGCAAGCCCAGCAGAAACGGCCAAGTCCGGCTGCGTCGCTCGCGACTCGTGGCCGCGCGCTCGTCATCATCGGTTGGCGCGGTCGACGAAGCCGGCAACGTGTTCGCTGCGGATTGGTCGAGTCGCGCGATCGCCGTCTCTTCCGAGTTTTCTCGCGGCGATATCAGCCGCCGCAAATCATGACCCTCGGTGAACGGCAGCAGCGCTTCGGCCACCTCCGAAGCCGTGCTGAAACGACGCTCGCGGTCATGCTGCAGCATGCGATCGACGACCGCCACCAACGCCTCGGGCAAGTCCGGTCGCTCCACCGCCACGGACGGCAACGGCTCGCTCATCAACGCCTGCAGCTTGCGACCCGTCGACCGAAACCGCTGGTCTTCCCACGGACCGCGGCCCGTTAACAATCGAAACAACGTCGCGCCCAGCGAATAGATATCCGACCGCGGATCGACTTGGCTGCTGTCCAAAGCCTGCTCGGGCGACATGTAATCGACCGTCCCCATCAACTGGCCAGTCGAAGTCATCTCGTCCACATCAACCGGTTCGGCGAACCTCGCCAACCCCAAATCCAACACCTTCACCGTCGGCGGCAATCGTCCCTCGCCCGCCGCGTCAGTTCCCACCGCCAGCATCAAATTCGCCGGTTTGATATCGCGATGAATCACGCCTTGCTGATGAGCACACTGCAAACCCAAGGCAGCTTGGCGAACCATTTCGCACGCGTCGGCCACCGGCAGCTTCCCCCATCGCCGGGCGAGCGCCGCCAAATCCTCGCCCTCGAGCAACTCCATCACCAAGAACGGATGCCCCGCCTCTTCGCCCGCGTCGAATGCCGTCACGATATTCGGATGCGCGATGCGACCGATCGCTTCCATCTCACGGTGAAACCGTTGCCGCGAATCGTCTCGGTCCCAGCGTGCCGGCGTCAGCATCTTCAGCGCGACGAATCGCTTCAGCCGCATATGTCGAGCTCGATACAGCGTGCCCATGCCGCCGGAACGGATCGGCTCGAGCAGCTCGTAAACGCCCAGCCGCCGCGGCCTCAACGCCCCCGGCTCGTCGCGGATCGTGTCGCCCAGTGAATTCGGTTCGACGGACGTCGGAGCCGATTCGCCAGCCTTGGGCTCGCCGCCGCGCAGCGCGATCCGCCGCACACGTTGCAACGCCACTTCACAACCGCCCTCGGCTTCGTAAGTCGCCAAGTTCGATGGCCGACGCAAGGCGCGCAACAACGGATCGCCCTCGTCGCTGATCGCTTGCAGCCGATCCAAACAGGCGTCGCACTGCGCCAAATGCTCGTCGATCCGCCTCAAATCCGCCGCGCTGTCGATCTCGCCGACCAGGAATCCCGCCAATTCATCGCGCGTCGGACACGATTCGTTCGTATTGCTCAAGGCCGCCATCGCGGAAAACCCTCCGTTCACGCTCGCCGCCGCGTTCCGCCAATTGCCACGCGGTCACGTCCCTACATTCTGCTATTCGCCGGGGTCTTACAGGAAAAGGACGCGACCTCGCAAAGGCAGTCACGGCGAAGGCCGACGCCCGCTAGTCCAACCCGTCCAGCTCGCGGCGCAAATGAGCCAGCACGCGCGACTTGGCCGTGTAAACCGAGCCGACCGACAGCCCCAAATCGGCCGCGACCTCGGCCGCCGATTGGCCCTCGATCGTCACTCGCCAAAACGCCTGCCACGTGGTTTCCTGGAAATCGGTCTTAATCAGTTGCAGCGCGCGATGAGCCAGCTCGACTGCCCCCAGCCCGGCATCGGAATCCGAATCCGGCGCCACTTCCGGAATCTGAGCCAGCCGCAAATTCGCATCGCTGCCGCCCTCGGACGCCGGCTGTTTCTGCATGCGGCGAAAGTGATCCTGCAACTTGTGCCGCGTGATGCCCCACAACCAAGCTCGGAACCGAGTTGGCTTATCGTCCTCGCCGAACCGACAAATTCCCTTCGCCACCGCGTGAAACACTTCCTGAGCGACATCGGCCGCGTCGGTCTCCTGCAACCGAGCTTGCCGCGCCCAACCGTAGATGATCGGCGTATACAACACCGTCAACCGCTCCCAAGCCGCCGCGTCCGCCAATCGAACGCGATCGATCAAGCTGGCGGACGTGGACGAACTGCGAGACGGTTCAGCGGACATGCAATCACGAGCGACAGGTCACGGCGGCGAGCGAAATTCAACAACCCGCACGAATCGTAGCAAACCCGAGAAAACGCCGCCTACCCTGCGAGTGAACGCTAACAACCGAGCGACACGGACCATGGATCGCGACGCCAATGGATCGGAACTCCTGCCCGGCTACCGTTTGAGGTAGCATGGCGTCCGGGCCAGTGCGGCCGTTTCTGAATCGATTCGAAGTGTTCTTCGCAATACGTCCAAGTAGCACGGGCAAACCCGCCGAGTCTGGAGCTCATCGCATACTGCGGTAATATGAGGCAAATAACATGATTTCCGAACATAGTGAGAACGTCGCGAGACGAGCCAGGCGATGTACGCGACCCAATTGCGGACACTCGACTTCGAAACCGAGCACCCGAATCAGTTTGTCGCAATCGAACCGGACTCCGCTGCTCTTCATTCCATCCTCGGATGGCCGGGCGGTCCAGCGGGCCAAAAGTCACAAACGAATCTTATTCCGTAAATCCCACGCCACGAAGCCGCGAGACAGGCAACGACGAACGGTCACGGGATGTCACGCGAGCTTGCAGGAGAGGGAACCGGTCCACAACAACCGATTGAAGACCTCGCTTTCGAGGGTTTTCACGTGTTTTCAAGATCACAATCGCGAGCCCCAAAACAGCAAGATGAACGGAGCGTTTTCGGCTGGCGGCCCCGTGTGACATTGGTGTCATTTGTCTGGCGTTCGATTGGTCGGAATCGTCGCGGGCGATGAGCGGAACGAAGGCAAATCGCCGTTGCGGTCAGAGTTTGAGCGCCGCGAAAAGTGTTCGACTATCACACAGCATTTTCAGTAAGCATCCATTTGATGAGCATTCGCAATCGCGTCTCGATAACGAGCTGTGCGAAGGCCATTGCCCAGGTATATAAAACAAAATTCGGGAGCCGGCGGATGGCAACAATGCCCTCTGCCCAAGTCCTAACTGGCACCGTGACTCCGGAGCCTTTTCGGACGCAGGCGAGCCACGGTCGTCATAACAGTTATCGTAAACGCGCGCACGGATGGCTTCGGGTGCGGGCGGCTCAAGGTGACGATGGCTTTGCCGGTTTAGCTCCGCTCGGCAATCGCCCTTCGCCGAATTGCGAAAAGGCCACTGCAAGCATCTTTGCCGCGTGACGAGACTGGCAGTAGTCTACCTACATCGGCCATTTAAGACGCGGAAGTCGTTGCGCTGTGAGTGCCGTTGCTGGACCAGGCAGTGTAACGGTCGATTCGCTGCACTTGATGGTGGTTCCAGCGGCATTGAATTGCAAGGTGACTACGACGAAACGATGCGAGCACGAAGGGAGTCACACCCCAATCGAATCTCATTCGTAATTCGCATCGGCCACGAAGCCGCGTTACACCTTGGAGGCGTAACGACATGAACAGTCACCTTGATAAGTCCCGTTGCCGTTTAACAAATGAACACGGACATTCCGCAAGCAGCCACGAACGCCGGGTTCCCACGAAAACCGCGGCTGGCGCCGGGCGGCTATTGCGGTTTTAGATAGATGAAGCTCTTGCCCAGGCGGCCGCCGTAGTTGCCGGCGCTAATCTTCGTGAGACCGGGTGTCGGGCGGGCGGCTGTGATGGCTTGTTGTGTGGCCGCGGATAAGGATTCCAGATCGCGGCCGTTCATCACAATTTCCATGATGGAGGTAACGCCGTCCGGCACTAAGGAACGTTCTCCCATCTCGGCTTTCAATGTGGGGCAGTATTCGGCATAGGTGCTGGCGATCAGGAACTTGTAGCGGCTGCCGGCTTTCGAGGCGCTCGCGGCCACTCCGCCGGGAAACGTGGTGATGACGCCCGGCACGTCGACCACGGCCGCGGCGGCTCGCTCGGCCGCTTCGATCGCGGCGTCTTCCGTGGCGGCCATAAACCACAGATTGCCTCCCATCACACCATCGGCGAAACCGAAACGTCGGTCGAGTGTGAATTCGCCGCCCATGATGGGTATCACCCAAACTCGGCGGCCAAAACGCTGCTGGCGGCTTTGATAGCCGTCGCCAAAGAAGGCGATTTTGCGGCCCAGTTTGAAGTAGTTCGGCGTATCCAACAAATTGAAACAGCGGGCCGTGGGGCAGGTGAGCACGTTTTGGCTGATCCGCGCGAGCATCGCTTTTTCCAACGCTCGCTCGCGATCCTTGCGAAACCGGGGCACATGAAATTGGACGACGGCGCCAGGGCGGCCGTCCGGCGTTTCCCACGATTCGTCGCCGCCGGGACCCACGTAGCGATCCAGTCCAGCTTCGCAGTCGCACATGATGGTGCTGGACGCGTGGCCGGTCGCGGCGTTAACGGCGTGGTCCAGCCAGCGGCGGTCGCGAGCCGTGATGAGCACTTCGCCATAGATGCTGCGGAATCCTTCGGCGTAGGTGTCTTCGACTTCAGCCAACGTCGTGGATGATGATGTGTGAGATTCGTTCATGAGACTGGGCTGGAAAGTATGTGTGTGAACGAGTGGGTGGGAACGTGGGTTGTATGTTTGGGGTGTAGGTATGGGTTGTTTAACCCGTAGCCGCAGGCGAGGCTGGTGTGGAGTCGTCCTCGCCATCGGCAGCGGGTTAAAAGAAAGGGCGCACGGCTTGCGATGGTGGGGTTAGACGAGGCGGTTGGCTAGGCGCGTCGTGGATTCATCGTCGTTGTCCCAGAGCAGGCTGAGTTGTTGTTGCACTCGGCGGCGCGACGTGGCCAGATAGTAACGCGCCGAGTCGAGCTCCAGCAGGCGGGCTTGAGCATCGGCGTGACTGTGCTTCAAGCTCTGATCCAAGCGATTCAAGACGCACGCGCTCACATACAACTCGGTGGCCGCATCGGCGACGCGTCCCAATTGATATTGACGATCGACGATCGCTTCGCGGTACGTTCGCAGCAGCCGTTCGACTTGATGGCCGAACGTGCGGACCAAACGGGACAAGTGCGCTGCGTCTTCTTCCAGCTCGACGCTGCTGACCGACACCACCGGCGGCGCGAAGATCGAACCGAGCCGGCGGCTGGCAAAACGCCCGACGCGACTCATGCGCCCCAGCGGATGTTGGATCGCTTCCACAACGTTTTGCAGCTCGAGCCCCACATCGCGCATGCCGACCAACGCGGTGAAGGCTCGCAACACGTCGTTTGCTCCTTCGCCAATCATGTTGATCCGCGCGTCGCGCATCATGCGTTCGTAGGGCTCGTCGGTAAAGTACGCCTTGCCGCCGAAGATTTGAATCGTGTCGTTGATAATCGTCCACAGCTCGTCGGTCGACCAAACTTTCAGCATCGCGGTTTCCAGCATGAAATCACCCGCGCCCGAATCGATCAACGCGGCCGTTTGATAGGTGCAGGCCTCCATCGCGTAAGTGGCGGCTTGCATGTGAGCCAGCTTGGCTTTGACCAATTCAAACGAACCAAGTGTCTGGCCGAACTGCACGCGCGTGCGGGCATGTTGTCGAGCCGCGGCGACGCAGGTCTTCGCCGCGCCGGTGCAACTGGCGCCGAACGTCGTGCGGCCGAAGTCGAGCACGGTGAGCGCGATGCGTAATCCCTTGCCCAACGAGCCGAGCACGTTTTCGC
Source organism: Pirellulaceae bacterium (assembly GCA_041399085.1). Taxonomy (GTDB): domain Bacteria; phylum Planctomycetota; class Planctomycetia; order Pirellulales; family Pirellulaceae; genus JAWKTM01. Next base: position 118,758 of record JAWKTM010000013.1, read on the forward strand.
GCGGAACGAACATGTCGTGAAAGGCGAGGCGGCTGGTGGCAGTGCCGCGTACGCCGCACTTGTCCATGCGCCGCTCGACCACTTCGAAGCCCGGCATGTCGGGCGTGACGATGAAGGCCGTGATCTTGGATTCGTCGGAGCCGGGAACGGGCGTTCGCGCCATGACGGTCAGCACGTCGGCGATGCCGCCATTGGTGATCCAGCGCTTCTGGCCGTTGAGCTTGAAGCCGCGGCCGTCGTGGGTGGGCGTGGCGGTGGTTTGCACGTTGGCGGCGTCGCTGCCGGCGTCGGGTTCGGTCAATGCGAAGGCGCTGATCCACTCGCCGCTGGCCAGCTTCGGCAGCCAAGCTCGCTGCTGCCGGTCGTTACCGAACAACACGATTGCTCGCGGTCCGATCGAATGATGGGCGTTGACGAACAGAGCCGTGCTGCCACAGTGGCCGCCGAGCACTTCGAGCAACCGGCAGTATTCGGTCTGAGTCAGTTCGAGCCCACCCGCCGCGCTGGGCAGGCACGCGCCGAGCACTCCGAGTCGACCGAGACCTTGCACGACATGCGGCGGGATTTCCGCATCGCGGTCGATCGCCACGGGATCGATCGATTGGCGGCAGAATTCGCCCAGGCTTTCGACCATCGCGGCCACCTGCTCGCGCGGTTGTCGCGGATACGGCCGCAGTTGATCGTTCAGAAACTGGCCGAAGAACAGGCCTTTCACGAAGCCGATTTGATCGAGCCGCTCGCCCAGAACTTCCTCGGCCTGTCGCATCTGTTGTTCGCGATCAACTTGGCTCATGATGGCTCATTCTTCTCGGCTTGAGCTGGCTTGTTATAATCAACTCGGTGGCTGACGAATTTTACTTCTCAGACGTAACAAATAAACGGCATGGCCCGAAAAGAACATATCGACGATATCCTGCGACGCTGGACCTACGACTCGGACGCGCTCGGTGTCCGCATGGTGAAAGGCGCCGATGGTCGGTCGGTGTTGCAGATGCGCGTGGACATGGGAATTCTGCAACTGGAAACCGAAGGCCGACCGGACGGGACGCAACCGTTTGGCGAGCGTTCGTATTTCGATCATTTGCAGCGCGTGGCTCGGCGCGACAACGATGAATTGCTGCTGGACGAGGAGCAGTGCGAGGAAGTCGACCGCGAGTTTGTCCAGTTCTATCATCGCCGCATCTGCTGGCTCCGTTTGCAAAAGTATCGCTTGGCGGTCCGCGACGCCGATCATACGTTGGCGTTGATGGATTTCTGTCGCGAGCATTCGCCCGACGAACAATGGACGATGTCGCACGAGCAGTATCGGCCGTTCGTGATGTTTCATCGCATTCAGGCCGCGGCTCTGGCGTCGCTGCAAGACAACGAGGTCGACGTGGCGATCCAGGAGATCAATCAGGGCTTGGAGCGGATGTACGAGTTGTTTGTCGAGCACGACTTGGAAGATGAGTTTGACGAGGACGAGCTGGTCCATCGGCTGACCGAGATGCGCGAGACACTACGGCGGGAATACAACGTCGGCCGCACGCTGCAAGAGCAATTGGCGGACGCCGTCGCGGCGGAGGAATACGAATTGGCGGCTCGCCTGCGCGACGAACTGGCTCAACGGCGCAAGCGTCCACAACCGCGCCGCTGAATCAGGGCCAGTGGTCGGCGAGTCGAAAAACGATCGCCGGGCGACTATAACATCGGAAGCTGAACCGTTTGGTTTGCCTTCCCTCTCTCGCCGTTGATCGGAGTTCGCTCATGTCGTTTCGTTGGACCTCGCTCGCGTTGTTACTGGCTGTCGCCGAGTTGTCCCAGGCAGCGACGATCCGCGTTCCGCGGGATCAGGACACGATTCAAGCCGCCCTCGATGCGGCTCAGCCAGGCGATACGGTACTGGTGGCGCCGGGCCGATATCGCGAGCGAATTCAGTTGCGACCGAACGTAACGGTGCGAAGCGACGGAGATGAAACGCGCGGCGAAATCGGGCTGGCCCGCGCGGAAGCCACGATTCTGGACGGAGGCGGCGCGGGCGATCGGCCGGGAGTGACGATGGCCAAGGGCGCGACGCTGGACGGGTTCACGGTCACAAACGTGGGGCAGTTCGACGAAGCGCTCTGGCAACGGCACTACGATTCGCACGGCGAGGAACTCGGCGATGACGAAGGGTCCGTGCAGGCGGAAGGAACCATTCCGGCGATCCGCATCGAGTCGGTGGACTGCTCGGTGATTAACAACATCGTGCATCACAACGGCGATGTGGGCATCGCGGCGACCGGCAATCGGCCCGGCCAGACAGGCTCAACGGCGATTGAGAATCCGGCGATTGAAAACCCGGTGATCGCGAACAACGTGGCTTATCGCAATCTCGGCGGCGGCATTGGAGTCGCGGATTTAGCGCGGCCAATCGTGCGTGGCAATGTGTGTTATGAGAATCTGCGAGCCGGGATTGGTTGCCGTAATGCGAGCCCCATGATTGTGGGAAATACTTGTTACCATAATGTTCGAGCCGGGATTGGATGCCGCGAGGGCGCGACGCCCGTAATCCGCGACAACAAATGTTATCGCAATCGGCGAGCCGGGATTGGAATTCGCATGCCGAAGACCGCGCCGCTGGTGGCCGCGAATCAATGTTATGAAAACGATATGGCCGGGATTGGCTCGCGCGATGGCGCCGAGCCAATAATTCGCGGCAATGAATGCTTTCGCAACAAGATGGCGGGGATCGGCGCGGATGGCTCTCGGCCGATGATTGTCGCGAATCATTGCTATGAGAATGATATGGCGGGGATCGGCCTGCGCGGGCAAGCCGACGCGGTGCTGCGCGGGAATCGCTGCATCGAGAACAAATTGGTCGCGATTGGCGTGACCGCTGGTTCGACCGCGATCGTGGAAGGCAACGAATTGCTTCGCACGGGAGGCATGCCGCCGTTGGTGGCGGTGAAGGATGGCTCGACGGCCACGGTGTCCAAGAATCACTTCACGGGCGGTGGTGTGGCTGGGTTGTTGATTCAAGGCGACGTTACGGCCGTGGATAATCAGTTCGCGGCCAACAATCCGCGGCAGGGCAACGGCGTATGGGTTTGGGAAGGCTCGACGGCCAACATCGCTAAGAACCAGTTCGATGGCTATCGGGCGGCGGTCAACGCGACGAAATCCGCCGTGACGATCAGCGATAATCGCATCGCCGGGTTCAGCCGCATCGCGATTGTGGTCAAGGGAGATAAGCAGCCGTCTCACGTGTACGGCAATCTTGCCATCTCCGACGATAGTCAGGCCCAAGTCGTCGACATTCAGGGGCCGACCGGCATCGTCCGCGATAATGAAGTGCGGGCGACTGCCGACAAGACGAATCAGTAAGGTTCGGCCACATGACTTCGCCCGGTACGTAATTTCGGCCGGGACTTGCTCAGTTGAAGCGATCGCCCTGTTGCTCTGGATGAGGCGGTCCAGTCTTTGCACGGACGCCACGAACAAGTTGACCCAATCTTGCTCGTTGGCGGAAGGAATTCTTCGTGTTGCGACGTTTACAGGCGCACGCTTCTCGCGCGCCTCCGGCCACTCATTGCCGACAGTCACCCTGGGATCTCATTCTCGACACGCATGTCGTGCGCTGTGGTCCCCATAATTCTCTGAACAACTTGTGATCAACGATTAATCGACTCATCACGCACTAGCCAAGAAAGAACGAATACTCATGTCCACACGAAATTGGATTCTAACGGCGGTTTCGCCATGCATGGCAATGGCTCTCATGATGGCGACCGCGGCGGCTCAAGACGGTCGTCGTTCGACCGATTCATCACCGGACCGTGCGACCAACAACCAGCAAGACTCGGACGCCAATGATTCCGACGCCGCTGAAAATCGAGAAAACGCTCGCGATGATAGCACCAACCGAAGCGAAGAACGCGACAGGTCTGCGTCTTCGGAAGACGGACAACGCAACAATCGACAGCCTAACAATCGACAAGGCGACGACTCGCGTCGAAACCATGAAACGCCCCGCGAGGATGAAGGGCGTTCCGACACGACGCGCGAAAACACGACGCGCGATAACCAAGATCAGGATCAAATTGACCGTCGCGGAAACCGCTCGGAAATCGGCGTAACCTTTTTGCAAACGCCGGATCAACTGACGGTGAACCGCGTAGCCAATAACAGCTTGGCTGCTCAAGCGGGCTTGCAACGTGGCGACCAAGTATTACGAGTCGGTGGGCGCCAAATATCCGATCGCAACGAGTTTTTGCGACACTTGGGAACTCAGCCGGCCGGCACGCGAATCCCCATCGTAGTGCTGCGAGACAATGAGCAGCACACTTTGTACTTGACGATGAATCGTGGCAATGAAGAAAACCGCGGTAACGCGGACCAGCGAAATATGGCGCAAGGCCGCCGCGGCGACGACTTCAATCCGCCCCCCGCTCCGAATTTCTTCGATGAGGAACGTGGCTGGTTGGGCGTCTTTCTTAACCCGCGAATCCCAGATGCCGCGATCGTGGAATCCGTCCAAGTCGGCAGCGCGGCCGACGACGCGGGCCTGCAACAAGGAGATATGATTGCCGCGGTTAATGGACAGCGCATCTACTCCGCTGGACATCTTTCGCATGTCATTGGAAACATGCAACCGGGAGAAGAAGTCGATATTCAAGTGGTCCGGCGAATCGAAAAATCCATGAACGCCACACTTGGCGAACGGCCCACGAGACAGGGTCGATTTCGGTACGAGGAAGATTCGGACCGACGCCGTGACCAGCGAACCAGCGAGTTGCCGCGACAGCGGAACTCCGGTGAACAGCCGCGGTTCTTCGAGGGCTCCCAAGAATCGGACACACAAACTCGTAACAATGACGACCAAGCGAACGGCCCTCGCTCGCCCCGGAATTCCACCCGGCAGCCAGAGTTCTTCGAGTCCGACAACGAGTAACTCTCGCTGTCGCACGGCCGGCATTCAAGTGCTAACTCACACAGAACGCGGTTATACTCCGCGTCGATCAATATTCATCGCTATGGCTCCATCAGTGCATGCTACACGGACGGGGCTATAGCGATGTGATAAACAACGATGCAATGAACGTGGCGTCCGAGCAGCGTCGCCGGAAACCAATCGATACTGCTCACACAACATGGTGCGGCCCAAAGCGAATCACTTCAACCCGCTGTTGGATGAATCGGACATCGAGCGCAGATGCGATCGTTCAAAAGAGTGTGGCCATCTGGCGATGTCTTCCCACGATTTCTCCATTTCTAAGAACGGCCGGACTCCCGCACACCTAACGCACTCGCGCCCCCTTTCTATTCGCGTTCCCAGCCGATCCGTGGCCGGCTTGATCGCTGCCGAAGCCAAGCGATCGTGGGCGCATACGGAATCGAAGTTAACACCAGCAAACATCCGGTTTGGTATGTCCCGTAAAGCAAGATCCAGTACCATCCGTCCCAGAAGTACGTCTGTCCTGGCAGGCGTCGGTCCGTGGCAAGAAAGAATAGTGCCGTCAAAAAACACGTGACGGCGACCGCGACACTGAGCCCCGCAAGTCGCCACCATCGTTGGCCAATCAAGGCGTGCAGCGTGATCGCACCGAAGAGCATCACCGGGATCGGTGCGAGCGCCATGGCGAACCGGCCATGTATAACAATCTGATCGCTCTGAACTAGCAGCGCGGAAATAAATACCCCGATTACGAATGGCGCGGCCAACATGGTGCGCAACCCCCATTGCCGACGCGAGCCGATCCAGATTGCGAATCCCAAAGGAAGCACGACCAAGCACACCGACAAGCCCACGGATTGCAGGTGAAATTGGTATTCCCGATTCCAGTCTTGATAGTCTGGATGAGGCACCCATGGCAGTCCTGTTCTAAGTCTCGGGTCGTATGATTCTGGAGCTAGCCGCGGCGGGCCGCGGTGCAAATCGGGAATCAATCGAGCGACATTCGTGTTGCCGACTTGCAACTCCCCGGACCGTGACTGGGCGACGCTCGGTACGGCCTGGATGCAATAGGCTTGGTCACGATTGGAAAACAACAAATGGGGCACATCCATTTGCGCATTCTGCCCGTAAATCAACTGATAGGGGTGCATGCCAGGGACATCGGCAAACGGGATCTGGCACGACCATCGTGGTTTTCCGGTCGAAACTGCCAACGCTTGGAGCATCCGCCCCCGACGTACGATGACAATTCCGCGGGCCGCTTCGAATCGAAACAATTCCGCGGATAGGTCATTGTTGCGGGCTGACCACAGTGGCGGGCTCAACCGCACGACTCCATCGACGGCAGTTTCAACCCGCATTGTCCACACGAGCGAATTCGTCGCACATAACAGCTCATCGTAGCCATCGCCCTCCACGTCGCACGCCCCGACTCGCATCTTGGATTTCTGTAGTTCGAGCCACTCCGACCAATCCGAGACACATCGCAGCGGCGTAAGATTGGCGTCGAACAGCTTCAACTTGCGACTGGAATACCACTCCTCCACTGTGATCAACATTCCGTGAGGCGTGCGAAGCATGACAGGTTTATTACCTTCTGGTGCTCCGTCGAACGTCACTTCATTTTGCGATGCTCCCTGCAATTCAAGGTCGCGAACCCAAAGGCTTATACCATCCCCGCCCGCTCTTGGCCCGCACGCGATCAAACACGATGGAGACTCGGTTCCCATTTCCGCTACGGTCCACCCACCAACTCTTCGCGCCTGTGGTGAGACGTTTTGGACTTGCCCGTCGGCGCTCACGACACTCCACATGGCGTCCCGATTCCAGTAGAGAGTCACGAGTATCCGCGGCCTGTCGTCTTTGGTGGTGGGCAGCACATCGATACTTGCTCGACCGAATGATCGAGGCAGTTCGTGTCGCCAAAGGCGGCGCATCCGGCGTCCCGAATAAGCCACAATCTCCGTGGACTGCTCACTCGTTCGCACTACGGCGACGACCTCACTGTGTCCGTCCGCGTCCAAATCCACAAAACGCACGGCTCCCGCGGATAACCGGTCATGGTATGGAAACTCGGCACTCCATAACGTCCGACCATCCGCACCCGAAATCGCCACGAGCGGGGAGGGTTCGCGGCGGCTGACATCGCGACACAGCATTACATCGGAAACTCCGTCGCCATTGAGATCCGCTTCCGTCGACTCGTCACCAAGTCTCCCAGAGCGAGGTTCGGAGGTGAATTCTGGATAAACGCGATCCGAAGCGTAACGAGTATTTGAGCCCGCACGATGCGTCCACACATAGTGTCCTTGCGCGGCGGAGATCGCGCGAACAGACTTTCCATCATGGGAGATGGAAATCAGATCCCCGACTCCGTCATCGTCCAAGTCGGAGCTTACATGTAAGGTCGCGCGTGCGTGTTCAACGAAGCGTTTGGCGGCTAGGCCGAGATTGCAAGTCCAGTGTCCGATAATTACCGAGTTCCTGTTCCTGAAATCCCAGACAATGGGCGGTGAGTAATAGGTAAACAGTTCGTCGGCGCCATCGCCATTGATATCAAATGTGGTAGCGGACGTCGCAAGCAAAGCAAAGTCCCGTAATTCGCCGGTGCCGGCGGAGAAGAAATAGATTGTTGGTTGAATTCCGATTGTATCACCACTTCGCACGCTCACATAACATTGCGGCCAGCCGTCGCCACCCGAGTTCCACCAGCCGATCTCCGCGATGTAAGCTTTGCAGGACATTCGAGGTAACGGCCAAATACGGCGACTCGTTCGCCACAATGTGTGCCCGTCGGCTCCCGACAAACAGTCGACGTACAAATCCATCCGTGATCCCCACAAAGTGGCGACATAGACTTCATTGACCCCGTCACCGTCTATGTCGGGACCCGTGGTGAAATGATTCACTTGCATGTCCACGGTGGGAATCAGGCGTTGCCATCGTTTTGCGCCCGACGCTCCTTCAAACACGGCCACACTGGCGTAAGGCGACGATTGTTTGCCAATCATTTTCGGCGATTCAAGGGGAGCCACAACCTCGCTTACTCCATCTTGATCCAGGTCGACTACTAATGGCCATTTCAAACGATCCGGCGCGGGTGTTGCGGAATGCGGCCAGTAGGTATCCAATGAGTGCGTCCACAATTCCTTGTTCTGGGCCAATGACCATACGACCAGCTTGGCGCCGGCAGTGGCATACAATCCCGCGCCAACCGTTTCCAAGTAAACGACCTCGACTTCTCCATCTCCGTCACAGTCCGCATAGATTGCTGGACCACCGGGCCGGTGTGTCATCGCTTCATCCCCGATGACGTCGCCATCTTGCAAATTCAACGCGATTATCGAATCCCCAGCGATTAACTTCACGACGCCACCAGGCGACGCGCCATTCTCCAAGCCGTGATGTTCGACATGGGGGTAATCTGGGAGATAGACGTAGCTCGACGCGAATTCAATGGCACTCGGATCTCGGATATACGGATCGCCCCCAGAGCTTTTGGACTTGCTCCGTAACTCCGACGACAGATACCAGCGAAAGCCGAGTGGCGAGTTGCTCTTATTGGTGCTTTCGAGGCATTTCGGATTGATGGAATAGCGCCAAAGTGTGCTACCTCTCGCTCCCGAGACCAGCTCTACCCAATACTCGGCGGATTTGCTTAGATCCAAGTTCGAGAAAATGTCGAGCTTTGTATCGATGCTGACGAACACCGCCAACACATCGACCGCGCCATCGCCATCAACATCTCCTTCGACACATTCTGGGAAGCCCAACGACGCGACTTCGCATACCTTCGGCCTGACTTTAGTGTTTCCAGTCGAGGTTGCCACCACGTCCGCCGCGACAGCCAGCCACATGATTCGACCAGACTTTCCGTCCACGGCCAGCAACCACGCTTGGTGGGCACACCCCAAGACGACGTCTTCCGTATCATCGCCGTTGATATCCGCCAGCACGGGAGACATTATCTGTTCTTGCCATGTATCCGGAGCGTAGGCGCTTCGCCTACGCACTTGCCACCAAGGCCATAAGAACCCCGGGGCGGAGGATGAATCATCGACGGGCAGGGTTTCAAGTAGACGAGTTAGGTCCACCTCCCACACTGTCTCGGCAGTTTCGGAATTCAAGCGCCGCAACCCAACCCCGTCAACTACAACCACGTCGTGGCGTTCTCCATCCCTTATACCGGCGATCCTCTCTCCTGGAACGTCCTTCCATTGAATCAACTCGTCGTCCGCGAGATACGGTGTAAGCGGGTGGATCGCTCGTCGAACTCAACTCGCACCGTCTCACTCAGTTGATTTGGACGGGCCACGCGCATAAGGTATTCGCCGGGTGGCACGCGCATGGGAACAAGCGACGGAAGCGTCGTTGTAGCGACGGCTTCACCCGACTCATCCAGCAACTCGACGACGGCTGGGGCCTGACTCACTACGGGCAATACCACGGCCTGCCAGGATTCGTCAACGCGGCGCGCCAGCTCCCTAGCGCCCAGGATCGCAAGGCACAATGCGATGGAAAGAAGAATCGTTGCAACATGTCTTCCACGCAAGCTGCCACGTCTATCCGGCGTTGAAGGCTCATGCACTAGAGAAGCGTCTTGGTCCAGCATGGCCTCATACCCCCGCGCGTTTCTAGAAACTCGGACTCACCGTCCCCATTATGCCGTGCTTGATAGCAATCTTCCATGACTTGCGAGCAATTCGCGGCTACCAGACGCATCACTGCTTTGCAATGGACGCTCAGTTCCGCGACATACCCATCCTGAATCAAACTTAATCATGAGCCGTACTGGGCGTAGCCTACCGGCTTGAATGTAGCTTTCCAAGAGAGGCATGGCGGATGACTCAGCATTATGACTACGGGAAAGGACAATCGAACAGTTGTTCGAGTGCCACCAACGTCCTCGTCCGCGCATGCAGAAGCAATCCGCCGCTGGAACGGAAGCGACCGGTCGGCATTCTTGAGGCCGCAGGTGGTTTCATCGGCGGGGCAACCCAAGCGAATGCCTTCGGAAGCACCGTGACCGCCACGACAAGCATCGGAGCGAATATTTTCCGAAATCCACCCGAATAGAATTCGTCTCGATAGCGAATTGCCTCGAAAAGTTCCATCAAGATGGTCCTCGTTACTGACGGGCTGAATGACGACGATCACGCGGTGTCCGCCAATGTCGGGCCGTCGCCATACGGTCTGCTTTATTGACTCCTCACTCAACACAGGCTGCTCTCACGGTTCGATCCATTCGGCGTTTACGATGGTGGCGGGATGGGAGTGTGTGGGGGATTCGTCGGGGATCGTGAGGCCTTGGCCGGTGTTGAAGTGGTAGAGGGCGAGCGTGGTGGCGTTGCTGGTAAGAGTTTCCGGGGCCGTGAATCGGTCGTGGTAGAGGACGCCGCGCGAGATGCGGACTTGAGCAATGTCTCCGTCAATAAAGCGCGCGTTTTGATCGGCGGGTAAGCGGGTGGGATCGACGCCACCGATGTAGAGCCCGCCCGATGTTTCGGGCATGGCGAATGGTAGCTCTCGCAATTCGAGCGGTTGTCCATCCACGAATAGAGCCCACTGATTGCCGTCCAGGGCGCCCGCTACGTGCAACCAACGATCAAGTGGCGCGGTTTGATCGGACACGAGCAGATTTCCACTGGCATGGCGTCGTCCGATGCCGAGGTTGCCGCCATGTGTGTGATAAATTGCGATCCATTCGGGGCCAAGCCAAGAGAAGAGATTGGCGGCGCCGGGAAACGATCGGAATCTCACAATCGCTTCCAAGGTGACAGGCTCTTGTGGATCGAGTTGCAGGGTCGGAACCTCGACATAGCTGCCGCGTCCGTCAAACCGCAACACATACCCCTTAGGCTCGTTGGACGCGCTATTCGCGCCGGAGATCGCTGTTGAATCCAAAAGAGGTGGACCGGCAAGTGGTGAAAGTTGCCGTTTTTCGTCACCGGAAAAATTCCAGGCGATGGCGGTCACGATTACGAGCAACAATCCCGCGAGTCCCGCTCCAATCAAGGGCAACGAGCGACGCGCGTTTGGCCGCGTCCAGGCATTTCGCCGAGTGGCCGTCGTTGCAGGCGATTCGTTGATAATGGTAGGCAACGGGGCGATGCGTGTTTCCGCTTCGCTAACAATGTGTTCCAATTCGACGACAACTGCGCTCATCCGTTGAAAGCGGTCTTCGGGGCGCTTGGCCACCATGCGTTGAAACAGTTGTCGCAGTCGTTCGGGTACGGGATCACCTGGTCCATCACTAGGCAGTTCGGGAATTGGTTCGTTCGCATGAGCCAGCAGCACATCGACGGCTGTCTCACCTTGATAGATAGGCTGGCCGGTCAGCAAGAAGTGCAAAGTGCATCCCAGCGAATAGATGTCGGAACGTTCATCCGCATTCTTAGTATTCCGAGCCTGTTCGGGCGCCATATACGAGACGGTGCCCATAATCATGCCGCTTTCGGTTAGATTCGCGGCAGGCGAGGTGAGCGGTTCTTGCTCGTCAGCCAATCGCGCTAAACCCATATCCAGAATCTTGACTACGCCGTGCGCATCCAACAGAAGATTCGCTGGCTTAATATCTCGATGGATCACTTGTTGCTGATGGGCGTAGGCTAATCCGCGAGCCGCTTGCAACACACACTCGGCCGCCTGATGCGCCGATAGCGGGCCGTCTCGTTTTATGGTGCGGTCTAAGTCGTGTCCGTCCACATACTCCGTTATGAGATAATGCAGGCCTTTCTCTTCGCGGGCGTCGTAGGCCGTGACGATGTTAGGATGAGAGAGCCTGGCGGCCATTTGCACTTCGCGTTCAAAACGCGCGAGCCATTGGGGCCGGTCTTTCAAGTCGTTTCGCAATACCTTTAACGCCACGACGCGTTGCATCCGTCGATGCATGGCTTTGTAGACGGCTCCCATGCCTCCCGAACCGAGTTTCGCGATCAACTCGTAGTCGCCCAACCGGCGACGTCTGTCGCGCGAAGTCGCGTTGGTAGCTGTCCCTTGGTTGCTTGGATGCTTGGCCGGTTTAGGCCGTTCGGCTTGCATGGCAACGGCTGCTTCGTCCGAGCGGCACTGCTGCCTCAGCCAATCCGCGGGCAGTTCGGGAAAGCGGCGAGCGTATTCGGCCGGGTCGATTGTCTCGCCAACCGACCGCCGGTACTCGATCTCCAGTGGAATCAGCTCGCGCAGCGCCGCGCGGCGGACGCGCTCGTCCAGTTCCGCCACGACCGACTCGACCCGCGGACGTTGGCCGTCGCGCCAAGTCTGCTCGAACTGGTTGCAGACGCGGTTGATCAGCAACATCGTATCGGCGGGCAATTCCGCGAAGGTTTCGTCGCCGCTCATGGCCGCGCGTCCTTTCCCCACAAGCGTTCGATCAATTGCAGTTTGCGTTCGATCGTGCGGCGCACGCAGCCAAGCCGCTTGGCGATTTCCGCGTTGCCGTGCCCTTCCATTTTCAAGACCGCGATCGTGCGCAGATCGGCGTCGCCCGTGGCGTCCAGGCGAGCCAGGAGCATATCGAACTGCTCGGCCAATTGGGCCGCGAATTCGGGCGTCGGATCGTGGCTAATGATGTCGCTCAGCGGCGTCGCCATAAGCTGCGCTGGTGGTTGCGAAGCGTCGCTGTCGGCCCCCGCGCCGCCGCGTTTTTGTCGGTTCTCGTGGCGGATCAAGTCGACCGATTTGTTGGCCGTGATTGCCATCAGCAGCGGCCACAGGTTGGCTCGGTCGACGAGCTGCGTGAACTTGCCATTCCGAGCCGCCAGACAAAAGCTCTTGAACGCACTGAGAGCGACGTCTTCTTCGTCGGCCACGCCGCGGCGGGCGCCTTCCAGTTTGCGACGAGCCAAGTCGACCATCTGTTGGAAATACGCCTCCCACAGCTTTTGGGCGGCTTGCGAGTCGCCGGCCTTCAGCTGCTCGATCCACACGGCAACCGTATCGTGAGGCGACATGGGCGGCTTTCCAAGAACGCGGCAAACGAAGAAGTGAGCGAATCGTCCGACGCTCTATCGTCGCTGTTCCCGGCGGCGGCGTCCACCGAGCGAGCAACGAAGGCGACTCGCGGCTAGTCGGAAAAAGTTCGGGCGATGTGACCGGAGAGAGCCGGTCGCAGAGACGGACGAGTCGACCTCGTCGAAAGGGGCGCTGACGTCCTCTCCCAAAACGTCAGGCCCCTTCGACGAAGCACGTCATCCACGCAGGACGAGTAACTGGAGGAGTTCAGTCCAGCTTGAAGGGCAAATCGAGAATGTTAGTCCATATCGACCGTGAGCATCGCCCTCCGATTGGCTCGGTCGCGTTTCCGGCGGATCACGCTTCGCAATCATCGTGCCAGAGCGAGGAAACGCGAGGCGATGTTCGTCGATGAGAGGGTTGGCCGCCGCTTCGCTAGCGTCGAGATCGCGGCGTCCGTTTGCTCGGCCGGTACGGTCAAACGCCTTCCTTTTCAAGGAATTTCGCGACCATCGTGCCGATGAGCCTACTAAGAAATCGGTTCATTCGCGTTACCGCGGGACTTGGAAATGATCGCCGTGAGTTGGCTGGCAACTGCGGCGTCCTGCCGCAAACTTGGGCCACGGTTGCCTAACTCCTCGGCACGCTATCATGGGCGGTTTCACTTCGGCTTTCGAGATACGGACGCAAAAGCTTCGACAAGGCGGAGCACTCCAAATGGGAGCGCTCCAAATCGGCGCGTGGCGTTACGATTCTCCCGACTCAAGCTATTCCACGAGGCAACTTACATGGTTAATTCCGAACGGCTGCTGGAGCGGTTTCTGCGTTATGTTCAGGCCGATACGACGGCCGACGAGAGTTCGTCGGAATATCCGAGTTCGCCGGGCCAGCGAACACTGGGCGCGATGATCGCCGACGAATTGCGAGGGTTGAGGCTGGAGAATGTTGAGCACGACGCGAACGGCTTGGTTTGGGCGACGGTGCCGGGCAATGTTGAAGCCGCTCCGACCGTGGCCTTCAACGCCCACCTGGATACCTCACCGGAAACGAGCGGCACGAACGTGCGTCCGCAAGTGATTCGCGACTACGGTGGCGGCGATCTGGTTTTGCCCGGTGATTCCAGCCAAGTGATTCGCGTGGCGGAGAATCCCGAGCTGAACGATCTCGTAGGCCGCACGCTCATCACGACCGACGGTACGACGCTGCTGGGCGCCGACGACAAAGCGGGCGTGGCGGTCATTGTCGAGTTGGCCGCCGTGTTGATGGAGAACCCCGATTTGCCACACGGCCCGGTGCGGATTCTGTTCACTTGCGACGAAGAGATCGGCCGCGGTGTCGATCATGTGGACATCGCCAAGGTGGGCGCGGTGGCTTGTTATACGTTGGACGGAGCCGGCGCGGATGACGTGGATGTCGAGACGTTCTCGGCGGATCAAGCGACGGTGACCGTGCGGGGCGCGAACATTCATCCGTCGATCGCCAAAGACCGGATGGTCAATGCGCTGCGAGCCGCCGGGATGTTTTTGGATCGGTTGCCGCGTCACGAATTGTCGCCAGAAACGACGGCCGATCGGCAAGGCTTCATCCATCCGTATCACGTCGAAGGAGGCGTGGCCGAGGCGACGATCAAATTGATTCTGCGAGACTTCGACACGGCGGAGCTGGCCGTGCATGCCGAGCGGTTGCGTTCGTTGGCGAAAGAGGTCGAAACGGCTTCGCCCGGCATTCGGATCGACGTGGCGACTCGGCCGCAATATCGCAATCTAGGAGACGGGCTGGCCCAGGAACCGCGAGCCGTGGCTTATGCCGTCGAAGCTCATCAGCGTCTAGGACGCGAGGCCAAGCGGACGATCGTTCGCGGCGGCACCGATGGCTCGCTGCTGACCGAGCGCGGCTTGCCGACGCCGAATCTTTCGACCGGCCAACACAATCCGCATTCGCCGCTGGAGTGGGCATGTCTGGACGAGATGGTGGCGGGCCCGCGCCGTGCAATTGGTTCAGGTGTGGAGCGAGACGAGTTCTGATTGACCGTGTCTCATCACAAACGCATAATGACGCCATGCCAACTTCTGTTCAAAGCATCGAAATCGAGGGCAAGCAATACGTGATCCTGCCAGCATCGGATTGGCGAATCGCTGTGCGGAAGAGCGGGCCAATCGCTGGCTTTGGATGAGAGCGATTTGCCGCCATTTCCCAAACCAGACAAGGACGGCCGCTTTCCTCGCTTGAGTACACGCGCGTATCGCTGGCTCGCGACTTGATCCGCGATCGCAAGGCGGCAGGTTTGACGCAACGGCAGTTGGCCGATCTGGCTGGCGTTCGGCAGGAAACAATCAGTCGCATCGAGAGCGGTAAGCACTCAACTTCTGTACGAACGATCGACCGCCTCGAGAAAGGGCTTGCCAAAGCCAACAAGCGGAAGGGCAAGTAAACGTCCGTTTGTTATTCGCGGCGACTCGAAAGCAGCACCACACGACGGCGCTATCGCGGGCGAAGAGGAGCTCGAAACGGCGTTTCAGAAGCGGGCGTTGATTTTGCGACGGGAGCCATCTCGCCGTCGACCGCCAATTCTTCGCGAATCACGGCCATTTCCGGCGGGGCTTCGATGCCGATGCGAACGACATTGTTGGCGATTCGCACGATCGTCACTGCGATCTGATCGCCAATTAGAACTCGTTCGTTCACCTTACGACTAAGAACCAGCATGGCGCGCCTCCCAAAGCTAACCTTCGACGCCGTGCGGAGACGGCATGCGCCGCCCAGGAAGCTCGCCTAGCTTCCTCCGCCGGTTCGTCTTCCTTGAATCGAACAACAAGCGAAGTCGAAGAATCACTTGGCCGCCTTGCTTCAGCCAAGTCGCCGGATCATAGCAGCGGCGTGCTAGCAACGCAAGCAAGCGGCTCGCACGCCGTCTGAGTCGCCTGCCATCGAAGGTACCGGCCGATCAATTCAACGCGATCTCGACCGAAGCCGAATTGCTCTTCGCCAGCTTGAGGCCCGTGGCTTGCCCGGATCGACCCGCTTCGGGATCGCTGACTCGCACCGTGTAAGTGCCGTCGGCGAACACATGCGGCCGGAACTTGTCGCCAGCAATTCGCAAGCTATAAACCGCTTCGCCGGTCGCTTCGTCGATCACATGCACCACCGGATTCGCCGCGCCGCGCACTTGGATCATCGGCAAGTGGCCGGCGACCTTCGCGGCGTAGTTATCCGTTTGAGCGACCTGGATCGGCCAGCCCTGAAACTGCCGAGCGTCGGCGGCTGTCGGGTCGGTCAAATACGGCCAGCATTCGATCAACACGCTGCGTTCGGGTTTGCGGAACCGCACGATCCCCAGCCCCGACGCCTTATCTTCCATCTGCTCCAGCACCGGGCGACGCTGCTGGGTCTCGGGATTCTTCACCGCCAGCACCGTCAGCGGATGATGGAAGTGATCGAGGAAATCGCCGGTCAGACCTTCGTTCTTATCCGCCCCCGGCATCCCGGCGACTTGCGGTTCCCATGTGCGAGGATAGCCCACGTTCACGGCCGGGCCGGCGAACGCGACGCCTGCGTCCCGATGCTGGTCGATCCCGTAATGCACGACGGCGGGCAAATGTTGATCGCCCGCCAGATGCACGGCAAAGCACTTGCGAATCACCCGCAACGCCTCGTTGCGAGCCGTCTGCGGCCAAGCGTTCGTATCGTAGTCGGCCACCAACCGCATATGCTCGCCGCCGTGGTGCGTGGCCATCGCCGTGAAAATCGTCTGCGAGATCACGGCCTTCATGTCCGCCCCGCGCCAATCGTCGGCCCAATCTCGCAGGAACTTCATCTGCCGATCGCCCAGCAACTCGGCCCCCGGCACATCGGCCGTCTTCGGATCGAAGCTCGGATCGGTCACGTGATCCGCGCGGCCTTTGGTCGGCGGAGCCACTCCGTCCGGCCCGGTCTTGAACATCCGATCGGCGATCACGGCAAAGCTAACTCGGCCATAAGTCAGCGGCCCGTAGTAAACCGAAATGTCTTGCTTGATCGGCGTCGGATCATAAGCATCCGGGTGATGCGAAGCCTGCGTGCGATGCACGACGTTCACCCAAGCGGCCGGCATTCCGTAGCCGCCGGCTTCCTGCGTCTGTTGTCGGCCCGCGCCCCCTTCGCCCCAGACGTTGCCTTGATACACGTCGTGATCGTCGGGCAACGACACACTCGGGCGATTGCGAGTCAGCTCGCGCCACGTCCAGCCGTGGATATACCACTTGCGCAGATAGTCCAACACGGCCCGGTCCAGCGGATCGCGAGTCACCCCGTAGCCGCCGGTCGATTCGTAAAACTGATCGCCCACGAACGCGATCAAATCCGGGTCGACTCGCCCCGTATGCTCGACGTACTGCGAGTTCGGAAAGGCCGCGTGAATGTTGCACGAGATATCGGCCACGACCAACTCGGGCTGATCCACCGGATCGCGTCGCACCGTGCCGGTCCAAAAGTGCTGTCGGATCACACCGTCTTGGGTCAAGTCCGCGTAGCTCAAGCGATAGTCGGCGTCGCGCGAGTCGTCCCAATCGGCGATGCGAAACGTGGCGGTCCGAGCTTCGGCGTCGATCTTCGCTTCGCCGCGCGACTGCCACTTTTCGTCGCCCGTTGGCCGAGTCTCCAAACGCACGACCTGCGATTCGCCGGCTCCGATCGGCGGCATCTGGGCGGTCAGCTTCAACACTTGGTTCGACAGCGTGTACTGCGAAAACAGGAGCGGGCCGAAAGCTCGCTCGGGGTGCAAAGCCAGCTTCTCGCCGCTCGCTCGCCAATCGCGAAACCAGAACCGACCATTGCCGAGCGATTGGCCGTCGTTGTTTTGCCGAGCCCGCGGTCGTCCGGCCGGAACGTCGACGTTGACGGCCAATCCGATGTTGCCGACCAGTTGTTCGGCGGGAACCTGAAGCCGCTCGACCGTCCCCAGCAGGTCGCCCGTTTTGGGATGATGAGCCGCCAACGTCAAGCGGTAGGTCTTGCCGGTTGGCTCGGCCTGCAAACGCAATTCAAGCTGCTTTAGGCCCTTGAGCTTCTCTGGCGGCAGGGCTGTCGCCGCGCGGGGATTGCCGATGAACAGCCCGCCTCGCGCCGTGATCCCGGCATCCAAACCTCGGCCGTAGATCAAGCTGTTGCGGTATTCGTCGAGCGGCCCGCGAATGCCGACGCGAAAGCCGGCCGTTCCGTTACCGCCCGCGAACGCTCGACCGTCGATGCTCCCGACCATGACGGACATCGCCAAGTCGCCCGCTTCGTCGCTCAAGTCGGCCGTCAACAGTTGCACGTTGCGATCGGGCAGCGCGACGGTGGCTTCCAGTCGGCCGTCGGCAATCCGCCAATCTTGCAGCGGATTCGCCCAGTATTCCGGGCCCAGCCAAACGCGGTCGAACGCCAGATCCCACTGGCTGGCGAAGCTGGCTTTTGTCGCCGATTTGTTAGCGCCGGCGTCATCGGCCTTCGAGTCTCCGGCCGGCTTACCCGGCTCGTCGGCGGCCGAGACCAGTTTGGCCGAGCCGCTGGAAACGATCGACCCAGCGGCGATCGAAGCGGATTGAGAGACGAACGAACGACGGTCTAAATGCGAATCGGATTTCGACATGATGATGATTGTGGCGCGAGGGAGAGAGGCGAAGCGTCGAGCGCGGAGAACATTGGCCGCCAGGAACGATCGAGCTTCCACGGCCGGCCACACAACGCGCCCATTCTGCCTGCCGAGAACTCGCCTGTCGAGTCAATCGGCTCGGGTGGCGCGCCCGGCGCAGGTCTCGCGCTCGGCGCAGGTCTCCCGACCTCGCCGAAACCGCCGACCGTCCCTCGCCGGGAGACCTGCGGTCAAGTAATGTGCGGGGTCGGAGACCCGCGCACGCGCGAGCGAAGTTCTTACCTGCCGATGCTGGCAGCATCTGCCACGTGGTGGACGCTGCCAGCGTCCCAATGGGCATTCTCATCTGCCGCTCGCATCACCGCGCGCCGGCGCAGGTCTCCCGACCTCGCCGAAACCGCCGACCGAAGGTCTCCTCGCAGCACCGGGAGACCTGCGGTCAGTCAATGTGCGGGGTCGGGAGACCCGCACGGCGAGTGCTAGATTGAATGCGGTCGGGAGACCGCAAGAGCACGCCGCCACGCGCTCTCAAGCCAACTTCGGTTGCGTCATCACGTGATAGGCCGGCGTTGGCAGCTTGCGGTTGACCCAATTCCCGCAGCGAACGCCCAATCGCCGGGCCGCTCGCGGATACCAGCCCAACACGGCTCGGCCCACGCCGAATCGAATCATGCGACCGACGCGGCGGAACCCCATCGCGTAACACGCCTTGAGCCCAAAGTTGTTCGCCCAATCGGTCGTCACCAAAATCTGCCGCACGCCGAACTCGTTCAACTCGACAAACGCATAGGCCACCATCGCCGCGTACAAACCCTGCCCGCGATACTTCGGCAAAATGAAGACGTTGTACATGAACGCCATCTGAGCGGGAAAGGAAATCGCCGTTCCGGTCGCGGGTTTCGAGCCCCGATTGTTTTCGGCTTCGATCGAACCCAACGCGAACCACGCGTAACCGAGCAACCCTTCGGCATTGCGAATCCCGATACACACATCGCGGCCGAACAACAGCCGATACGCCATCAGCGGATTCAATCCGAGTTCGGGATTCGTAGCGTGCTCGCGAAGCAAGTCGGGAGTCATCCGAAACAGCTCGCACCCGTCGGGCAACAGCTTTCGCAATTGGATGTCGTCCAGATCCAAAATCATGAGATCGCTGACATCGCAAGTCAGCAGAATCTGAGCGGCTCGGTAGATCATCCGCACGGGTCGAGACAGCGGTTGGAACGACATCGGAAGGTTCTCCAGCAAAGCCGGTTGGCGAGTTAGCCGCTCGCGACTTCCGCCAGCGAAACATCGCGGACAGGTGTGGCGGAGTTGGTGATACGCAAGCGATTCGCTGGAAATGCACGGCGAGTGCCAAGTTGGCGATACGTTCCGCATGTGCCTGAGCGACGTAAGTGCTATTTGTGTCAAGTCAGAGGCTTACGCTCCTACCAGCGACCCAGACACTTGGCGAGCGGCAACTCTGGAAAATTATGGGCGAAAGAGCAACGCGACGTTTCCGAAAAGCCACGACGCGCGCTGCGAACGAATAGCGGGCTGCGATGCGGCGATTGTGGCTGTCCGAAGTGGCGATTGCGCTGTCCGACCGGGCGATTGCGCTTAACTGAAGCGGCGATTGCGCTAACCGAAGCCGTCGCGGTTGCGCTAACCGAAGTGGCGTTTGAGCCAACCGACCGAGCTGATGCGCTGTCCGAAGCGGCGATGCCAGCCGACCGGGCGACGCTTAGCCGACCGGGCGATTGCGCTAACCGAAGCGGCGATTGCGCGACCGAAGTGGGCCGATTGCGCTGTCCGAGCTGAGCCGATTGCGCTATCCGACCGGCGATTGCGCTATCCGACCGGGCGATTGCGCTATCCGACCGGGCGATTGCACTGTCCGAAGCGGCGATTGCGCTAACCGAAGCGGCCGTTGCGCGGTCCCGCTACGTCCACCAGGAAATCAAACTCAGCACGGCGAAAATGATCAA
Source organism: Pirellulaceae bacterium (assembly GCA_041399085.1). Taxonomy (GTDB): domain Bacteria; phylum Planctomycetota; class Planctomycetia; order Pirellulales; family Pirellulaceae; genus JAWKTM01. Next base: position 139,207 of record JAWKTM010000013.1, read on the forward strand.
CATGAAGCCGACGATCCAAACGGCCGTGCGAAACGCCTGATGCAGAACGGCGCCCATCAACTCGTGCCGAGTCGCCCCGTACACGAGGCTAATCGCCACGATCAACGGAGCGGCATACCAAAGCTGATTCTGCGTGGCGGCAAACAGAAGCGACATGAGACAAGCACTTTCAAGCGGATGGGTAGACGGCTACTTCTGGGCGGACGTATCGGCGGCGGATTCGCCGGGCGGCACACCGGGCGACGGCTTCTCGTCGGGCCGATGATCGCCCGTTCGCTTGTCGCCGTTCGCCTTCTCGTCCTTACGACGCTTGCCATCGTGCGCGATGATCAGCGGCCCGGCGTAAGCGTCGTAGATCGCCAGGATGTTGAGCAAACCGGCAACCATCGTGTACAGCGTTCCCATCTCGAACCGGTAATTCAGCGTCTTGTGCCAATACCCCAGCTCGTCCTCCATATCCAACACGACCGGCTGTTGCGGCGGCGCCATCCAACCGCCGAACAACGGCTCCTTGGGGGGCGACCCGCTCACGCGGCGGTTTTGCACGATCGCCGGCAACGCGGGCAATCCGACTCCGAGCTGACAGATGTAATGCCAACGCGGCATCGGTTGCTTGAACGACGCATAAACGACGCGGCCTTCGCCCAAAAACAGCCCGAAAAACCACGTCGACAGGATCGCGATCATGAACAGCAAGCCCTTGGCATACCGTCGCTGATACAAATGCCCCGCGCCGGGCCAAACCCAAGCCCAAAAGGCCGCCACGCCCGGTTGGCGCAGATCGATTTCGATCGTCTGCTGCTCATCGTGAATCACGCGTTTTTCTTCGGCCATGCGGTCCTCGAACAAAGTGGGAAAGCGGCTCATTCTAACCAACCGGGTCGACCATACCAGAGCAACTCGGCCCGCGAACGACGGTCGATCGGCGGTTGCCGGGTGATTATGTGTCGGTCGAGCTGCCGTTCGGCGAGCCGCCCGCGACGGTGCCGTGTTGCCGGCCGGTTGGACGTAGTTCGCCGTCGGACCTCGCCCCTTGGCAGCCAACTTCCTCGGGAATCGTGCCAAGCCGCCTGATTCTGCCGGATACACCGATCAAGTCGCCGAGGAATCCCCGCTCGCCCGCATCGCATAACGTAAGGTTGAACGAGCCCAAGCTTCTTGAACCCCCGGCCGAACGTTATGCGAAGCCCCGCGACAAATCCCGCTTTCCGCTCGACTTGCCGCGGAACCGAGTCGGCGCTGCGGGCCGCGATAGGCGTGAGTCTGCTGGTTTGCCTGCCGGGACTTGCCGCGGCCGAGCCGCCAGCCGCAAACTCGGTACGAAACGAATCGGCTCAACAAGTTTTGGAGACACTGCGGCGATTGTCCGACGATCCGCGGCAAATCATCATCGGGCAAAACATCGGCGACGCGGTGAATCCCCAACACGGCGCGAAGAACGTGTTGCATCAGTTGGCTCGCGTCACGCCGCCCGGACGCGGCATCGGATTGATCGGCGTCGACTATGGCTGGGGCGAGATGCGAATGGACGCCATACGCGCCGCCAATCGGCAACTCATCCCATTCTGGCAAGCCGGCGGATTAGTCACGATCGACGCCAGCTTGGCCAATCCGTTTGCCCGCGTCGGCGATCCGCTGGTCACTCGCGGTGTGGATATCAACCAATTGTTGGACGAGTCCAGCGACGCACACAAATTGTTCGTTCGCGACTTGGATAAGATCGCCGCCGGACTCGCGCAACTTCGCGACGCCAACGTCGTCGTCTTGTGGCGACCGCTGCACGAGATGAACGGCGGCTGGTTTTGGTGGCAATCAACCAACGCGATGGACGACGCGCCGCAAGCGGCCGACAATTATCGCCGACTGTGGCGTTGGCATCACGATTATTTCACCCATACCAAGCAACTCGACAATCTCTTGTGGGTTTACTCCGCCGCCGCGCAGAGCAACGAATACGTCTGGCCCACCGACCATTTCTATCCCGGCGACGCCTATGTGGATGTAGTCGGCATCGACGTGTATGTGGACCAGTTTCGGGAAGCGGATTTAAACGCCCGAGGCGGCTATGATCGACTAATCAAGCTCGGCAAGCCCTTCGCCGTCACCGAAATCGGTAGTTGGAAGCGAGACGGGTGGTTCGACAACGCGGCTTGTCTGGCGGGCGTGTTGGAACATTGTCCGCAATCGGCCTATATGATGTTCTGGCACAGTTGGCCCGTCGCCGGTGGTTGGAAACGTGTTTCGATCCCCGACAATCGTAATGCGGCCGCGATGTTGAATCATCCGGCGATGACGCCGCTGGGGCAATTTCCCCACCCGGCCTTGGCCACCGAATGAGATTCGCTACCGTTCGCTGGATTGCTTAAGTGTGAGTGCCCAACACTCGTAACCGACTCTCCCTCTGTTATTGGTTATTGAAAACACTATGAGACACCTGCTCCTAACATTCATGGCTCTGATCGTCTCCTCGATTTTGGCAGCCAATGTTGCCCACGCCGCGGACGGTCCTTTTCAAGCGACCGGTTTCAAGGTCGGCGAGATGACAGCCGACAGCGCCATTGTGTGGACCCGCACGACCGCTCGACCGGAACCCAATCTCGCGGACGCTCCGATGGCGACCTTTGTGATGTCCACGGGCGAGCGATTCACGCCCAACGCCCGTCGCCGCGACGCAAACCCGAAAGGTCGAATCACCGCCGTGGAATACCCAGATGGAAAATCGGCCGCCGACATTTGTTATGCGGCGCCCGGCGCCGCGGCGGAAACACGTGTGCTGTACCGCGCAATGGGAGAGGACAAGTGGATGGAGACCGCCTGGGCCGCTGTCGATCCACAATCCGACTACACTCGGCAGTTCACTCTGTCGAACCTGCGGCCTAACACCAAATATGAGATTCGCATCGAGACTCGGTCGCCCGATGGGAAACCCGGCGAGTCGCTCGACGGCGGCTTTCGCACGGCTCCGGCGGCGGACCAAGCGGCTCGCGTGGTGTTCGCCGTTTCCACCGGTCAAGCTTTCACCGACCAAGACCGCGAAGACGGCTTTCAAATCTATCCGTCCATGTTGAAGGACGATCTGAGCTTCTTTGTGCATACGGGCGACATCGTCTACTACGATCGCTTGGCTAAGACGCCCGCTCTGGCCGATTGGCATTGGCAGCGAACTTATAGCCGAGATACCAATGTGGATTTCCATCGCCAAGTCGGCAGCTACTTTATCAAAGACGATCATGACACGTTGATCGACGATTGCTGGCCGACGATGAAGCCGGGCTCGATGTTTGAAATGACATTTGAGCGTGGCCTGAAGATCTTCCGTTATCAAGTGCCGATGGGCGAACGCACTTATCGCCGAATCCGTTGGGGCCGCGACTTAGAAGTCTGGATGGTCGAAGGCCGCGACTTTCGCAGCGCGAACAACGAACCGGACGGCCCGGAAAAAACCATTTGGGGCGCGGAGCAGAAGCGGTGGCTCAAGCAAACGTTGGCCGCGTCCGACGCGACGTTTCGGGTGCTAATCTCGCCGACGCCGATCGTCGGCCCCGACCGAGCCTCGAAACGCGACAACCATTCCAACGCGAACTTCCAACACGAGGGTGACGAGATTCGCGCGTTTCTAGCGCCGCTGAAGAACACCGTCGTTGTGTGTGGAGATCGCCCTTGGCAATATCACAGCGTCCATCCCGAAACGGGTGTGCGGGAGTTCTCCTGTGGGCCGGCTAGTGACGAACATGCGGGAGGTTGGCGGCAGTCCGATTTCCGCGACGACTATCACAAGTATTTGAATGTGATCGGCGGTTATCTTACTGGAGCCGTTGACCGTGACGCGGACGGCCACCCGACTTTGACGTTCCGTTATCACGATGTGAACGGACAAGTCAAATATGAACACATCGTTCGTGACGAACGGTAGAACGCGGCAACGGCGAGCTAATTTCGATGACGTCGCGTTCGATTACGCCACGTGGCGATGGGCGACCGTGGCGTAACGCCAAAGCGTATCGGCGAGTGGCCGCATATGACGATCACGCCGCAGCACCTCGCGGTAACGGCGTCGTGCCACCTGTTGCTCGCCATACATCTCATAGAACGGTTTCGCCGCGTTGGGGAAAGCAAACGCTTCCTCGGAGGCGAACTCGGAGAAGTATTCGTGGCGAATGGAATCGAGCGCCGAGCGATTCTCGAACACCCGTACTTCATCTCGCAACTCGCGGTAGTCGTGAATTGCTTGCAATTTGCGACGCAAACAGTCGTCGTCCAGCGACAAATGAAAGTCGCCCGCCCCGGCTTGCGGCGCGGCTTCCAGCGGACCGGAACAACGGAACGAATAAGTGGGCAGCCGCAGTCCGTGATGCCGGCTCAGTTTTTCCCACGCAGCAGCGACCAACAGACGGCACAGGTCGTGCGCCGGATTCATGCCGTCGGCCGCGTCGGAGACGATGTACTGAGTTTGAAACGCTCGCACATGGGCGACCAAACGATCGACGACGCGGAGAAAGCCATCAAAGCGGTGGGTGAGTATTAGTTCATAGACCCGGCGATCCGTAAACTCACCCAGCACGGCCGATGGTTGACAACCAGCGGCGGCTAACACTCGCTCGGTCGAAGACAGCCGTGAAACGCCCGTTCCGCCGGAACCGTCGGTTAATACCATGACGTCCGGGCGAGCCGTTTCGAGCCAGCCATGAATTCGCAGTTCATGGCCTGGATGACTGATGAATAGCAGAGCCCTTTGGCCGGCCCAAGCCTCTCTGACGTTCACGAATTCCATATCACAGCGATCGCCGACCCAAGATGAACTGCCCGCCCCACAACCCAAGAATTGACGACACTCTAAACCGTCACGGCCGCCGCGGCCGGCTTCATGCGCGATTCGGCTTGCGACGTATCCATCTCCAACATCATCGTGACGCTCCAGCGTCCGGTCTCATCGCCGCGAATCCACCAGTGCGGCATCATCACAACCGACTGGTGAACCAGCTCATAGCCGCCTTCCGATTGGCTGACCGTTTCGATCGGGAACGTCCACAAACTGGTAGGTCGATTCACGCGCAACCGCACGTCGATCCCCAACCATTGATCGACCATTCCCAAAGACTCGATCTCATGTAAATCCAAGGCCGTACCCAGATGGCCCAACCGTTCGCCTCGCGCTCGATGAAAGAAACGATCCTCGGCGCCCGACGGTAAACCGGCGAAGTTCAGCTCGACGCCGAAATGCAGAACCTGATCTTTCGGCAAATCTTCCAGCAAGTAGGCGATCTCCAGCGTGTTCGAGCCGGCCTGCGAGGTGACGGCCTTTGTAATCCGAATCGGCAGGCCCCACGCGTTTCCTTCGCGCGACAACTGCACTTGAATACGATCCGGGCTGCGGCGAACTCGCGACTCGTAGACGCCCGTCGCGAAATCGCCTCGCTCCACCGCCTCGCCCGACTGAACCGATTCCAACGTCGCTTCGTTGTCGTAGAAATGATCGATCAAACTTTTCCGCGGATGCGCGTCGTAGTGCAGCCGCTCTTCCAAACCTTGTTGTTTGAAAATGATCTCTTGCTGAATGCTGGCAATACCGCCCGCCTCCGCGCCGCCACGAACCAGCCGATGGTAACTCTCCGGACGCCGAGCCAACGTGGCCAACAAATTGTGACAGATCGAGCGCACGTCTAGCTCGTACATTTGCCCGCCCGCGGCCGGCGCGAATAGACAAGTGAGTTTGTCGTTGCTGAGGCGAATCTCTTGTCGAGCGTCGAAGTTGAAGTCGTCGACGGTGGCTTCCACGCGTGGGCCCGTCTTGCCCGTCGCTCGGTCGATCAAGTTGTCCGCGGCAATCAACTGGTTGTAAACCGCGTTGCGCAAGTGCGGCAAATAAACGCCTCCGAACGCCCCGTGCCAGTAGCTGCAATTGCATTGGCCGCGATACAAACAACGGCGGGCGTTCTCATAGTCCGCGCCTTCCGCGCCGTTCTGACGAGCCTGCTCGAAACGACGGCTGACCATCATCATCCGCGCGTACATCTCGTCGGTCTCGGGATACTTCACCTTAAAGTTCCGCCAGAAGCCGCCCCGCACGAACCGCTTCAGCGAATCCCAACGCGGATCATGATCCATTTGCCGAGTGACGTCTTCGTACTGCAATTGCAGTTCGGTCGGCAACGCCCATTCGGTCATCTCGCGATAGCTGCAACAAGGCAGATAGACCTTGCCGATCGGCGGCACGTTGTCGATGGCTTCGCTAAGCGTCGTGGTGTGAATCCAGCTTTGATTTTCCACCAGCAGATCGAAAAACTTGCGGAGCCAGCCGTCTTGGTAAACATGCTTGTGGGTTTGCGGCCACGAACCCAGCTTTTCGCCGTCGTCGCCGAACACCAACACGCTGTTCGGATGTTGTTCCGCAATGCCGCGCAAGTAGTCGATCGTCTCATAGGGCATCGCGAACGGGATCAAATACCGAAGTCGCTCGCTATCCGGGAAAATGCTTAGCAGCCGCCCTTCGTCTTCGGTCACGTAGTAACCGTAGAGCTGCTCGTCCGTCAGCCCCGCGTTCCGAAAATGAAAATCGTCGAGCATCGAATAGCGAATCCCGGCCGCCGCGATGTCGCCGGTCAACGACGGCTCCCAAACTCGCTCGGGAACCCACATGCCTTGCACATGAGCGCCCAGCCGATCTTCCAGCCAACGCGTGTACTCGCTGATCTGGCCAACTCGATCGCGGCCCGGAATCATCGCCAGAATCGGTTCGTAGAACGCCCCGCCCACGATTTCGATCCGGCCTCGTTCAACCAGCCGCGCCACGCGATCCAAATACTCGGGGTGCCGCTGGTCCAACCACTCCATCAACGGCCCGCTGGTATGCAGC
>JAWKTM010000014.1:0-142456 GCA_041399085.1 Pirellulaceae bacterium
GCGGATCCGCCGGGAGCCACCCGATGACTCGTCGGAAGCCAGCCCATCGAAATCCGACAAGCCTCAAGTCAGCGAGCCACAAGCCCGCGAGCCTCAAGCCGGCGAGGCCGAGCCAAAAGCCCGCGAGCCCGAACCAACGGCGGCGTCCAAAAGAGGCCGTGGTTTCGACAAACGGCGAAGCCAGTCAGACGACCTGGTCCCGGCACGATGGGTGCCTTGCATCGGCGATCAAGTCCGTTTCGCCGCGCGCCATCGCGTGGACACGGACGCGACATTGGATTCCGTCGGCGTCATCACGGAGATCGGCGCGGGGCCGGCCGGCAGTCGGTTGATTGGGATCAATCATTGTGCCCTGCGACTGGAATCGGAGGTCGAGTTGATCGCCCGTGCGGCAGAGAGCAACGGTCAAGCCACGACCAAGAATGCGACCGACAAACCGTCTCGAGGGAATGTCGCCGCCGAATAGCTGGCCCGCTGCCCAAGGCGAGCCGGCACGCTACCGGCCGAACAGCTTCAGCACTTGCGGGACGAACGAGCGGATCGCGCGGGCCCGATGGCTGAGCACCGATTTCACGGCGTCGCCCAATTGGCCGAACGTCTGGTGATACTCGACGATCTCGAACAGCGGATCGTAGCCAAATCCGGCGTCGCCATGCGGCTCGATCAGGATCCGACCGCGGCAATAGTCTTCGGCTTCGACCATTACTTGGCCGCCTGGATCCGACAGCGTGATGTGACAGGTGTAGAAAGCCGTGCGTCGTTCGAGCGGCACGGAACGAAGCTGTTCGAGCAGATGCCGATTGTTCGCTTCATCCGTGGCATGTTCGCCCGAGAAGCGAGCGGAGTACACGCCCGGCCGGCCATCGAGGGCGTCGACCGACAGACCGCTGTCTTCGCCGATCACCCACTCGTCGAGATGCCGAGCCTGTTCGACCGCCTTCAACCGCGCGTTGTCGGTGAACGTCTCGCCGGTCTCGTCCACTTCGATCGCGTGCGGATAATCGTCCAGCGTGCGCAGCTCGAACCCATGCGGCGCGAGCAAGTCGATCAACTCGCGCGCCTTCTTCTTATTCCGAGTCCCGAGGACGATGCGTTGCGGCGTAGTCATGGCGCTCAACTTTATTCGACCAGCCGATCGCGTTAAGCCCAGGGCCAAGAAAATCAACCAGCGACTTTGCGTGCCTAGTCGATCGGCAGTGAAATGCTTACCTACCGATGCTGGCAGCATCGGCCACGTGGTCGACGCAATTCTTACCTACCGATGCTGGCAGCATCGGCCACGTGGTGGACGCTGCCAGCGTCCCAACGGGTACATTCTCATCTGCCGGTTGCTTAGTAGGACGACTCGACTGGCTCGCCCATCGCCGTCGTGGTTTCGCCGGCGCCTTCCAGCGACGGGCCGGCTTGCTGCAACGCTTCCAGCACGTCGTCCTGGCTCAATAGATCACGCAACACGATCACCTGATCCGGCTTGCCGGCCGGGTAGATCGCCAGCACCGGAATCGAGTTGCTGTTCAGCTCGTTCAAGGCTTGCTTGATCGTGTCGGAACGGTCCGACCAATCGGCGATCAGCGGCACGATGTTGTGCTTTTGAACCACTTCGTTCACCGGGTGCGTGTCGATGGCTCGGGCCAGATTCAGCTTGCACGTCGGGCACCAATCGGCCGTGAAGTCGACCATCACGGTCTTGCCGCTGTTGGTCGCCTCGCGCAAAGCGGTCGGCGAGTAAGGCTCCCACTTGATCAACTCCTCACGCGGCCCGAGATACTCGAAGCTGCCGAATCCGATCAACGCCGCCAAGCCGACCGCGCCGGCCCAATTCATCGCCTTGCTGGTGGTCTCGGCGGTAATTGGCGTGCGGCCAATCCACCAGCAAGCGAACCAGACGCCGACCAACAATGCCAACACCGCGATGAAATACTCGTCGCTGATCGTCGTAAACAGATAGACGACCGTGCCGAGCAGGAAGAACGCCATCAGTTGCTTGAACGTTTCCATCCACATACCGGGCTTCGGCAGGAACCGCATCAAGCCGGGAAACGCGCCGATCACCAGATACGGCGAGGCCATTCCCAATCCGACGCTGAGAAACACGACGTACGTGACCACGGGCGGCTGAGCCAATGTGTATCCGAACACCGGCCCGAGAAACGGACCGCTGCACGGCGTGGCGAGCACCGTGGTGAACATGCCTTTGAAGAACGCGCCGCTCATCCCCTCGCGCTGCTGCAACTCGTTCGACTTGCCCGCGCCGACAAAGCCGGGAATCGGAATCTCCCAAGTGCCGAGAAAGCTGAGCGCCATGGAGAACACCAGCACGGTCATCGCCACCTTGAACCACAAATGCGTGAACTGCTCGCCCCAACCCAAGTTCACGAACGCGGCCAGCGTGGCCAGGATGGCGAACACGCTGAGCAAGCCCAGCGAATACCACAAGTTCAGCATGAACACATGAGCCCGGCTTTGGCCGCCTTGCTCGACGAACGACAGAATCTTCAGCCCGATCACCGGCAGCACGCACGGCATCAGGTTCAGCAGCAAACCGCCGATTAGCCCGAAGCCGATGGCCGTCAGCAGTTCGCGCGTGTCGAGCGGCTTGGTCGCTCCGCCAGTCTTCGCCACGGCCGCATAGCGAATCGCGGCTTCATTGGCTTCGTCATAGCTGGCCGATGTGAAGGCCAGCGACTGCTCGCCTTCGACCGTCTTATCGCCGACTCGCACGGTACCCACGAACGACGCCGCCTTGGGATTGTCGCAGGAAACTTCGGTGCAGGTTTGATAGCCGATCAGTCCTTCGATTTGATAATCGCCCGCTTCGGCTGTCGAGGGAATTTGCAGCTTGATCGTCCAAGCCACCGGCTGCTCGTGGTAATACAGAATCGGCTCTTCGTCCAAATCGGTTTCTTTCTCGACCGGCGTCTCGGACGCGACGGTAGCCGACGGCTGCAGACCGGAGAGATTCGTCAGCGCGATCACCGTCGGCTTTGAAATCTGTTTGGGATCCTGTTCGGCCAACGCATAGACGTGCCATTTCTCGTCGGGCCGAGCGGCGATGGTTAGCGTGGCGATGCCGCCCGGCTGCACCGTTTGCGGCTGCAGCGTGCCCATCAGTTCGACGTGCGCATCGGCTTCGCGATACGTTCCGCCAGCGGCTGGTTTCGGCAAGTAACCCGCGAACGTCGCGGCCACTTCGCGATTGAAGATGGGAATGCAGGCGTCCGAGCAAACTTGCCCGTTGTAGACCAACGTCAGCGTGGTGGTTTGCGGATCGACGCCCTGGTCCAGTTGAATCGGAGCGGACCAACTCACTTGTCCCGCGTGCTCTTCGACCGGCACGTCGTATTCGGGCACGCGGTGTACTTGCGGCGGCTGATGCGGTTGAAACGGGCCGGTAAGCTCCGCATCTTGTCCATCGGCCAGCTTGATGCGCGAAGCCATCGGACCGCCGGCTGGCTGAGTCAGCGAATAGACGTGCCACTCGTCCGCCAAGTCGACTGTCAACGTCACGCGGCCTTCGTTGGTTCCCTCGACCAACTGGTATTGGGCCGAGAACGTGGCGGGCTCACGGTCATTCACGGGGCCACCGGAATTCGCCAGCAGTCGTTCGACCCGCTGTTCAAGCCCGGCAAGTCGTTCAACCGAGTCAACGGCGGCTGCGATGTTTCTTCGATTAGCTGCGGCGGAGCCTGGGCCGACGCTGGCAATGCAAACCAAACCGGCAGCCGCTGACGAACAGCGACGCAAATACGCGATGGAACATGACAACGTGATTCCTGTAAACGAAACAACCCGGCCGCAAAACTTTCGCGGCCGCCATGCGGATCGAACAGCGAACCTTCCGTCCGCTCGTTCCGACCGAATCGTTACCAAACGGCATGGTTCGAGGCAATGGCTGGCCGATACAACGCCGAACGAGTGGTTGATTTTAACGACGGCCCGATCAGCGGGTCAACGCGACGCGACGCCATCGTCGGCTGACGAAAGTCCGCTATGATTCACCACGATCGTAGTGATTCGCCCGAGCGGTTTGGAAATTTCCGGCGTTTGCCGTTCGAGCTCGCCGCCTGCGACGCGGCCGATCCGTTTGCGTGGCCCCATCCGCCGATCTCACCCCACTCTCGACTCCGAATTTCAGATTCCATGAACGATCCATCGCGGCAGTTGCCCAATCGCTTTGACTACGCCGAGGCCCAGGACCGCATCTATCGCGGCTGGGAGGAAGCCGGATATTTTCACGCCGAACCGGACTCGACGAAGCAGCCGTTCACGATCGTCATCCCGCCGCCGAACGTGACCGGCGCGTTGCATCTGGGGCACGCGGCCAGATAGCACGCTGCAAGACGTGTTGATCCATCGAAACGCATAAGGCTTCAACGCCTGTGGATGCCCGGCACCGATCACGCGGGAATCGCCACGCAAGCAGTGGTCGAACAGCAGCTGCAGAAAGAGAGGAAGGCAAGACGCGTCACGACGGTCGCGAGGCTTTGGTCGATCGAATCTGGCAGTGGAAAGCCCAGTGCAAGCCCGCATCCTGAATCGCTCAAGCGGATGGGATGCAGTTGCGATTGGCGGCGAACGCGGTTCACGCTGGACGATACGTGTGCCCGAGCCGTCCGCGGCACGTTTTTCGACTTGTTCCAGAAGGGGTTGATCTATCGCGGCAAGCGGCTGGTGAACTGGGACACGTTTCTGCAAACGGCGGTCAGCGACGACGAAGTGTTTCACGAGGAAGTGAAGGGACACTTCTATCATCTGCGTTATCCGGTGATCGATCCGCAGCCGGGCGAGCCGACGCATGTGACGATCGCCACGACGCGACCCGAAACGATGCTGGGCGATACGGCCGTGGCCGTACGCTCCGATCCAGCCGCGGCGGCGGACAAATTGGAAGCCGAGCTGCGCAGAGCGGCTGGAAAAACTCGGCCAAGGAGAAGGAAGGCGTCCAGCAGCGGTTGGATAACATCATCGAACGTCAGGCGTCGAAGCTGGCCGCGCTCGAGCAACTGCGTTATCGGCTTTGGTAAATGCGGATATTGCAGTTGCCGCTGACCGACAGCCGCCAGATTCCGCTAATCATGACGCGTGGGCCAAGCCCAAGTGGGCAGCGGCTGCGTCAAGATCACTCCGGCTCACGACCCGAACGACTACGAAGTTTGGCAACGCAACGCCGCGATCGGCGATCAACATTCTCCAATCCGACATTGCCGCTGAACGAAAACGCCGGCGCTATCAAGGCCAGACGATGCCGGCGGCTCGCAAGCAAGTGGTCGCGGCGTTGGAGAAGGGCAAGACTTGATGGTCGAGATCGAAGAGCCCGCCTGATCGACCTGGCTCACAGCGATCGCAGCAAGACGCCGATCCGAACCGTACTGGCCGATCAATGGTTCGTGAAGATGGTCCAGCTGGCAACTCCAGTCGGCGATGGACGCCGTGACCGATGGCGCGTGCAGATTACGCCACCTCATCGCTACGCGAAGGGCTATCTCGATTGGCTAGGCGAGAAACGCGATTGGCCGGTGAGCCAGCAACTGAGTGAGGACATCAGATTCCGGTTTGGACTAGGACGTTTGACGACGCCGGGGCTGCGAACGCATTCGCGGCGAAGCTCCGGCAGGAGCGGGAATCGCAGCGCGGGCCGATGATTCGTTTCGGGTCTGCCTCGAAACGGAGGAGGATACGCGGGCCGGGCAGCTTGAAGCGGAAGGTTTCGTTCGCAGGCCACGACGTGCTCGACACTTGGTTTAGCTCCGCGCTCTGGCGCACTCGACGCTTGGTTGGCCCGAGCAGACGGCGGAGCTCGGCTACTTCTATCCGACGAGCACGCTGATCGCAGCCGCGACATCATCACCTTGTGGGTCGCCGCGAGGATGATTAACTCATGGGCCTGAATAACGTCGGCGAGAAGTGCCGTTCCGCAGTGTTCATCCATCCCAAGATTTTGGACGGCTACGGCGGATGTCCAAGTCGAAGGGGAACGGCGTTGATCCGATCGACGTGATCGACAAGTTCGGCCCGGATGCGTTGCGGTTTGGTCTGGCGATGCTGTGTACCGAAACGCAAGACGTGCGGATGCCGGTTCAGTTCGAGTGCCCTCATTGCGAAACGCTGATCGACCAAACGAAGGAAAACCGCGAGCGGCCGCGGATCAAATGCGGCAAGTGCGGCGGCGAGTTCTCGACGCAGTGGGCTCGCACGCCGGAAGATATGGCGTTGCCGCGCGGGCCGGTCGTCAGCGAGCGGTTCGAGCAATCGCGGAACTTCTGCAACAAGCTGTGGAACGCTTCGCGGTTCGCCATGATGAATCTCGAAGGCTACACGCCCGGCGCGGTGACCGACGCCGACCTGAGCGTCGAGGACCGTTGGATTCTGAGCCGCTTGAACACAGTGACCAAAGAGGTGACCGCCGCGCTCGAATCGTATCGCTACGCCGATGCGGTTCGCACGCTGTACGACTTCGCTTGGGATGAATTCTGCAGCTTCTACATCGAAATGGCCAAGGCCCGGCTGCAAGACGAAGCCTCGCGGCCCATCGCCCAACGCGTGTTGGCCCACACGCTGGACACGTTGCTGCGATTGCTGCACCCGATGATTCCGTTCATCACCGAGGAAGTCTGGCAGTTGCTGGCTCAGTTCGCGCCGCAGCGCGGCGTCGAATCGCCGACCGAAGCCGCGACCAGCGTGATGATCGCCGACTGGCCGAAGGCCGACGAAGCCCGCATCGACTTGGAAATCGAGCAGCGATTCACGCGCTTCCAAGGCGTGCTGGGCGCTCTGCGCGAAATCCGCAGCCGCCAGAACATCGCGACGCGCGACCAGCTTGAGTTCTCGGTGCGCTGCGAGCCGGCAGTCGCCGACTTGCTCCGTCCAATGCAGCCGTACTTCGAGCAAATGGCGAAGGCCACGGCCGTGTCGCTCGGCCCCCACGTAACTCCGCCCGCCACGAACGCCACCGTCAGCTTGGCCGGCGCCGAAGTGTTCGTCGACCTGAAGGACTTCATCGACGTCGCGGCCGAGATCGAGCGAAACGAGAAGCTGCGCGAGAAGCTGCTGGGCCAGATCGGCGGCAAGGAAAAGAAGCTGTCCAACGCCAGCTTCGTCGACCGCGCCCCGGCCGACGTCGTGCAAAAAGAACGTGACAGCCTCGCCGATTTGCAAAGCCAGCTAGCCACCGTCGAAGCGGCCCTGGAAACGCTCAGATCCATGACCTAACCGCCGCCCCGAATCCCAACACCATCTCGCCCCGGCGAAACGCCCCGCTCACCGCAGCCAAACGGCGCAGCGGCAAACATCGCAACACGCCGCCCCGGGCGTCCAACAAATTACGCCACGCAATTGAGAAGCGAGCGGAGCCGCGTCGCCTACAGCCCACCATCCCGCGCATAGCTCAGTTGGATCGAGCAGCCCGGACTTCCCGTTGAAATAGGCGACTTTCAGCAACCCTCGAAAACGCAAAAAATGGGGTAGAAACAACAGTCTGCGGCACGTTCTCGACGATGCAGTTAACCGTTGAGAACCGCCCTAAAGCAGCGTCGAGGGGTGTCAGTGACACCCTCCCGCTTTCCACATCGTGACACTCGCGACCGCGATGTTGCTCTAGAACGCATCGAGCGAAGTTTCGACCGATTCCGGCTACGTTCGTCGTGCGGTGAAATTCGTCAGCGGATGCGCATCGCGTCCGACGTCAAAGATTCACGCAGAACGTTTAACATCGGCTACCTTTCAACCGAAGCCGCACGGTTGCTAGGCAATGCGACTTCCAATCGCAATTGCGAATTTGATTCGCGTACCGACCAATTCTCCGTTTCGACTTGCCGCTTTGTCGGCGGAGATTCCGTTCGCCCGCCTGTCCCCCATCCCCACAATGCGAACGCCAATAACACTACACCAATTGCCGACACCGTTTCGTGAAGTCCCAGCCAAAAGCCCAGCACCTTCCGCTTTTGCAACCACGGATATTTTGGGTCGTGTGCATTGTCGGCGGTTGTATTAGCCCTCGTTATTGTGAAACCGGGAACAAGCCTTTCGAGTTCGGCCCGGCATTGCCGGTATCGCTGATAGTGAAACTTGGATCGCTCGGTATACTTCGCGGCAAAGAATGCCCCGAACGCGCCAATTGCGACCATCAAGAGCGATGGGATAGCGTCCAACCCGTCTAGTTGCTGGTCGAATGTAACTAAGCCAGTTAACGCCCCAGCGATCAATAGGACCAAGCTAGTCACTTGCTGGCGCTGCTGCTCGTAGTGTCGAAAAATTCAAGATTCGCCTTAGCGTCTTCGTTGAACAGTTCTTCGGGGGTCATCGGTACTCCGGAAGTGTATGGCTAGACGGCCTCAAAGCCCCTTCTTGCAACGTTCGATTCTAGTTAGTCACGCCGACCGTTTCTCAATCCTGCCTTCGCCGGCCGCGTCGCGAACATTCGCCAAACGATCGGACAGCCGCGCGCTTGTTGGTTCACTTCTCGTCGTCGTTGTTCCTTTGGTGTTAGGTTGGGACGTAGGGGGCAGCCCCAATGTGTGGCTGGCGCATCAAGTCGGAATTGCTTCGTCTTCAATGCTCGCGATGTCCTGTCCATCGCCCCTCGGAACCGCCACTCGCGTTTCGGGTCGACCCAATTGTGCTTCCATCGCGTCTCCGCTGGTGTCCGAACGTGCTAGGCTAGAGCACTCTAGGAAACCCCCGTTCCTCCGAACCCGATCTCATTGTGTCGCAGATAACCGGCGCTGGATTGGAAATAGCGCGAGCGGCGGGCGGTGGTTGTGGTGGATTCTTCTTTCTGCCGGCGTTCGAGATCGGCGACATTGGCCAAGCAGTAACGACAGCCGATGGTTTCCAGGTGAAAGCGGATATAGTCTTCCGCATCGCCGTGGAGCGCGCCCAGGAGAAAGCTGCCCATCTGTTCTCGCGACGGGCAGCTCAGACGATGCCGCCGCCAAATTTCGCCCAGCGTATGGACGCCCGCATCGCGTCGGCGGTTGATTTCGGCCAAGCGATGAAGCAAGTCGGGCTCGCCGCGCAACGCCCGCTCCAGCTCGGCCATCGCTGCGGTTCGAGCCCTTCGTCCAGATACGCTTCCAGTTCCGAATTGCTGTACTTACGAGCCATCGTCTAAGCGTCCTCGTCATACAATTCGGGAAACATGTCTTCGGAAAGATCTTGGCGACGAACCAGCGTCCGCGTGCGGGAAATAAAATCGAACTTGAAATTGGCGACTTGCTGTTCGCTAATTCCGAGAGCTTGAGCCGCGTCCTTGTTCGCCCAACCGCGGACGATCAGCAGCTCGATGCACTTCAGCTTGACCCAGTCGCCACGCTCGCGCCAACGTTCGATCTGGTCTCGCAGCGCCTCGGTCACGGCCTTCTCTTCCACGTTGCGTCGCTCGCCGCTGCGAGCAATGCTGCTGGCCGGACGAGCCGCGCCGGCCACTTGCCAAGAGCCTCGCGAATCCGCGCCGGCCGACAAAGGCACGGCCGGGCGGCGGCCTTCGCGTCGCAAGTGGTCCGTCAGCTTGTAAGCACAAATCGAGAACAGGTAGCTCTCCAGCGGTCGACGCCCGTCGTAGTTTGGCAGACTATTGAGAAAGCCGATGAAGGCTTCCTGCACGATGTCTTCGCTGGTCGCTCGCTGTCCCATTCGCGTTTCCACGAACGCCAACAGCCGGCCTTCATCGGTCAGTCGGTCCAGGCGTCCGAATCGCCGGCGCGAATGCGTTCAACGAGCAAGCTATCCGAGTCGGCAGGTTCGGTCATATCGAATGATGAGCAGCCAAGTGAAGGCCAACCGGATTACGTTGGCGGAATCGATCGCGGCCGAGACTTACAGCCGCGGAATCCAACCGGCAACGACCGCGCCGGCAATGACAAGGGTCAGTATCGCCGCCGCCGCGCCGAACTGCAAGCGACCGCTGTAATAGCCGCGAGTGGCCGTATCGGCCTTGAAATATCCACACACCACGGCCAGCATCATCAGCACGCCGCCGGCTCCCAGACCGGTCTTCAACAGACGGTTCCGGGCGACGACTTCTCGCCAACGATCGTCCAACCCCTCGCGAAACTCGCGGGTGAATCGTAGTTGCCGATACTCTTCTCGCATCGGGCCAAAGCTGAATTCGACCGTCCCCGCGTAATGCCGTTCGGGATCGTCAACTCGGTGCGGATCTGGTTCAGACTCGGAGTTCGCGGCTTGCGGCCCATTCACATTCAGATACTCGTCGACGCGGGCATCGACGGATTTCTTTAACGCCGCATCGAGTGCCTGAACATCATCGCCAGATAGCGGGTCCAGTCCACAACGACCGTGTGCATATCGCCGCGAGTCACGTTGGGCTCGGTCACCCACGTTGGTCGATCAGCGGGATAGACCGGGCCGGTGTAGATCGTGGGTTCGTCCGCCGCCTTGATTTGGTTGTCCGGGCCATGGCTGTTTCGGAAGCAGGGTTCGCTGCGGACATCTTCATCAGTGGTAGGCAGACGACCCGAGGCCGCTGGCTTTCGTCGTCCGTCATCACCGTGGATCTTCATATGCGCCAAGCGTGGCTCGTCTTTCCGATGCCGCATGCGTGGTCACACATGCCAACCCGCAGGAAACCAGAATCGGTCACGCCCCAACGTGGCGTGAACCGCGTGCCGATGTCGTTGCAGGCCGAATTCTCCGGCTGTCGCAACGGTCAGCAGATGCCACTTACGATAAGTGCCAGAATGGTTAACAACATGCTCCGTCTGCCTCCGCTCCGAAATGGCTCGCTCCCGCGATCAACGCAACTTCCTGTTAGCAATTCGCTCGCGAGGCTCGTGTCGACTCTTTTAAATTAAATGGCGACAGTTCGCTGCTCGCCGCTCAGCCAAGGGAGCGGACAACGCAACCACCCCGAAATGGTCGCAGCGGCCGCCAGCACGCCCCACGGCTGTGGAAACGGTAGGAACATGTTCAAAATCCACGCCCACAACACGCACCAACCGGTCGACATCAGGCTGAAACGCGTGCGGCGCAACGGATCGACTTGCTTCCACCACGGCAGCAACACCATCATGCCGCCGAAATAGGCCAAGTATGCAGGCAACAGCGGCGAACCATCGGCGGCGTACATGCCCGACGGCATATCGTGCGAGTTGACTTGTCGTGCCAAATCGGCCGACGCCAGCGTTTCGAGCGTCAGATACTGACTGGCGACGAACGAGATCAAACCGATTCCCAAGCCGGCAACAAGCATGGCGAAACGTCGACGGATCGACTCGCCCTCGTTGCCTTCCCAGAACTTGCCCATCGTGCCTGGCCCACGTGCCAACAATCTGGCGGCACTCAGCCACGTCGGACGATCCGAGCGTCGACGTTCTTCAACCGATGTCCGCCGTGACAGACATAACAAACACAACGCATGGCCGATGGCGGACAACAGCATCGAACCGCTCAGCTCGGACGCTCGCATCGCCGCTGGCTTGCGGCGCATGGATTGCCGCGCGAGCTGATGCCAATGTCGGAGGCGATATTCTTTGCGTTCAGGCGGGCGATCGCCGCCCGTTGGATTCGCCCGAGCGTGAACGTTGGGGCCGGTTGCGGCACCTGCCGTTCCGCCACCAGCCAGCACCAGGGAACGAATGCCGAAGTAGCACAGATACAACAGTCCCAGAGCCACGGCGGTTGGGATCAGCCACGTGGAATTGAAAACCAACAGCGCCGCGACCGCAATGAGAACGACCACCTTGACCGGCGCGCTCATCGCCGAATCCGCCGCCAACATGACAGATTTCGGCCATGTTTCACGGCCCTCGCGATCGGTTCTTCCGCATCCACGACGGACGCGGTGACGATGGGCACGCCCGAGCAGATAGCGAAGTTCCTGCGGATTCACCAATGTCCGAGATGAATGCCGGTCTGATCGTCCGCGATGTGAAACACTTCTCTCGCAGGCGTCGAACTCCGGCACTCCGAGCTGGCAACGCTCGCTGATCAGATGTGCCCCCGCAGAAACGCCAACTCCCACGGTTTGAAGTCGGCTGGCGATTTCGCATGACTGACAGCTTCGCCGCATCTCGGATACCGTGCAGAGCCGCTGATCAGGATCCTTCAACAATGCGCGTCGAATCACCTGCGATAGGGTTGCGGCACGCCGTTCAAATCGGGCGTGGCCGTCAGATGTTTCATGATGATCTCTTGGCTGCTCTCGCCCTCGAACGGCACATTGCCGGTCAGCATTTCGTACAGAATGATGCCCAGGGCATAGACATCGATCTCGCGTCCATATACGCCGCGGCCGATTTCCGGGGCCATGTAGTGGAACGTGCCAACGCTCTCGGTCTGGCCGCTGCGGCGGCGCTGCACGGGATTGAACTTGGACGGCCCGTGATCGCCGATCTTCACCACGCCTTCGTCTGAAAAGATATTGGCGGGCTTCAAATCGCGATGCACGATTCCGTGGTCGTGCAGGTAAACGACGCCGGCCATGATGCCATCGAACCACGACATTAATTTGTCGTGCGGCATGCCCGTCGGATGATCGTCCAACACGTAGCACGACTTTCGCCGCCGATGTATTCCATGACGATTCAGCCTTCGCCAAAATCGTCATACTTGATGTCGTACAGCGACAGCAGATTCCAGATGCTTTAGATTGATGCACTGCGAAACGCCACTTGCGCCGACATCTAAATTGCGTTGGATCCGCTTGAGCGGCTTCCTTGCCCGCGTCGCTGGTCGCGGGCACCGCTCGTCGTAACGTGTTTCCTCAACGATGTGCACCATCCGGCAAGAACCAGACGTAAACCTGAACATGGGCGCATCCGCGTGGCTGGCTGAGGCAAAGCGGCAGTCGGTGCATTGCGACCTCGCCGCTGCCTATTTCCAGGAGTAAGCGTGCCATAGAACATCATTGTCCATACAATTCGGCAGCCAGGCAAGGGCTTCAAGCAGCGAAGTCGCCTCCGATTGAAATTGCTTTCGACCGGCGAGCGACTAACCACGTGAACGTCAGCTCGGCGGACCATCACTCCGGCAGGCTCAACCGTTCGTCGGCGTTCGAAAAACGACATCAGGTCCGCCCGATACATACATCAGCTGTTTTCGCCGCTGGCGCCACGTTCGGCGTAACGCTGTCGCCGCGGCAGCGCGATTGTCGTGAAGCGTTTAAAAAATCGAGCGGAGCATTAACGCATTGCGGCCGCGGAAATGCAGTGCACACATCGCCCATGCGTTCATCGCCATCATCAACACATCAACCGGCAATTGCCGGCTGAACCCGAAAACCGGTTCAACCTCACCCAACACCTGCCACTTTCGCGCTCCGGCAATTTTGTGGCAGTCGGAAGTATCCGCCTGCATTTGCCGATATCTTTCGGGTTTCGCGTCCACCCGTCGGCTGTCCTTCGTCCGCGTGCAGCCAAAAACCTCTTGGCCGTCAGCGGACGAAACGTCGGTGGATTGTTTTACAGGTCCTAGTCACTTGGTTTCCGTACTGACGCGCGGTTGGCTCGGCGGGTGGCTTTTCTCCAGCATGTTCCCGATGCGTCATCGGCGGCAACTTCGGCAAGTCAGATTCGGCCGCCGCCGTTCCGTGCGGTCAAGGCACTTGAGGCTCGTGAACCACAGGTCGAATTGGCTTCGATTCGCCGCCGATTCGCCGTTTGAATTTGGTTGGCCATAGCCGTCAGCGAGCAGCTCGGCGGCACCCGCGTCGCGGTGACTAAGTGCTCGGCGGCAACATCAGCAACTCGTCGGCAATCCGCGCGACTTCCGTCCATTTCGCGTCGGCTATCGCGAGGTTCAATTGTTCGAGCAACCCCTGGGCCTGCTCCGAACGATCCTGATATTCGCATTCCAGTTCGTCCAACATCGCCAGTTCCGGCCACAGTCGTTTCGCCGTGGACAACTGGCCCGCCGCATCCGAAAAACGTCCGCGATTGGCCAACGACGCGGCCGACTGAAGCCGCCGGGCGACCTCCTCGGTTTCACGCAACCGCGAACTGGCTGCCGATCGTCGAAGCATGGCGACGACAATTTCGAGAGCCGCCGCGGGCTTGTTCTGTTCGAGCAACCGAGTCGTTTGCGCCTCGGCCGTTTCGATCAACTCACGCCGCGTGGTTTGCAGCACGTCTCCTTCGCCGACCAACTGCTGGGCCAAGTCATACTGGCTCCAAGCTCGTCCGTAGTTTCCTTCGCAAGCCGCTCGCCGCGACCGCAAGCAAATCTCGCTGGCCACGCGCCCGGCCAATCGTTGTCCCGGCAAAAACTCACGCAGGTTCCCGTCCAGCAGCAACCGAGCCGCCTCGTCCAGCCGCCCGTGCTTGGCCGCCTCTTCGGCTTCACGAACCTTCAGTCGCCAGGATTGAAACATGATTGACATTGGATGTTCAAGTCAGCGGGATTCACGCACTCGTTGAAAGATATCCACGTCAGGCCGTGGGACAATACAAAAAGGGCTCGGGCCGTAAGTTCGACCCGAGCCGCGTTGCGTTTTCAAATCGTTTAGCGAGCTTCGGCCAGCGTCTCGATTTGAATCCCGTCGCGATCGCCCGAGAAGTACTCGGTGATTTGCTTCGAGATGTCTTCCGAATCAGCCGGCACGTCCAGCGGAATCTCGTCGTGATAGATGCCATCGGCGGCAACCATCTTCTCGGCCACGTCGATGCGGCTGGAGATATCCGAGATCAGCTCCTTGGTGCGAGCCAAGTGGCTGTCGTCGAAATTGAAGTCGCTGGTGCATTGAGCCACCTCGACCATCTTCTGACGAGCTTCCAAATTCTCGACATCGACTTCCAACTGACGCTTGGCCGCCAACATCGCTTCCAGTTTGTCACGAGCCGCAACCAAGCCGCGCTCCCGAGCCGACAGAATCTTGTTCAACTTCTCGGCCGTGGCTTCCTTCGTCTTGTGGCGGTCGAAGCGACGCTCCAAGTCGGCCTTCACTTGCGACACGGTATAAATGCGACCAGCGTATTCCAACTGGCTGCTCCCGCTTTGCAAGTCGCCGTTGAGACGCAGGATGTGTCCCTCGCTCTTGGCCAAGTCCGTATTCACTCGCTCGACCTGATCGCGCAACTTCTCGACTTCGCTTTCCTCGACCGCGATTAGCCGCATGTTCTTGCGAATCTCGGGATCAAGGTTCCGGATCATTTGCCGAGCCCGTTCGAGCTCGAACGTCACCGGCACACTGTCTCGCACGGAATCGTGCATCCAACCCATCGACGTCGACACGTAGCTAGCCGCGTCGCGTCCGAAGAACAAACCTGTCAGCAACAACAGGCCGGCTCCCACAATGATCGACTTCTTCAACATGGCATTCGCCCTCCCAAAAATTGTATCAGGTACCGCACCAGGGGGATCAACTTTCGTCCTGCTCTTCCCAGCTCCGCGATCAATGCGTCGCCTACGTCCATTTATTCGCAGGCCGTCGCGACCTCTTGGGAATTCCTGGCAAAATTGTTGGGTGGGTCGAAGGGATTGTGCCGCTGTAGCACGCTTTCCACGCACACCCGCGTTGTTTTTTGGCAACACGATTGAGAAACTGGGAAACTTATAGCGTTAAACAAGAATCAGAGACGGGTCGTAAACTTCTCATGCAAAATGGTTTGCGTCAATGTTTGCACTGGAAGCGAACATTGGCCTGCCAGTTGCTGTCCTCGGAAATCTCCTCGATTGACTGCCGATTCGCGGCAGGGGCGGACAGTGGGGCAACCTTTCAAAGCGAGCGGCGGCATCATGAGCAGTACGACCCGTGAAGTGGGCATTTCCGGCGGCAAGTCCAAGGTTCCGGTTGTTTTACAAGCCACCGCGCGGCACGATCGCGTAGCCATCGAGACGCTGACCGATCTCGACGGCTGGTTCGATGAGCAACTTGCCGCGTTAGTTGACCGGTTTGCCAACTTCATCACGCCGAATTCGTGCAGCCGTCCCTCCCAGCGCTGAAGTCGCTGGCTTCTCTTCCGAAGGTTGTTCGCAAAGCATCAGCACGACATTCCCCGCGCAGATTCGTGCGGCGGTTAAGCTTCGCGTGGACGCGGCAATCGATTCGCCGCTCGACGGCTCCCGTGAAATCCTCTGAATTCGGTAGCGAAGTGTTTAGAACCGCCATCGTTTGACGTACTATGGTTCGGTCAAGCGTCGCTAGCAGCCGTTCGCCCAGATCATTCCGCCGCGAAAACAAACGCCTGAATTGTCTGTCGGCCCGCGCGACACCCGCGATTGAATTCAGACCTTCTCAGAGGACCATTGCCATGACCATCGGCCGCTTCCTTCGTTTCTTCGCGCTGGGCCTTGCCCTCATAGTCCCGTTGAATTCAGCACAAGCCCAATGGGATTCGCTTGTCGGCCGAGTGCCTCGCGGCGCGAATACAATCGCTTTATTTGATGTGCAAAAGATTCTCGCCAGTCCCGTCGCCAAGAACGAGGAGTGGTCGACTAAGTTCGATCGGATGTACGCCAGCGGCCTGACATCGATCCCGCCGGGAACGAACCGAGTTCTGCTGGCTTCGCAGGTGGACTTGGAATTCATGGAGCCGATTTGGGAAGTCGGCTTGGTCGAATCCAACTCGCCCGTACCGCTGGCCACGGTGGCACGCACGCATGGCGGAACTTTGGACGAAGTCAGCGGTCTCTCCGCCGTGGCATTGCCGGACGACAGCGTTATCGTTTCGTTCGACGCGAAGACGGTCGGAGCCATGTCGCCGGGAAATCGCCAGGAAGTGGGCCGCTGGATTCGAGCCGGTGAGAACAATCCGCTTTCCGCGTATCTCGCCGAGGGCGTTCGATTTGCCACTTCGGGAACGCCCATCATCATCGCGCTCGATCTTCAAGACGTGGTGACGCCGGTCGAGATTCGACGAAAGCTTGAAGAGAACCCGCCGGCCGCGTTGAAAGGCAAGCAGGTTGATCTGGCGGAGATTAGCCAAGTGCTCAGCACGATTCGCGGCGTGACGCTGGGCATCACGTTCGGCGAACGTCCCTACTGCGCGATCAAGGTCGATTTCTTCGACGACACGGCCGCCCTTTCCGACTTCGGCCCCGCCTTACTGGCCGAAGTGCTCGAACGACGCGGCGCGATGTTGGACGATATGGCGAACTGGAAAGGCAAGGTCGATGGGAAACGCGTCTCGCTCGAAGGCCCGCTATCGACCGACGGCATGCGAAGAATTACGAGCTTGTTGAGCTTGCCGACATCGACGATGCATTCGGCCACCAAGGTCGAGGAAGCGACGGCGGTCGAGACGCCCAGCGATCCGGCGACCGACATGGCCGTGGCGACGCAACAGTATTTCAAGTCCGTCACCCGGATGTTGGACGACTTGCGCGGCCAGCGCGGCAAGTCGCAATCGGTCGGCCAGATCGGGGTCTGGTTCGACAATTACGCTCGCAAAATCGATCGTCTGCCAATGGTTGGTGTCGATCCCGAGGCGTTGGACTACGGCGGTTATGTGGCCGCCACGCTGCGTGACGCGGCGATGTCCGTGAAGGGCGTCGGGATTCGCACGCGTGTTCGCAAGGTCGAAGCGTCGAACCAAACGGTAACCGAAGGCTACTACGCCGGCGGATATCGTTACGGCCGATACGGCGCCTACGGAGGCGGATATGGCGGGACCTACGAACGCGGTCTGACGGGCACCGAAGCGGACTCGGCCCGAGCACAGGTTTCGTCGCAAGAGCGAGCGATCGGCGCGGTCTCGGTCAACACGCTGCTGCAAGACGTGCAAGACGCCACGTCCGATATGCGACGCAAGCTGACTCAGAAGTACATGATCGAGTTCTGATCGCGGGCGAACTCGCATTCGGCGTCTTCCGACGATTTCTCTCAAGCGGGAACTGCTCGCATTACTTGCGATCCAGTTCCCGCTTCAGTTGTTTGGCAAGCTGCCGACAAGTCTCCGCGTGTTCATCGGTGTCGGCCAAGTTGATCGTTTCCTGATCGTCTTGCTCGTGGTCGTATAACTCGCGAGCCAACCGTTGCTGTGTTTTCGGATCGCGCCATTCGGTATAGCGGAAGCGATCCGTGCGCAGCGAGTAGCCGATCGCTTCCATCTCGCCATTTTTGTAATAGGCCGGGCGAGGATGTTGTGTCAGGGCAGCCTTGCGAACGGTTTGTTTGGCATCCTGCAAGACGGGCTGCAAACTCACTCCGGCCAGTCGATCGACAGCCGGCAAACCGCAAATGTCAATCAACGTTGGGTACAGATCCAGCAACTCGGCCAAGGCATCGGTCGACGATCCGTTGGCCTTCATTCCTGGCGCGGCGATCATCAGCGGCACATGGGCGTCGAGCTCGAAATTGGAAGTCTTGGCCCACAGCGTCTGTTCGCCCAAGTGATAACCGTGATCGGACCAAAACACGATGACCGTACGTTCCGTCAAATGTTGCCGTTCCAGTTCCGCGAGCACTTTGCCGATCTGCGCATCGAGATAGGTGATCGCCGCCAAATATCCGTGGCGAATCTCGCGGACGGCTTCGGGCGTCAGGACCCGAGTTGGCGTGCCGAGTATCTCGCGGCTGTTATGCCAAGCGATGCCGAGGCGCGTCGCGCGGCCAATCCGGATTGTCGGGCATGGCGATTTCGTCTCGCGCGTGCATGTCCCAATATCGTTTGGGCGCGTTGAATGGCGAGTGCGGCTTCCAGAATCCGACGGCCAAGAAGAACGGTTGGTCGGATTCAGCTCGCTCGCGAATTGCCGCCGTCGCCAGCTCCGCAATGCGGCCGTCGTAATAAGCCGAGTCGGGCACGTCCCGGCACTCGCATTTGATATCGGCCGCTTGATTCGGCGGCAAAGGCCCGCTGACTTGTGGCTTGTCATCTCCATGCGTACCAAAATGCATCACGGCCGGCACGCTCCATGAATCGGGGTCGCCCTGAATCTCGGTTCGCCAGTTGTGATAAATCTTGCCGATGTTCTGGGTGAAGTATCCGTGATTTTGAAAGTGTTGCGGCAGAGTTACAACGTCCGGCAACACTTCGCGAAAATGCGTGGTGAGATTCCAGATGCCAAGCTGATCCGGTCGTCGGCCGGTCATCAGCGAAGCTCGCGACGGATTGCACAATGCCTGCTGGCAATAGGCTCGACGGAACATCACTCCGCGTTCGGCCAGGCGATCCAGATTCGGCGACTTGACTGACGGATGTCCATAGCACCCCAAGTCGCAACGCAAATCGTCCGCCGCGATGAACAACACATTCAAGGGTCGCTTGGCCGCGGCGCCGATCTCACAACTCACAGCCAAACCAGCAAAGGCCGCCAACATCGCCCAACAACGAAACCGTTGCAACATGAAGGAAACTCCCGTCAGAAAATCGTTCGGTTCAATGTTCGCTCATGGAGTGGACCGCACGCGAGTTCGTCGCTCGTGAAGTATCCGCTCACGAAGCATCGCGCGCCGCCAATGTCGGCACCGCAATCTCGGCCACGATGTCTTGCACCACTTGTTCCCCAGTGATGCGACGCAGACGGCTTTCGGGTTTCAAGATCACGCGATGATTCATCACCGGTCCCACCACGCGTTTGACATCGTCTGGCAACACATAATCGCGCCCGCGCAGCGCGGCCATCGCCTGCGACGTGCGAAACAGAGCGATCGACGCCCGCGGACTGCCGCCCAACGCCAAATCCTCATGCTCGCGTGTGTCATGCACGATCTGCATTAGATACTGCCGCACCTTGTCGTCGACAAACACATTGCGTACGGCGCGTTGGCAAGCGATCAGCTCGTCGGCCGTCGCAACCGACTTCAGCTTGTCCAGCGGATGACCCAGTTGCAGCATTTCCAGCATCTTTAGCTCGTCGTCCATCGACGGATACCCGAGACTGAACTTCATCAGGAACCGATCCAACTGAGCTTCAGGCAGCGGAAACGTCCCTTCGTGATCGACCGGGTTTTGCGTGGCGATCACCAGAAACGGCGGAGTCAACGTGTGCGTGACGCCGTCGACCGTCACCCGCGACTCGGCCATCGCTTCCAACAAAGCGGCCTGCGTTCGCGGCGTGGTTCGGTTGATTTCGTCGGCCAGCACGATTTGCGCGAAAAGCGGACCCGGCCGAAACTCAAACTCAGCCGACTTCTGATTGAAAATCGAAGCCCCCGTGACATCCGACGGCAGCAGATCGGGCGTGCATTGAACTCGTTTGAAGTTACACCCCACGCTCCGCGCCAGTGCCCGTGCGAGCATCGTTTTGGCCACGCCCGGAACGTCCTCCAACAGCACGTGCCCTTCGCAAAACCATGCGACCAGCGACAAGATCAACTGGGGCCGTTTGCCGACAATCACCTGCTCGACGTTCGTGATGATCTTCTTGGCCGTGTTCGTGACGAGAGCGATGTCGGACATGTTGTGATTGAGGCCGAGTGGATGTTTCGGAAAGGCAAAGCGAGCAGCCGCTCGCCCGCGATTGGCCGCCCCATGCTACCAACGACCGCGTTCGCATTCCACGCAGCAGCGGCATTGAGTTTGCTCCTGCGGGTCGCGTAAAGACTCGGCGAACCTCGCCGAGCCAATCCAACTCAAGCCGAGGAGCCTTCCAGTCCCATGAGTCGCCAACTGCACGTCCACCCCGATGCCGCGGCCCGTATGTCGATGCAAGCCAAGTTGAACACCACTTCTGGCAGCGGTCGCGAACCGCGCGATAACTCGCCAAGCCGCAACAACGTCGCGGACGCTCGTCGCTCAGCGCCGGTCGCCCGCAAATCGAGCGAGCGCGTCGCGGTCCAGCTCGATTCCTAATCCGGGACGATCGGGGATGGTCAAGTAGCCGTTGGCGTCCAGTTGGAAAGGCTCGACCAACAACGAATCGATGTAAGGCGCCGGCGTGAGAAATTCGACGTACCGAGCGACCGGCATCGCGGCGGCCAAATGTAAATCGGCCGCCAGCCCAACGGCCGTATTCCATCCGTGGCTGACCATCTGCACGTGATGGTCGGCCGCCATCCAAGCGATGCGGCGAGCTTCGGTGAGTCCGCCGCATTTCGTGGCGTCCGGCTGGATGATGTCGACCGCTCGACGTTCCAGCCACGGCTGAAACGCTTGCCGCCGCGTGAGCACTTCACCGCCCGCAATCGGCACCGGCGAATGCTCTCGCAGCAAGGCGTAGCCTTCGAGATCGTCCGGCGCGAGCGCTCCTCGAACCAAGCGACGTCGTACTCGGCCAACATTTGCGAAGTACGTAGAGCCCACTTGTAACCGTGCGGCCAGAACTGCTCGCTGCCGCCCGCATCGATCAACAAGTCGATATCCGGGCCGAGCGTCTCGCGAGCGGTGCG
Source organism: Pirellulaceae bacterium (assembly GCA_041399085.1). Taxonomy (GTDB): domain Bacteria; phylum Planctomycetota; class Planctomycetia; order Pirellulales; family Pirellulaceae; genus JAWKTM01. The sequence goes on from JAWKTM010000014.1 coordinate 21,224, forward strand.
AATCAGTTGCTCGTCAAAGCGGCTGTTTCGCCGTCCAAACGGTCGCCACCCAAGCTTGATCGCGCGGAATCCTCGCGCAGTGACGGATCGAAGTCGCTCGGCCAAAATCTCCGGCTCGTCGAACAACAGCGAGGCGTAGGGCCGAATTTGTTGGCGATAACAGCCGCCCAACAATCGCGAAACGGGCTGACCGCAAACCTTGCCGAACAAATCCCACAGCGCGATGTCGATGCCCGAGATGACGTGTTCCAGCGTGCCGCCGCGGCCTTGCCAAAAACAGCTTTGACGCAGCTTTTCGCTCACTCGCTCCGGCTCGACTGCCGACTCGTCCTGCCAATGTTGCCGCAACGTTTCAACGCCGGCCAGCACCAGCGCCGAATTCGTAAACACGCTGCCAACACCCGTGCGGCCATCCTCGGCAATCACTTCGACCAAGGCGTGCAAGTCGTCTTCTGGTTGATGACCTTCCGGCCAACCGCCATCAACCGTCCCGCCGATCAGTCGGTGAACTTGAATCTCGCGAATCTTCATGCAGGCTACTTTCGGACACGATTTCCGCATTGACAATCGATCGGGGCTGGGGCGGATTCGCCAATTCGTCCGGCTCGTCGCCGTCCCACGGCCCCGTGGCGAATGGCGAGATTTCCGCAGGCTCCGTCGAAGAAGCAAAACGAATCAGCCCCGCCACGAATAACATCATTCCCGAGCCGCCCACGCCGATGGCGACCGCGGGCAACAGTTGCTGTTCGGACATCACCACGGAGGTTCCCGCCAACGCGCCCAACAGCAGCCCCAAAAGGCTGCCGATCCCGACGCCGACTCCGCGACGGAATTGATAGGCCCCCATCAGACCGCCAAGGATCGCCAAGCCAAGGCCTAGCGAAACTCCCGCCGCGGCCGCCAGCCCCTTGTCCGAATCGACGCGGACCGCTTGAATCACCAGTCCCAGCCACGCTGCCATGACCGAACAAAACGCGATCAGCAGAAACAGCATGCTCAGAGAATAGCCGCGTTGTCGCACGTGAACGCCTCACAGCCCCAGAAACGGAACCGGCACCAGAAACGCGTGTTGCTCGAAAACGTTCCAAGCTCCGTTCCACGAAATGAACTGAGTAAGGTAAACGATCATCACATAGAAAGCGACAACCGGAACCGCCGCTAAACGTGAAGTCCAGCGGAACACCCAGTGCCGCGGTTGCTCGCGTTTCCGCGACCGTGCCACGGCCCATCCGGTAATCATTCGCGCCGGCCAGATGAAGACGACGAACACGAGGCTCGGGATCCACGTCACTTGCTCGGGGATCGTTTCGATTTTTAACAGATACAACGGGATCGCGAACAGCAACGTAATGAACAAAGCCGTCCAATACGCAATCGGCGCTCGGCGGAATTGTTGCCGCACGGCCCACCATTCGAACATTGCGTTCCATCGTCTTTCGGCCGCAAAGTGAGCCTGAAGAAACGGCAAGTACAGCAACACCGTGGCAAACAGGAACGCGCCGAATAACCCGACCAGCGCCGCCGCCGGACCTTCGTTCAATCGTGTCGAACCAATGAACAACATCAGCGGAATGAACAACCAAGCCATCGCGCCGCAGAAGCCTTTCGCGCCCAGCATGAAGTAGTACGGCAATCGCAAGGAGACGACGAAGTCCCACAAGGCGTCGCGGGACTCGGCGTAGTGAAATCCGCCAAACAATCGCCGCAGAAACAGAATCGGAGCGGGCCACACGAAATGCCGCAGCCGCCCGCCACGGTACCAAGCCCACACGATTTGCGCCACCAACAACACGGTCAGCGTCAACAACGCAAATCGCCATCGGCGAGCAATCAAGCCGCCCGGATCAATCTGTTGAGCGTCGTACCAAAAGCTGGACACGATTCGCAGCGGCGCTAGCAACAACCAAGTGCCCAGCACCGCGCTGCCGACTCGCGCCGCTTTGCGCACACCGACGAATCCGTCGCGCAAACGTCCGCCGCGCGAAATCCGCCCGCTCACTTCCAACAAATAGCCCAGGCTGAGCAGTTGCAGGATCGGGAACGTGGCCAGAAAAGCCAGCCCCACGACCAAGCTCAACACGCCAAAGCACCATTCGATCCCCGAAGCGACCGCCAGAAACGTCCGTACCGGCCAAGCCCGCCGAGCCTGCGGTTGTGCCGAACTATCCGGCGAGAGATCGTCGGTATCGCCGTCTGCTTGAAATAGCGAGGTAGCCGAAACGTTGGTCACGACCGCCTCGGGAATGGACTCGCTCACCTCCGCCTTCGCCAAACGAACGGGCGGCAACGAAGCGCTGTCACGAGAGTCCATCGTCGCTGGCTCGTGCTGTTCGACTTTGCTGAGTTCAACTTCGCCGACGAATTGAATCTCCGCCGCATCGTCTTCCGTGGTTGAATTCGGTTCGTCGACGACTTCGACTTCGGGCCAAGCGACCGAGTGATTTCGCTGGCGAATCGGCGGTGTTCCCGACATATTCCTAACTCCCGCCCTTACAGACGTTGCTAAAGTTCGCGTCGATCGTCCGTCGCGAACGCCGCCCTCGATTCGCACCACTGCGATCCGCCCGCGTCCATTCGCCGCGTCGGCCGCGGTCTTGGAAAGATCGGGCGGCTGGCAGCGAATTCTCTTCGTTCGCGACGCAATCAGCGGCTTTCGGCGACAATCTTGAAACTTGGCCGCGGTTTGACGCGTATTGCTCGACGGACCGATAATACCTAACGGTTGCCGCCAATCGTTTCATTAAAATTCACGGCGAAAGTCGATGAAACCCGCGGCAAACTTTGATTGCAAATCGATGAATCGCTGGGAGTGAACGGCTGTGTGGGCGAGAAACTTGCTTTTTATCGGAGTCGCCGTGCTGGGGCTGAGCGTGCTGTCGGCCAATTTGTTGTCCAGCAGCCGCATCGTCGAACCGCCTAGCGCCGCGGCGATCATCGAATCCGATCACTTCCAGCAAACCGTCGCGGCGGTCGATCAGGAGTTCCGCGAACATCTACGAGTGCTGGAAACCGAATCCGCGCCGCCAGCCGATTACGCCACGATCGCTCGTCGGCTATCGCTGGCGCTGACCGGCACCATTCCTTCGTTCGAGGAGTTGCGGGCTCTGAAGGAAATGCCCGAACAGCAACGAACGCAGTGGTGGGTCTCGCGATTGCTGAACGACCGCCGCTCGGCTGACTACCTGGCCGAACGTTTCGCCCGCTCATATGTCGGCACGCAAAACGGCCCGTTCATCGTTTACCGCCGCCGCCGCTTTGTTACCTGGCTCGGCAACCAGCTTCAAGAGAATCGCCGCTACGACGAACTGGTCCGCGAGCTGATTAGCGACACGGGACTGTGGACCGACTCGCCGGCCGTCAATTTCTTAACCGTGACGTTGGACGAAAACGGGGATGGTCGCCCCGATCCGATTCGGCTGGCGGCCCGCACGTCGCGAGCGTTCCTGGGGATGCGAATCGACTGTTTGCAATGTCACGACGACAAGCTCGGAAACGTGTGGCTGGGTGACGAAGACGCGCAGCGAGACGGCGAACAAGCCGACTTCCACCGCTTGGCCGCCTTTTATTCAGAAGCCCAATCGTCGCTGTTGGGTTTGAAGGACGACGATTCCGACTACAAGTACCAGTATCTCAATGCCGAAGAAGAGGAGGTCGTCCCTCCGCAAGTTCCGTTTAACGGCGGGCTGTTGGAGACGCTTCCGCTGGACGAGGAGACCGCCACGCGGCGCGAACTGCTGGCTCGCTGGGTCACGCATCCCAACAATAAGCCCTTCGCGCGGGCCACGGTGAATCGTGTTTGGGCGTTAATGTTCGGCCGACCGTTGGTCGAACCGGTCGACGACATTCCGCTGCACGGCGATTATCCGCCCGGCTTGGAAACGCTGGCCGACGCCTTCGTGAAAGCTGACTACGACTTGAAATGGCTGATCCGTGTAATCGCGTCGACCGAAGTGTTTCAGCGCGATAGCCGCGCCAATTTTGAAGTGACCGACAAGCACGAGCTGCGCTGGGCCGTCTTTCCGCTGACGCGACTTCGCCCCGAGCAAGTAGCGGGCAGCATGATCCAAGCCGCTTCGCTGAAGACGATCGATTCACAGTCGCACATCATCGTGCAACTCACGCGGTTTGGTCAGCAGAACGAATTCATCCAACGCTATGGCGACATGGGCGAAGACGAGTTCGACGATCGCGGTGGCACGGTCACGCAACGGCTGCTGTTGATGAACGGACAACTTACACGCGAACGCACAACCGACAATCCGTTCATGAACGCCGCCGCGCGAATCGCCACGCTCGCTCCCACGGATGAAAAGGCCGTCGAGACCGCCTATCTGGCCGTGCTCAGCCGCCGCCCCTCGTCCGACGAACTGGGCCATTTCGTGGGCCACATTCAAGGCAAGAAGGGGGCGGAACGCCAGCGATGTTTGGAAGATCTGTACTGGGTGTTGCTGAACAGCACCGAGTTCTCCTGGAACCACTGATTTCCCACGGAACCTCCGCCGATGAATCGCAAGTCTCACGATCACGACGTTATTGCCCACGGATTCGCTGGCTGCGGCACGGCCGATCACTGGAATCGTCGCACGCTGTTGAAAGCCGCCGGCGTGGCCGGAGCCGCTTGGCTCACGCCGCTCGCCGAGCGACTTACGCTGGCGGATGAACAGGCCGGCGGCAAGACTCGGCCGCGCAGCGTCATCATGCTTTGGCTGCAAGGCGGACCGAGTCAACTGGAGTCGTTCGATCCTCATCCAGGTTCCAAGTACGGTGGCGAAACGCAAGCGATCCAGACCAGCTTGCCGGGCCTTCAAATCGGTTCGACGCTGGCTCAAACCGCCGAGCTGATGCACGAGGTCGCTCTGGTGCGTTCGGTGACAAGCAAAGAAGGCGATCATGAACGAGCCACCTACAACGCCAAGACCGGCTTTCGCCCCGACCCGACACTGATTCATCCATCCATCGGCGCGGTGCTGTGCCATCAGCTTCAGGATCGCGTGGAGATTCCCCGCCACGTTTCAATTCTGCCAAACGAATGGTCGGGACGCGGCGGCTACTTGGGCGATCAATTCGACGCCTTTCGCATCGGCGATCCGGTCGGCAACATCCCGGACGTGAAACCGTTCGTCGCTCAGGACCGATTCGATCGGCGAGTCAACAGCCTGATGAATGTCGTTGAGAGCGAATTTGCACGCGGCCGGCTGAAGAAGATTGACGAGGGCAAGACGCTGCATCGCACGTCGATCCAGTCGGCCATTCGGATGATGTCGTCGGAACAGCTCAAGGCATTCGATGTCACGAACGAAGCCAAGGATGTGCGCGATCAGTTCGGCGACACGGCTTTCGGCCGAGGCTGTTTGGCGGCGATTCGTCTGGTCGAAGTGGGCGTGCGTTGTGTGGAAGTAACGCTCAGCGGTTGGGACTCGCACATCAACAATCACGAGCTTCAAACCGGCGCGCTCGCCACGCTTGACCCAGCCTTTGCCGCCTTGATTCGCGAACTCAAACGGCGAGATCTGTTCGACCAAACGATCGTAATCTGTGGCGGCGAATTTGGACGGACTCCCACGATCAACCCGGCCGGCGGTCGCGATCATTGGCCACACGGGTTCAGCGTCGCGCTGGCGGGCGGCAATCTTCGCCGCGGAGTGGTGGTCGGCGAAACTTCGCCCGACCCGAAGCTCGACAAGGAAAACCCCTTGCAGGATGTGGCGGAACCTCACAACATCGAGGACATTCACGCCACGGTGTTGCACGCCTTGGGAATCGACTTCGAGCGAGAATTGGAAACCCCAATCGGTCGACCGATGGCGATAAGCAAAGGCAAAGCGATTCCCCATTTGCTGGCGTGAACGAGTTCACCGTCCGCATCGCCTTCGCCTAACCTCGCCCCACATTCATGCCCGATTCGCACGACGACGTACCAATACACTGGCCCGACGCCGCTTGGAAACGTCATTTTCGGCGGCAGATTCTGGATTGGTTCGACCGCCACGCCCGCGACTTGCCCTGGCGACGCTCGCCCACGCTGTATCACGTGTGGATCAGCGAAGTGATGCTGCAACAGACGCGAGTCGTCACGGTGATTCCGTACTTCCAGCGATTCGTCGCCGCGTTGCCCGACGTGGCGGCTTTGGCCGCGGCCGACGAACAGCAAGTGCTGCGGTTGTGGGAAGGCTTGGGCTACTATCGGCGCGCTCGCCAGTTGCACGCCGCCGCAAAGAAGATCGTCGCGGATCACGGCGGACAGTTCCCAACTGACATCGAACAAGTCCGGGCGCTTCCCGGAATCGGGCGTTACACGGCCGGCGCCATCCTGTCGATCGCCACAGGGGCAAGGCATCCGATTCTGGAAGCCAACACCGTTCGCGTGTTTAGCCGGCTGATCGCCTATCGCGACGATCCCAGTCGCTCGGCCGGGCAAAAGCTGCTCTGGCAATTGGCTGAGGAACTGCTGCCGAATTCGCGTGTCGATGCGTTCAATCAAGCGCTGATGGAACTGGGCAGCGAAATCTGCTGGCCGCGCGAACCGAATTGTGCGGCTTGCCCGGTGGCAAAGCTTTGTCCGACGCGCGAGCTTGGTTTGCAAGATCGCATCCCGATCGCCAAGCGGCGGACGCAATACGAAGACGTTCACGAAGCGGCTATCGTCGTCCGGCGAGGCTCGGCCGTGTTGCTGCGCCGCTGCCAACCCGGCGAACGCTGGGCCGGTCTGTGGGACTTTCCGCGTTTCGCCGTGAGCAACGGCAACGGCGATGACGCTCCCGCGCCGTCGAGACCAACCGTCGACCACGTTGAACAAACCGACTTGGCACATCGCACGCGCGAGCTGACCGGCATTACCGTTTCGCTGGGCGAGCAACTCGCTACGTTCAAGCACGGCGTCACCAGGTTTCGCATCACGCTCACCTGTTGGGAAGCACAACGGCAAGCCGGCCGCATTCGCGGCTCCGAACTTGTGTGGCAACCGGTCCATGAACTGGACCACATGCCACTCAGCACCACCGGCCGCAAGATCGCCAAACTGCTTCAGCGGCCACGGTAGTCGCAGATCGCCCCACGTGATTTCCAATCGTGAGGCGTAACAGACAGAGCGCCGGCCGCGTTCGATTCGCCGACGCTTTACCGCCGCGTCTCCGCGCGGAATCGCTCGTTCAAATCCTTCGTGATCGGGCCCGGCTTACCGTTGCCGATCAAGCGGCTATCTACACGCACGACCGGGATCACTTCCGCCGCGCTACCGGTCAGGAAGCATTCATCCGCGATATACACATCGTGCTTCGTCAGCGGAATTTCGCGGACCGTCATGCCGGCTGCTTGAGCCAACTCGATCACCACGTCGCGCGTGATGCCTTCCAAAATGCCGGCATCCAGAGGCGGCGTTAGCAGTTCGCCACGCGATACCAGAAAGATGTTGTCGCCCGTGCATTCGGCGATCTCACCCTTGTGATTCAACATCAAGGCTTCCACGCAATTGGCCTGCAAGCCTTCGATCTTCGCCAGGATGTTGTTCAAATAATTCAGTGACTTGATCCGCGGGCTGAGTGCCGCCGGGTGATTGCGAATCACGCTGACAGTCACAATCTCCAGGCCGTTCTCATAGAACTCGGCCGGATACAACGAGATCAGATCCGTGATGATGATCACCTGCGGATCGCTGGTGCGATTCGGGTCCAAACCCAGCGTTCCCGCGCCACGTGTAACCACCAGACGAATATAGCCGTCTTGGATCCCGTTGACCTTGAGCGTCTCGTTGACCGCGTTGGCCATCGCCTCTTTCGTCATCGGGATCGTCAACCAGATGGCTTTGGCCGAATTCCACAAGCGATCCAGATGCTCCTGCATCCGAAACACCTTGCCGCCATAGCTTCGCATGCCTTCAAACACGCCGTCGCCATATAACAAGCCATGATCGTAGACGCTGACTTTGGCGTCTTCCTTTTCATACAACTGGCCGCTGATCCAAACCTTGTAAGCCATGACGGGCCTTGCGAGAGAGATGAAATCTGTAAGGGCAAAAAGGGATCGAGCGTGGGCCTTCGCGCGGCGGAACCTGGCGGCAAACACCGGCTCGCGAACGAAGAAACTCGCCCGATCCCTTCTATGACTTAGCGAAACGACTACAGCCGCTCGACCAAACCTTCCACCAATCGAACCGTGCGGTCGGCTTCACGGGCGATGGCATTGTCGTGAGTGACCATGACTATAGTGAGGTTCTGTTGGGCATTCAAGGTTCGCAGCAAGTCCAGAATTTCCCGTCCCGTCTTCGAGTCCAAATTGCCGGTCGGCTCGTCGGCCAGCAGCAATTGGGGGTCGGCAATCAGAGCCCGAGCGATCGCCGTGCGTTGCATTTCGCCGCCGGAGAGTTCGCGCGGCTTGTGCGTCAGCCGATGCGAAAGCCCCACCATCTCGAGCAGCTCCTTGGCCCGCTCGACATGCTTCTTGCGGTTTAGCCGATATCGCAAAAAACCTTCGGCGATCATCCGCGGCGCCAGCACGTTTTCCAGCGTCGAGAGCTCGGGCAGCAAGTGGTAGAACTGGAAAATCATGCCGAAATAGCGGTTCCGCAAGATGTCGCGCGAACGGCTCGGCAGGTCGTCGATGCGGTCGCCGTGAAAGAAAATCTCGCCGGCGTCTGGTGCATCGAGCGTCGCCAGCAAATGCAACAGCGTGCTCTTGCCCGAACCGCTCTGGCCCACGATCGCCAGGAACTCGCCCGGATTGATCGAGAAATCGACACCGCGCAACACCGGGATGACGAGCTTCCCCTTGCGGTAGCTTTTCATCAACTTGGTCGCCGACATCAGCGGATTAACTTGGGGCGAAGTCGCGTGTCGGCCGCCGGCTTCGGGCGATCGGGCGGCATCGCGCTGGCGAACTCGCGTGGGCTGAAGGGCCGGAGTTTCGATCGTGCTACTCATATCGCAAAGCCTCCACCGGATGTAGCCGAGCGGCGCGAACCGCCGGCAAGACGCTGGCCATCACCGCGATAAACACGGCTCCGGCGGCTACCCAAACCACCGTCAGCGGATCGACGACCGTGGGAATTTCCTGGAAGTAATACACGGCCGGATCAAACACGGGCTCACCCGTGACGAGCTCCAAACAACTGGCGATCTCGTTGATGAAGGCCACGAACAACAGCCCCAACACCGCGCCCACGCCGCTGCCCACCGCGCCCAGCGAGACGCCGTAGCTGAGGAAGATGCTCATCACCCCGCTGCTCGGCGCGCCGAGCGCTTTAAGTATCCCAATGTCGCGCGTCTTTTCGACCACGATCATGAAAAACGTGGCCAAGATGCCGAAGCCAGCGACCGCGATGATCAGGAACAGCAGGATGTTCAGAATCGTGGTCTCCAGCCGCACGGCCGCCAACAGCGGGCCCTGCATGTCTCGCCACGTTTGAATCTGGTACGGAAACAACTCGGCCGGGAATCGCTCGCGCAGCTTGTCGCGCACTTCGTTCAGATCGACGCCCGGCTTCAGCTTGATCTGAATCGACGTGACGCTGGCCACACCGCTAAGCGGGTCAATCATGCCGCGCATCTGCTGCAATTGATCGAGCGGCACGAAGACGAACGTCGAGTCGTACTCGCTCATCTTGCTCTCATAAAAATCGACGACCGTGAAGAAGTCGCTGACCGCTTTGGGCTGATCCTCGCTGGCGTTCGGAAACGTAATCTGCACATCGTCGCCAGGCCGCAGATAGTAATAGTCGCGAACATCTCCGGTCTCCGCATCGCGGCCGCGCACACTGCAAACGGCGATGCCCACGATCAAGCCCGTGTGTTGTTCGTGATTCGGATCGAACACCGTACCGCCCGTCGCGCTCGCCACCGCGCCGTTGGGATCGGCCGGCATGACGGACGAATTCGGATCGGCCGGCGGAGTAATCACGTTCGGGTCGCGCGGCATCGAAGCCGACTCCGCCACGGCCGACTCCGCCGCTCGGCCGCCATGCAAAGCCGCCTGCAGCTCCTCGGCCCGCCGCCGTTCCTCTTCCATTTGTTGTTCGAGCTCGGCTTTCATCCGCCGATGTTTCCAGCCGGAAACTGGGAAATCGGCCCGCTCGGGAGCGTAACCGTCTTCGTGCAATGCGAACGTCAGCAACTGTTGATTGGCCGGATGCAGCAGATATTGCCGGAAGTCGCTGACGTCGGCATAGGTCTCGGCGTCGATGCCAATCAGATTCACTTGGCGATTGAACGACCGACCGCGATGTTTGAATGTCAACATCGCCGGCACGTGAACCACGGCCGTCATGCCTTCGATCTGGTCGCCAGCCACTTGGCGAATCTCGTGCATGTGCCAATCCGGATCGGGCATGCCGTTCAAGTTGTAACACTCGACAACCACGTCCGACAGAATCGCGTGCAACCGCTGGTGCATTTCCTGCGTGAAGCCCGCCATGACGCTGTTGACGACAATCAATGTCGCCACGCCCAGCGTCACGCTGATAATCGAAGCCAGTGCGATGTAGCGCGTGCGTAGATAGCGCCAAGCCAGCAGCAATTTGTACATGGGCAGTCCCTTGGCCAAGAATCGCGTCCGTGCAGTCGCAGCAATGTAGCGAGATTCCGCCAGATCACCAACGTCAAGTCGGACAAAACCCCGGCGGCCCAAATGGCGCTGAGAAAAAAAGTGCTCTTGGGCAAAGCTGGCGATTTTGATACTTACCGCATCGCCAGTGGTGTAGGCCGGCGCGGCGGCGGTTGGTTGACGCGCGGTCTATCGCTTCGAGTTTGGGAGTGCTTTCCGATGAGACGTTTGTATCGGCGATTGACAATCGTGGGCGTAGTGATGGTGGTCGGCGTGATCGCGATCGCTCAAGCTCAATTGATGAGCCGTAAGTCCGAGACGGAAGTCGCCGAGCGATCGGCCGACTCCGAACTGCCTGGCGACGATGCGGGTGCGCCGATCAAGCCGCTGGGCGGAACGGACGACAAGCCGCTCTCGCCACCCACCGGTTCGCTGTCGGTGCCGAAATTCAACGGCGGCTCGTCGGCTGTCCGCGATTTGGCCACGCCGCTCGGCGGAACAGGGGCCGGAGAAAATCCGGCCGGCCAAGCCACCGGATATCAGGCTGGCGGATACCAAACCACCGGTTACACGAGCGACTCGGCCAGCTACGCCGCGCCCGACTCGCACGGCAATTCAAACTACGCCGCCGACAACTCCTATGCTCCTCCGGCCGATCCCAACATGGGCGGATCGCCAGCCTACGCGCTGAACGACGTGCCTCCGCAAGATCCTCAAGCGGCCGCGCCAACCGATCCGAACTCCAACGCCGGCAATGCTTACGACCCCGGTGGCTATGGAGCGACCAGCCCCTACGACCCAACCGCTGCTGGCGGAGCGAACTACGGCCAATATGCGGCCCTAGAAAACGCGCCGGCCAATCAAGCCGCGATGGCCGAAGCGCCGGTCGACGCCAATGCCGCCAGCGCCGGAGCCTACGCGGCTCCGAATGAACTACGCACGCTCAACGACGATAACGAATACCAACCGCTGCCAGCCGTGCAGCCGGTTGCCGCCACGGAAGAAGCCCCGGTCGAAAATCAACCGGCCGCCGAGCCGCCAGCCGAACCGAACTACGGCCGTTATGCCGCGGCGCTGAGCGATCAACCCGCGCCGAACGAAGCGACCGCTCCCGCGCCAGTCGAAAACGCCGCGGCTGGAAATGCCGAGCCGCCGCGCGAGACCGGCGATGCCTACTCGGCCATCGGCGCCGGCCCGATCGGTTCAGGCGCAATCGGTTCCGGCGCGATCGGCGTACAAGCTGGCGGAACTGCCGCCGCGCCACCTTCGCAGCCGAACTATGCACCGTCGCCTCGGTCGGCGACTCCCGCCGCGGCCCCCAGCTATTTAACAGACGCCGCACCGTCCCGGACAACCGCGGAACCGGCTGCCGCCGCCGGCGCTGTCGCGGCCGCGTCGGCTGCCACCACGATGATGGCGGCCAGCGAAACAGCGACTTCCGACACGCCGGGCGCTCGGCAATTGGAAGGCGCTCAAGCGCCGTCGGTCACGATCGAAAAACGAGCGCCCGCCGAAATCCAAGTCGGCAAGACCGCCGTGTTCGAGACGATCGTCCGCAATATCGGTCAAGTCGGCGCCGCAAACGTGGTCGTGCTAGACCAGATTCCCAAAGGGGCCGAGTACATCGAAGCTTCGCCGCAGCCGAATCAATTGCCAGACGGCAGCCTGATCTGGCAGCTCGGCACGCTCGCGCCCGGCGAAGCCAAGAAGGTCACGCTCCAGCTCCAGCCCAAACAAGAAGGCGAGATCGGCAGCGTCGCTCAAGTTCTCTTCGCCGCTCAAGCCGGCGTGCGCACGATCTGCACGAAGCCCGAATTGGTGGTCGAACATAGCGGCCCGCAAAAGGTGTTGGTCGGCCAACGCGTCGAGTTCGCCATCACAGTGGCGAATCCAGGAACTGGCGTCGCCACGGGCGTGCTGATTCAAGAGGACGTACCGGCCGGCTTGCGACATCCGGCCGGCACTCAGTTGGAATACGAAATCGGCTCGCTCCGTCCGCAAGAGACGAAGCGGCTCGAGCTGACGTTGATCGCCGACAAGCCAGGTGTGATTCGCAATGTGATGCGTGTCCAAGGCGACGGCGATCTGGCGGCTCAACACGAGATCGAACTGGAGGTGGTCGCGCCGTCGCTGCAAGTGGCGATGGCTGGTCCGACGCGACGCTACCTCGAACGCCAAGCTCAATACTCGGTCTCCGTCGCGAATCCCGGCACCGCCGCGGCTCGCAACGTGCAATTGATCGTGCATTTGCCGAAAGGCATGAAGTTCGTCACGACCGATCATCAAGGTCAGTATGACCCGCGCACGCATGCGGTCTATTGGAGCCTGGAGGAATTGCCTGCCGGCGAGAACGGCGTGGTGCAGTTGACCACGTTGCCAATCGAAGCTGGCGATCAAGAGTTACGCGTGGAAGGCCGCGCGGAATCCGGCTTACAACACGCCATCGCCAAGGCCGTGCAGGTCGAAGGCTTGGCCGAACTGACCTTCACCGTGGCCGACGTCGCCAGCCCGATCGAAGTCGGCAGCGACACGACCTATGTGATACGCGTCCAAAACAACGGCTCGAAGACCGACACGCAAGTGCGCGTCGCAGCCGAGTTCCCTGCGGGCTTGAAGCCGCTGGCCGGCGAAGGCCCATCGGCGGCGACCGTCGAGGGACAAGTCGTGTACTTTGAGCCGCTCGCTCAGTTGACGCCCAAGAGCGAAACGATCTTCAAGATCTCAGCCCGCGGAGTCGCCGCCGGCGATCAGCTAGTCCGCGTGCAGGTTCAAAGCGACGAAGTCGGCACGCCCGTCACCAAAGAAGAGCACACACGCGTCTATCAAGACGAGTAACAAGCCGCCGTTCACAAGTAACGCGACCATTGTCCTCCGGGCCTACCGGCATCTAACGCGCGCTGATCTCAACCCCGCCGCTGGCCCGTTGAACTGAGGCTTGTATTCTGGCTGTCGTCCCGGCCAGTCACCTGCTCCGGCTCCAACCTCGTCAGCCTAGCGACGCAGCGTCTAATCCTCGTCAACGAATACGCGTACGCGTCCTCGCAAGCCATACCGCGTGTCTTGGAAAGGGAACGTTGGAACACGACGTGGGTATTGCCGAACTATCCGCAAAAGGCATGTGCGCGTAGTAACTGGTTAGAAGCAATAATATGGTCCGATCGACTTGACGAGCCCCGAGCGATTAAGGCCGTAGCAACGATGAGCGACAAACGAAAGAAGCGAAAATTCGATGCGAAGCGCGAACAGCGTCGATTGAAGCGACTGGAAGAGGATGGGCGGCTTGTCAACGGCGTCGAGATTCCGTTGGGAGCGGTTCCCGCGGACCCAATCCAGCAGGTTCCGACGAACTCGTACTCCCCACCGCCATTGTTTTATGTGGATAAGGAGTTTGTGTGTGTCGACCAGGGGAAAAGCCAAGTGTGGAGCGCCCAGCAGCAGAAATGGTATTACGAAGTTGCCAAAGGCTCACTCTACGCCACCGCGATTCGCTGCCGCGAGTGTCGGCAAAAACGTTCGGCAACGTGAATTCGTGACTTCGGTCTTGGTGAACGCTGAGCTTCTGACCGCGGAACGCTCGGATGGGCAAACCAAATCGGTCCCGTTGGCTTGGTATCCTCGCCTCTGACGGCAATAATTCCCGATCTTTCCATAAACGCACGTTTGTTCCCTGTGTGAACCAGGCATGGCCATTCTTCATCTCGACGCGCTGCCGCCGAAGACAACCAAAGGGACGATCGTGCGGCTGCTCGAACAAGTCGGCGGACTGGATCGCGGCCGCGTCGGCACGATTCAAAATCATGGTCGAGCGGCGACGGTCGAAGTGCCCGATCGGTCCATCGACAAGCTGGTCTCGGCCCTGGATGGCACGCCGCTGGGGACGCAACACATTCGAGCTAGCGCGGAAACGGCCGCGGCCAGCACCGGGCGAGGATCATTTCCAGCGGTTGATCCGGCTGCTGGAGATGGAAGCCGACGCCGAAGCCGCGCGGGCTTTGCAGTCGATCCATCGCTTGACGCCGGCCGAAGCCGAGCAGACCGGCACGAGTCTCGTGGACTTGACGATTCGCGACAGCGACGCGGGTTGGGCGGCCGGGTGCTGATCACACTGGGCAAGCGAGACATGAACCGTTCGCTGCCGTGGACGCGATTGGGCGTCGGCTCGCCGGTGTTGTTGTCCGAGCAAGAGAGTCAGGATGGCGAGGGTTGGCGGGCGATCGTGTGCGGTCGCTCGAGCGACTCGGTGCAGTTGGCCTTGGAGCGCTGGCCCGAGCCGCAAGGGGAGCCGGCCCGTGTTTCGGATCGACTCGGCCAGCGACGAGGTGGCTCGGAATCGTCAACGCCAAGCTTTGCAGCGGGCGGCCGCGGCGGGCGGCGATCGGCTGTCGCAGCTTCGCGGCTTCTTGCTGGGAACGAAACGTCCGCACATACCGGGGCCCAACCGCGCCGGTCGAGCCGCTCAACACGGGGCTGAACCAGTCGCAATGCGAGGCAGTGGCGTTCGCCATGGCGGCCGAGGACATGGCGATCATTCATGGTCCGCCGGGGACGGGCAAGACAACGACGGTCGTCGAACTGATTCGGCAACTGGAAAGGGGCAAGGGGACGCACCTGGTGCTGGCGTGCGCGAGCAATCTGGCGGTCGACAATGTGTTCGAGCGACTGTTGGCGCGCGGCGAGCGGGCCGTGCGGCTGGGCCATCCGGCTCGCGTGTTGCCCGAACTGCGGAATCATACGTTGGATTTGATTGTCGACGCGCATCCGGATGTGCGGTTGGCTCGCAAGCTGGTGCGCGACGCGGCGGCGTTGCGGGACAAAGCCAGCCGGTACACGCGGGCGAAACCCGAGCCGGGGGCGCGGCGCGAGATGTACGACGAGGCACGGCGGCTGATGGACGACGCGCGTCGCATCGAAGCCCAGGTCGTCCGCCACATACTGGATACGACGCCGATCATTTGCGGCACGCTGACCGGCTTGGATAGCGAAGTGTTGGGGCAACGCCGGTTTGATGTGGCGGTGATCGACGAAGCTTGCCAAAGCCCCGAACCGAGTTGTTGGATTCCGCTGTTGCGGTGCGATCGAGTGGTGTTGGCCGGCGATCATTGTCAGTTGCCGCCAACCGTCGTGTCGACCGACGCGGCTCGCGAGGGATACGGCGTGAGTTTGCCCGAGCGGTTGTTGGAGCTGCATGGCCGTTCGATTTCGCGCCGCTTGACCGTGCAGTATCGAATGCACGAAGACGTGATGACGTTTTCGTCCGACGAGTTTTACGACGGCTCGCTCGTGGCGGACGAAAGCGTGCGGACGCACTGTTTGGCGGAACTGCCGGGCGTGCAGTTGACGGATCGCACGGCGTCGCCGCTGGAGTTCATCGACACGGCCGGGGCCAGCTACGACGAGCAACTTGAACCGGACGGCGAGAGCCGCTTGAATCCGTCGGAAGCCGACTTGGTGGTTCGCGTCGTCGAGTCGCTTGTGGAAACCGGGCTGGCCTCCAGCGAGATTGCGGTGATCGCTCCGTATGCGGCGCAGGTCCGGCTGTTGCGTTCGCGGCTGCCGATCGCCGGTTTGGAAGTCGACACGGTCGACGGATTTCAAGGACGCGAGAAAGAGGCGGTGGTGATCTCGCTGGTCCGATCGAATCCCAACGGCGACATTGGATTTTTGGCCGATGTGCGGCGGATGAACGTGGCGCTGACGCGGGCTCGCCGCAAGTTGATCGTGATCGGCGACAGCGCCACGATCGGCGGCCATTCGTTTTACGGCCGGCTGCTGAAATATTTCGAAGACCGCCAAGCGTATCGCACGGTTTGGGAAGAAGCGGACTGGAGCTAGCCGCGGCCAATGCGAAACGGCGATAAGTCGATCGGCGGGGCCGCTTGGCGAATCACGGCGCTCATCACCACCGCGGTCCCCGGCGACAGAAACAAACCGCTGCGGTAGTGACCAGACGCGATGTATAGGTTCGAAGTCCGCGGCACTCGGCCCAAATAGGGAAAGCCGTCGAACGAACCGGGGCGAAGTCCGGCCCAAGTGGCTTCGACCTTGGCGTTTGCCAGTTCCGGAACGAGCGTCGTCGCCAGTCGCTTTAGCTCCGCGATCGCTTCGGCCGTTGTTCGTTTGTCGAAGCCAACCTCTTCTTCCGTCGAACCGACCAACAGCCGGCCATCTTCGCGCGGCACAAGGTACCGCGGACCGGAATTCACGATGTGTCGCAGCGGCGGTCGCTCGCAACGGTACAACACCATTTGGCCTCGCACCGGAAGAATGCCGTTGGCGATCCCCAGTTGGTTCAACAGCAGGCAAGACCACGCGCCGGAAGTGATGGCGAACGCTTCGGCCGTGAGTTCGCCGCCGGTGGTCTGGACCGCTTCGGTGCGATCGCCATCGAAGCGGAAGCCCGTGACTTCCGCGTTCTCGATCAACCGGACGCCGCGCTGGCGACAGGCGGCGGCCAAGGCTTGCAAGTGCCACGGATTGCGGAGCTGGTACTCGTCCGGCAACAACCAGGCGGCTCGTAAGCGGCCAGCCCGCGCGGCGTCGGCCAAGCCGGGCTCAAGCTGGCCGAGCTTGTTCAAATCGCAACGTTCGCAGCGAATTTGTTCGTCGCGCCAGGCGGCTTCGGCGCCCAACAGCCCGGCCATCTCCGCGGCACTTTGAGCCACGTAGATGCCGCCGCAACGGCGAAAGCCGGTGTCGATCCCCGTTTCCTCGCGTAGCCGTTTGGCCCACGTGGCGTGCAGCGCGTGGCTGAGTCCGCACAACTGTTCGTAGGGATGTTCGGCAGTCGCGGAATTCGCGGGCGGCAGAATTCCGGCTCCGGCCCACGACGCTTCGCGGCCGACGGCCCCGCGATCGACGACGGCCACTCGCAAACCGTCAACGGCCAACTGATAGGCCAGCGACAGTCCAACCACGCCTCCGCCAATTACCAAGCAATCGTTCATGCCGTGTCTGTTGCCGACGATCTGGGTTCGGATAAGTGGGTTGAGTTGCGGAAGACGCGAGCCGAGCCGCGTTAAGACGCGTCCGCGTCACGACTGGCGGAAGTAGCTGGCGACGTCCTTCGGCGGCTGTTTGGGCAGCCAATAGGTCTTGGCGTTCGGATCGCGACGCAGTCGCAGAGCGTCGCGACCGACCAACCGAAAACACAAACCGATCGGCAATAGCACGCCGAAGTAAACCAGCAGCAGCGCGAGTTCGCTCACGACCAAACCGATCGGCAGCGTCAAACAGGTGAGTCCGATGAATAGCCACTTGAGCAACGTCGGCCGCGCGAATCCAACCGCCGCAATCACGACACCGGCCACACCGCACGCGCCGATCACGTCCACGCGGCTGGTCCATAGCCACGCGAGCAACGGCAAGGCCACGGCAGCGATGACGCCGAATTGGCGAAGCTGCCGGGCGGTCGGTTGCCAGTTGACTTCCACCAGTGCCATGCGATTTGTCTCTGGAATTAGGTGCGATCTTGTTCGTCTTGGTTGCGAAGTCGCTTCTCTTGTCGCCGTTTGAACACAAACAACAACGCGCCCCACCAGCCGAGAAACAACGCCATGGCGACAAACACGACGGCGGCTTTGACGATCGCTTTCGATGCGTCGTCTTCGCTGCGGAAGATGCCAACCGTGTGATAGATTCCCCAGGCCGTCAGTCCCAACATGATGAAGAGAATGACTCGTTTACCGATCGCCGTTTGTTCGGACATGGTGAGCTTGAGCTTGCGTAGGACGCCGTCGCGCCTTGGAATTACGAGCGAGCCGACGTCGGCCCGCCTGTTGCCATCTTGAAGCGTCAGGCGAGTTCCGTCCACGGGTCGGAAGCATGCGCGAGAAAGAGGCCGAAGAGCTTCGTGCACCGTCGCCGTTTACCGGAGTGCTCGCGCACTACCGCTCCATATGGGAGCAGCCGCGCCATATAGGGCGGCACCCATATGGGAGCGGAGCGGCACGTATCCGGTGAGTGCGCTGCGCATTCTCAACCACAGCGAGGCTAACTATACTGAGCCGCTTGTCACTCGACGCACGAATCAGGCTTTAGCAATACAAGGAAATAGCAGATGGAAATGTGGGCAAATCGTCGTCAATTCTTGGGAACCGTCGCCACGGGAGCCGCCGCGGCGGGCTTGGCCGCGGGGCTGCGGACTTCGGCGTGGGCTGAGGACAAGGCGAGCAAACCGGCGTTCAAAATTTCGCTGGCCGAGTGGTCGTTGCACAAGGCGATCTTCGGCAAGAAGCTGGACAATCTGGATTTCGCCAAGTATCGAAGGAAGAGTTCGGCATCGACGGCATCGGAAGTACGTCAACCAGTGCTTCAAGGACAAGGCGAAGGACGCCAATACCTGGACGAGCTGAACAAGCGGGCGGCGAGGACCGGCGTCACGACGCTGTTGATCATGATCGACGGTGAAGGCCGGTTGGGCGACCCGGACGATAAGAAGCGAACCGAGGCGATCGAGAATCATTACAAGTGGGTCGAGGCGGCGAAGCACCTGGGCTGTCATTCGATTCGCGTCAACGCGGCTTCGGCCGGCGAATACGACGAGCAATTGAAGTTGGCCGCCGACGGTTTGCGACGACTGAGCGAGTTTGCCAAGAAGTTCGAGCTGAACGTGATCGTCGAGAATCACGGCGGGCTATCGTCCAACGGCAAATGGCTGGCCAGCGTGATCGAATCGGTCGGCTTGGAGAACTGCGGGACGCTGCCCGACTTCGGCAACTTCCACAGCTACGATCGCTATCAGGGCGTGAAGGAAACGATGCCTTATGCGAAGGCGGTGAGCGCGAAGAGTCGCGACTTTGACGGGGAAGGCAACGAGACGCACACCGACTACTTCAAGATGATGGACATCGTACTGTCGGCCGGCTATCACGGCTGGGTCGGCATCGAGTACGAAGGCAGCAAATTGGACGAGTACGCGGGAATTCGCGCGACGAAGAAGCTGCTGGAACGAGTCTTGGCCAAGGTTTCGGCTTAAGTTCTTCTGCGACAAGCCCCAGAACATGGTCTTACGTGTGCCTTGGATCATTAACGCGAACCCCCGCCCAGCGCAGCTTTGGGGGTTTCGCTAAGCACGATCCCAGCGCGCATAGAACATGCCCGAGTCACACGGGCAACGAGCCAACTCACCCGCCCTACTGTCGGTTTCGGCGTTCTCGTCTAGCCAGACTCTCTGGCGAGCCGCCTCGCCTGGACAGAGCGGATCGAACGCCCGCCGCAGCGGTTTACTCGATTTGGCCTTAGGGTGTCTTACCCCCGTTCCCTAGAAAGGCGTTCAGAAAACAGCGACCGACGGAAACCGCCCTTTTGGCGATAAAAACTGTCATTCTGTCGCATTTTTGCCACTGTCTCGGCCGTACGGCGACTCCTTTTGACGATAAATGGCAAACGCCTTCGACTAAACTCCTGTTCGCCGACTGGACTCGTGATTTCGGCAGCTAGACCGACCGTTTCGGAAACCGAACACGCCATTTCGCCGACTAAACTCGTCATTTCGGCGACCGAACACGACATTTCGCCGACTGGACTCGTCATTTCGGCAGATGGACTCGTCATTTTGGCGGCAGGTTTGTGTGCTATTGCGGCTGGAATGAGTGCTATGACGGCAGGACCTATGTGTCGCGGCTAAAGGAGCGTCGCGACACCGAATGGAATCGGAATTACTGCCAGGAAACACCGGAGTGCTCGCGCTTCCGCTTTCATATAGGAGCGGAGCGGCACGCCGCCCCGGTGAAGTACGCCGACGCTGCTGTGCGGGTCTCCCGACCCCGCACGTTTTTGACCGCAGGTCTCCCGGCACTGGAGACCTACTGAGGTGGCCTGGGTTTTGGGGGCCAGGCATCCTCTTATTTCAGCAGGGGGACGGTTGTCTCGAAACGGCTTGGCGAGGGCAGCCAAGCAGCGAGTGGAGACGCGATGTGTTGTAGTAGTGGATGAACTCGGTGAGCTCTCGCAGCGCGTCCCTGATAGCTTTCATATTCGGTCATTTAGCTCCGTCTTGATCGTTCCAAAAGCAAGATTCCATGAAGGCGTTGTCGTAGCAGTCGCCGGCGTCATCTTTGAAGCGCATCGAGCTGCGTTCCAGGATCGAGCGATACTTCTTGCTTGCATACTGGCCGCCGCGATCGGTATGGTGAATTAAATCGGGACCTGGCTGTCGAGTTCAGATCGCCTCGCGAAGTGGCACGATCGCCAGCTCCCACTCATATCCATTGCCAAGGACCAACCAACAATGCGTCTCGAAAAGCGGTCCATCAACGTCGCCATATAAGCGAACCCACGTCGCACGACAGGAGCCATATGTGATGTCGCCCACCCACAACTTGTTGATGCCATTGGGTTCGGGGTGCTCAAGCAATAAGTTCTCATTGTAGCCCAGCCGGTGTCGACTTTCCGTCGTTCGTGGCTTGAAGGATTTTGGCTGAAGAGCCGAAAGCCCAGCGATTTGTAGCAGTTTTGCGACCCGTTCTCGACCGATCGAAACTCCCTGGAGCTTTAGTTCCGCGGCGATACGCCGAACCATAGCGTCTTTGATGTCGATGAAACGTGGAGATTACCAAAAGGGCAGGACTTATCCATGTCACTTTGTTCTCTTAGACTTGGCGGTTCATTCTGAAATCGTTGAAATGCCGATCGGGAGAAACCAAGTATCACACCGACTTCACGTTCGAAGCGGCCCTTCCTCAATGATGCTGGCTGCGGCCTTATGGAGTTGGCTCTGCACTCGCCGCGGCCGAAAATGATCAAAGCTTTTTTTAAGATGTCGCGTTCGCGTTCGACGCGCCGCAGCTCGGCTTCCAACTCCGCGACTCGTCCATCCAGCACTCGCCGACCACCCCGGCCGACGCGACCTGCTGCTGCTTCAACGGTAAAGCAGATTCGTTCCAGATTCCCAGTCCGCTCGACGATCGACAGGCGGAATGCCCGTCGAGCAGCATGGCAACCATCGCGTAAATTCATCGTGTAGCGCGGCGTTCGGGCGTCATCGAAGGCTTGATCTTCCGTGGCATCTTGAGCTCCTTGCGTTCCATTCAATTTAAGCACTCGCCTGGCCCCCAAAACCCAGGCCACCTCATACGGTCGGCGGAAATCGGCGAGGTCGGGAGACCTGCCGCGGCGAGCGTGCCCGATGACTTCGCGGTAACGCCGCCGTTTACCAGTGCTTGCGCACTTCCGCTTTCATGACGGGAGCGGTGCCGAGCGAGCCGCCCGGTGAGTTGGCTTGACCTCTATACTGGGCCGCATGCACGCGCCTCAGAACCCGAAATCGACCGACGACGCACCGGAGAGCGACGAATCCAATGGCGTGGCGGGGCGATACAACTTCGTGGTGCTGATCGTCTATCAAGTGGTGTTGCGGATCGGGTGGATATTCAAGACCGAGAGCGTCATCATGCCCGCGGTGCTCGATTCGCTGGGCGGACCCGGTTGGCTACGCGGCTGTTTGCCGATGCTGAACCGCTTTGGCCAGAGCGTCACGCCGCTGTTGATCGCGCGACAAGTGAAGATCGCGCCGCGAAAGAAGTGGGTTCAGTTTCTCAGCTCGGCCGTAATGAGCGTGGTCTTCGGCACATTGGCCGCAATCTGGCATTTCGGCGGCGCGCGTCGAGCCGACGAATCGCAAGCCGTGGTCTTGGCGGCGATGTTCCTGCTGCTGTACGCCATTTTCTTTATGGCCAACGGCGCGAATCAACTTTCGCTGAACACGCTGCTGGGCAAGCTGATCGTGCCAACATCGCGCGGCCGCATGATGTTGCTGGCCAACGTGCTCGGCTCGATCTTCGCCGTGTCGGCCGCCGCTGTGTTCTTGCCACGTTGGCTCGCTCCGGGGCTAGCCGACTTTCGCTGGGTGTTCGGCACGTCGGCATTGTTTTTCGCGCTGGCGGCCGTCTCGACCATCTTGCTGCGCGAGCCCGGCGACAATTACGAACAGCCGCGATCGCCGGTCCGCGAGAAGATTCGCGACGCCTACAACACGCTGGCCGCCGACGCCAACTTTCGTCGCCTGGCCTTGGTCGCTGTGTTGTTCGACAGTTCGGTAATGCTGTTTCCGCACTATCAAGCGTTGGCTCGCAGCGAGCGAGTGCAACTGGACATGACCAACATGATGCAATGGGTCGTCGCCCAAAACATCGGGACCGCGCTGTTCAGTTTGCTCGGCGGACCGCTGGCGGATCGGATGGGAAACCGCATGGTGTTGCGCGTGTTGGTATTGGCGATCTGTTGTGCGCCGGGATTAGCGATCGCCTTGTCACACGCCCAGTCGCTGTCGTCGCACTGGTTTCTGTTGGTGTTCGTGCTCGTCGGCATGACGCCAGTCGTGATTCGGACGTTGCAGCACTACACGTTGGAAGTCGCTCCGCCGTCCGAACATCCGCGGTATCTCAGTTCGCTCAGTCTTTGTCTGGTGCTTCCTATCCTGTTGTCGCCGCTAGTTGGTAAACTGATTGACCGCGTGGGATTCGATCCGGTGTTTTTGGGAATCGCCGCACTGGTGCTGGTCGGTTGGCTGACGACGTTTCGCTTGGACGAACCGCGTCATGCTCATGGTGCTGGATGGCGGCGAGGACGATACGCTGGACGAATTGGAGTAGGAAATTGGCTACCGATTAAAGCGGCAGGGCGCCCTCGGTACAACGAAACCGGAGGGCTCGCGCCCTTCCGCTCCGATATCCGTGACGAGGAATTTGCGTGATGAGTGCGTGGAAGTTGATTCTGGCGGAGTTGCGTGGTCAGCCGGTGAACTTTCTGCTTTGTTTAATGGCCGTGATCGTGGCGGCGGCAATGTTTGTTTCTGGGCCGACGTTGTTGTCCGGTTACGCTTCGGATGCTCGGGACGAGATGGCGCGGTTGCAAGCCGACGCGGACAAACTGCAATCCGAAGCGGATCGGCTGCATCAAGAGGTGGCGCGGACGCAAGGCGAGACGGACGCGATCCTGCGCACGAGATGGACGACCGGACGCGCGCATCATGCGACATGGGTGTGAATCTGCGGATCGTGCATGAGGACACGAACTTCGGCGATCTCTACACCGATTTCGTGGCTCGCGACTTTCCCGAGAGCTATGTGCAGCAATTGGCCTCGTCCGAGAGCCTGGAAACGATCGTGCATGTGGTGGCGACGCTGCAAGAGCGAATCAAATGGAACAACCGCACGGTGTTGTTGGTCGGCACGATGCCCGTGATGACGGTTTCGCAGAAGAACGAATCGAAAGGGCACATGATCAAGCCGATCAAGCCGGGCACGGTTTTGGTTGGACACGAGTTGGGTTTCGATCGGCAAGTGGGCGATGAGATCGAGATCAACGGACACTCGTTTACGATCGCCGAGATCAAGCCCGAGTTCGGCGGGTTGCAGGATGTGCAGTTGGTGGTCGATCTGCACGACGCCCAACGCGTTTTGGAGAAGCCGGATCGCGTGAACCAGATTCTGGCTCTCGGCTGTAAATGCAAAGGCGATCGGATTTCGGTGATTCGCAAGGAATTGGAGGGCGTGTTGCCGGAGACGAAGATTACGGAGGATCGCAATTTGGCGACGGCTCGCGAAGAGCAGCGGGATTTGGTGGCGGCCAAACGCAAGGAGCAGCTTGCTTTGGTCGAGGCGAATCTGTTGGCGGCGAAACAGAATCTGGAAGCCGCACGGGAGACTTACGAACAGCAAGCCGCACGTCGCGATCGCCAGCAGCGCGTGTTGGCTCGGCTGATTAACGTCGTGACTCCGGCCGTTGTATTGATCGCGGCGTTGTTCGTCGGCCTAATGACTTGGCTCAACGTGCGCGAACGCCGCGCGGAGATCGGGCTGCTGCGAGCGTTAGGGAAACGCACGGCGGAGATCGCGGCTCTGTTCCTCGGCAAAGCGGCCGGCATCGGTCTGCTGGGCGGCGTCGTCGGCGTCGTCGTCGGACTCATCATCGTCCGTTCGATCGGCCAATCGCTGGGCATCACGCCCGACTATCTGCAAACCAACGCCACGATCCTGGCCATCACGCTCGCCGGCGCACCGCTGGTCGCCGCCATGGCCAGCTACCTGCCCACGCTGTCGGCCGTCATGCAAGACCCGGCCGCGGTGCTGTTGGAATGAGGCGAATGTCGTTGGCGGTGGCCTTCATCGGCGTTGCTTGGCCGGTTACTTCGTCAAGTGTTTGGTCAGCGGCGATGTTTGCTTCGCGAGTTCCTCGGCGACCAGTTTGGCCATCGCTCGCGCACCCTTTCGGCTAAAGTGCGTGCGATCCGAAACCGACGGGCTAAAGTCGGCGCTCGCCGCATCGCCCAGTTCTTCATACAGAGCCAAGCTCGCGCGATGGAGGTCGATCACAACGGTCTCCTCCTCACTCGCCACGGCAAGGGTCGCTTCGGCATACGGCGTCAGCGTCGTTACGGCCTTGCCGTCTTGGAAAGTTCGTCGAGCAACCGGTGTTACGAGAATCGGTGTCGCTCTGGCTTCGCGTTTCGCGAATATATCGCCGCAAGTTGTCCCGAAAATCGCCGTTTGGGTCAGTGGCTCGATCGCCTTTGCCAGGTTGATCGTTGTGTCCGAATTGAATGAAAACATAGTCGGGTTTGTCGGTCAGCGCCCTTCTTCCAAGCGCTTCGGCTAGGAAGCTTTTCGAGCTGCGTCGGAAAGTGCGGTTCAGAATCGTTACTTCAGGTCGAAAAACTCGTGAAACACTTGGCCCCAGCCGGTCAGGTCCGGTCGGTCGGCAGGCGGATTGGGATAGGAGGCCATCGTTGAATCGCCAATCATGACAATGCGGATCGGCAGCCGATTGGCGGAAAGTATCGGCAGCAAACGTGACTAGCAAGACGCCAATCAGCATCGGAAAAACGATCGCCATGCGTCGTGTCATTGTGTGACTCCATCAATGGGCTGGATGCGGTTGTTCGTTTCGGGACTTTGAAGTTCAAGGCCAACTTAGCTTAACCAAGTTTTGCTTTGTCGCGCTCGGCGGCGTGGGCTAGAATCCGGCTTGTTGGCCGAGGCTGTCGTTGGCTCAGGAATCGCCGAAGTTTTGTAGGCAAAGGGTTGCATGATGACGCAAGTACGCATTCTGTTCGTCGCGATGGGCGTGGCGATGATCGGCGGAGCTGGATGGGCCGCGGATTGGCCGACTTATATGAAGGACAATACGCGAGTCGGAGCGACGGACGAGACGCTGCGGTTTCCTTTGCATTTGCAGTGGCAGCGGCGTTCGCCGGCGGCGCCCGAGTCGGCTTGGGAGGGGCCTCGCGACGAAGCCATTGAGGGCTTGGAGATGAAGCACCGCGTGCGCTACGACGACGCCCATCATGTGGCCATCGTCGGCGACCGCGTGTATTACGGTTCGTCGGTCGATCATCAGGTCCGCTGTCTGGATTTGGGCAGCGGCGAGGTCTTGTGGCGGTTGTTCACGGGCGGACCCGTGCGATTGGCCCCGACAGTTCACGAAGGCCGCGTCTACTTTGGTTCTGACGATGGCTATGTGTATTGCGTATCGGCGGAGGATGGTCGAGAGATTTGGAAGACACAGGTTGGTCCGCGCGAAGAGCGGCTGTTGGCTCGCGGCAAGATGATCTCGCGATGGCCGATTCGCACGGGCGTGTTGATCTCCGACGACGTGGCTTATTTCGGAGCGGGCATCTTTCCGCATGAGACCGTCTACTTGTGCGCGGCCGACGCGAAGACCGGCAAACTCTTGTGGCGGAACGATCGCATCAGCCAGCAAGACGCCGGCCGAGATGATCTCTCGCCGCAAGGCTATTTATTGGCCAACGAAGACTTGCTGTTCGTGCCTTCGGGGCGATCGATGCCAGCGGCGTTCCACCAAGCGACCGGCGAATACGTTTACAAAAAGACGTTTAGCTGGCGTTCGTCCGGCGGCGGCGTGGTTGGCGGTTCGCGGGCGATGTTGTCCGACGGGCAGCTCTATTCGTCAGGCCCACATCATTTCTTGGCCTTGGACGAGAAGTCTGGCAGCGCGGGCTTCGCCTATATCCCGGGCTACCAGATGACGTTCCGAGGCAAGCTGGCTTACATCGCCACGGGCAAGGAAGTCATTGCCGTCGATCGCGAAGTCCACACGGCGGCCAGTGTCAAACGACAAGAGTTGTTCTTGAAGCGAAGCAGCTTGCGAAGCAACCGCGAGAAGCTGGCGGAAGTCGATCGGGAGATGGCGGAACTCGCGCAGGCCGGAATCTTGTGGCGATCGCCGTTCGTGGCGGAGTCGTCGATGGCGTTGGCTGGCAACGCCGTGGTAGTTGGCGGGTTGGACGAGCTGCGAGCGTTCGCGGTGGACTCGGGCGACGAGCTTTGGAAGGCTCGTGTCGATAGCGAAGTGCGTGGTATCGCGATTGCGAATGGCCGAGTGCTGGCCAGCACGACAAAGGGCTCGATCTACGCGTTCGGCTCGGGCGAAGCTGACTCGCCAATCGCGTCGGTTGGCAACACCGGCGATGATTCGGGCGAAACGGCCAGTCCTTTTGCCGCCGATGTCAGAACCGATTTTTATCGCCAAGCCGCCCGCGAGATTCTTGAACACACGGGCGTCGACAACGGCTTCGTGTTGGTGCTCGGCAACGACGAAGGTCGGCTCGCCTATGAGCTGGCGCGGCAATCGCCGAAGCTGCGAATCTACGCCGTCGAATCCGACGCGGCGAAGGTCGCTCGGGCGCGCGAGCGATTCGATTCGATTGGCTGGTATGGCACGCGAGTGACGATCTTCGCGGGCAGCGCCGATCGGACGGGTCTGTCAAACTACTTCGCCAATCTCGTCGTGTCGGACAGCATGCTGCTGACGGGCAAGCTGCCGGCCACGGCGGTTGAGTTAGGACGCTATGTGAAGCCATGTGGCGGCGTCGCTTGTTTCGGCGCGCCGCGGCACGATGGTTCGCCCAAGCTCGATGAACAGCTTCATCAGTCGCTGGCCAACATGTACTTGCGCGACGACGCGGAAATTAAAGCCGTGGACGACTGGGCCGTGTTGCGGCGCGGCAAGTTGGCGGGAGTTGGCGAATGGTCGCATCAGTACGGCAACGTCGCGAACACCTGCTACAGCGAGGATCATCGCGTGAAGGGTTCGCTGGGCGTGTTGTGGTACGGCGATCCCGGCCCGAACAAGATGATCAATCGCCACGAAGCGGCCTCGGCGCCGTTGTCGACGAACGGCCGGTTCTTTACGCAAGGCGTGGATAGCGTCCGAGCCTATGACGCGTATAACGGAACTTTCCTTTGGGAATACATGAATCCCGGAGCGATCCGCACCGGCGTCTTCAACAACAACGAAACCAGCAATCTGGCGCCAGCGACGACGCGTTGTTTGTCGCGGTGGGAGATACTTGCACGGTGCTCGACGCGGCCACGGGCAAGGTCGCGGCGGAATACAAGCGCGCGCCGCAATCCGACGACGGCATTCAGCGACGTTGGGGCTATGTGGCTCATCACGATGGCGTTCTGTACGGCACTCGCACGATTCACGGCGAGCTGGCCGCGGCGGCGCGGCGACGCGGTCGTACTGTGAACAGCGAGACCGATGCGATCTTCGCCGTGGATGTAAAAACGGGCGAGCGGCTGTGGACCTATCAAGGGCCGAACATCATGCACGTCACGATCACGATCGGCGACGGCGTGATGCGCTTCGTCGAGAGCACGATTTCGCGCGAAGAGCGCGAAGCGTTGTTGCGTCAGGACAAGACCGAGCTGAAGAACTTGCCGCCCGAGGAGGCGAAGAAGAAAAGAGGAGGAGCTCAAGCGGCTGGACGTTCGCACAGCCGTTGCGGCTCGGACGCTCGTACTGGAAAGGAACGCTGGCGCAAGGCGATCGACGTGACGGACTGTATCGGCGTCAGCGCCGGCGGAGGCAACTTGACGTTGATGTACCGCGACGATCATTTGTTGATCTGCGGCGCGAATGCCAACGGACATTATTGGCGGCAGTTTCTCTCGGGCGAGTTCAGCCAACGGCGGCTGGTCGTTTTGGATACCAAGGACGGCCAGAAGCTGTGGTCGCGCGACGCCAACTACATGAATCGGCCGACGATCGTGGACGATATGGTGGTCGCCGAGCCGTGGGCGTTCGAGCTGCATTCGGGCGAGCCTCGCAAGCGGCAGAATCCGCTGACCGGCGTCGAATCGGATTGGCAGTTCAGTCGCCCTGGACATCACTGCGGCGTCGTTACGGCCACGCCAAACATGATGTTCTTCCGCTCGGGATTCATCGGTTATTACGACTTGTACGCCGATAGCGGCACGAAGCATTTTTCTGGTCAGCGGTTGGGTTGCTGGGTGAACGCGATTCCCAGCAACGGACTGGTTGTGATTCCCGAAGCGAGCGCCGGTTGCGTCTGTTTGTTCTCGATCACTTCGACCGTGGTGTTGGAACCGCGCGAGGACCGCTCGCCGGCTTGGGGCATCTACAGCTTGGCCGGACCGATCACACCCGTGCGGCGATTGGCGGTGAACTTCGGCGCGCCGGGTGATCGTCGCGACAGCTTCGATCGGTTGTGGTTGGCGTATCCGCGGCCGACGGCGGTCGGTCGGATGGAGTTCGTGTTCGATGTCAAACCGCAGCTTGCGGCCGGCGGCAAGTATGCAGCCCAAAACGATGAGTCGGCCGAGATCGCCGGGGCTGACGTGCCGTGGATTTACGCCTCGCAAGCCACCGGGCTGAATCGGTTCGAGCTGCCGTTGATCGGCAAGGACGAGCCGGCCGCGGCGTACACGGTCAAGTTGCACTTCGCCGAGCCCGACGATTCGGTCAAACCGGGCGAGCGGTTGTTTGACGTTAAGCTGCAGGGAGAAACGGTCGCGCAGGGGATCGACGTCGCGACGGAAGCTGGCGGAGCAAAGCGGGCGCTGACACGCACTTTTTCCGGCGTCCACGTTACCGGCAATTTGGTGGTCGAGTTACCGGCCAAGGCGGGCTTGTCGCTTCTTTCGGCCATCGAAGTCGAACGCGAGTAGACGGACGGCGGCGAGTTAATCGGCGGCATTCGCGGTTACGAGCTTGCGTTTGTCGCACGGGTGCGACAGATTTAGAAGGTATGAACTCACGTCGCGTGCTTGTGATTCTGGTCGTCCTGTTGGCCACGGGCATCTTCGCCCTCGATACGCTGCTTCCGGTGGATGTAGCGACGGGCACTTTGTACATGGCCGTCGTGCTTGTGGCGCTCAAGCTGCCGCGGCGCGAGGACGTGGTGATGGCGGCGCTGCTGTGCGCGTTTCTGATCGTCGCCGACTTATTTCTGTCGTTTGTCATCAGCAATCCGGGCAGCGACACGCATCAACTGGCCACCAATAGCCTGCTGGCGTTGCTGACGATCGGCGTCGTCGGCGCGTTGGGGTTTCACTTCAAGGACTTGGAAGTGCAGCGCGTGCGAGGCCAAGACGAGTTGGAGCGGCGCGTGCAGCAACGAACGGCTGACTTGACGGCGGCCAACGAAGCGCTGCAAACCGAAATTGCCGAACGACATCGCGCGGAAGTGAAGCTGACCGAATCCGAGTCGCAATACCATTCGCTGGTCGACAACCTTTCGGTCCACGTGCTGCGAAAGGATCGCGACGGCCGCTTCACGTTCGTCAGTCAGTCGTTTTGCGAGCTGCTGGGCCGCGACCGAGACGAAGTGCTGGGCCGCACCGACTTCGATTTCTTTCCGCATCACTTGGCTTCCAAATACCGCCGCGACGACGAATACGTTATGCATACCCGCGCGGTGATGGACGAAGTCGAGATGAACGAAAGCCCCGAAGGGGGCCATACGTTCGTGCAAGTGATGAAAACGCCGGTGTGCGACGCGCGGGACGAAGTGGTCGGCGTGCAGGGCATCTTCTGGGATGTCACGGACCGCGAAAGGGCGTTGCTGGATCTACGCGAAAGCGAAGCCCGCAAGCGAGCGATCTTCGAAGCGGCGATGGACGGCATCATTTTCACCTGCGGCGCCGGTTTGGTGATCGAGTGCAACCGCGCCGCCGAGACGACGTTTGGCTATACGCGCCGCGAGTTGCAAGGGCAGGCGTTGTCCGAGGTCGTGATTCCGCCGGAATGGCGAGCGCGGCATCGCAAGAATCTGGAACAGTATTCCGGCGTGGGCGAGGGCTCGATGATCGGCCGCCGCTTGGAATTGAAAATGATGCGTAAGAACGGCGAACGATTCGACGCCGAGATGACGACGCAGCCAATTCCGCTGCAAGGCATGGAAGGCTTCGCGATCTTTGTCCGCGATATCACGCGGCGTAAACGGGCCGAGGAAGAACTGCGGCGAGCCAAGGACGAAGCCGAGGCGGCCAGCCACGCCAAGGGGTTGTTCGTGGCTAACATGAGTCACGAAATTCGCACGCCGATGAACGCCATTATCGGTATGACCGACTTGTTGCTGACCAGCCATCCGACGGCCGAACAGCGCGAGTATTTGACGCTCGTGCAGAGTTCGGCCGAATCGCTGTTGGCGATCATTAACGACATTCTGGACTTCTCGAAGATCGAAGCGGGCCACTTGGAATTGGACTGCGAAGAGTTCGACTTGCGTCAGCGGCTGGGCGACATGATGAAGTCGCTGGCGTTTCGCGCGCATGCGAAGGGCCTCGAACTGGCATGCCGCGTCGAGCCCGGAACACCGCGGATCACGATCGGCGACGCCAATCGCTTGCGGCAAGTGCTGACGAATCTGGTCGGCAACGCCATCAAGTTCACGGAATCGGGCGAAGTGCTCGTGCGCGTGGATGTGATCGACCAGACGGGCGACGAAGCGGCCCTGCGTTTCTCGGTCGCCGACACCGGCATTGGCATCCCGCCGGATCGCATCGAGGCGATTTTCAACGCCTTTGAGCAGGCGGACAACAGCACCACGAGGCAGTTCGGCGGCACGGGCTTGGGGCTCGCGATTTCACGGCGGCTGGTCGAATTGCTGGGCGGGGCGATTTCGGTCGAAAGCGAAGTGAACTACGGCAGCACGTTCTCGTTCACGATTCCGTTGCGGGTGGTCCGAGCCAGCGAAGGCGCACAGCAGGATTCGCGGCGCGGCCAGGCGTTGCCAAGCGAGCTGCGCGAACTGCAAGTCCTGCTGGTCGACGACAACGATACCAGTCGCGGCATCCTGCGCGAGATGATCGCGAGCTGGGGATTCGAGTGCTTCGAGGCCGATTCGGCGGACGCGGCGTGCGAGTTGTTGCGGCGAACCGACCGCGATCGGAGCTGCCCCACATTGGCGTTGATCGACGTGTTGATGCCGGGCACGGACGGCTTCGCGCTCGCCAAGCGAATCCAAACCGATTGGCCGGCGATCCGCTGTGTGATGCTTTTGTCGGCCGGCCATCAAGATTGCAATCTATCGCGCTGCGATCGGCTGGGCTTGCGGTGGCATTTGCTAAAACCACCGCAACCGTCCGAGCTGCTCGAAACGATCTTGAACGCTTGGGGATGCGACGAGCCGATCGGAGGCGAGTCGCCGGCCGCCGCGATGCTGTTCCCCGAACCATCGCGGCCGCTGCGAGTGCTGCTGGCCGAAGACAGCCCGGTGAATCAAAAGCTGGCGGTCGGTTTGCTGACCCGAGCCGGACATCGCGTGACGCTCGCCGGGAATGGACGCGAGGCGCTGGAACAACTGCGGAACGCCTCGTTCGACTTGGTGCTGATGGACGTGCAGATGCCGGAAATCGACGGCTTGCAGGCAACCGCGGCGATTCGCGCCGACGAGGCACGTCGCAACGGACAAGGCCGCACGCCGATCGTCGCCATGACGGCTCATGCGATGGCGGGCGATCGCGAACGATGTTTGGCGGCCGGAATGGATGGCTATCTATCGAAGCCGATTCGGGCCCATACGCTGTTGGCGACCATTCAAGAGGTAATGGCTCAGTTCCCGGCGACCAAGGTGGAAGACTCGACGGCGGACGAAACGCACGACTTCGATTGGTCCACGGCGTTGAATGTCGTGCAAGGCGATCAGGATTTGCTGCGCGAATTGGTCGACGCGTTTCTTACGGAATGCCCGCGGCTGATGCAAGAGATCGAAGCGGCGCTCGAACAGAACGACGCCGAGCAGCTTCGGATCGCGGCTCACACGCTGAAGGGCTCGGTGCGTTACTTTGGGGCCGAGGCGGCGATGTCGGTGGCGTTCGATCTGGAATTGGCGGGCAAGGAAGGCCGGTTCAGCGGAGTGGATGGCAAACTGGCTCAATTGCAGGACGAACTGAACCGCCTACTCCCACCGCTGATGTCGTTCGCCAAGACCGGCCAACTAGCGTGAAGTTGCCCCGCCGCCTTCACCATTTCTTCACCGATTTATCTGTCTTGACCGGTCCGCGGGGAATGGATACCGTCCGCGATTATGGCTCTCCTCTGTCGGGCTGTCGCCCTTGTTCTCATCGCGCTGGTCTCCACGTCGGTTTTGGTTTCGGCCGCCGATCGTCCCGATTCGCTGCGCGAAAGCGTCCTGGTGTTGCGGAACGGCCGCGTGATGCAGGGGCGAATTGCGGCGGTGGGCGATCAGTTCATCGTCGGCTTGGGTGAACGGAGCGAAGTTCGCATTCCGGCTCATCAAGTCGAGATGCATTGCCGCGATCTGAGCGAAGCGTATGAGCGGCGGCGCGAGCGAATTCCGCCCGATAGCGCGGCGGCTCATTTCGATTTGGCCGAGTGGTGTTTGCGCGAGAATCTATTGGAGTTCGCTCGGCGTGAGATTGCTCGCGGCGAGGCGCTCGAGCCGAATCAACCGCGACTGCCGCAACTCAAGCTCCGTTTGGAGTTGCTGGCTCAACCGGCCGCTCCCGAGCGTGAGCCCGAGATCGCACCGCAACCGCGCGTCGTTTCGGCCGACGAGATTGCCGATGTCGTGCAGCAATTGCCCGTCGTCGCTGTGTCGTCATTCGCGACGACGATTCAACCGTTGATGCTGAACCATTGCGGCACATGTCATGGGCCAACCAGCAACTCGTCGTTTCGGTTGCTGCGACCGGCTTGGGCCAAGTCGCTGCCGCAGCGTTTGACGCAACGAAACTTGCACACGACGTTGTCGCTGGTCGATCGCGAATCGCCCGAAGCGAGTCCGCTGCTATCAATCGGACTGAAGCCGCACGGTGGAGCGGAGCTGCCGATCTTTGAGAACACGGACCATTATCAATGGCAACAGTTGCGAGCCTGGGTCCTTCAGCTTGCGACGCCCAGCCGGGAAACTCGCCCTGTGGCGTTCGCTTCACCCGATACAATTTTGTCGCGCAACACGCCGCACATTGCGGCTCGACCCGCTGAGCTGCCGGGACGAGAGCCGCAATCAGCGATGCCGGGCGTGAATTCGCCGCGGACGTTGCCGCCGCCCACATCCGTCGGGGCCGCTCCGCTGACCGCGGCTCCGTCAACGCTCACGCCTGTCAAACTGCCTTCGGCCGAGCGACCTCACCAACCTCGGGATCCGTTCGATCCGGAGATCTTCAACCGGCGCTTCTTCCCGGACAGTCGGTAGCGAACTTCGCCGCGCGGTATCTTGTCTGGCTCGGGCGGAACGAACCATGCAGGCTTCGTTCGCTGAGGGCTGAACAAGGAATCGCACATGAACCGTCGTCAATTGGAAAAGCTGGGTGTGCCGGACACGTGCTTCAAGGAAGGCATCGCCGCCGTGCAAAATCTCGTGCAAGGCGAGAAGCTCAAAGGAAAGCAGGTCAAACAGCGGGTTCAGCAGATCGTGGAATCGCCCGAGCTCTTCGTGGCTGATTCGAATGTTGGCGAGTTCGCTCGTGCGCTGGTCGAGGAAAGCCAGTTCACTCGGCCCGAGCCGATTGCCTATCGCACATGGGGCGACGCGGGGATCGATCCGGCTTCGCACGCTCAGATGCGGCAAGCTTGCAGTCTGCCGGTCGCGGCCGGAGCGGCATTGATGCCCGATGCGCACGTCGGTTACGGACTGCCGATCGGCGGCGTGCTGGCTTGCGACAACGCCGTGATTCCGTATGCCGTGGGTGTCGATATCGCTTGCCGCATGAAGCTATCGGTGCTGGATGCGCCGCCCGAATCGCTCAAGAACCGATTCGCCGATTATTGCCGGGCGCTGGAGGAAGGGACGCGATTCGGCGTGGGCCGCGAGTACTCAAAGCCTCAATCGCACGACGTGATGGACCGCGATTGGACGGTGACGCGGATCACGCGCGAGTGGAAGGACCGCGCATGGAAGCAGCTCGGAACTTCCGGCTCGGGCAACCACTTCGCCGAGTTCGGCGTGTTGACATTAGCCGAGGCCGACGAGCAGCTTGGTCTTCAGCCGGGCAGCTACGTCGCGCTGCTCAGCCACAGCGGAAGCCGTGGGGCGGGCGCCGCAGTGTGTTCGACGTACAGCGCCATCGCCCGAT
Source organism: Pirellulaceae bacterium (assembly GCA_041399085.1). Lineage (GTDB taxonomy): Bacteria > Planctomycetota > Planctomycetia > Pirellulales > Pirellulaceae > JAWKTM01. The sequence goes on from JAWKTM010000014.1 coordinate 56,062, forward strand.
CCAATCTGCCCACGCGATACGAAGATGCCGCGCGGCTGGCGTGGTTGGATCTCGATTCCCAAGCTGGACAGGAATATTGGGAAGCGATGAATCTGATGGGCGAGTACGCGGCCGCTAATCACGACGTAATTCATCGCCAAGTGAGCCGGCTGTTGGGAGCGGCGATCGTTGCGGGCGTCGAAAACCATCACAACTTTGCTTGGCGAGAGACGCACGGCGGTCGCGAAATGATCGTGCATCGCAAAGGGGCGACTCCGGCCGGCGCGGGCGTGTTGGGCGTGATCCCAGGTTCGATGGCCGATCCAGCTTTCGTGGTTCGAGGGCGTGGGAATGCCGAGTCGCTGGATTCGGCGTCGCATGGCGCGGGACGGCGTATGAGCCGCACGGCGGCGCGGGACAAGTACAACTGGCGAGCCGTGCAGCGGGACCTCGAAAAGCGAGGCGTTCACGTGTTGTCGGCCGGCGCGGACGAAGTGCCCGGTGTTTACAAGGACATCCGCGACGTTATGCGCGAGCAGGCGGATCTGGTCGACATCGTCGCTCAGTTCGATCCGAAAATCGTGAAGATGTGCGACGACGGAAGCCGCCCGGAAGATTGAGATTCTCGTCGACCGGGCGGAATTTCTTTTCCGAAATCTCGGCAACGCATTGAAGCGACGGATGCTCCGCGGCCGAATAAAAGCGGCTGAATAGGTTGACTTTGGCGAATTTGCCGTTTACCAATGCACTTTCACCTGTCCACCCTGAATGGCGGCTTTCGCGAAATGCGAGCCAAATTTGGGGTGTCGTCGCGATCTCAGTTTTCCAGAAAGGGCTCGAAATGAAGAACAAACTGACCGTTGTGCTGGCCTCCGCGTTGCTGCTGACCGCCACGGCCTTTGCCGCCGAGAGCATTTCGCTGGAAGGAATCAAATGCGTCATGGCCGCCAACAAGGACGCCAAGGCCGAGAACTCCGTCGAGTACAAAGGCGGCCAAGTGTTCTTCTGCTGTGCGAATTGCCCGAAGGCATTCGAGGCGAACAAGGATAAGTTCGCTCCTCGCGCGAATGCCCAGTTGGTCGCCACCAAGCAGGCGAAGCAAGGCGCTTGCCCGTTGAGCGGCGGGAAGCTGAATCCCGATACGGCGATCGAAGTGGCCGGCGCGAAGGTGTGTTTCTGCTGCAACAACTGCAAAGGCAAAGTCGCCGGTTTGCAGGGAGATGAGCAATTGAACGCCGTGTTCAGCGAAGCCGCTTGGGAGAAGGCCAAGTTCAAAGTGGCCAAGAGCGAGAAGTAAGCGTTCGCCGCGAACTCGCCTGTTAATCCAATGCAAACGCCGACGGACAATTCACGTCGGCGTTTTTTTGCGCGCGTTACAGAGACAGCTTGCCACCGACGCCGAGGCTGGAATCCTGATGGCAAACCAAGCACGCGGCCACCAACGTGCCGAACGACTTGACGGCCGCTCGATTCTGACGCGTATCCGAATGGCACTGTGTACAGCAGACGGCCAACCGATGAATGGCGGCGGCGGACGACGCATCGCTGGTGGCTTCCAAGCTGGCGCGATGCACGCACGCCAGGGGAACACCCGCACCCGCTAACCGCTGGTCCGCATTTCGGCTCAACAAATAGCCCGACTCGCTAGCGAGCATCATCGGTGTCTCGGTCGCGATCGCCGACGACTCTGGCCGCGCGATCCAGAATCCACAAGCCAACAAACCGCAGGCGGCCACGGCAATCATGGCCAGTGCCACGCGGCGAGCGAATTGCCGAACCGTCAATAAGGGCGCGGCCTCATCGCGCAATCGGTTGGCCAGCGTGGCGATCGGAACGGCCGGCGTCTCGGGTTCAAGCCACGGTTGCCGATCGGTCGCCAACGCTCCGCGATAGTTAGGCAGCGTGTTCGCTTCGACCGTCAGGGATTCGTGAAACAGACTCACGGCCGGCTGCAATGCCTCGGCCAATCGCCGGCAATCGTGGCAGCAGCGTAGATGCAGTTCGACATCCATGTCGCTGGCCTCGCCGCTGGGAAAAGGCCCTCGCGTAAGCAGGTCGAACGTTCGATCGCAGTCGATAGCGCGAATCATTTCTCAGTCTCCTCGCGGCGAGCTTGGTTGCTCGCCCGTCAAAGCCTCGGCTTCTCGCCGATCGGTTTGTTGAGCCAACGTCGCCAATCCCCAGCGAACACGATTCTTGGCCGTGGCCAAACTGCATTGCATGGCCGCGGCGATTTCGTTGAACTGCAAGCCGCCGAAGAAACGCAGCCGCAAAGCGTCGGCCTGCTTGTCGGGCAATTGCCGCAGCATTCGCTCCAGCCGCTCGGCCCGTTCCTCGCGCAGCAACGGCGTCAACGGCGACTCCTCGGAACTGGCCAACACATCGCCCACCGTGGATTCGCCCGCTTCGTCGGTCGCACTTGCCGGCTGATCGCTCCACGAGCGTACCAGCGGCCGACGCGATCGTTTCTGCACATGCCGACGACATTGGTTCAGCAGAATCGTCCACAGCCAAGTGCGAAAACTGTACTGCGAGTTGTAGCTGGCCAGCGATTTGAACGCACAGAGGAACGTTTCCTGCACGACATCCTCGGCCCAATCATGCCGGCCCAGTCGGCTGCGAGCGACGCGAATCAACGGTGCCTGATAACGGTCGACCAACACCGCAAACCGCTCGCGCCGGCCCGTTAAGACCTCGGCGATTAGCGTCCCGTCGCTCGGCTGTTGGATATCGTCCGCCACGTGTTGCTTGTCGGGTTAGAGACATGGCAGCCACGGAAGGAGCGTCGAATGCTCGCCCCTTGGCAGCTATTTTTGTGGTCCTCGATTATAGCGCGCCGGCGACCGAAAGAGCTAACGCAACTTCGTCGGCGACTCGGCGATTCGAATTTCAAGGAATGGTCGATTGACCGAACAAAGTTCGCACCGCAAGGCGATTCGCTCCGACGATCGCGGCAAGACCACGCTGGTGCTGCTCGGCATCGGGCACGCGCATCTGCACGTGCTGCGCGAGTGGCGGCGTCGCCCCTTGCCCAACGCCCGCTTGATTTGCCTCAACAACTTCGGCGACTCGGCCTATTCCGGCATGTTGCCCGGCGTGCTGGCGGGAATGTACGAACCGCGGCAGATGAAGATTGATCTTGCGTCGGCCTGCCGAGTGGCCGGGGCGGAGTTGATCGTCGGCCAAGTGGCGGCGGTCGACTTGCCGCGACGCACACTGCAACTCGACAGCGGCCAACTCGTGCCGTTCGATCTGCTTTCCATCAACGTCGGCTCCGTTCCGAAGCAGGACGAGATGCAATGCGACGATCGCGTGGTGCCGATCAAGCCGATGCAGACGTTCGTCGAGCGGATGCGGGCCGCGATGAGCGACTGGCGCGAGCGGCAGTCTTCGTCCGAGTTTCATCTAACGATCGTCGGAGGCGGCGCGGGCGGAACGGAACTCGCCTTCTGTTTGCCGAACTTCGTGCAGCGCGAATTGCGAGTCGAGCCGAACCAACTGCGAACCACGTTGGTTCACGGTCACGACCAATTGGGCGCTGGTACGCGCGAGTCGACGCGACAGTTGGCCGAGCGACTGTTGCGTTCGCGCGGAGTCGACCTGCGATTGGGGCAACATGCCGAGCGAATCGAACAAGGCCGGCTGATGCTGTCGACCGGCCAAACGCTCGCGGCGGACTTGATCGTCTGGGCGACCGGCGCTGCCTCGCCGCCGCTGCTCGGCCGCTTCGACCTTCCGCGCGACGACCACGGATTTCTGCTCACCGATCGCACGTTGCGAAGTGTCAGCGGTTCGCCGATTTTCGCGGTCGGCGATTGTGGTTCAATCGAAGACCGCGATCCGCCCAAAGCCGGTGTTTATGCCGTGCGACAAGGACCGGTGTTGTGGGAGAATCTGAGTCGTTTGGCGGCCGGCAATCAGAAGCTGCGAGAGTTTGAACCGCAGGGCGATTTCCTGAAACTATTTAACACCGGCGACGGACGGGCGCTCATGGAGTATCGCTGGCTGACTCGACACGCCCGTTGGTGCTGGTGGCTCAAGGATTGGATTGACCGACGATTTGTGGCTCGGCATCAAGCGTCTTGATCTCGGTCGAAGCCACCGCTCGCCGACGCGGCACGAACGTGATGCCCAACGGTCCCAACAGAATCGCGGGCAAGATCAACAGATCGGACAGCAACGCGGCCGCCAACATCGCGGCCATCATAAAACCGAAGCGGCTGATCGGCGCGAACGGACTGGCCGCGAACACCACCAAGCCCAACCCGCAGATCAACGATGTTTGAGTCATCGCCGTCGCACATCGTCGATAGGCGAACATCACGGCCCGCCGTCGCTCGTTCGTTCGCCGCATGCCGCGTTGAAACCACGTGATAAAGTGCAGCGTGTCGTCGACCGCGATTCCCAACGCCACGCTGGCCGTCATCATCGAGCCGACTTCGATCGCCGGTCCCAGCCATCCCATCGCGCCGAACACAATTACCGCCGGCAACACGTTGGGAATCATCGCCAACATTCCGCCGACCGGGTTCCGCAATAGCAAGATCATCACGATCGTGATGATTCCCAACGCCATCACGAAGCTGTCGATCATGTCCTTCAGCAATTGCTGCTGGGCCTTCTGAACCAACGGCATGCCGCCGCTATACAGCGCTTCGATCGGCACGCCGAGTTGCTCGGACACGGCATTCAATTGCGGATCAATCGTGTTGGAGATTCGCTCCAACACTTCGCTGAACTGCAACGTCGCATCGCTGGCGTTCGCGCCGACGCTGATTCGCCACAACTCCTCGCCCGCATGCACTCGCCGAAAGCCCAACTGCGCCAGGTCCTCGGCGTGCTTGTCCATGTGGCGATTGAAAATCGAACGCTCCGTAATCGCCTTGATCCCGCGAACACCTTGCGGCAGCGGCGGCGCGAACGTCACGGCGCTCAGCGTCCGCTCGACACCCGACAACGACCGCACTTCGCGATGCAACGTCTCGACCAACCGCATCCGGTCGAGCCACGAGAGCTCGTTCTCGGCCGGCATGCGGACCACGATCTCCAAAGGCACAAGCGGCCCGACACGCTCTTCCAACCAAGCGTAGTCCTGCACCACCGGGTTATTGGCCGACAGCATATCGTGCAGCCGCGCGGTCACTCGCACTCGCGCGGCGCCGGCCACTCCCACGACCAACAGCAACACGCCCACGCCGGCCACCAAATTCGGAAACCGCACGACCAAGCCGCACATCTGCTTCCAATACGGAGCCAAACGATCCGGCCGGTGCGACTTGTAAACCTTTCTGGCCCAAGCTCGCGGCGGAGTCAGCACCAGCGCCGCGGGAATCGCCGTGAACAATAGAGCCAACGCGCTCAGCGTCCCCAGCGCCGCGTACGTGCCGAAGCGGCTGACCGGGATCAAGCTGCTTACCAGCAGCGAGCCCATCCCCAACGCCGTGGTGAAAGCCGCCAGCGAACAAGGCCGCCAAGCGTGCCGCACCGCTTTTTCGGCCGCGCCCGGCAGCCCGTGCAAGGCAACTTCGTCCCGGAAATAGTTGATCAAATGCACGCCGGCCGAAATGGCCAACACGACGGCCGGCACCATCAACGAAACGCTGTCCGGCGTCGCTCCCAGGTAGAACATCCAAGCGAAGCTGAGCCGCTCGCTGAGCACCGCCGTGCAGAACACGAACCACGTCAATAACACGCTGCGAAACGCCACGTACATCAAGCTGACACAAATCGCCAACGACGCGATCGTCAACGTCATCATCCGCTGGCTGGTTGCCTGATTGATCGCCACGCCATCAATGGTGTTGCCGGCCACTCGCAAATCATCGCGACTCAACCCATCCACTTTGGCAGCGGATTGATAAACGTGTTCGATCGCGGCTTCGCGATAGTCGTAAGCTTCGGGAGCGATCAAGGCGACGGCGCACGTCGTTTGATGATCTTCGCCGATCAACCAACCTTCGAGCCGCCGCATCGCTTCGTCGCGAGGCAACTCTAGCGGCGGCTCGGTCATCTGCTCGATCATCCGCGGCCCGGTAAACACCTCGCGGAACAGCGGAAAATCGATGGCCGGATCATCGGGCGGTTGAGCGATGTGAAAAGGTAGCCAGCTCGGGCAGCCGCGGATCGTCCAGCGTGCAGCCCTCGTAGCTAATCATCAGCAGCTCGTCGCTGCCGAAGCGTTCGGCAAACCAATACAACCGCTTGGTCTCGTCGAATCGCTTGGGCAGCCACTCCTCGATGCGGTTCTCTTGCGTCAGACCGGCTCGATACGCTCCGTAGAGGATCGGCGGCGCGGCGATCAGCAAGAACAGAATGCATCCAGTCGCAAACCGCCGAGTCATTCGTGCCTGTCCTAACCCTCTTAGCTGAAACCGGAGCCATGTGCGGGAAGCTTGTCGCCCTGGGGGCCAGCGGGAACATTGTCATGACGCTCGCCACGCGTATCCGCCGCGCCACCGGGCGTGCCGCACAAGGCTACCGCGAATGCCGCACGGCTCGCGATCCAGCATAAGCGTCAACCCGCCGGCGCGTCATCCACCCCCGCAAAGTCGCGCACGTGTCGCAATCCCTGATTCACCAAACGACTCAGCCGCCCCCCAACATTCCTTTGCCCGAAATTCCCTTTTTTGCCCGAAATTCCTCTGCCCGAAATTCCTCTGCCCCAAATTCCCCTTCGCCCGCCATTGGCACTCGTCGACAGCCAATCCGTCTTCGCAGCCGATGCATTGCACAACCCGCCACGGCTTTCCGTGCTGGGAACACTTCCCGTCGAGCCAAGTCGAGACTTCAACACTTCGAATCGCGGGACGCAAGAGTTGCCGGCGCGTCCCTCGGCCTTAGCGACTTAGAGCCTTTCAACGGTCGGCACGGAGTAAACATGCGGAGTAGGACATGATCCGCTACACCAATCATCCGGTACTATTTGTCGACTGCGTCTTGTAAAACCTTGACGATGGCCTGGTGGTTATATTGCTCTCGGCGTATTTCAGGGCCGTGTCTTTTTAGTATGCAAGAGCACGAGGATTCGCCGCGCGCCAGTAGCAGATTTACGCATTCCACGCTTCCGGCTTTCGCGGCGAAATGCAAAGGTCGCTGGCCATCTTGCCGCACGGCATTTGGATTGGCTCCCGCATCCAACAGTATCTTTGCCGAGTCAAATTTGCCGCCGACGCAGGCTCGCATTAAGGCCGTGTAAGAGTCCGGGGCCATGTCGACCACAGCACCGTGGTTCAGAAGCAGTCTCACAATCTCGGTGTGCCCCAATTCCGCTGCATTCGCAAGTGGAGTTAGGGTGTAGTGGCAATACTCATTTACTTCGGCATCGGCCGAGATCAACTCACGAACGGCATCCGCATGGCCGTTTCTAACGGCGAGGCTCAATGGAGATTGGCTCGAGATTGGACTCGCATAACCCTGAGCAAGAGCCGTTCGCTTTGCCTTGCCATCGAGTTGGCCTAACAGTTGACGAATTCTTCCCGTGTCGCCACGAATCGCAGCGATCTGCAAATCACTTATCCCGAGGTCATGCGACTGTCGAAGGTAGGCAACAACATCGGGATTCGGACTTGAAAGCGCGTGACTTAAAAGGTTTGGAACCTGCTCGATTCGTATCGAGCCAGCCGTTTGTCTCACCGACGCCAGGTCGCCGCGAGCAATCGCCGCAAGAAATCGCTCGCCGTCCGTGGGCATCGATCCCCCATCGTCGGCACTTGCGATACGGATTGCGAAGCAGATGTAGACGATCAAAGTTCGGGACATAGAACCACTCGCTTTCGCAAGGTAACCAATTATGCCAAGCACAACCTAACTCCTTATGTCGCTTCATCCCCATCCATGTCCCAATATTCTGATTCGTCCACGAATCCATACTTTTCGGCAATTATGGGATCGGTCGTCACCAGGCGGACATGGCCGGCGGAAATTTGGCTTGCATCATCAACCATGACTCCGTCCTGTCGCATCCGTTCAAGTTCATCCGCCGCGGACCGCAACATGGCAATCATGTCTTCGATCGTTTTCGCCTCTGCCGCAAGCTCCTTGCTTCGCCATATAGTCACAAATCGCTTTCGGGCTTGTTTCCATAGTTCCTGGTATTTGTCTCGCACGAAGGCATTTAATTGATCGCCAAAATCAAATGGAAGGTCAATGGCCTTGATGAGTTCCAGTACGTCGGAAAGATCCTTGAGACGCCCACGGTTGGTCATGCCCGAGGCGAGTTTTAATTCGACCAGAGGCGCGATGTTGATGTAATGGTTTCCATCGGATGGTATCCAACTAAGTTTTTCGGCGGAGTCCCGGCTTGGAAATCGTCCCATCTGCCGCCGGATACAGGGTGCGTCGCCGAGTGAATGGATTTTATGAAGCGCCGTGAGATGGTGTCAAACTACATTGCCTCGCGTCGAGATTGGGGCCAAAGCCAAGCGACACGTTCAGAATACTCGCCTGCGGCCCCCGCGGAAGATTCGTCGGTTCCGTGGACGCCCCCACCCAAATCGGGCGCGATCGCGGCAATGGCACGCCCCGAGTCTTCTCGGGAGGCACGCTCTGAGTCTTCGATGGGCGTGGCTGGATCGCTCGCGCGGTTGACTTCCACGTTGAGCGTCACGCGAATCGTCGACGCCCACCGCTTCGCTATGGGCGTGCCACCCAACACGCATTGCTCCCAACACGCATTGCTTTCGAGTGCGGCGAGCTTTCGAGTGCGGCGACTGGGCCGCCGGATACAGGGTGCGTCGCGAGTGAATGGTTTTTGAGCGCCGTGAGATGGTGTCAAACCATTGCCTCGCGTCAGTTAGCCAAAGCCAAGCGACACGTTCAGGTACTCGCCTGCGGCCCCGCGGAAGACGTCGGTTCCGTGGACGCCCCGACCAGATCGGCGCGATCGCGGCGTGGCACGCCCGAGTCTTCGATGGGCGTGCCGGATCGCTCGCCGGTTGACTTCCACGTTGAGCGTCACGAATCGTCCACCCCACGCTGCGCTAGGGGCCAAACACATTGCTTTCGAGTGCGGGGCTTTCGAGTGCGGCGACTGGAAGCAGATTGAAACTGCGGGCGGTTGAGGTGTCATAGTGTCGCGTTTTCGGCGTGTCGGCGTAACGACGGCGAGCAGCGTGACGCAAGTCATTTCTGGTCAATGCCTTGCGGCTGATGGTCGGATTCCATGCCGCGGCTGCACGATGTCGATGTTTGGCTGCACGATGCCGATGTTTGGTTGCACGATGCCGATGTTTGGTTGCACGATGCCGATGCGCGGCTGCACGATGTCGATGCGCGGCTGCACGATGCCGATGCGCGACTGCACGATGCCGATGCGCGGCTGCACGATGCCGATGCGCGGCTGCACGGTGCCGATGCGCGAACTGCACGATGTCGATGCGCGGTTGCACGATGCTGATGCGCGCGGCTGCACGATGCCGATGCGTGGTTGCACGATGTCGATGCGCGCCCTGCACGGTGCCGATGTTTGGCGGGCTCGGAGAGTGCGGGCGGAGCCGGGGGCTGCGGCGAGATGTCGACGGGAGCTTGAGGCCGCGGATGGGACTGGATCGTGAACGACCGGTGTCGCTGGCCAGTCTTGAGATCCGGACGGCCGGCAATCGGCGTTGAATCGGCTCGATCCATCGAATTGACACGATCCGTACAGTACCGAGGACGCTCGACCGAACGTCTGATCCCGCCCGGCCTGAATTCTCCGGCGATTCGTTACGGACGATACGGACCGACTTGAAATCGCGATCCAATTGATCCATCGTTCCGTAAGACAGTGGATTTAGGGTATATTTGACGAGCCAGTCGCCCGCCGACGTTGCTCCGCGAATTCGCCAAGCAACGGCTCGCCCAAGGCCCACCCAGTTTTTCGCGTCGACGCCACACCGGGCCGCCCTGTCGCTGGTCGCCACTTCCCGCCTTTCATTTTCACCGTTTGGGAAAGCCACAATGAAGCTCACTCGCTATCTAGCCCTACCCTTCGCATTCGCACTGGCGATGACCGCCAGTTTGGCGTCGGCCGACGACGCCGCAAAACCGGCGGCCGAAAAGCCGACCGAGGATTCGACCGTTGCCGCGGAAGCGGGCGGCGGAGCGGCTCAGCCCGAGCACGCCGCGATTCTGAAGGAAGCCAAGCCGTTCGCCGGGATGTTCAAAGCTTGGCAGAAGGAACAGAAGCTGTTCGTCGAACTTTCGCCGGCGGACTACAACAACGAATACATCGTGCTGATTTCGATCGCTCGCGGCATCGGCCAGCGCCCGTTGCTGGGCGGCTATAGCTGGGGCTTCGGCGACGATTGGATTTGGAAGTTTCGCAAGATTGGCGACACGGTTCACGTGATTCGCCGCAACGTGCGGTTCAAGGCCAACAAGGGAACGCCCGAAGCGACGGCCGTGCAGTTCGCCTACTCGGACAGCGTGCTGTTTGCGTTGCCGGTCGTGTCGAAGGGCCCCGGCGGCGGCGATCTGGTGGACTTCACGCAGGTGTTCATGGGCGACTTGCCGCAAATCTCGCAGGTGTTGCCCGGCTTTATGTTCTCGCCGCAAAAGTCCTACTGGGAGTCGATCAAGGCGTTTGACGGCAACATGGAATTGACCGTGGCCGCCACGTATCAATCGGGCGGCAGCATCGAGCTGGATTCGGTCGCCGATTCGCGCGGCGTGACGATCAACGTGCATTACTCGATCAGCAAGCTGCCGAGCACCGGATACGAGCCGCGGCTGGCCGATGATCGCGTCGGCTACTTTCTGACGGTGGTGAAGGATTACTCGGACAAGACCGATCGCGAGCAGTTTGTTCGCTATGTGAATCGCTGGCATTTGGAGAAGCCGCCGGGAGCTGGCGACGGCCCGACTCCGCCGAAAGAACCGATCATCTTTTGGATCGAGAAGACCGTGCCGTTCGCTTATCGCAAGCCGATTCGCGAAGGGATCGAGGAATGGAACAAGGCGTTTGAGAAGGCCGGTTGGTTGAACGCGATCGAAGTTCGCCAACAGCCGGACGACGCCGATTGGGATCCAGAAGATATTCGCTACAACACGTTCCGCTGGATCACGTCCGACGCCGGTTTCGCGATGGGACCGTCGCGCGTGAATCCTTACACCGGTCAGATTTTGGACGCGGACATCATCTTCGACGCCGACTTTCTGAAGTTCTGGAAGTCGGAGTTTGAAACGCTGGAGCCCAAGACCGCCTCGCAGATGTTGGGCCAGCCGACCGGCGAGACGCTGCAACTGAGCGGCGCGAGCCTGCGGATGTTGGGCTTGGGCAATCATTCCGACTGTGCGCTGAGCAACGGCATGGCGCATCAGATGGCTTACGGCGCGACCGCCTTGGTGGCTCAAGCCGAAGGCGATCCGGCTAAGTCGGCCGCCGAACAAGAGCGGCTAATCATGCAGGGCTTGAAGGAAGTGACGATGCACGAAGTCGGCCATACGTTGGGCCTGCGTCACAACTTTAAGGCCAGCAAGCTATACGGCTTGAAGGATTTGAACGATCCGGAAAAGGTCCGCGAGACGGGCTTGGTCGCCTCGGTGATGGACTACAGTCCCGTGAACATCGTGCCCAAGGATTGGAAGCAAGGCGACTATTACACGACGACAATCGGCCCGTATGACTACTGGGCGATCGAGTATGGATACAAGGATCTGCCCGGTCCGACGGCGGGCGAGCGTGGCGAATTGAACAAGATCGCCAGCCGCAGCGGCGAACCGGCGCTGACTTACGCCACCGACGAAGACACGGTGCCGAGCGATCCCGATCCGGATTCGAATCGCTTCGATCTGGGCAACGACTCGCTCGAATACGCTCGCGTGCAGGCTCAGTTGGTCAAGGAATTGATGCCGGGCTTGGTCGAACGGATGTCGAAGGAAGGGGACGACTACACGCAAGTGCGTCGGGCCTTCAATGTCTTGTTGGCTCAACATGGTCAAGCGATGGCCTTTGCCGCTCGCAACGTGGGCGGTCTGCATACCAGCCGCAGCCACAAGGGCGACAAGGACGCGAAGCCGCCGGTGACGCCGGTCGATGCGAAGAAGCAACGCGACACGCTGGAGCTGCTGCAGAAGGAAGTGTTCGCGGCGGACGCCTATAACTATCCGCCCGAGATTTATGCCTTCCTGGCGTCGACCAATTGGCGACACTGGGGCAGCAACAGCACGAACCGCAAGGACTTTCCGTTCCACGATTTTATCTTGATGTGGCAGACGCGGACGTTGGACGGCATGATTTCGTCGACCAATTTGCAGCGGATCGCCGACACGGAAGCGAAGACGCCGCCGGATCAAGACGTGCTGACGAACGCCGAGCTGCTGGAGCGATTGAGCGATTCGATCTTCTCGGAACTGGATACGGTGAAGGAAGGCGAATTCACGGCCCGCAAGCCGGCGATCAGCAGCCTGCGTCGTAATTTGCAGCGGTCGATGTTGGAGCGGCTGGCGAATTTCGCGATGGGCCGAGCCACCGTGCCGAACGACGTGCGAGCGATTGCATACGCGGAGCTGTCGTCGCTGAAGGACGGCGCGGCGAAGCTGTTGGGCGGCGGCGTGAAGCTGGATCCGTATTCGCGAGCTCACTTGGAAGAGATGCGTCGCACGATTGAGAAGGTCGAAGAAGCCAGCCTGACGTTGGCTCGACCGTAACCGCGATACCCGAAGTTCGGACGTCGCTGCTCGCGGGCAGCGGCGCTCCGGCTTGTTGAAAGACGAACGGCTCGGCTGCTCAAGACCGAGCCGTTTTTCGTTGCGCTTTGTCGTTTAACCGTGTGCCCAACAGGCCGCGCGTATTGGCACGCGGGCCGTTGGCCGCGCGGTTAAACAAGGAAATGATTTGGCGGCAAAACCTTAATCGCCCCGCAACGCCGCGACCAACGGAGCTCGGAGCGTGGCCCATACGCTGGCCAAGCCGGAAATGACGCCGACGATCACGATGATTCCGAGCATGATGCCGAGCCGCCGAACGGCACCGACGCTTCGCCGAAAATCATGTGAGGAAGCACGGCGACTAGGCCGCCGCGAAAACGCCGGTCGCCAAACCGGCGACCAGCAGCAACACGTTCTCCAACATCACCATCGACGCCAATCGCTGACGGCGAAAACCGGTGGCTCGCATCACCGCCAGTTCGCCGCGTCGTTCCAGAACGCTACGCAATTGAACGGTGGCCAGGCCGAATGTTCCGAGCAGCAAACCCAATGCTCCGGTGCTTGAAACGTCTTCAAGTACGTGTTTTGAACCGCCAGCAATTGATCGAGTAGAGCGAACGTGCCGCGGGCGTCGAAACCTTGATCGCTCAGCCGCGATTCGAGCAGGTCGCTGACTTCGCGCCGCTTCGCTTCCGGCGTGTCGATCAGAAAGTAGCCGTAGCCGCTGACTTCGGGAAACTGACGCCGAAACGCCGACTCGCCGATTAGCAGGCTGCCTTGAAAGATGCTGTTCGACAACAGCCCGACCACTTTCACTCGCAACGTCTTGCCGTTGTCATACGTGAATGTCTTCTCTTCGCCGATGCCGCCGTACATTTGCAGGCTGTACATCGCCGTGTTCTTGTCGAGCACAACAGGCACGGCATCCGAACCAGCTTCGTCGGCCACGCTGTTTTCGTTCAACAGATGCCACGGATTCGTGCGGGTTGCTTCGTCCTCGGCCGCTGAGCCCGCCCACGCGAAATGCCGCGCGTCGGCTTGATCGAAATGCTGGATCATTTGCGGCGTGACGCCCAACACGCGCGGCTGAGTTGGACGATACAGATTCGTGCAGCTCGCATCGTCGCCCGGCTTCACGCGTAGCGAAATCACCGTCGTGTCGGCCAGCTCGCGCAGTTCGTCGTCACTCAAAAGCTCGCGGCGGTCGGCCGGATCGTTCAGATTCACGAAGACCGGCTGGCTGCTCTCGGCGTACAGATTGAACCCGCCCGCACCGGCCAGCGATGGATCGAGTTGAAAGGCACTCATCGCCACAATCAGAAAACTGGCCGCCGCGATCAGACCGACCGACATCGTGCTACGACTCGGATTGCGTCGAGCGCTGCTGGCCGCCAGCCGCGAGATGCCAAGTCCCGCGCCGCTGGCCGACCAAGCCGACTCGGCTTGCAACCGCGACCAGACCCACAGCAACGCCGCCGCCAACACGGCCGCACCCGCGCCGACAAACGCGCCGGCTTGAGCTTCGCCGCCTAAGCTGGTCGCGGAAAAAGCCATCCCGCCGGCCGCCAATAACAGCCCGAGCGCGACCCACGCTGGCCACCGCCGAGCCGAAGCGGCCTTGCCCAAACCGGCGTTCACTCGCCCCGCCAACAACTGACGCGGAGCGACGCGCCGCATTTGCCGAGCGGACCAGCCGATCGTCGCGGCGCAGGTGAGCACGCCCAATCCCCAGCCCAGCAGCAGGCTGCGCGGCGTGTAATAGAACTGAAGAAACGGCGTCACGATCGCGCCGACCCACCAGCTTCGCAGCCCCGCCAACATCAGCCACGCGTAGCCCATGCCGAGCGCGACGCCCACGAGCGCTCCGAACGCGGCGACCAACGTGCCTTCGGCGATCAGCCAGCGAGTGACTCGCCGCCGCTCGATACCAACCGCCACCAACGTGCCGACTTCCGCCGCTCGCTGCTCCAACCCCAAACGGAATAACAGCGCGACCAACATCAACGCCGCCACGATCACGAAAAAGCTGAGTCCGATGAACAGGCCGTCGAATGGCGTGGTGCCGGACGAAGCGGCCATCTGACGTTGCTTGATGGCGATGAAATCGAAGCCCAGCGATTGTTGGTCGCGGCCCAGTTGACGCAGGATCGCTTGGCTCAATTTCTGCTCGGTTAGATCCTCCGACGCGGGAACGCGATACGACGTAACCACGCCGAAGCGGCTGCCCCAGATTTGCTGGCCGGCTTCCAGCGACAGGAATGCTTTCGGCGTCGTGAGATAGAAATCCCAGTAGTCGTCGTCGGTCGGCTGCCGAATGCGATCGCGGTCGAACGGAAACGGCGGATCGGCTTCGCGAATCGTTCGCTGATCGGTGAAGCCTTCGACTTCGGGCGTCAGCCGCGGGTCGTTCGCCAACGTGGGCGGCTTGTCGAAAACGGCCGAGCGACGTCGCTCGGGCCCTTGCAGCGGTTCGGTCAGCGGCACGATTCCTCGCAAACGAAACTCGCTCGACCGCTCGATCGCATCGCCATGCGCCGTTTCTGGCTCGAAATACGAGATCCGAATCGTATCGCCAATTTGAGCCCGCAGATCGTTGGCCGCCCAACTGTTCAACAAGATTTCGTCATCTTCGAGCGGCGGAGCGTCCGACGGCAACGGCTGTCCGTTGGCGTCGTTCGCGATCGCCAGCAGATCGAAAGCCGGGGTGCTATCGACCGCGGTGACCAACGAATAAGGAATGCCAGATTCAGCATCGGGATCGTTTGTTTCGGATGCAGCATCGTCCGTGGTCGATGGCTTGCTCGCTTTCGCGATTGTGTTGGCCAGATAGGTGAAGATTGGCTGGCCTTGAAATGGCAACACGGCTTGCTCGATCGCCGTCGCCGACTCGGGCGAGAACAGCATCCGGTTCGTGGTGACGCTGAAGTAATCGAACACGGTTTGCGTGTCGCCTTGTTCATTCTTGTAGTCCTGCGTGACTCGCGAGATTTGCACGCCGAAATCGTCCAGCGTTAATCCGCTTGGCTGACCGTCTTCGCCGAGTCGCGGCCGCAGTGCGTCGGCCAGCGTTGTCTTGGCCGCGGCCGCCGCATCGTCGCTCAGCGGCTCGATCTCTTTGCCGCCGACTAGCACCGCGTTCACTCGCCCTTGCTGATCCAAAGCGTCTTGAATCGTGGCCAGCGAGAGATAGGCGTTCCGCGGCGTTCCTTGGCTAGGCCGCATGCTGAACCGGCCCAAACCCGAGGCGGGAACAATCGCCACCACTTTCAAACGCGGCACGCCCTGCACGCGATCTCGCGTATCGGCCAGCGGGCTATCGGCCGGCACTTCATCCGCCGTGGGCAAACGCAACGTGACTTCGTCACCGACCTTGGCGTTCAACTCCGACGCCAACGGTTCGTTCAGCACCACTTCGTTTTCGCCCGCGATCGCCTCGGGTCGCACGCCGTAAGCATCCAGTTGCCAGAAGTCCTCGCCCGCGCCGATCACGGTCACGTTCGACGAACGATTCGTTCCGCCTTCATTCGGCAACTCCACCGTCGCTTGCGGAAACAGAACGGCGGGTACGGCCTGTGAGAAGAAACGATCGAAGCTCTCTGCCTGCTCGATCTCCGCGACCACTTCTTCGCGGAAGAAGCGATCGGTGGCCAGCACGTAGTCGATGTAGCCGAGCCGTTCCGAAGTCAGTCGCCAGAGGCTGCCGCGGACACTGTCGCCGACCAACAGAGCGCCGGCCAACACGGCGGTCGCCGCGGCCACGCCGAGCGCCACGGCCAAATGAATTCGCCAATGGTACGAGAGACTGCGCGTGATGAATCGCCAAGCGGTCATGGTGGGTCGCCGTTTCCCTTGCTCAAGTTAGCCGAGCCCGAGTCGTCGGAGCGGAAGCTCGCGAACTCATGTCAGCCGAATCGTGCCGTTGTCCAATTCGCCGCGTCGCTGGAGCATGGCCGCCAACTCTTGGCTATGCGTGACGACGATCATCATCGTCTGTTCTTGTTGTTGCAGTTCCAGCAACAGCTTGGCCACGGCCTCGGCATTCGTGCGGTCCAAGTTGCCGGTCGGTTCGTCGGCCAACAACAACGCCGGCTTGCGAAGCAACGCCCGAGCCACCGCGGCCCGCTCGCGTTCACCGCCCGACAACTCCGCCGGCCGATGCTCCAATCGCTCGGCCAGCCCCACGCGGTCGAGCAACATGCGGGCTCGTTCGACGGTTTCATTATCGGGGCGGCCGTCGGCGACCGCCGGAATCAGCACGTTTTCCAGCACGGTCAGTTGCGGCAACAGATGATGGTCTTGAAACACGAAACCGATGTTGTGATTGCGAAAGTGCGCCAGTTGCCGCTCGTCCAGCGAGTAAGGATTTTCGCCCCCGAGTGTCACGCTGCCTCCGGTCGGCGCGTCGAGCGTGCCGATCACATGCAGCAACGTGCTCTTGCCACAGCCGCTGGGCCCGACGATCGCCAAGTTCTCGCCAGCCGACAACTTCAACGACACGTCGCGCAACACGACCAACGGCTCGGCTCGAGTCGGATACTGTTTCGAGACATGATCGACGATCAATTCGGACATCGGCCAGCTTGCCTTCTATTCAAGGAACGGCCGCACGCGACTTGTGCATTGTGGCGGCCGATGGTGGTTCAAATCGTTGATGCGGTGGCGACAGTCGCTACATCTCGGTGTCGGTCGGTGAAAGCGGGCTGAACGCCAAACGGAACGTATGCTCCTCGCCCGTGCCGAAGAACTCGACCGTTGCCATGCGTTTCTTGCCCGATCCGGCGAGCGCGATAATCGTGCCGCTACCGTAATCCGGGTGCTCGACAATCATCCCTTTGCGGAACACGTGCGGCGGGTAGTGCGCCCCGGCTCGCGGTTGTTCGAGCATCTCGGACGCGGTTCGCAAAACGGATGCGACCGTGGCCGTTTCCGCCTCTTGGTGGACGTACTCGTCGGCCGGTTCTTCGTCGCGGAAATCATCGTCCCACGCCTGTTCCTCGAACCGTTCGTCGCTGTCCCAGCCGCCTCCGTAATCCGAGAAGCTGGATTCGCTCAACTCCATCTCCGCTCGCGGCAACTCCATCAAGAATTCGCTGGGCACGGCTGCCCGCCATTCGCCGCGGAACGAGCGATAGTTCGCCGTGCTCAACGACAACTCCTCCTCGGCTCGCGTAATTCCGACGAACAACAGACGCCGCTCTTCTTCCAACTGGTCGGGATCGTTCGAGCTGTATTCGTGCGGCAACAGGCCCTGTTCGAGCGCCACGATGAACACGACCGGAAACTCGAGTCCCTTGGCCGCGTGCAGCGTCATCAGTGTCACCTGGTCGACTTCGCCCGCCAAATTATCCGTCTCGTTTACTAGGGCGACTTGTTCGAGGAACGCATCGAGCCCGCCGTCTTCGGCGTGCTGCAAATCGAACTCGCGAGCCGCCGTGATTAGTTCCTCGACGTTCGCCAGCCGGTCGTAATCCTCTTCGGAATCGGACATCTCCAGCGAATGGCGGTACCCCGATTCGTCGAGCACTCGAGTCATCGTTTCTTCGACCGTCGACGACGCTAGACCGACCGACATGCGATCGACGATCGACACGAACTTGGCGACCATCACCGCCGCGCGCTTCGAGAGCGACTCGATCAAGCCGGCTTCGCGAGCCGCCTCCAGCATCGACAACTGGTACCGCCGCCCGTGCTCGGCCAACCGTTGAATTGTTTTAGCGCCGATGCCACGCGTCGGCGTGTTCACGACGCGGGCGAACGCCACGTCGTCGCGCGGGTTGTTCAAAAGCTGGAGATAAGCCAGGACGTCCTTGACTTCCTTGCGTTGATAGAACTCCAAACCGCCGACGATCTGGAACGGAACACCAGCCGCTCGCAGCGAATTTTCCAGGGCTCGCGACAAGGCATTGATGCGGTAGAAAATTGCGAAGTCGCGATAACGCCGCTGACCGCTGGCGACCGCCTGCGCGATCCGTCGCACAATGTCGTCCGATTCGTCGCGACCGGATGGATAAGTCAGCAACCGCACGGGACGCCCTTCGGGACGATCGGTCCACAACGTCTTTTCCTTGCGGCGCACGTTGCGGCGAATCAGCTCGTCGGCCACTCGCAAGATGTTCGGCGTGCTGCGCCAATTCTGTTCCAACCGCACGACCTTCGCGCCGCGGTAATCGCGGTCGAAGTTCAAAATGTTGTTGATGCTCGCTCCGCGCCAACCGTAAATCGATTGGTCCGGATCGCCGGTGACCGCCAGATTCGGATGGTCGATCGACAACAGCCGAGCGATGGCATACTGCACGCTGTTCGTGTCTTGATACTCGTCGACCATGATGTAGCGAAATCGCTCGTCGAGCTGCGAACGCAGCTCGGGGTTGTCTCGCAGCAACACCGATACGTGGACCAACAGGTCGTCGAAATCCACGGCGTTCGACGCCAGCAGGCGGCTTTGATACGCCGGAAATGCTTTGGCGACGATCGGGCCGAGAAAGCTGTCCCGTCGCGGCTCGTAAGTGTCTGGCGTCAGTCCTTCGTTCTTTGCGCGACTGATTTCGTGGGCGATCTGGTCGGGCGTCGTGCGTTGCAATTCGAGCTGAATGTCTTGGATGGCTTGCTTCAACGCCCGCCGACTGTCTTGCGTGTCGTAGATCGAAAAGTTCTCTTGCAGTCCGACCAGCGAGGCGTAGCGTCGCAGCAGTCGCGAGCAGAAGCGATGGAACGTGCCGATCCAAACCGGCTGGCGCGGCATCATCCGCTCGACGCGCATTCGCATTTCGTCGGCCGCTTTGTTGGTGAACGTGAGTGCAGAATCTGCCGAGCGGGCACGCCTTGTTGCAACATGTGGGCGATGCGGTGCGTGACCACGCGAGTCTTTCCGCTGCCCGGCCCGGCCAACATCAGCAGCGGGCCATCCACATGCCGCACGGCCTCGCATTGAGATGGCGTGAGCGAAGCGAAAACGTCGTCCATGTCCTTCGATTCCTAGTCGTCAACGGTCGAGTTTGCGGGTTCCGGCCGACGCTCGATTATAAGCAGCACTTCGCGCCGCTCGGCAGACGACCTCGCACCCGATGCGATTCACGGCCTTCCAACGCGTCGACAAAACTCGCGTCACGCGTGTCGATCTTGTGGCGTCTTTTTGACTAAGATGGAACGCTCGATTTGACTCAGGATGAGATCCCGATTGGACCGGAGGTAAATAGCGTGCGCGTGAGTTCTATCGTTACTCCATTGGCATGGATGATCGTTGCGGCGTGGGCTTTCACGGCGACTTCGACAACGGCCATCGCCGACGACACCGCCGGGCAAGCTGTCGCCAACGAGCCGGCTGCCAACAAGCCCGCCGCCGAACACGTCGAATTCTTTACGCAGCACGTCGAGCCGATCTTGCGGCAGAAGTGTTTCAAATGCCACGGCGGGAAGGCAAGATCGAAGGCGGCTTGAAGCTGACAAACCACGCCGGGCTAATGGCCGGCGGTGAATCGGGCGAGGCCGTTTCGCTCGACTCGCCGGACGAGAGCCTGCTGATCGACGCCATCAACTACCAATCGTTCGAGATGCCGCCGACCGGCAAACTCGCGCCGGAACAGATCGCGACGCTGACCATGTGGGTCAAGCTCGGCGCGCCGTTCCCTGCCGGTTTCGATGCCAGCGTTCGGCCGGGCGAGCATCACGGGCCGCCCGAGGTGAACGAGGAAACCAAGAAGTTCTGGGCGTATCAGCCGGTACGCCGGCCGGATGCTCCCAGCGTCCAGCGAAAAGACTGGGTCCGCACGCCGATCGACGCTTTCGTTCTGGCGGGACTCGAACAAGCGAAACTGGCTCCGAATGACCCGGCCGAGAAGACCGCGTTGTTGCGTCGGGCGACCTATGATCTCACCGGCTTGCCGCCCACGCCCGAACAGGTTCGAGCTTTCTTGGCCGACGAATCGCCCGAAGCGTTTCAGCGCGTCGTGGACCAGTTGCTCGAATCGCCGCAGTACGGCGAAAAATGGGGCCGCCACTGGCTGGACTTGGTGCGTTATGCCGAGACGAACAGCTACGAACGGGACGACGCCAAGCCATTCGTCTGGCGATATCGCGACTACGTGATTCGGTCGTTCAACGACGACAAACCGTATGACGAGTTCATTCGCGAGCAGTTGGCGGGCGATGAGATGCAGCCCCGAACGCCCGATCGCTTGATTGCCACCGGCTACTATCGGCTGGGCATTTGGGACGACGAGCCGGCCGATCGCGAGTTGGCGTTCTACGACGACTTGGACGATATCATGATGACGACCGGCCAAGTCTTTTTGGGCATGACAATCAACTGTGCTCGCTGTCACGACCACAAACTGGATCCGATCTCGCAACGCGATTACTACAGCCTGCTGTCCTTTCTGGCGGGGCTGAATCGGTATGGCGTGCGTGGCGGCGATTCGGTCCAACAGTCTTCGCTCCGCACGATCGCTTCGCCCGACGAGCGCGAGAAGCATGCGGAAGCGGTCGCCGAGTACGAGCGACACGTGGCCGAAAACAACCGCCAATTGACCGAGCTAGAGAAGCCGGTGGTCGCCGATTTTCAGCCGGTCGAAGTCGAAGAGTTCAAGCACGAGATGAACAAGATTCCGCTGGTCAAGAAGCGGGTCGGCGGAGTCATTTCGCAAGAGCAATTCGATCAGTACGTCGAGCTGAAGAAGCGACAGCGAGAGCTTTCCCAGCAGAAGCCGCCGGCGTTGGAGCAGGCGTTGTGCGTTTCCGAAATCGGTCGCGAGCCGCGCGAGATGTTCGTGCTGGCGCGCGGCAATCCCCAAGGCAAAGGCGATCGAGTCGAGCCAGCGTTTCCCGAAGTCTTGAGCCCGCCCAAACCGACGTTTCCCGACCTTGCGGACGATCAGAAGACCAGCGGACGACGCACGGCCTTGGCCAATTGGGTCGCCAGCCCGGACAACCCGCTGACGGCTCGCGTCATGGCAAATCGCGTGTGGCAGTATCACTTTGGCCGCGGCTTGGTTCGCACGCCGAACGATTTTGGTTTTCAGGGAGAACGGCCCACGCACCCCGAGTTGCTGGATTGGCTGGCGGCCGAATTGGTCGAAGGCGGCTGGCGGTTGAAGCGGCTGCATCGGCTGATCATGAACAGCAACGCTTATCAGATGTCGTCGCAAGGCAACGAAGCGGCGTTGGCCGTCGACCCGCGAAACGATCGGCTGTGGCGGTTCGACATGCGTCGGTTGGAAGCCGAGGAGATTCGCGATTCGATTTTGGCGGTCAACGGCAGCCTGAATTTGAAGATGGGCGGTCCCAGCATCTATCCGCTAATTCCCGAAGCGGTGTTGGCCGGCCAATCGCGACCCGGAGCGGGCTGGGGCAATTCCTCGCCCGAGGAGCGGAATCGCCGCAGCGTTTATATCCATCTCAAGCGGTCGCTGATTACGCCGATCTTGGCCGATTTCGATGTGGCCGACGCTGATACGACGTGCCCGGTGCGGTTCGCCACCACGCAACCGACGCAGGCGCTCGGGATGCTGAACAGCGACTTTCTGAACGACGAGGCCGCTGTGTTCGCCCGCTTCCTCAAGTCGCAAACCGACGACGCGCAACAGCAGGTGGCGTTGGCGATGCGGCGAGCTTTCCAGCGGGAACCACAAGATGCGGAAGTCGCCCGCGGGCTGTCTCTCATTCGATCGCTTCGCGACAAGCATGGCTACGACCCGGATCGGGCGTTGCAGTATTACTGTCTGGTCGTGCTGAATTTGAATGAATTCATGTTCCTGGACTAAGGCCTCGTCGGCTGACAACAGACCATTCAAGCGGCACCACGCAAGCCGTCCGGTACCGCTTAACCGGAGGGCTCGCGCCCTGCCGCTTCCAAAGCCCGGCGTGGGCGGCAATTTACCGTTGGCCGCGGAAGACTCAATTGCCGCCGGGCGAGGCATTGAGACTGTCTTTGAGCAGCAAACCGTCGATTTCCGCAATCGCCGTCCAGAGTTCGCCGAGCGCCTCGATGTAGGCCAAATTGGTTTGCGAATTGGTACGCTGTGCCGTCAGCAAGTCGAGAAAATTCAGCTCGCCGGCTCGATAGCCGCTGTTCACCAGTTCGAGCGACCGGCGGGCCGTGTCGAGAATCCCGTCGGGGCGCGAGTAATCCTGTACTTGATTGCGAGCGTTGGCGTATTGCTGGTAGGCGGATGCCAGCCGTTGCTGCAAGCTCAGCTCGGTGCGGTTCAACGCTCGCTCGGCGGCCGACAATTCCGCGCGAGCTTGCCGCACGCCGCCTTGATTACGATTCCACAGCGGGATCGGCAACGCGACCTGAAGATTGCCGTTGCTGCTGCCAGTGGCGTTATCGTGCTGGACAATTCCTTGCACTTCCACATTGGGGACGGCTTCCGCCCGAGCTCGCGCGATCGCCCATCGCGAACGTTCGATCTCGGCCGCGGCGGCGGCGATTTCGGGGCTCTCGGCCAAGATACGTTGCATTTGCGAAGCGATGTCCAGCCGAGCGAACTCGCCGTCCAAGCTGCCCACGACAGGGCGTTGGACGAGTGTCGGGGCGCCGAGCACGGCCGTCAGCCGTGTCCATGAAGCGGTGAGCGCGTTGTCGGCCGTCTTCAGCAACAGGGCGGCGGACTGCAACTCGACTTGGGCCCGGAACACGTCCAACTGCGACGCCTCCTGACCGCGTTTCAGCGCCTCGACCGTCTGGACGGCTTTCGAAGCGATGTCGCGCAGTTGGGCGGTAATTTCCATGCGACGCTGGGCAATCAGAACGTCGTAGTACGCGATTCGCACGTCGGTCAGCACGCGTTGTTCTTGGGCGGCCCACTGTTGTTGCAGCCGATTGATCTCGCCGGACGCGACCGCGCGGCTGAGTTGCAGCTTGTGGCCGCGCACGATTTCTTGGGCGATATAGACGCCTTGCTGCTCGGCCTGTCCGCTGCTGCCTAATTGCTGGCCCGAATAGCCGAGCCAGAAATTCGGCGGCAATCCGGCTTGCACCCACTTGCCACGCGCGGCTTCGACCAGCGCCCGCGCTTCGGCCAGCGTCGGATTGTTGCCGAGCGCGATGCCTTGCAGTTCCTCCAGCGTGTAGGCCGCGTCGGTATGGACCGGCGTCTGAGGCTGCTGAATCGACTCGGCGGACCCCGCGCCCATCGGCAGATCGGCCGGGACCGGCGGCGGACTGGGAAGCTGCGTGTTGTTCGCGCGGTCCTCTTGCCGCTTCATCGCCGTGGACAACAGCGGCGACGAAAGCTCGACGAAATTCACCGGCCGCACTTCGCGAATACTCGCTGGCCGTGTCGGCTGGCGTTCGGTTGTCGCCGAGACGGCTGGCAGCCGCGTTGGCTGTCGATCGGTCGACCCGAGCGAACGGCTGGGCGGGACTTCAGACGGAGCGGGAGTCGCGGCGAAGGAGAACGTCGGCGACGCCAGGGTAATGCCAAGAAACGCTGCTCGCGCGAGGGATCGCGCTCGGGAAGTGGCTGCTGACATAAGTTGAATTCAGATCGCGAGTACGAGGGTGGGAAGCGATGGCAGGGCCGGACGGGCCGGGGCTGCGATGCGGCGATCGGCGGGTCGCAAGCCGAATCGCGCGGATTGAATCCAGACGAAAACGGCGAGTGGGAAAGTTGGGAGTGAAGTGGTTCGAGCGTGTTCGGGTCGGATGACCCGTCGCAACGGTCGGCCTTCGAGTAAGGCTTCTTCTGGCGATATCGACTGTCCGTTGCCCAACGCTTGAACGGATTTTTCCGTCCGCGCGGCTTGTCCCCATCATGTCGGATCGGCACATTGTCCGGCTGTGGACGGCACGTCGTCGCCGGAAGAATCGGCCGCCATCGTCGGTTCCTTGGCTTGAATCCGACGACCACTTGTACGCCGCCGTTTCCGCGTCATTTCCGTCGTTTCGCGGCATTCACCCTCGGTTGCGGACGATTGCCTCACATCTATAATCGAGCCAGAGCCTCGAGAATGAGCTGAAAGCACCCGATCTAGCGGAAAACGTGGGATTAAACCATGAAAGACTGGCTGCGTAATCTGTTCACGGCCATCTATACGGTCGGCAGCGGAATGGCGGTGACGCTGCGTTACTGGATGATCACTTACAAAAAAGAGCGGGGTACGTTCACGTCGAAGTTTGAATACCCCGAAAAGCCCGTACCGGTCGCCGCACGCTATCGCGGCTTCCATCGGTATGACTTGACGACTTGCATTGCCTGCGACCAATGTGCAAAGGCCTGTCCGGTCGATTGCATTTACATCGGCAAGGAGCGGGTCGAGGGGGCGAAGGGCTTTAAGGTCACCGGCTTCGCCATCGACTATTCCAAGTGCATGTTTTGTGCTTTGTGCGTCGAGCCTTGTCCCGTGGATTGTATATTTATGGGAGCCACGCACGATTTGAGCTGCTACAGCCGCGACGGATGCATCGTTGACTTTTCGCGGTTGCCGGTCGATGTGGCTTGGGGGCGAGCGACATTGAATCCGACTGCCGTGGCGGCTTCCAAAGTGATTGCGGAACCGGTTCACGGGGGCCCGAATCAATAACGCCCTGCCGGACTTCGGTTTAGCCGCAAACTAAACGGTGCCTGGAGCCATAGAAAGAGAAGGCTTACCAACGCTTTTCAAGGATCGCTGCGATGTCTCGCCAAGCCTATAAGCCCAAGAAGCTCTTCACGGTGGATGAAGCCAACGCCATGCTGCCGTTGGTGCGAGCGATCGCCAAGGATGTATCGGAGCTGTATCACGACTTGATCGAGCGGCAGCGGCGGCTGGATCAGTTGACGGGTCGTCGCGATATCGAGGCCGGCGATCCGTACTCGGACGAGCTGGTCGAGATGGAGCGGGAGTTGGAAGCCGACCAGCGAAGGCTGCGCGAGTATGTCGAAGAGCTGCAGCATCTGGGCGTCGAGCTGAAGGGGCCGGCCGACGGACTGCTTGACTTCCCGTCCGAGCTGGAAGGTCGGATTGTCTATTTGTGCTGGAAGCTGGGCGAGCCGGAAGTCGCCCATTGGCACGAATTAGACGCCGGTTTCGCTGGCCGACAGTCGCTGGCGGTTGGCGCTCTCGACAGTGCCGATGGCCATTCGCATTAGTTCGCGATTCTCGTGAATGGCGGCGAAAACAGGGTGAAATCGTCCGTCCGTTGCCTTTGCAAAGCGGCAGGCTCGTTTTAGAATCCACGCTCCTGAAACTATCGCCCGGCCATGATGGCCCTTAAGGACGCTCGATAACCATGTCGCCCGCCGTAGAGTCCTCGCTCAGCATCGTCGCATATCTGGCGATTTTCTCCTCTGTCGGTTTGCTGTTTCTGTTCGCCAACTTGCTGGTTGGCCGATTTGTGCGGCCCGACGACCCGAATCCAGAGAAGCTGGAGATTTACGAATGCGGCGAGCCGACGATCGGTTCGAGCTTCGTGCAGTTCGACTTGCGTTTCTACGTGGTCGCGTTGCTATTCATCATTTTCGATGTGGAAGTGGCGTTCTTCTTTCCTTGGGCCGTGGTGTTCGGGAAATCGACGCATTTGATGGACGAGCGAGCCACGGCGGCGGTCGTCGAAGAAGTCGATCGCCAGCCCGTGTTGACGGCCGAAGGAGCCGCCCTGTATCGCGAACTCGGCGTTCGCAATCCTCAAATTGTGACGCAAGTTCCCGCAACTTTGGATGTAGCGCCGGGCAACGATGCGGTTACCGCAGATGAGATCGCGCGAGCGGGCGCCAAACAGATCGTGTTGCTCACGCTGTTCGACATCGGAGCATTCTTCGCGATTCTGATGGTCGGCTTTGCGTATGTCTGGCGGCGCGGCGATTTGGACTGGGTCCGCTCGATAACGCGGCAGAGAACCAAGTCGGATGTGCGAGTTGCTTCGTTCGATGACGAGTTGGACGAGGAGCCAGTACTCTCGGCTTAGGTCGATATTTCGCGTTTTTCGACAATACTGATCGTCGGTCGTGATTCGCCGTTTTCACTTCCGCATGACTTGTTGGTCGCCGCGAATATCTCACACAGATTCCTTCACCAAGACAGAATCCCAGCGGTTGCATCATGAGCGGTTCGACTCTTTTGGACCAACTGAAGAAGAAGTTTGGCGCGGCCATCACCGGAGCCAACCTGGAGGCGATCGATCCGTGGATCGAAGTTGCCCCGGACGGATTGGTTCAGGTGTGCCGATATCTGCGAGACGACGCCAATCTGCGGTTCGACATGTGCAACTGCATCACGGCTGTGGATTACTTCATCGCGGACGCGGCCAAAGCCAAGAAAGCTGGCTTCGATCCACATTTGGAAGTTGTCTACCACTTATCCAGCACGGTCAAGAAACACACGTTGGTCGTGAAGGTGATGCTGCCGCGTTGGAAGGACGACGTGCCGGGTGAGTTGCCTCAGGTGCCAACCGTTTCGGGTGTTTGGCGAACGGCCGACTGGCACGAACGCGAGGTTTATGACTTGTCCGGCGTGGATTTCGTCGGGCACCCCGACCTGCGGCGAATCCTGTGTCCCGAGGATTGGGTTGGATATCCGTTGCGAAAGGACTATGAGATGCCGCTCGAGTATCACGGCATCCGCGGACGCTAGTCGCCGGTTTGGCTCACGCACACGAATCATTTGCAAGAGAGAAAGTCAGACACTCATGGCTACTCAAATCGACGATCCACGCATTGTCGAATTCGACGTTCGCACGGACGAAATGCTGGTCAACATGGGCCCGCAGCATCCCAGCACCCACGGCGTGTTGCGATTGGTGCTACGCACCGATGGCGAGATCGTTTCGCAGGTCGAGCCGCATATCGGGTACCTTCACCGCAGCGCGGAGAAGATCGGCGAGAACTTGACGCCGCGGCAGTGGATTCCTTACACCGACCGCATGGATTACTTGGCCGCGATGAACATGAATCTCGGCTGGGCCTTGGTGGTTGAAAAGCTGATCGACTATCAGCTTCCCGAAAAGGCGCGTCACCTGCGAGTCATCATTTCCGAACTAGGCCGAATCGCCAGCCACTTGGTCGGCATGGGCGCCTACGGTTTGGATCTCGGCACGTTCAGCCCGTTTCTGTACGCGTTTCGCGAACGTGAAAAGATTCTGGACTTGTTCGAGGAAGTCTGCGGCGCTCGGCTGACTTACAGCTACATCACGCCAGGCGGAGTTACCGCCGACTTGCCGCCCGGCTGGCTGCAAAAGTGCGAAGCGTTCCTGGCTCAGTTCGAGCCGGTGATCGCCGAATACCACGCGTTGCTGACGACGAACGCCATCTTCGTGAAACGCACGGCCGGCATCGGCATCATGAGCCCGGAGATGGCGATCGGTTACGGTTGCACGGGGCCGGTGCTGCGAGGCAGTGGCGTGGATCACGATCTGCGTCGCGACGGCGAAGAGCGCTATACGGAGATGTACGATGGCTACGCCTTCGAAGTGATCGTGGAGAAGGATGGCCACTATCCGAAAGACCACAATTATCCGGCCGTGCCGCCGGACGCCGTGCTGGGCGATTGTTGGCACCGGTTCTATGTCCGCATGCTGGAAGTCGTGCAGGCGATCGACATCGTGCGACAAGCGATGGATCGCTATAGCACGGCCAAAGGCGATTGGGGCACACCGATCAAGCTGACCCACAAATTGCCAAAGGGCGAAGCTTATCTGGAGACCGAAGCGCCTCGCGGCCAAATGGGCTTTTATTTGGTCAGCGACGGCAACGCGATTCCTTGGCGAGTCCGTGCCCGCAGCAGTTCGTTCTGCAACCTGTCAGTTACCCACGAACTCTGCCAAAACTGCCTGATCGCCGACATCCCCGCCATCGTCGGTTCGCTCGACATCGTGATGGGCGAGATTGATCGGTAGGCAATTCGGCCATCTGCGGAAATCGTATTGCGACGTCCCGATGCTCGTTGGGTTGCCTGCGCCCAAATCGGTCGCGTTGATGGGAAGTTTCGGCGACGCGTGTTCCCGAACGGGAAATTTGGACGCGCCTCATCGTTTCATCTTGTCACTTCCTTCTGCGGGGATATTCCCGATCGGGAATTGCTATCGTGAGTTTTCACCTTCGAAGAAGGACATCCTTTAACATCGCAAGCTGTTTCCATACATCCGGTTGAATCGCGCCTCACGACTTTACCCAAAATGGAGCGACATGCAGAAGCGTTCCCGAACGGGAACATGTCCTTTGACTTCCAAAATCTGTAGGTTACACTTCCTGTGTTCCCGAACGGGAATATATTGTCCCTGTGAAAGAGTATCCGATCGGTGAGTGTTTCCAGTTCGTTCAGTGTCCAGCAGATAGGCAGTCTGGTTCGCAGTCGCCGTCAGGCGAACAACCTGACACAGCGACAACTCAGTGAACTGGCTGGTGTTGGGCTTCGTCTCGTTTCGGAACTGGAGCGTGGAAAGGTCACTTTGAGAATGGATGCAGTGAACCGAGTCCTCGCAGTCTTCGGACTCATGTTAGGGGCTGTCCCAGCGCCTCGCACGGACGATGAAACGACATGAAGCGAACAGCCAAGGTAAGTATCTCGGGTCAACTCGTTGGCTTTCTCGACGAGGAAGACGGAAAGACTTCTTTCGCCTACACAAGCGACTGGCTTTCTCGACGGGACGCTCAACCCGTGTCGTTGACACTTCCGCTTCGAGCGGAGCCGTACACACACAACGGCCTTCACCCGTTCTTTGAAAACTTGTTGCCAGAAGGCTGGCTATTCGACATTGCATCCAAGAAGCTCAAGATTTCCAAGGATGACCCCTTCGGCATGTTGCTGGCGACATGTGGAGACTGTGTGGGAGTCGTCGAGATTGAACCGGCCAATCGAGAAGGGGCAGACGGTGATGAGGCCGCACAATGATGGCCTGCCGCATCTGCCTTGACTCTACCAGCGAAGAGTCGCCTTATCATTCGGCGTGCTTAGAGTCGCTGTTCGGAGTCGGCGCGTTGCCACGACTGGATTTCTCATTGCCATCCTTGATGCGACTGGCAACCGATATGGCCGGGAAGATGTCGATCTCAGGAATGCAAGAGAAGGTCTCGCTCAAACTCTCCGACGACAAGACTCGACTCGAAGTTGCTCCCAGCGGCGGACGCTACATTCTCAAGCCGGAACCGAGTCGCTTCGCGTATGTGCCGCAAAATGAACATCTCACCATGCGAATGGCTCGCTTGGTTGGGATCGAAGTTTCCCCCTGTGGATTGTTTGAATTGACGGACGGGGCCATTGCCTATCTCATCAGCCGGTTCGACCGACTCGAAGATGGCGCCAAACTCCCAGTTGAAGATTTCTGTCAATTGGCTGGTAAACCGCTACGCGACAAATACGACGGTTCCGGGGAACTCTGTGTTCGTATTCTCCGGCAATTTGCCTCGGAGCCGCTGATCGAAATACGCAAGCTGTTTCAGATGCTCCTCTTTAGCTGGTGCGTTTCCAACGGAGATCAACACCTCAAGAACTTCTCATTGTTCACACATGCGGATGGATTGCGACGACTCACGCCAGCCTATGATTTGATTTGTACTCGTCTCCCGATCCCCAGCGACCGCAGTCTCGCCCTCACGATCCGCGGGAAGAAGACCAACCTGAATCGTAAACTTTGGCTCGAATTCGCTGAGTATTGCCAGATTCCCGAACGAGCCGCCTTACGACTCGTGACAGATCAGATCAACGCCCTCGACCCTTCCGTGGCTCTCATTCAAGCCTCACTGCTTCCCGATGACCAGAAGGCCGAATATGAGTCCATCCTCCGAGAAAACATCGCTATGCTCGCCCAGCCGGGATGAAATCGTTGGCCAACCCGATAGACCGAGTGTTGTCCGGCAAGCGTTCCTTTAGTCGACAAATGATTCGCAAGTTGGCGGATTATTTCGACGTGGACGTCAGCGTTCTTACGGCGAACCTTTAACGCCATCCGCCGTGATTCTTTCGCCAGCCAGCCATGCGGTGGCGAAGGCGGATTGGAAGTTGTAGCCGCCGATGGGACCGTCTAGGTCGAGCACTTCGCCGGCGAAGTAAAGACCGGGGACCAGTTTGCTTTGCATGGTACGCGAGTCGACTTCGGCTAGCGAGACGCCGCCGGCGGTCACTTCCGCTTTGCGAAATCCCATCGTCCCGGCGATCGGGATGCGAGTCGCCTTCACGCGTTCCAAGATCTCGTTGCGAGCTCGCTTGCTGAACTCGGAAAGACGTTGCTCGAACGGTAGGCCCGCTTGTTCGAAGATCGCTTCCGCCAAGCGACGCGGAATCCAGCGGCTGACCTGCGCCAAAACAGGGCGTCGGCCATCGGCGGTTGTCGCCTCGCGCAGCTCGGCTTCCAATTCTTCCCGAGCGGCGATTGGAAAGAAGTCGCAGACCAAATCCAACTCGCGCGGCCTAGGATGGCTGGAAACGGCACGGCTCACGTCCAACACGGCCGGTCCCGAGAGCCCGAAATGCGTGAACAGGAACGAGCCGCGTTGCTCGGCCAACACTGCCGAACCCTTGCCCTTAACTCGCCGCGGATCGCGGGCGATCAAGGCCATCGTTGCGGAATCCACCGGCGCCGCCCCATCGCGCGACATGACCCGAAGCCCCACGTCCTCAATCGTCACGCCTCGCAACCGCGTCACCCATTCCGCATGCGTCGTGATCGGAGCCAGCGCCGGACGCGGCTCGACAATCGTGTGGCCGAACGACGCGGCCCAAGCATATCCGTCGCCGCGCGTGCCGCTGCCTGGGTAAGACTTGCCGCCGGTGGTTAGCAACACGTTCGCTGCGTCCAAAGTCCGATGCTCGGTCGTCAGCCGAAACTTGCCGTCCGCGCGTTCCACGGAAAGCAGCGATTCGTTCAACGCCAACTCCGCGCCGCTGCGGTTCAGTCGTCGCACCAAAGCGTCGACCACGTCCGACGCGCGATCGCTCGACGGGAAGATCTTCCCCGTTGGCTCGACCTTTGTCCGCACGCCTTCCGACTCGATCAAGGCGACCAATTCCCGCGGCCCCAGCGACGCCAAAGCCGACTGAAGAAACGAGCCTTGCTGCCGACCGAACGCTTCGACGATCCCGCGTCGATCGGTGGATTGCGTGAGATTACAGCGAGTGCCGCCAGACATCAGAATCTTGACGCCAGGCTGCCGATTGCGTTCGAGCAACAACGTCTTCAAGCCGCGTTCGCCGGCTCTCGCCGCGCCCAACAAGCCCGCCGCGCCGGCGCCAACCACGATGACGTCCCAATTCATCATTTCACCGGCCGGCTAATTCGGTCGACACCATCAACGCCATCGCTCCGCCCCGTGCGTCGCGTCCCAAGATCGCCGTTCGGTTGAAGTAAGCCGCTTGGTCTTTCTGCTTCCCGGTTCCCGTGCATACATCCACCAGTCGCCCGTTCTCGGGCGTCCGCAGTTTGATCGCTCGCCAAGCCCGTTCGATCGCGGGCTCGAACGTCGCCGCATCCAACCAACCCCGCCGCACGCCGCGTTGCATCGCGAACGAAATCATGCACGTGCAGCTCAGCTCGCGGTAGCTCTCCTCACGATCGACGATTTGATGCCAACAGCCGCTCGCGTCCTGGTGGGCCAGCAACGCCGTCATATGCTCGCGGAAAGCGGTCAACAACTCCTCGCGCCCCGCCGCCTGCTCGGGCCACTCGGACAACATCAACGCCAACCCCAACGCCGGGAATCCGTTGCCGCGTCCCCAGGCTGTTTCGTCCAGCGGCGAGTGACGATAGATACCGTCGGGCCGCAACACGAGGCGTCGCATGAACCGCGTGTTTCCCAAAGCCGCTTCGAAGAATCGCGAGTCTTCGGTCAGAGAACCGGCCGCCGCCAAAATCGGTCCGCCCATGAACACCGCGTCGCTCATCTCGTTATGAAAAGGCATCGCGTCGCGCGGCGTGCCCTGCTCGTCAAACGCCTGATCGGCCGCCACGCGCACCAATTCAATCAATCGTCCGCGTTGCTCGCCCTCGGCTCGCTTGGCCAGTTCGGCGAACACCAAATGCCCGGCCAATTCGCTGCCCGATTTGGGTCGAACCGGCTTTTGCCCGGTGACATACGGCTGAACGATCCGCTCCACGTCCGCCGCATGCGAGGCGTCGTTGTCCAACTCGCCCAGACGCAATCGGCCCACCAATGCGAGCGCCGGGATATAAGCCACTTGATTCAAATCGTGGCCGTAATGGACGCTCAATTGCCGAGCGACTTCGGTCGGCGTCCGCTTTAGCCGCCGACGCAACTCAGCACGTGCCGGCGATGGCGGCGGAAGCTGCTCTTTGGCGAGTGACGTTAGCAGTCGAACCGCGACGTTCACCACGGCTTCCTTTGTGTCTCCCTCACCGACCGTCAAGGAAATCGCCGGCACGGTACCAACTTCGCAAGCCGCTTCGCGATTCAACGCCGCGGCCAAATGATCGTTCGGCAAATTGCCGGTTGCTTCTGGAGCCAAGTTTGCGAGCCAATCGGGCGCCGCGTTCTGTCCATCGGGCTTGGCCTCGGCAGACTTCGGCAGACGCCAAGTGGTTTGCTCGCCTCGCTCAATCACCACAACCAAATCCGCGCCGTACATCCCGATCCAGCGCCACAAATAAGCCGCCGCCGGATCACTCGCTTGGCCGTAATAATCGCCGGTGGGAGGAAAGCCGGTCGGTTTCGCCAGCCGTGCATTGGGAACAAAGGCCACGGATAGGTTGGCTGCGGGCAATTCGTCCGCCACATTCGCCGACAAACGCTGCCGCAAGGCTTCCACAATCGGAGCCGCCGCCGTGTCGATGCCGATGACCACGATTCGACGCGTTTCAGCTTCGATCTCCCAGGCGTCGTTCGGAACAGTGCAGCGAATCGGCTCGTAGTCGGCCGTCACGCCGACCCGGCCTTCACCGCCGAACGCCGCGACGCTCCAGGTCAACAGCCAACCCGCCGCTCCCATCGCCAATGAACGACTCACCATTCTTGAGCGCCCCATTCCAAAGTTATCGTCAACATTACGGGCTCGGCGAACCGCCGACTCCGACTCACACGCGAATCAGGATAGTCGGCAACCACCTGCCGCGAAATCGTGAGCCGGCAGTTTACCGGACGCCGCAATCGCCCGGTCGAACTCTGCAAACGCCCAGGCGATTATAATCGCCCGGTCGAATGCCGCAACGACCCGGTCGGACAGCCGCAAACGCCCGGTCGGACGCAGCTGCAAACGCTCGGTCGGACAAGCCGCAAACGCTCGGTCGGACAGCCGCAAACGCTCGGTCGGACAACGCGCAATCGCCCGGTCGGGACAGCCGCAAACGCTCGGTCGGACAAGGTGCCGCAATCGAGCGGTCGGACAGCGCAATCGAGCGGTCGAACAGCGCAATCGCGCGGTCGAACGGGGCGCAATCACCCGGTAAGATTCCGCAATCGCCTGGTCGAGCGTCGCAATTGTTTGATAGGTAATGACTTGCGTGATGACGGCAGAAATGCAGGCGGCCTGACGATAACAGTCTTCACGGCTGCAAACTGCTGGCAAGGAACGATTACGGGAAAACCGAGGGAACTCTCGCCTGCTCGTCCGCATCGAAGCGTCATCCCGTTCCCTGTTCGTTGCTGGACGATGGTTTAATGGAAATGGGCCAAGAGCGTCGGAAACTTGGCACAAAGTCCTTTCCCATCGGGATTTGTTGACAGGCGGGCGCGTAATTAGAATCGCCAGTCTCTGCTGTTTTCTATTCCACGCAGTTATCCCATTTTTGAAGCTTGTCGAGGCGGTCGCGACACTGCTCGTGGTCGGCCTCACGCCTGGGTGATTTGCATCTTGCTTCCCGCGAAGGACTTAGGCTAATTGGTGGCGGCGTCAAATGGTGGAATCGTATCCAGATGCAACAGACTGGGCACTGATGACTCTGTTCAACTGACCGGTACCAATGGTAAGTTGCCAACCCAGATAGGGTCAGAAGCCAGGAAACTGTAGCCGCCGCGCTGTCGTACTCCCAGCCACAGCGCAAAACGACAGCGAGCGGGGCGTCGCCGCCGCTTCTTCCGCCCCGGGCTGGTCGAGAAGCTGGAAGACCGGCAAATGCCGTCCGGCATCCACGACGACGGCGGCATTCCGAAGTGCTCGTGGCCGAAGGCGTGGTGGCGTCAAAGTCGACCCGAATACGGGCTTTTACATGCCAGCGCGGGCGTCGTGACGGATCTCTGCCGGTAGGTTATTCACCCAGCGATTATCTGCCGTCGGGAGTTCTCGGCGGAGGAATTCCGGTTCGACGGTGTTGGGAAACAATGTCCCCGCCCTGCCCAACAATGCGATCAAGGGATTGACCGTCCAAGAGGCGGAACCGAATGACACGATTTTCCAGGGCAACACTGTTGGTATTGGAACCGGCACCGGACAAGATTCGTCGGCCAGCATCACCGGAACGATTCAGACCGTCGCCGACTACGATTATTACAAAGTGTATCTGAAGCCGGGCGACATCATTAGCATCCTGGTGACCGGCGGTGCCAATGACATTGCCCTTCTCGATCCGATGGGACGCGAACTGCAAGGGTCGCAGATCGACGTTCGGCGCCGCTAATTGGCCCCAGTGGTAGACCAGCGGCTTCGGTTGCTCAGCGGCGGCAATGCGGCGATCTCCTACGTCGTTGGCGAGGAAGGCGATTACTCGATTCTGGTCATGGCAACTTCAACTGGCTTCGACCGGTCCGCCGATTGGTGGCGGTCCTTATACATTGCAAGTTGACCTTCACCGTCCGTTCCTGGAAAGCCAGCCGATAGGAACTCGACAGATCCTACCCGGATTTTACGGTGCGATCCTTCCTCGAAACATTTTCGATCCCCGCTCCAAGGCAATGCTCGCCTGTCGCCGCCAGACGACTACATGGTTGGCTGGGGACTGGATACAGCAACCTATAAAGATGCCAATCGATTCGATATTGGAAACGGTCAACAAGCAGTTTTCAGAGTTTCTGGGCACGGATGGTCGTAATGGTCACTTCTCATCGAGCGGCGTAGGCGGCGAATTTGATATCGAAATTCAACAGCCGTGACCATGCCGACCCTTGGGGCCAACCGCCGAATGTCAGTCGCATCGTTGTGGGCGGCTCACTAACAGAGCTATTGATACAAACGATTGGTATCGCTCAGTCGATCGACGTTGGTAATGGAGACGGAAGAGTCGGCCGTGGTATTGCTCGATCTTCTTGAGCACAAGGCTGCGGGAAACAACCCCAACTCGCTTAATAACATACCTCGGCATCCAGCAACCACGATTGTGTGGATGTGATCGGGCGAGCGGTCGGAACAATTGTTACCCATGAGGCCGGCCACTTCTTTGGGCGCTTGGCACCAAGACAATACGAATACCGTTCCCATGATTATGGATTCGGGCGGTAATTTTGCGAACACCTTGGGACTTGGCCCAGATGGCATTTTTGGCACGGATGACGACATTGAGGTCAACTTTTGGCAAGGATCGCTATAGCCTGCTGAGTTCTTTACCGGCACGGAAGATACAGCCGACGGGATGGCGTTCGGCCTCTCGACGGGCAAGGTGGGTTCCACCATTTCTGGTATTAAGTTCAATGACGCCAACGGCAATGGGCGTCGTGATACGGGCGAAGCCGGCCTGGCAGATTCACCATCTACGCGGATTTGAACGTCAACGGTATTCTCGATGCGGGTGAACCTTCTCGCTCGGTCAGCGACAGCACGGGGCGCTTACTCATTGCAAGTCCCCACGGGTTCGCTTCGCATCGCGGAGGTTCAGCAGGCTGGCTATCGGCAGACTTTCCCCGCTGCACCGGGAATTCATACGGTTACGCTGACCGCCGGACAAAACGGTTACCGGAATCAATTTCGGCAATCAAGCGATTGTCGCCCAGGCGGTTGGTACAAAATGGTTGGATACCGACGGCGACGGTGTAAAGGACGCTGGCGAGCCAGGGATTGCGGGTGTGTGGATTTATGTGGACTTAGATCAAGACGGTCGCATTGATACGGGCGAACCGGCTACGGTAACCAACCAATTCGGACAGTACACATTGGCTTTGCTCATGGAACTTACCAACTTCGCGAAGTGCTCGGCCCCGGTTATGTTCAGACATTTCCCGGTGGCAACGGCGCTCATACCGTGACCGTGACTGGTACGGAAACGGTCGGACGCGATTTCGGTAACATGCCCGCATTTGACTATGGCGATGCTCCGGTTGACTACGTCTCGCTGACACTCGCCGGCGAGGCTCGCCACGGAGTCTTGCAGGGATTCCACTTGGGCGCGGCCGTCGACGGCGAATCGGGTCCTCAGTCATCCAATGACGCATTGGGTGATGACAACGCGGGACAAGATGATGGAACGGGAGCGAACACCATCATCGACGACGAAGATGGCGTCATTATCCCCGGTCCGTTCTATATCGGCAAAACGGGCAGTGTAACGGTCAACGTGGAAACCGGTTCCATCGCTCCTGGTATGTTGCAAGGTTGGATCGACTACAATCGGGATGGTGGTGGAGCGATAATGAGCAAATCGTAAAGAATCGCACGTTGGGAACTGAACCCATGTTACGTTTACGGTCCCCACAACGAACACGGTTGTCGGCAATACGTTTGCCCGGTTCCGTTACAGTGCCACATTGCGGGCTTGGGCCCGCTGGGCTCGCCGCCAACTGGTGAAGTAGAAGACTATCAAGTCTTACTCGTTGGAAGATCGACCTAACGCCACGACGACACGGATTGGTCTTACAAGATTCCGTTACAATCCAATCCCTGTCCTCGCTAACGACTTTTCCAGTTCCACTGGAATCTTGAATATCACCGCGGCCGGAAACAATGTGGCCAATCGGCTAACTTGGTGTCGTGACGATTTCGGCCAACAAGCAGACGACGATCTTCTATTCGCTGCGACCTGGATTCTTTGGGACCGATACATTTACTTACACGGTGACCGATGCATGCCAATCGATACGGCCACGGTTACGGTCACGGTGTTGCTGAACTTTGAAAACCCGGTGGCGGTCGAATATTCTTTCTCGGTGACGGAAGGGTCGTGGAGCAATCGACTCGATGTACTTGCTAATGACATCCAGGGGCGAACTCCACCGATCAACATCGTTTCCTTTGGCCCGACGTTGAACGGTGGAACCGTGCAGATCATCGAAGGCGGGGCTGCGATCCAATACACGCCGCCCGTCAATTTTGGCGCGAATGTGGCCGGCGACATCGATCAGTTCACCTACACGATTGCTGACAACGATGTGCCGCCGAATCTGAGTACGGCGACGGTAACGATTTCCCGTAATCCAGTCGACCAAACGGAAAAGAAGGTCGCCATTGTCTTACAACCAACCGATTTGAACGGCCGCCCCTTAGGTGCTGGTGAGCAAATCCAAGTTGGACAGCAGTTCCAAGTTCAGGTGTTGGTCGACGATCTGCGAAGCCCGCTGCTTTCATTGGGTGTCGAGTCGGCTTATTTGGATTTGTTATACAGCGCCACGAATGTTCAACTGGTCGATATCGAGTTCAGTAGTGTTTATCCCAATGCTCGGAATC
Source organism: Pirellulaceae bacterium (assembly GCA_041399085.1). GTDB lineage: Bacteria > Planctomycetota > Planctomycetia > Pirellulales > Pirellulaceae > JAWKTM01. The sequence goes on from JAWKTM010000014.1 coordinate 94,117, forward strand.
GCGATACGACGGTTCCCGGCATCATCAACGAATTGGGGGCGGTTGCTGGATTCCCCGATCCGGGCGACGGTCTCGTGGAGCTTGTGACTCTCACACTTCAAGCGGTTGCGCCAGGCACGGTCGATTTCAAATCCGACCCGGCGGACGACTTGCCTCTACATGAAACGGTTCGACGAGCTTCGGATCGTGTCAGCTTCGAGGAGATCTCTTACGGAACCGCTTCCGTCACCATCACCGGGGATGTGGCTGGTGGTCCGAAGGCAGTGGATGACAGCCGTAGTTTGGCAGGCGGATCGATCGTTATTCCCGTCTTGGCCAACGACTCTCAAGGAACGGGAGCCACTAAAGAACTGCTGACCGTCGGTAATGTCTCGAATGGAACTTTCGTTACCAGCAACGGCGCCACCGTCACTAAGAATGCCGACGGCACGATCACTTATAATGCGAACGGATTTGTGGGAACGGATCAGTTCACTTATACGATGGGCAACGGAACCGGTGTCACCTCGACGGCCGAAGTCACCGTGCATGTGGGAAGCAACATCAACCGCATCGCTGATGTGATCCTGGAAGCCGTGAACCCGGCCACGGGTTTGCCGATTACCACGCAGATTCAAGCTGGCTCGCGATTCCTGCTGAACGTATACGTTCGCGACAATCGGGCTTTGCCGCCCGCCGAATCGGGCGTGTTCGCGGCTTATATCGATCTGTTGTATGACAAAGATCGAGCGCAGGTTGTTTCGTCGGGAACGAATCCGTTGGGCTTCTCAGTTGTGTTCGGACCGGACTTCCAGAATCAATTGTCTGGGGCAGTCGTTACGGAAGGTTTTATCGACGAGGTTGGTGGCGTCGGCAACCAAACCAATCCTGGCGATCTGAGCCAGGTGAAGATGTTGCTGGCGACGATCGAATTTACTGCGACTCAAACTGGCAATTTGGTATTTCGCGCCGACCCGGCCGATATCCCATTAACTCATGACTTCTTGCTGTATGACGGTGACGTAGGCGCTCTGTCGCCCAGCCAAGTTGATTACTCGGACGAAGGCGTCCTATTGTTGAACGTCGTCACCGGCCAGACGCTGTCCGCGTTCACCAATTCGACGAACCCATTGGATGTGAACGCCGACGGCACGGTGAGCCCGATCGACGTGTTGCACGTGATCAACGATCTGAATCGCGGCGGCTCGCGCACCTTGCAAGCCGGATCGGGATCGCCAGCGGAAGGGGAAGGCGGAGCCGACCATCTGCTGTATATCGACGTGAATGGCGACTCGATGGTGTCGCCGATCGACGCCTTGCGAGTGATCAACTTTTTGAACAACCGCAACGGCGGCCTGGGTGAAGGCGAGTTCGCCAGCTTTGTGACGCCAGACGCTTCGTTAGACGCTTCCAATTCTGCGGCGGCCAGCATGGTCGTCGATGTGGTGGCGGACACGGCGGGCGACACGAACTCGCTCGATACCAGTTTGTTGTCCGCGTTGTCGACGAATGTTGCAACGGCGGACGACGCTGCTGGCGACAACACGTCGAACGACTCGCTTTCGGACGCTGCAGATACAACCTCCGCCGGTGCGAGCAACGTTGCCCAGCAGAATCGGTCGAGCCAGCAATTCGACTCGTTCGATTCAGAAGCCGACTGGGATAGCTTGTTGACCGACGAGATGCTGGACGACATCTGCTCCGCTTGGGACGAATCCAGCGAAGACAAGTTGTTCGGGGCTCTGTAGCCCAAGTTCGGTTATTCCTACGCTCCATTGTTCGACGGTAGCCCGCGCTGTTTAGCCGGGCTATTGCCGTTTTCTGACAGACGTTCCTTCCAATTTGGATCGCGACGGTTGATTCACACGGACGTGGTTCGATAGTCTGGCAGCCATGAATGCGTCCGATCCAAACTCGGCTTTCGAGAAAATGTCCGGCGATGCGGTTTTGAAAATCGTTCGGGAAGCGACCGAAGAGTTCGTCGCGTCGCTGCGAGTCATCGAGTCGAGCCAACTTGATTCCACCGACGGCCTATCACCGGACGACCGCGAGAATCTGTTCACGGCCCTGCGACGGTTGCTCGCGCGATTGCAGTCGACCGGCTACCGCGGCGAAACCAATCGGCTGCCATCGGGTGAGCTTTGGCGAGCCGCGGAGCCGTGGATTAGCCGCGGCGTCCTGCAGCGCCGAGCTCGCGAGAAGCCTCGTGGTTACGCGGGCGATTACGAGATGCTGAACATGATCGCATTGCGAACGCTATGCGACGATCCCTGGGGCAACGCGTTCGACCAGTTCTTTCAGGATGAAGCGGCGCCGCGGGCGGTTCGCGAACGGTTGGGCTGTGTGACCGAAGCGATCATCGAAACGATGGCCGGCCGCGGGCACACACATGCCGTCCATGTCGTCAGCATCGGCTGCGGGCCGGCGATTGACATACGCTGGGCCGCGGAGCGATTGTCGGCCGAGGAGCGTCGGCGGCTGCGAGTCACGCTGTTAGACCTTGATCCTGCCGCGATCGAGTTCGCCAAAGCGTCCCTTGAACCCTTGCTGCCGGCCGCCCAGATCGACTGTCGTCGCGAAAACCTGTATCGGCTGCCGCGTCGCCGCGAAGCCGCCGGGCTGGTCGATGCGGACTTCGTCGCTTGTACCGGCCTGTTCGATTATTTGGAGCCGGCGGACGCAGCGGCCTTGTTGCGAGCCATGTGGGATTCGCTACGTCCCGGCGGTCGCCTGCAAATGTTCAACTTCCTGACGACCAACCCCAGTCGCCCTTACATGGAATGGATCGGCAATTGGTATTTGTGTTATCGCACGCTCGATGAACTCGCCGAGTTGGCCCGCGCCGCCGGGCTGCCCGACGATGCGAGCCGCGTCATCACCGATTCGGCCAACGTCGTGGGCCGAATCGAGGCGACGAAGATATCCGTTTGAGGCGCGCGGCTAACGACGTTTCGCGGTCTTGCGCCCCGGACGATATCCGCCCGATTTCTTTGCCGCGCTGTCTTGCTTCTTACCGCCGCCCTTGCCGCCTGACTTCCCCTTTCCGCGCGAAGGCACTTGATGAACATAGTCGCCTTGGAAGCGGCGGTTCGCATCCTCGCGGCGACGCTGCAACGCCTCCTTTGGTGCCCGCGATGGAATCAAACTATCGCAGCCTTCACCAATCAAGTCTTGGCGGCCGGCTTCTTCCAACGCCTTGCGGACCTCAAAATAGTTCTCTGGCTTGAAGAACTGCAGCAACGCTCGCTGCAGCTTGCGATCGCGAAGCTGCTTGGCGATGTACACCGGCTTCTTCGTAAATGGATCGATGCCCGTGTAATACATGGCCGTTGCCACATCGAACGGAGCCGGGATGAAGTCCTGCACCTGGTCCGGTTCGTAGCCGTTGCGTTTCAAGAACACGGCCAAGTCGATCATGGCGTTCAAGTCGCTGCCGGGATGGCTGGCGATAAAGTACGGCACGATGAACTGCCGTTTGCCGGCCTTCTCCGACTCACGATGAAACGCCTCGGTGAACCGCTCGAAATCATCGGTCGAGGGCTTTCGCATCCGGTCCAGCACGTCGGGGTCGGTGTGCTCCGGCGCCACTTTCAATCGCCCGCCGACATGATGCTGAACCAACTCGCGCATGTACTCGTTCGACCGTCGAGCCAAATCCATGCGAATGCCGCTGGCGACCAGCACTTTTTTAATGCCCGGTGTTTCGCGGGCCTCGCGCATCAACTGAACAAGCGGCCCGTGGTCCGTCCCCAACAGCTTGCAGATCGTCGGATGCACACACGATTGTCGACGACAAACCGCTTCTACCTCCGGCCGCGAACATTTCATCTGATACATGTTGGCCGTCGGACCGCCGATGTCGCTGATGACTCCTTTGAATTTCGGATCCTCGGTCATTTCCCGGATTTCGGTCAGCACCGACTGTTGGCTACGCGATTGAATGATGCGACCTTGATGTGCGGTGATCGAACAAAACGTGCAGCCGCCGAAACAGCCGCGCATGATCGTGACCGAATCCTTAATCATCTGAAATGCGGGAATCGGTTCGGTATAAGACGGATGCGGCTGGCGCGTGTAGGGCAGACCGTAAATGCGATCCATCGCCGCTTCCGAGATCGGCAACGACGGCGGATTGCACACCACCGCTTGCCGATCATGCCACTGCACCAACCGCCGAGCGTTGTAGGGATTCGTTTCGTTGTGAATGATTTTCGTGGCTTCGGCGAAAGCCCCTTTGTCCGAGCTGACTTGCTCGAAGCTGGGCAACGTCAGCGCATCGTCGGGCGGCGATTGCTTCGCGCCCAACGCGTAAGCCACTCCTCGCAAATCGTACAAATCGGCGACCGTCTGACCTCGATCCAGCCGCCGAGCGATCTCCAGGATCAGCTCCTCGCCCATGCCGAACGCGACCAGATCCGCCTTCGAGTCCAACAGAATCGAACGCCGGACTTTGTCGCTCCAATAGTCGTAGTGAGCCAGCCGCCGCAACGATGCTTCCACGCCCCCCGCGATCACCGGCACGCCCTTGTACGCTTCCCGCGCTCGCTGGCAGTAACCCAGCGTCGCTCGATCCGGCCGCAAACCGATGCGACCGCCGGGCGAGTAGGCGTCGTCGTTGCGAACCTTTCGGTTGGCCGTGTAGTGGTTGATCATCGAGTCCATGTTGCCCGCGCTGATCGCGTAGAACAGCCGCGGTCGCCCGAACCGCCGCCAATCATCGGCCGATTTCCAGTTCGGCTGGCTGACGATCCCAACCCGAAAGCCCGCCGCCTCCAACACGCGTCCGAGAATGGCCATCGCAAAGCTGGGATGATCGATGTAGGCGTCGCCCGTGACGAATACCACGTCCACCTGATCCCAACCGCGTTGCCGCGCTCGTCCATCGTCATCGGCAATGGCCGGACCGTGCGAGCCGGTCGACGATCGGCCTCGCGACGATCGGGCAGTTGCTCCAAGCCTGCCGCCTGTAACCGCCTTGCAGAACGGCAACGAGTTGGCCTTGTTTTTCATGGCAATTCACGGGTCAGCGAAATGAAATCGTCGGAGCATGCGAGAGCACGAGCGAAAGCGAAGTGCAACCATTCTAGCCGTCCAGCGAGGAAGTAAACCGGCGGCAGGAATTTTCTGACCGCAAACGCGACACGGCATAATCGACCAGCGGAGTAATACGTAATGTTCCGCGTGGATCGGCAAACAAACGCTCCCGTACTGGCAAGAGAAAGGTTGGGTAGCCACCAGTGTCAGTGCGTCTGTTGAGTGCCATTTGAATTGGGTCGCTCGGCAGAGTAGAACTAGAGGGAAAGTTAGCCAATCGGGTAACCAGCCTCGTGATGGGCGACTCACTAACCCGAACAACTAAAATTCTATCCGCAGATACTATCCCGGAGCAAGTCACCATTCATGAACGCTTCGAGAAATTGCTACCATGTGTCCACGTCCGGCGATATTCTAAAATTGGAGGTGCCCAGGTTTCACGGACACGGCTGTGTCTAAGCTTGGAGGGCCGGTCTGAAGCTGGTGGGCGACTGGTAACCTATTGGCGAATGTCGGCGAACGTCGTTGTAGTGGTTGACGTACTCTTTTCAATTCTTGACGAGCCGCATCGATTGTCGAGCAGGTCGTCATCTCCAGTCTTCGTCTTGATCGTCCCAAAAACATGACTCCATGAAAGCGTTGTTGTAGCAATCGCTCGCGTCCCTGTCCTCATTCTCAAACGGCTAACGCTCCTTTACGGCAAAGCTGCCAGATCGGACGCCGAATCATTTCCAAGCCGCAAGATGTCCTCGACAGTCACGTCCTGCCAAAGGTTATCCAACGGCGAATGGTGGATCTGGGAACGCGATGCGATTCGCGTGATTTCTCCTCCAATACCTCGGCCCAATGATCCAGCACCGCTGGATTGAGATGCGTTTGATATTTAAGCAGAACCCGAAGTTCTTGCCACCAAAGGGAATCGGGTTCTTGAATTTCAACTCGATAGCCGTTCTCGACAGCTAGGCGGGCGTACTGATATGTCTCTTCATTCAAGCCATTGCCCCGGTCGACAATGATTGGCCCCATGCCCGCGGCGATCGCTCGGCGAAAGCGATTGAAATTCCATTGCCGCGCCGCCGGCAGTCGTTCCTCGCTGTAGTCGTAGCTGGCTGGATCGTCTCCGACCTGGAGGTAGAAGTATTGATCCATCTCCAAAATCACACCCGTAGCGCCGGCCAACCGGCGAGCGGTGTAGCTTTTGCCGCAAGCCGGTAGACCTCGCATTAAGTAAACGATTCTCTCGGACATCTCGATAAGTTACGGGAGATCGTCGATCGTGAGAACATCCTCATCACGCTTGTCATCCTTCACGTTGTCCTTTTTCGAGCCGCCGAGAGTGGCAAAGAAAAGATCGCGGCCCTTCTCACCCCGGAGCGTATCCCGGTCGTTGTCTTCCACAAGCGTGGAACGATTGAGCAGAAAGCTGCCGTTCAATCCGCCCGCCGACGCACCAACTAAATGTTCTCGCTTTTGATCGTAGCTGGCGTCGCCACGATTCCACTCGGAGTGAATCGCCGCCAATGCGGCCCGATTCTCTTCTTCGGTCCAACGCATCGTGATCAACAGATCGTCCTCGTGACCCGCTTTGAGATCGTCTCGCCCGAGACCGCCGATCAGTATGTCATCGCCACGGTCGCCCCACAGCGAGTCGTCCCCATCGCCACCAGATAGCACATCGTCGCCATCGCCGCCCCAAAGATCGTCATTTCCAGCGCCGCCAATGAGCACATCATTGCCGCCTCGGCCTTTGAGTTTGTCGTCTCCATCGCCGCCGAACAGCGTGTCCGCCGCGCTACCGCCCGTTAGATGGTCCCGGCCATCGCCGCCGTAAATCAAGGCTGGTATATCCAGCCCGCCGTCGCTGCCTCCGTCCGACCAACCATCGCTGCCGCCGTCGGATCCACCACCAATCGTAGCGTGGTCATCATCCGCACACAGATAGACTTCAATCTGTTCAATCTCCCAGGGGCGGAAATAGGCAATCTCCGTGCCCCGATCGTTGCCCCCATCGGAATGCCCGCGTCCTCGATCGCGACCACCGTCGCTACCGCCGTCCGACCCGCCATTGCCGTTGCGCCTGCCGCGATCGTGGCCACCATCACTGCCGCCATCGGACCCGCCCCGCACATCCAAATTCGCGGTCACTTTAATCCACGGATTCCAGCGACTACCAGTCTGATGAACGTTAACAATATCCTTCCCGTCCGTGCCGATCACATACAGCGTCCCATCCACGAGACCGATGCCTTGAACAACGGCCAGCACGGTCTGCGCGTCCGATTGACCATTATCGTCATCCACCACGGTAATGGTGACCTCAAAAATACCACCCGAGCCATACGTATGGCTATGCAAGAACCCGTCGCCGCTTTGATCAACGGCTCCAGCCGGGAGAGACTCGATGGGAGATCCATCTCCCCAATCGACTTGCACTGTATGTGTGTCGAGGGTTCCAACATCGGCGAACGAACCACTAATGGTCACTATGCCGTCGCTCGACGATTCACATGGGGCATCATGGTCCGATGCGGCGGAAGTGATCGTGGGTGAAAGATTTTGCACGACAACCGAGGTTGATCCAGAGCCGCTCAGCGAGTCATCGTCAGTAACCGTGGCGCTAATCGTATAAGTGTCGCTGGCCGAGACGCTGGGGTTGTCGTCCAGGTATTGGTGGGTCAGCGAGAAGGTCTGGCTGCCACTGCCGCTGGCCGGGAATGTATACGTCTCCACATTGTTGGGCGACAGCGCATCGCCCCAGTTTACTACTAAGGTGAATGTGTCGAGCGTCCCGGGATCACGTGGTGCCGTCGCGTGCCACGTTCTCTTGATCGTCGTACGCGTCCAGGTCAACGTGGCGCATCATCACGTCACCGTGCCGTGGCATTGTCTAGCGAGTCATCGTCAGTAACCGTGCGCTTGATAGTGTCGCGGCCGACCGCTGGGATTGTCGTCCAGGTATGGTGAGGCGAGGTCTGGCTGCCACTGCCGCTGGCCGGGAACGTATACGTCTCCACTTGTGGGCGACAGCGCATCGCTTTACTACTAAGGTGAATGTGTCGAGCGTCCCGGGATCCGCGATAGTACCGGTCAGCGTCGCCACGCCGTTCTCGTTGATCGTCGTCACGGCGTCCAGCGTCAACGTCGGCCACATCATCCACCGTCACCGTGGCCGTGGCGTTGTCACTTAGCGAGTCATCGTCAGTAACCGTGGCGTAATCGTGTAAGTGTCGCTGGCCGAGCCGCTGGGATTGTCGTCCAGGTATTGGTGGGTCAGCGAGAAGGTCTGGCTGCCACTGCCGCTGGCCGAAGAATGTTACGTCTCCACATTGTTGGGCGACAGCGCATCGCCCCAGTTTACTACTAAGGTGAATGTGTCGAGCGTCCCGGGATCCGCGATAGTACCGGTCAGCGTCGCCACGCCGTTCTCGTTGATCGTCGTCACGGCGTCCAGCGTCAACGTCGGCGCCCATCATCGACCGTCACCGTGACCGTGGCGTTGTCCTTAGCGAATCATCGTCAGTAACCGTGGCGGCTAATCGTATACGTGTCGCTGGCCGAGCCGCTGGGATTGTCGTCCAGGTATTGGTGGGTCAGCGAGAAGGTCTGGCTGCCACTGCCGCTGGCCGGGAACGTATACGTCTCCACATTGTTGGGCGACAGCGCATCGCCCCAGTTTACTACTAAGGTGAATGTGTCGAGCGTCCGGGATCCGCGATGTCCGGTCAGCGTCGCCACGCGTTCTCGTTGATCGTCGTCACGGCGTCCAGGTCCGTCGGCCCACATCATCACCGTCACGTGGCCGTGGCGTTGTCGCTTAGCGAGTCATCGTCAGTAACCGTGGCTTCGTATACGTGTCGCTGGCCGAGCCCTGGGTTTCGTCCGGTAGTGGGTCAGGAAGGTCTGGCTGCCACTGCCGCTGGCCGGGAACGTATACGTCTCCACATTGTTGGGCGACAGCGCATCGCCCCAGTTTACTACTAAGGTGAATGTGTCGAGCGTCCCGGGATCCGCGATCGTACCGGTCAGCGTCGCCACGCCGTTCTCGTTGATCGTCGTCACGGCGTCCAGCGTCAACGTCGGCGCCACATCATCGACCGTCACCGTGGCCGTGGCGTTGTCGCTTAGCGAGTCATCGTCAGTAACCGTGGCGCTAATCGTATACGTGTCGCTGGCCGAGCCGCTGGGATTGTCGTCCAGGTATTGGTGTGATGCGGTGAAGCTACGTTGACCAACTGGGAGGTTAGGACGGTCGTCGATCCGGTGGAGACGTACGTTCTGAAACGCATGTCGGCATCGAGAATTGAAAAACTTCCCCACGTGTTTGCACCCGAGGGGTCCCTCGAAAACACGCTGCCGTCCGCATACTCATCAAGGCGCGGACCGCCTACTGCAAAGTCGACGCTCGATCCATTTTCAAGAACGATCGCCAAAACCTGGCCGACGCTAACCGCGACCGGAGAACCGCTTAAATCAATCGCTACAAACTCCGCATTCGGCGTCGTGGGGAAACTGGTGACTGGAACAGTTAAGGTTGCCAACAGTTGCGATTCGTCAGGTACACCGGCAGTTGTTCCCAGAATCTTAACGACAAAGTCCCCCGATCCGCCAATTGAGTTCGATCCGCGCACGTCGACACGAGTCAGGTTACCTGTTTGTCCAACGGTGAACGTTTGCGCCAATGATTGATTCGATTGGATTGCCCCGCTCCAGTCTTGTCGATTGACATTACTCTCCTGGTCGAGCAACACGCCGCCACCTTCCCCCCAATCGATCACCACCTGATGCACATCAAGTGCCCCTGGATCGTTAAAGGTACCATTCACCGTGACCATTCCGTTCTCGTCGACAGCCGTTGAGCTGAGAATCAGTGGGTCCAGTGTCGGAGCGACGTTGGTAATACTAATGGTCGCTGTGTCGCTATCGAATTCTCCGAAGTCGTCGGTCACTCGTAGCGTTACGGTAACACTGCTCGGACCATCCAGTCCCGCCGCGTCGAATAATGGATTGATTCCAACCTCGTCGCCACGAGCGGCGGTACCGCCCGTCTCGCCGAAGATTCCGTCACCATCCAAATCCCAAAGGTAATGAAGGCTGGCAGTCGATTGTTCGCTATCCAAGCTGTTCGAACCATCGAGCATTACGGCGCCGCCTTCTGGCACGGAGTAAGGGCCGCCAGCGTCGGCCGTGGGCGGCGTATTCCGAATCACCGTCACGTCAAATGTATCGGTTAAAGAGCCCAAATCATCATCGGCGACCGTTACCGACACGGTGTATGTGGAAGAGGGCGGCCCGACAATCGGAAAGTCGTGATTTAGGACAAAACCACGGTTACCAGTTGGACTGACTGCAAATGATTGCGGACCGGTACTGTCACCAAAATCGACCGTTACGGTATGCGAATCCTGCGAGCCAGGATCGGTGAAGTTGATCGTGCGATCGAACGCCACCGTCGTGGCTGGCAAAGTCTCGTCGCCTCCCGCCTCAAAATTGGGCGGCACGTTATTGACGGTCACTGCCAGGTTGGCGGAAATTCCGCCATCACTGAGCACCACGTTTTGTGCTCCAATTGACACGATGCCGACCGAGTGCGTCTCGAGAATGGTAAATGCAGGGTCAGGATTGATGAAACGATTGTGGGTCGGGAAGCCATTGATCATGTTACTGGTAATCCCTATTGCCACTCCTGCCGGCGTAGCCGAAAAACCGGTTGAGAAGTTGATCCCGGGCCCATCCGCACCAATGACCGAAGGCAGAAAAGCATAGTAGCCCGCTTGCCCATTGCTGGTATCAAGAAACAGGTCGCCGCCCGCGTTAAAGAAATCCTCGATTGCTGCTGAATATGTATTTAAGAGCGCTGTATTGCTGTTTTCAGGCAACACGAGGACATCAATTTGGCTTAAATAGTTACGAAACGCCGTTTCAGAACTCAGATTCGAGCTGTTCGCAAGGATGACTCCGCCAAAGGCCGTTCCATTGATAGGCGTCGCACCGGGAACGAAGGTCGAGCTGCGAAACAGCCCGATCGTGTAATCACTACGAGCGATCTCTAGCGGTGTGCCCTTTCCACGCAAATAGTCGAGCGCGATATCGTCGAAATGGTTTTGTGCAAGCGGCGAATGCGAGAGGATGTCGTGTCCTGTTAAGAATATGCTACCCCCATGCACGAGTCCCGCGCTGCCACCATCGTCGTCTTCGAAGCTGATAATCGAAATGTTGTAAACGTCCGCAATCGTTCCTGATGGGTTGTCATCCAAATACTGGTGGCTCACGGAAAAGGAAGTGGAGCCCGCGGGAATGTTAACGGTCTCTGGCGAGCCCTCTCCCCAGTCGACTACAAGCGTGTAACTGTCTAGCGTGCTCGGGTCGACGATGTCGGCGGTTAGGGTGGCGACGCCGTTCTCGGAAATGGATGTCGTAACCGATTGGTTTTCGATGGTTGGCGAGACGTTGTTCACGGTAACGAACGCCGCGGCCGAATCAGAAAGAATTCCGTCATCCACTGTCACGTTGATAGTCGTCACGTCCGATGATGTAGCGGTCGGGTGGTCATCCGCCACGATATGCGAGACGCTGAAGCTGGTCACACCAGCCAGCACGTTCAGAATCGTGGTATTCGATCCATCACCCCAGTCAATCGTTACGTTATGAGCATCGCCACCGTCCTCGGCAGTGAACGATCCGCTCAATGTGATGGTATCTCCCTCGTTCACTTCCGAGCTCGAAACAGAGAGATCGGTGTCGTTAATGACGGGAGCTTCGTTGAGGTCGAGGACTCCGATCGAAAACACGTGCTCGACAAACAAACCTCCCTGATCGGTGGAGCGCACTCGAATGCTGTATGAGCTTTGAGATTCGAAGTCTGGAACGGCGGTAATCTTCAACTGATTGCCGTCGATTGTGAAAGCGCTATTATCCGCCGAGCCGGTGCCAGGAACCAGGGAATATGTGAATGATGGATTGGCATCGGGATCCGTCGAAGACAAAGTACCGACAACCGTCCCGCTGGCCGAGTTTTCGGCCACAGAATTGTTTGAAAGGCTAAGCGACGTTGGGTTCTCGTTTACGTCCGAAATATTGATGGTGAAAGCTCGCTCAATTGGATTGCCACCGGCATCGGTGGACCGAACCCGGACTGAATAGCTCGATTGACTCTCGAAGTCCGGCACGAATCCCAACTGTAGTTGGTCGCCGGAAACGGAGAATAAACTGTTGTTTGCATCACCAGTTCCCGAGGCAAGTGCATAGGTAAAGGTATCACCCGCATCGGGATCGGACGTTGATAGTGTGCCGACCGATGTGCCGACGGCTGAGTTCTCCGCGACCGTCGTCGGGGCGAGACTAAGTTGCGTGGGTGGGTCTTGCACGGGATCGACTGTGATGGAGACGGTCGCCGTGCTGAAGCCACCGTTGCTATCGGTTACCTTGAACACGAACGCATCCGAGCCCGCGTAGTTCGTGAAGGGCGTATACGTGTAATTCGCGCCACTGCCGGTCAACGATCCGTGGCTTGGCCCTGAGTCAATCGAGAACGTGAAGAGATCACCATCAATGTCATTGCCCGTCAGTACAATATTCACGGGCGTCTCTTCGCTAGTTGTGATGCTCTGCGAATCACCCGTGGGAAAATGATTGACGGTCAACGTCGTCAAAACCACGTCGTTGCCGGTCCCACCAACGTAACTGATATCGAATACGTTCCCGCCGTAGGACACCAAACCGCCTTCGGGCAAACCATTGAAGATGCCTGTTGTTGGATTACCACTCGTGTTACTAATGATCGTGAACTGGTCACCGACCGAAGCAAAACTTGTAAGTAGCGTGACTTCTAAATCGCCCGTGATTTCCAGGCTGCCGTCGACGACCAGTTGATCGTAACCGCTGCCCGGTGTGACGCCGTTGAGTTCGACTTCGAAGTCGGTTGTACTGGCGTTGCGAAAGATGGTGTTGCCATCAAGTGTGAGAATGCCCGTGGCGCCCACGGCGCCGGGATTCAGATTGCCATAGATGTCGGCCGTACTGCTGGTGTTGGTCCAACTGATTGTACCCGTGCCGGTCAGGCGATCACCGAAGCCGGAATCGACATACGGGCCCACAGTTGTGGTGATGGAACTGTTCAGCTCCGCGGTGCTGCCGCTAACTTGCAAACGATAGGCGTCGACCGCGCCGTTGAGCTCCGCGGTTCCACTACTGCTGCCAGCCACGATTAAGCTGTAGCCGTTTATAGCGCTGGTCGTTATCAAATCGCCATTGACAACCAGTCGGTGATTGCTGGAATTCGGTCGCAGGTAGATAGTTGAGAACGGTCCGCTGACGATGTCGCCGTTCCAAGTGTTTGTCTGGCCATTTCCGAGGCTGTACAAGCTGGCATTGGTCGACGGCGCCGAGGTGAGCCGCTCGCTGGCCACCGTGACGCCGTTTTCCAACTGCACTTCGCCGCTGTTGTTGGTGATGATCGTGCCGCTGGCCGCCGCGTTGCCACCGGCTCCCAAGGCGTTGTTGTGGCGCACCGCCAGCGTGTTGCTGCCGACTCGCGTTTCGCCGCTGTAGGTATTGTCGCCCTCCAAGGCCACCGTGCTATTGCCGGCGGTCAGCACGTCGCCGCTGCCGGAGATGATTCCGCTGACGACCAACGTGCTGCCGGACGCTTCCAGGCTCAGATCGTTACCGTTGGTGTTAATATCGCCGCTGACCGTGAACGTACCCGAAGTGCTGCTAAATCCACCGGCCGATCCCAGTTGAACCGGAATCCCAAAATCGTTGTTCGTGCCGTTATTGGTGATGGAACCAGTCAGCAACAACTCGTTACCGTCAACCACGTAGCTGTCCCCAACGAACAGCATCGAGCCAAAGTTCGTGCTCGGGGGGAAATCGTTGATATTGGTTTTTTGCAGCCCGCCGACGGGAAAGATTAAATCGTCACCGGTGATCGGCGCAACGTCACTGGACCAGTTCTCTGGTGTCGTCCAATTCGCATCGGCACCGCCGCCATCCCACACGATCGTGGCCAGCATCCGCCGGTCTTCGAGCGATTCCACGAATATCGCGCGGCGTCGTTCATGACGCTTGCGATTGCGACGAGTTGAGTTCGACTTGCGATTCAGTTTTTGGAATGACGGTAGGTATCGGGGGGACATGAACATGCTCCGAAGGCGGTAAGCGATGGCGGACGACTCTCAATGCTGGTTCGCGCGAAGATCAACTTGCGCGGTGTGGTTCTCCACACCTAATAGGCCAGCTCACCGCGAATCTTCTCGCCTGGCGGAAAAAATGTTTCGGGATTTTGCAGTGCGGCCGCTTTCAGAAACGAGGCCGCGCGGTAGCGGATCAACGGGTTCCGGTTTGACGGGATGCCGCATTCGTCTCAGTAATTGGCGGAGTTTGCCAAAGATTCCAGTGCGCTATTCCGCGAGTGTCCGTGCGAGCGTTCCAGAAGCTGCATTTCGGAGAGGCGGTTGGAGATACGGCATAGTTTCGCGATGCGGTGACTCGCAGAGAGTGAATCGCTTCAGACGATTGCAACCATTGCGAACTACGGCTTTAATCGCAGGAGCCCGAGCGCGAAATCTCGGCGCGGCATGACGGTCGACGCATTGGCAATCGACGGAGGAATTCGTGAGGGAGAATCAGGACGGTACGGCGGCGCGATATCCGTCCACGCGGATCACGCTATTGCGCAAAGTAAAGGACGCTACCGATGACCACGCGTGGCGACAATTCGTAGATCAATACACACCGCTGGTGTTCAGGTATTGCCGCCAACGGGGATTGCAGGACGCGGATGCGTGCGACGTAACGCAAAATGTTTTCATGGCGGTCGCGCGAGCGATGGATCGTTTCGACTACGATTCCAGTCGCGGTCGGTTCCGAAGTTGGCTAGGTAAGGTGACGGTTCGCGAGATCTATCGATTTCTGGTGCGAGCCAAACGTACCGCTCCCATTTGCGGCGTCGTCGGAACTGGGCAACGTTTAGACGAAGTCAGCGGCGAACTCGAATCGGACTGGCAGGCTCACTACAACCGCCATATCTACGGACTGGCGCTCAAGCGAATTCAGCCGACATTCGACGCCAAGGTATGGCAGGCTTTCGAGTTGACTTGGTTGCAGGATCGGAAGCCGAGCGAGGCGGCCGAACTGCTGAAGCGCGAGCCGCAGTGGGTTTACCAGGCCAAATTCCGCGTGTTGCGGCACCTGCGAGACGTCGTCCAAGAACTTGCCGACGACTGTCCGCTCAGCGGTCGCTGAGGGCCACGATGCTTCGGGCTACGTGAATCATGGAATGCCTCTCTGATCGGGCCTTGCGTCGTTTCGCGGCCGGTTCGTTGTCCGAGCCGCGTCAACGTGATACGGCTGAACATCTTCGGAGCAAGTGTAGGCATCTGCGGCTCAACGGGTTGAGAAGTTGTTCTTGGGTGATGAGCCAACGCACCCTTCGCTCCAGCGGCCGTATCGGGTGGAAACCGGCGCGACGCCGCGACGGGCGAGACGGAGCCCGCACTGGCTGACTTGCGACTGCGGTTGTACGAACTAGTCGGCTCGCCAGCCGATTGCGGGCAGGTCGGCGATAGTCATGCCAAGTGGGCCTCATCTCGGCCGCATCAACGAGACGATTCGCCGCAACCGCCCCGACTTTCCCGTTTCAAAATCGATCGTCGACTGGGAAGCGGTGGTTTCGGTGATGTCTTCTTGGCCTACGACGAGCTGCTGAAACGAAACGTCGCGATCAAGCTGCCTCGCACGGCTTCGTTGGCCGATCACGATTTGATGGAGCGATTCTTGCGCGAAGGTAAGGCCGCCGCGCAGCTCCATCATCCCAACATCATTCCGGTCTACGAAGCGGGCACGATCGATTCCGTCTGTTATTTAGCGTCGGCGTATTGTGATGGCCCGACGCTGCGACAATGGTTGAACGAGCGGGCCGCGCCGGCCGAACCGCGTTTCGC
This sequence comes from Pirellulaceae bacterium, assembly GCA_041399085.1. Lineage (GTDB taxonomy): Bacteria > Planctomycetota > Planctomycetia > Pirellulales > Pirellulaceae > JAWKTM01. The sequence goes on from JAWKTM010000014.1 coordinate 110,070, forward strand.
CGCTTGGTTGGTCGCGGCGTTGGCCGACGCCGTCGAACACGCACATCGACGCGGAATCTTGCACCGCGATGTCAAACCGGGCAACGTGCTCTTGGAACCGGCGCCGAATGAGCCGTTTGGCTGTACACCGAAGCTCACCGATTTCGGGTTGGCGAAGATAATCGAGCGAGACTCGACCGATCAGGATACGACCGCCAGCCACTTGTTGATGGGAACGCCGCGATACATGTCGCCGGAACAAGCGGCCGGTCGCCGTGACGAAATCGGGACCGCGACCGACATCTACTCGCTGGGCGTTGTGCTCTATGAGTTGCTGACCGGAGTGCCGCCCGTGGTTGGTGGCAATCACGCCGAGACTTTACAGCGACTGTTGCTGGAGGAGCCGGTGCGTCCGCGGCAGCGAACACCGGCGATTCCGCGCGACTTAGAAGCGATTTGCTTGAAGTGCTTGGAAAAACGCCCGGAACGTCGGTTCGGCCATGCCAGTCAGTTGGCCGAAGACTTGCGGCGATTCCTGCGCGGTGACACGACGCACGCGCGGCCACTATCGAGGACGGAGGCGATGCGGCGCTGGGCCGTAAGGCATCCGGTTCGAGCGACGATTGTCTCGGCCAGCCTCCTTGTGTGGTTGGTGCTTTTAGGCAGTTTGGTTGGGTACACACGGTTGTTGCAGCAGTCGGGACGGCGAATCGAACGTTCGTTGCAGGAGGCGCGGGCGGCACGAATGCAAGCGATGACCAGCGAAGCTCGGTTGCGCGAGATGTTGTACGTCGCCGATATGAAACTGGCGAAGCGAGCGTTGGACGATGGCGATCTCCGGCAAGTAACTCGGCTGCTCGAGGCACATAAAAAGCGCGATGACCAATCCGACTTGCGAGATTTCAGTTGGCGATTCTTGCACAACAGCTCGAATCAACGGCAACGGCTCCTCGCGACCTGTCCCGGCGACGTGTACCAAATCCGGTTTTCGCGTAATGGCGATCGGCTCGCAACGGCTTGCAAGGATGGCATCGCGCGGATCTATGAATGCGAAGGGTGGTCGCCAGTCGCCGAGATCGAGACGGGCCAAGGCGAACTCAACGGTGTCAGCTTCTCGCCCGACGCGTCGCGGTTGGCCACGGCCGGTGACGATGGAACCGCGGTCGTGTGGCGAGTCGAGGATGGTCAGCGTCTACTAACCATTCCCGCCCTTCCGCGCTTGGCCTTCCAGGCGCTGTTTTCACCTGACGGCAAGACGATTGCCACTTGTGGTGAAAGTCCGGTGATCGGCTTGTGGGATTCGGAGACAGGCGAATCATTGGGCAGTTTGCTCGGGCATGAAAAGCCCGTGGAATCGATCGCCATTTCACCCGACGGTCGATGGCTGGCTTCGGCCAGTAGCGACCGGACGACGAAGCTTTGGAATCTGGCCGAACGCAAACTCGAACGGAACTGGTCGCAACATGAAAATCGAGCGACGACAATCGCTTTTTCCGGCGACGGCCAGCGGTTGGCCGCCGGCACCGTCGAGGGCAATGCGATTGTGTGGGATGTCGAATCTCGAAAGCGGCTACTCGACGTTCAACACCTGGATGGGGTTCAAAGTGTGACGTTCTCGCCCAATGGCCAAAGCCTGCTTGTCAGCGACCGTAGCGGTGCCGCGCGGCTGTGGCCCATCGACTCACAACTAGCTCCCCTCGCACAACCAGACACACTCGCTTGGCAAGCTCACGAAGGACGCACGTGGAGTGCGGCGTATTCGGCAGACGGGGAATTCGCCGTAACCAGCGGCGCTGACGGCAGCATACGGTTATGGAGATTATCGGGAGCGCCCGTTCGTGTGATCCGCGGTAGCTTTGCCAATCCCTTTGTCGATATTTCCATTGCTGATGAACAACTGGTTACGCTTCGCAAGGATACAGGTCTCCGAACTCGCTCACTTCCCGGTTGTGAGACAATTCAATTGGTCGAAAACCACGGCGGTGCATGGATGACTACCTGCCGTCTAACACCGCATCACTTTCTTATTGGTACGGAAGATGGACGATTGCTGCTGTGGGATATGGAGGCCAATGAGGTTGTCACGGAATGGGCAACCGAATTCAAGTCGCAGATTGAAGCGATTCGTCTCTCACGTGAAGGCCGAATGTTGGCGGTTCATTTCTATGATGAGGATACGGTCACTCTGTTTGAGATCAAGCACACAAATCCACCGGAACTGGTGCAAACACATGAGGTGGTAGCCAATATTCAGCAAGTCGCGCTATCGTCCAGCGGACGATGGTTGGCCGTAACGGACGGAGACGATATCAGCGTCTGGTATACAGCGACCGGCAAGTGTGTTGCGACCCTGACGGGCCATACCAGCACGGTGATGACGCTGGCGTTTTCCGAAGACGAACAGTTGTTGGTGTCGGGATCGCGTGATCGGCAAGTGAAGGTATGGGAGTGGAAGAACGCTCGGTCAGTTCATTCGCTAGAAGGACATCGCGATGACGTGCAATCGGTGGCAGTGTCTGTTGACGGACGGACGATCGCCAGTGGCGACCGCGGCGGCCGAATCAAACTCTGGCATGCCCGATTGGGCAGTGAATTGCTTGAGATTTCCACCGGTTCCCAACCCGTGTCCTATCTAATGTTCTCCCGACGATGGCCATTGGTTGGCATCGATCGATGGCCACGCTTCCTTGCGGTTAATCGACGGTCGACCACTGGATGAAAATGCCCCGTGACCAACGGTCAAACGATGTCGAACTTTTAGGCGACCGGCGGATGAGAAGTTACCCAAGTGCTCGCACGACGCGCGAGCGAGTAATTTGACAAACTCACTTGCTGCGCCACGTGCTGGTATATTTTTATCTGCCGCTCGCATTAATCGCCGTGCAGAAGGCAGCGGACGGCGGTGGCGATGTCCGGGGTGGCCATGAGGTGTTCGCCTACGAGCATCGCGTCCACGCCGGCGGCTTCCAATCGCTGGGCGTCCGCGTGGCTGTGAATGCCGCTTTCACCGACCAACAGACATTCGGCTGGCACGGCTGCTCGCATGCGGATCGTGTGATCCAGGTCGGTCACGAAGGTGCGTAGATCGCGGTTGTTTACGCCGATCAACGTCGCACCGGCTTCCAAAACGCGGGGCAAATTTTCGGGCTCGTAAAACTCGACCAGCGGCGTCAGTCCGAGTTCGATCGCGGCGTTATGCAGCGATCGCAGACCGCAGTCGTCCAGACACTCGGCGATCAGCAACACCGCATCCGCGCCCGCCAATCGGGCTTCGAGCAACTGATACGCGTCCAGAATAAAGTCCTTGCGAAGCAACGGCAGATCGACGGCCGCTCGAATCTGTCGCAAGTAATCCAAGCTGCCTTGAAAATACGGCTGGTCCGTCAGCACACTGATGCACGAGGCGCCGTTGGCTTCATAAATCTTGGCGATGGCCACGGGATCAAAGTCAGCTCGGATCACGCCTTTCGACGGGCTGGCCTTCTTCACTTCGGCGATCAGCCGAATCGAACCGCCGCCGGACAAAGCCGCAAAGAAATCGCGCGTGGGCCGAGCGTCCGCCAATTGGGCTCGCAGCTCGGCTTCCGGCACGGCCGCTTTGGCCGCCGCGATTTCCTCGCGTTTCGTGGCGACGATTTTGTCTAGGACGTTGGCCATCGCGTTCGCTTTAGTGTTTAAAGTGCCGACGGCCGGTGAAGATCATCGGCAGACCATGTTCGTTGCAAGCCGCGATGACTTCGTCGTCGCGCTTCGATCCACCGGGCTGGATAATTGCCGCCACGCCTGCTTTGGCCGCGTGCTCGATCGAATCGGGAAATGGAAAGAACGCGTCGGACGAAAGCACCGAACCGGCGACACGATCGCCGGCTTTGCGAATCGCGATCTCCACCGAGTCGACGCGGCTCATCTGCCCGGCGCCGACGCCGATCAACGAGCGGTTCTTGCTGAGCGTGATCGCGTTCGACTTCACATGCCGCACGATCTCCCAACCGAATCGCAATTCGTCCATCATTTCCGGCGAAGGCGTCGCTTCCGTCACCACGCGCCAGTCGCTGCGTGGATCCAAATCGACATCGGCGTCTTGCACCAACATGCCGCCGTCGATGAAGCGATAGTGTCGCGACGAGGGCGGCTCGTCCAACCGGCCGACTTGCATCAGACGCACGTTGGCTTTCCATTTTGGTTTGGTCGTCAACACGCCGACCGCGGCGGCTTCGAAATCCGGCGCGACGATCGCTTCGATGAACAACCCCGGTTCCGACAACACTTCGGCCGTCGCCACGTCGACCGTGCGATTGAATCCCAACACGCTGCCGAACGCACTGACCGGATCGCCAGCCAACGCCTTGCGTGTGGCGTCCGAAAGCGAATCGGAAACCGCCGCGCCGCACGGATTGTTATGTTTGATCACCGACACGGCGGGCTCGGCCAACGCGCGAACAATCAACAGCGCGCTGTCCAAATCCAACAGATTGTTGTACGACAAATCCTTGCCATTCAACTGCCGAGCGCTCACCAAGCTGGGGCCGCGCGAGCCGGCGATCGAATACAAAGCGGCCTTTTGGTGCGGGTTTTCGCCGTATCGCAGCTCAGCCGTGCGGCGCAGCGTGACATTGCGCGTCGGACGGAACGGCGACGAATCATGCTCGTCGGCAAAGTAGTCGGCGATCGCGCGATCGTAAGCCGCCGTGCAGGCGAAGGCTTCGGCCGCCAACCGCCGCCGCAATTCCAGCGACGTGCAACCGTTGGCCGCGATCTCTTCCAGCACGACCGAGTACTGTTCGGGGCTAGTGACGATTGTCGTGAACGCGTGATTCTTGGCCGCAGCGCGCACCAAGCTCGGGCCGCCGATGTCAATCTGCTCGATCGCTTCGTCCCGCGTCACTCCCGAGCGAGCGATTGTGGCTTCGAACGGATACAAATTCACCACGACCAGCTCGAAAGGCAAAATTCCATGCTCGGAGATCGAACGCATGTCATCGTCACGATCATGCCGGCAAAGAATGCCGCCGAAAATCTTGGGATGCAGCGTCTTCAGCCGCCCGTCCATCATCTCCGGAAAGCCGGTATAGTCCGTGACATCGTCGATCTCCAGGCCAGCCTTTTCCAAATGGCGACGCGTGCCGCCCGTGCTGAGGATGTCGATGCCGGCATCGGCCAGCCCGCGGGCAAAGTCGGCGAGCCCCAGCTTTTCGCTGACGCTGATTAACGCTCGTCGGATCGGTGGAGATGACATGCGGGCGGATTTCGGTTGGAGAAGCTGAGTTTGACGAAGGCCGACGTGCGGACGATGGCAGCGGCATTGGACTGCGGAGCGATCCACGACTAGGTGGAACGCCCCCGAAACGATGAAGACCTTAGTTGATAAGGGCTGAATCTAGCATGGTCAAGGCGTCGCCACGACGAGTTTCGCGACGCGATGCCACGAGGCGATGACCCGCGGATCACGCGGTTCACTCGGCAGTTTTACCACGCTCGCAAATCGGCTCCCACGTACTTCGCTCGCGGTCGGATCAGCCGGTTATTGTCGAGCTGTTCGATCACATGAGCACTCCAACCGACGACGCGGCTGACCACGAACAGTGGCGTGTACAAATCGATTGGCAACTCCAGATAGTGATACAGCCGGGCGCTTGGCCAATCCAAGTTCGGCGGCAAACCTTTCTCCTCGCGCACGATTCGCTCGATCGTGTCCGCCATCGCCTCCATGTCTTGGTTGCCCGTTTCCTCGGCCAACTCGGCGCACAGCGTCTTCAAATAGGCGGCTCGCGGATCCCCGGATTTGTACACGCGATGGCCGAAGCCCATGATTCGCTCTTTGCGAGCCAACGCGTCGCGCACCCACGATTCGGCACGATCGGCCGTTCCCACCTCGGCCAACACCTCCATCACTCGCTCGTTCGCGCCGCCATGCAACGGCCCTTTCAAAGCGCCGATCGCTCCGGTGATCGCCGAGTGCAGATCGGACAACGTCGAGCAGATCACGCGGCTGGCGAACGTTGAGGCGTTGAACTCGTGCTCGGCGTACAGGATCAGCGACACGTCCATCGCTTTGACCGTCCGTGGACTCGCCGCCGAGCCGCGCAGCATCCACATCAAATTGTCCGCCAAACCGCGTCCTGGATCGGCAGCGACTGGCTGCTGGCCTGACCGCAAACGATGACGAGCGGCCAAGACCGTGTTGAGCTGGGCCAATAGTCGTTCGGCCTTGCGGACGTTCGCCTCGTGGCTGTTGTCCGCCGTTTCGGGGTCCCAGTGAGCCAACAGACTGGCTCCGGTTCGCATCACGTCCATCATGTTGGCATCGCGAGGAATCGCCGCCAGCGTGTCGATCACTTCGCCCGGAATCGGAGCGGCGGCGGCCAGGCGTTGCGAGAACTCGGTGCGTTGTTCGGACGTCGGACGCTCGCCGTGCAGAATCAGGAACGCGACCTCCTCGAACGTCGCGTGCTCGGCCAAATCTTCGATGGCGTAGCCGCGATAACGCAGCCCGCCCGCGATCGTACTGATCGCCGTTTCACCAGCAATGACGCCTTCCAACCCCGGACGATAGATTTCTTCACTCATGGGGAACCTCCCGTGCCGCCGAAGAACTGGCGGTCGCGTTGTTCGAACTCTTCGTACTCGATCAACTCATATAGTTCATCGCGCGTCTGCATCAGGTCGAGCAGACCGCGTTGGGTCCCTTCCGTGGCCAGCAGCGCCAGCGCCGCTTCCATCGCCTTCATCGCCACGCGCAGCAGCGTGACCGGATACAGCACGGCGGCGTATCCGAGATCGGCCAGCTCGTCGCGCGTCAGCAGCGGACTCTTGCCAAACTCGGTCATGTTCGCCACCAACGGTACGTCGATCGCCTTGGCAAACCGCTCAAACTCTTTCGCACTGGCCAACGCTTCGGGAAAGATCCAGTCGGCGCCCGCATCAATGTAACGTTTCGCTCGGTCGATCGCGTCGTCCAAGTTGGTGACGCCGCGAGCATCGGTTCGAGCCAACAACACCAGCGAATCGTCTCGTCGAGCGGCCGCGGCGGCTTCCAGCTTGGCACACATTGCCTCGGGCTCGACCAACGACTTGCCCGACAAATGCCCGCATCGTTTCGGCAACTGTTGATCTTCCAATTGGATGGCCGCCACGCCAGCCGCTTCGAGTTCGACGATCGTCCGCTCGACATTCATAATGTCGCCAAAGCCCGTGTCGGCGTCGACGATCAACGGCGTGTCGATCACGCGCGTGAGGTAAGTCGCTTGCTGAGCCAATTCGGTAAGCGAAAACAGTCCGACATCGGGCAACGCCAACACGCCGGCCGACAACGCGGCTCCCGAAAGATAAATGCCGCCGATACCCATCTGTTCGATCAACTTGGCCGCCAGCGCGTTCGGAGCCCCGACGACCATGATCGTGTCGTCTTCGATGGCGTCGCGAAGGGCTTGTCCGGGTGAAACTTCCATGTGAAACTCCTCGCGGCAGTGATCTGGCTCGGCTGGCCGGACTGGCTTACCTTGGCCAAGGAAACCGGCTCGTCCGCAGCGCCCATGAGAGGGGACGCTCGGGAGATGAGCAAGTGGTTTGCCAACCGCGAGGCGACGTTGCCTGCCGATATGAAGTCACGCCACCCCGCCGCTTTCCCTCGAACCCGATCCAATCGAATTGAGAATCCGCGACACGTTCAATTCGGCGAACGAGCCCACGGCCGCGACGTCGGCCGCCGTTGACGATCGCGCCGGCGCGTGGCTGGAAACGACGCTGATTCTGTTGCTATTGGCAGCCTATGCGATCGAGCCGACGCCCAGCGTGAACGAAGCGCACTATCTGGGCAAAGCCAAGCATTATTGGAACCCATCGTGGGCGGCGGGCGATCTGTTCCTCGAATCGGCCGACGCGCATGTGGTGTTCTATTGGACGTTTGGCTGGGTGACACGGTTCGTGTCGCTGCCCGCTGCCGCTTGGCTGGGACGCCTGCTCACTTGGTCATTGCTCGCTTGGGCTTGGCAACGGCTCAGCCGGGCGGTGATCCCGCGTCGTTGGTGGTCGGTGCTAACGGCCGGTCTGTTCGTATCGTTGTTGCATTGGTTCGACATGGCGGGGGAATGGGTCATCGGCGGTGTGGAGGCCAAAGGTTTCGCCTACGTGCTGGTGCTGTGCGGCCTGAGGTCGTTGGTGCAAAATCGTTGGAGCTGGGTGTGGCCGCAGTTCGGCGCGGCGGCGGCGTTCCATGTGTTGACCGGCGGCTGGTCCGTGATCGCGGCGGCCATCGCTTGGGCCTTCCAGCGCGACGAGCGTCCGAGTCTTTGGCGGCAAATGCCGTGGTTGCTGCTGGGCGGAGCTTTGGCGTTGCCGGGACTCGTGCCGGCGTTGCTGCTCACCCGCGATATAGCTCCTGAGATCGTGCACGAAGCGAACCGCATCTATGTGTTCGAGCGGCTGTCGCATCACCTGGCCTTCCATCGGCTGGATCCGGCGCATGTCAGCCGTTTCGCAGCTCTGTGCATTGCGTGGTCGGCGTGTGCCTATGCCGTGCGACGTTGCGAACGGCAACGGCGGCTGGCGCTGTTCGTGGCCGGCGCGCTGTTGATCGCCGTTTGCGGCGTCGCGATCGACTCACTTACCGCGAATCGCCCTGATTTGGCCGCCTCGCTGCTGCGCTTCTATTGGTTCCGGCTGTCCGACTTCGCCGTCCCCCTGGGCACGGCACTGGCCGCCGCCGGCATCTTGGCATCCAGCCCCAAGCCCTTCCCAAATCCATCACGTCCTACTCATACTCGTACTCATACTCGCCTCCAACCATTTCTCCACCGCGCCCGTCCCCTCGCCATCACCGCCGCCATCCTCTTCACCCTCGCCACGATCGGCTCGGTCGCCGCGCGCCACTTGCAGGACCCCCGAGGCGGCGCCGACGTGCAATCGATGCCCGCCTTCCGCCGCCGTCCCGAATGGACGCACATGGTTTACGAAGACTGGCAACGAACGACCGACTGGATTTCGCAACACACTCCGCCCGACGCCGTCTTTCTTACGCCTCGCTCGCAGCAGACCTTCAAGTGGAACGCGCACCGCGCGGAAGTCGTCAACTGGAAAGACATGCCGCAAGACGCCGCGACATTGGTCGAATGGTTCGAGCGAATGCGACGTGTGTATCCGCCGACAACCGCGCGCGGCGAGTGGAGCGAGATGAGCGACGAGCGGCTTCGGCAACTCGGCCGAGAATACGGAGCCGATTACCTGTTACTCGACCGCACACGCCACCGCTCGCGTCCGGGGCTGAAGCGACTGTTTCCGCTGGAGCCGATCGATCCGGACGAGCCCGACCGCAAGTCGGCTTACGAAGTTTATTCGCTGGCCGAACCTTGATCGGCGGTACACGTCTTGCTGAGCGAGAACTGGTAAATGCGAGGCACGACGTTATATTCAACAAAGTGACGTACTCGCATGTCACGCGGCTCGCACGCCGAACGCGTGACGATTTCACTCAGGCCAAGAGGTTTCAACACCACCACATGCAAGAACGAGATCGCTTTCAAAGCGTCGCGTCCGAATCGGCGATTCTGGCGCGAGTCATTTTTCCGGACGAACTGATCTCGGGCGATCCGCTCGACGAATTGGAAGGTTTGGCCACGACGGCTAGGACCGAGGTTCTGGGCGGCATCATTCAACGTCGTGAAAAGCCGGATAACACGACGTTCATGGGCAAAGGCAAGGTCGACGAGCTGAAGCTGCTGGTCGACCAGCACGAGGCGGACGTGGTCATCTTCGACAACGACCTTTCGCCGGCCCAGACGCGCAATCTGGAAAAGGCCCTGTCGGTGAAGGTGATCGACCGCACCGAGCTGATCCTGGATATCTTTGCGTCGAATGCTCGCACGTATGAAGCCCGTTTGGCCGTCGAGTTGGCTCAGCTCGAATACTCGCTGCCGCGGCTGAAACGGATGTGGACGCACTTGTCCCGTCAGACGTTGGGCGTCGGCATGCGCGGGCCCGGCGAAAAGCAGTTGGAAGTCGACCGCCGGTTGGCCGAGAAACGCATTCATGACTTGCGAGACGAACTGGGCGCCATCGAGAAGCGCAAGGAACGGCAAGTCGCGGCTCGCGCCGAGCACATGACGGTCTCGCTGGTCGGCTACACGAACGCCGGCAAGAGCACGTTGATGAACGCGCTGACCGACGCGGATGTCGAGGCTCGCGACGCGCTGTTCGCGACGCTCGACACGCGCACGCGCCGCTGGCACTTGCCGAACTGGGGACCGGTGTTGCTGAGCGATACGGTCGGCTTCATCCGCAACCTGCCTCACCGCTTGATCGCCAGCTTCAAGGCCACGTTGGAAGAAGCTCGCCAAGCCGACTTGCTGTTGCATGTGGCCGACGGCAGCAACCCCGACGTGTTTAACCAAATCAGCGCCGTGTTCGATGTGCTGGCCGAAATCGGCATCGAAGAAAAGGACACGCTGTTGATCATCAACAAGATCGATCGGTCGGAAGCGGACGGGCTGCTGGAAGGCATCATGAACCGCTACCCCAACGCCGTTCCCATCAGCGCGCGGGCCGGCATGGGTTTGAAGGACTTGGCGGGCGCGGTCAGCGAAGCGTTAAGCCGCACGTTCCGCGATGTGGATGTCGAGATGCAAATCGACAACGGCCGGCTGATGGCCTATCTGGCTCAGCACGGCGAAGTCCTCTCGAAGAGCTTTCACGAGAACCGAGCCACGCTGCATTGCCGGTTGCCGCAGAAGTTTCTCGGCCGGATTCACGATCCGACGGTCACGATTCGCGAGCATGAACGCGACGGCGACGCGAAACCGGAACACACATCCGAGGCCGTCGCGTCGTCCGGCAACGTGGACGCGGCCGCGATCGAAGAAGTGGCTTAGACGCTTCGCCGCCGCGAATCTACACTGGCGGCTCGTCAATTCACGCGGCTCCAGTACAAACGGCAAACATGGCTCGACGAAAACTCCCCGGCAAACGCGCGATCGTCACGGGCGCGTCCAGCGGCATTGGCCGCGAACTGGTTCTCGAACTGGCGCGGCATGGCGTTCGGCAAGTCATTACCGCTCGGCGCGAAGATCGACTTCGAGAACTCGTGGGCGAAGTTGAAAAACTGGGCGGTGAAGCGCACATCGTGGTCGGTGACATCGTGGACGCCGCACTTCGACAGCAGTTGCTTGACGCGGCCGAAGAACATCTCGGCGGGCTAGATTTGCTGGTCAACAACGCCGGCGTCGGAGCGATCGGGCCGTTCGCTCAGGCTGACGAAGCTCGCTTGCGCCGCGTCATGGAAGTGAACTTCTTCGCGCCGGTCGAGTTGATTCGCCACGCCCTGCCCATCCTGTCTCGCGGCGAGCGGCCGATGATTGTCAACGTCGCTTCGGTGCTCGGTCATCGAGCCGTGCCGAAGAAAAGCGAATACTCGGCCAGCAAATTCGCACTGCACGGATTCAGCGACTCCCTGCGAGCCGAGCTCGCGCCGTCGGGCATCGACGTGTTGATCGTCAGCCCCAGCACCACGGCCACCGAGTTCTTCGACAATGTGCTGGAGAAACAAGCCGACTTACCGTGGCTAAAGCTGGGCGCGATGAAATCTCGCACGGTCGCTCGTAAGGCCGTCAGCGCCATTCGCCGAGGCAAACACGAAATCATTCTCACACCTGGCGGCGTCGGACTGGTATGGGCCGACCGTCTATTCCCGCCCATCATCAACCGCCTGGTAGCACGATTCGGCTAGCCGGCGCGCTGAGAACCCCACTGCCGCTACTCTCTTCGGCATCATCAGCTCCCCATCTCATCTTTGTGCCCTGGGGACTTTGCGCGCCACCCTTTTTCTTTGTATCCAACCAAGCATGCAACCGTCTGCCACCGGACGGACTCCTACGACCTCCCCAAAGAACCCAACAAACACACAGGCAAAACCAACCGCAACACCGTTCCTAGCGAACGGAAAAAGCCAACCCCGAGTCGCCACCGCCTCAACGCACCACGGCACGCTCCGAATGACGCCGCGCGGCCACTTCGGAGAGCGCAACGGCCAATTTGGACAGCGCAACGGCCACTTCGGACAGCGCAATCGCCACTTCGGGCAGCGCAATCGCCACTTCGGACAGCGTAATCGCCACTTCGGGCAGCCGTCGCCACTTCGGACAGCGCAATCGCCGCTTCGGACGACGCAATCGCCACTTCGGACAGCGCAATCGCCGCTTCGGGACAGGCAATCGCCGCTTCGACAGCCGCAATCGCCGCTTCGGACAGCGCAACGGCCGCGGCTTCGGACAAGCGCAACGGCCACTTCGGACAGCGCAACGACCACTTCGGACAGCGCAATCGCCACTTCGGACAGCGCAATCGCCACTTCGGACAGCGCAATCGCCGCTTCGGACAGCGCAATCGCCGCTTCGGACAGCGCAATCGTCCGGTCGGACAGTGCAAACCAGCGTTCGGCAACCCGGTCGGGCGAAGGGAACGGCCGCTGCTATAATGCCGCGTCTTTCCTTCAGCGAGCGACGCACGTGAGCAAATCCAAAGAGCCGTTTAACCCGTTTTATGCCGTGCTGATTGTGGTCGGCACTGTGTTCGCGATCACCGCCTGCGCCTACGGGATGATGGCGGTCGTCAAACTGGAACCGGCCGCCGACGGCGGCTCACCAACCGGTGGCTTGATCGGCTTCATGGACCGGCACGGCGTGACCGTGTTGATGGTCGAACTGGGGCTGCTGGCCGTCGCCACGTTCGCGGCGATCGGCACCGACGACTACTGGACTCGGCGAGCCCAGCGGCGCGAAGCGGAACGAGCGTCGTTGGCTCCCGATAAGTCAACCGCCAGTTCGGACGATCGTTCGGCGAACGGGACCGATGGCGAAAGGGCCGACACCTAGCCGAGCAGCCGGAATCCCGATGTCTTTTTCGCAGTGACGCTTTAGCCGACCGGCAGATGAGAATTCGCCCCAACATTAGCACGATGCGCGAGCGAGTGATTCAACACGCCACTCGATCGGGAGAGCGAGGCTCCTGCCGAGTGCCTTGCCGGATCGGGAGAGCGAGGCTCCGGCCGAGTACTCTCGCCCGTACTCGTACTCAGCGAAGCGGTACTCGTACTCGTACTCGCAAGGAGCGTCGCGGCACTCGATCGAGTACGAGTACGAGTAGGAGTACGAGTAGGATTTGACACGTCACGTTACCTCGAACACCCATATCACCCGACGCCCATTTTTCATCTTGGCGCGAACCAACCATGAGCCACTCGATTGCTGACCAACTGAGCAAACTGCGCGACGAGATTCGCTATCACGATCGCAAGTATTACGTCGAAGCGGCGCCGGAGATTTCCGATCTGGAATACGACCGGCGGATGGACGAGCTGAAGCGGTTGGAGGCCGAGCACCCGGAACTCATCACGCCCGACAGCCCCACGCAGCGGGTCGGCGAGCTGCCCGTGTCAGACCTGCAACGCGTGACGCATCGCGTGCCGATGTTGTCGATCGACAACACGTACAGCGTCGAAGAACTGCGGGCCTTCATGCAGCGAACCGAAAAGCAGCTCGACGGCGAGGCGGTCGAGTGGGTCGTGGAGCTGAAGATCGACGGCGTGGCGGCTTCGATCATCTACGAAAACGGTTTGCTGGTGCGAGCCGTCACGCGCGGCAATGGCGAAGTGGGCGATGACGTAACGCACAACATCCGCACGCTGGGCGACGTGCCGCTGCGGCTGTCCGGCGATCCGCCGGCGGTGCTGGAGGTGCGGGGCGAAGTCTATATGACGAACCCGGATTTGGTGCGGTTGAACGAATCGCAGAAGGCGAAGGGCGACGCCTTGTACGCCAACACGCGAAACGTCACGGCCGGCACGATCCGGCTGCTCGATCCGCGCGTGGCGGCCGAGCGGCATTTGCGGTTCTTCACGCACGGCGTCGGATATTGCGAAGGGCTGCGGTCGTCGAACTATGTGGATTTTCTCGGCGAGCTGCGCGATTACGGTTTGGCCCCAACGCCGAACGTCGCCAAGTTCTCGAGCATCGACGAGGCGATCGCGCACTGCGAATCGTGGATCGAGAATTTGCACGAGCTGGATTTCGAGGTCGACGGCCTGGTGCTGAAAGTCAACGACTTCGGCCAACGCGAGCGATTGGGCCGCACGTCGAAGAGCCCGCGGTGGCTGGTGGCTTATAAGTTCGAGAAGTACGAGGCGGTGACCAAGCTGTTGCGAATCAGCGTCAACGTCGGCAAGAGCGGCGCGGTCACGCCGGTCGCTCATCTCGAACCGGTCGAGATCGCCGAGACGATCGTCAGCCGAGCGAGCTTGCACAACGCCGAGGAGATCGAACGCAAGGACGTGCGCGAGGGCGACGTGGTGGTCGTCGAAAAGGCGGGCAAGATTATCCCGCATATCGTGCGTGTCGAAAAACACGAACGGACGGGCGATCCGCCGAAGTTTCACTATCCGACGGTCTGCCCGGAGTGTGAGACCGAGTTGGTGAAGGACGAAGGGGGCGTCTATATTCGTTGCCCCAATCCCGAGTGCCCGGCCCAGCTCAAAGAACGGCTGCGTTATTTCGCCACGCGAAACGCGATGGATATCGAAGGGCTCGGCGACAAGCTGGTGGATCAGTTGGTCAACGACGGGCTGGTGCGTGGATTCGCGGACATTTATCGGCTGGATGTGGACCGGCTCGTGAAGCTGGAACGCGTCGGCAAGAAGTCGGCGGAGAATTTGGTCGAGGCGATTCAAGCGAGCAAGAGCCGCGGGTTGGCTCGGGTGCTGAACGCGTTGTCGATTCGGCACGTGGGGAATCGCGTGGCGTCGGTGTTGGCTTCGCATTTCGGTTCGATCGAGTCGTTGCGCGGGGCGACGGTCGAGCAGTTGAGCGAGGTCAACGAGATCGGCCCGGTGATCGCGCAAAGCGTGTTCGACTTTCTGCACCACGAGTACGGCGTTTCCACGATCGACGAATTGCTGGCGATGGGCGTCGAGATGGAGGCGCCTCAAGCGGCCGCGGGGGCCGAGTCGAGTGCGTTGGCCGGCAAGACGTTTGTGGTTACCGGCACGTTGGTGAAGTACACGCGTGACGAGATTCAGGAGCTGATTCAGCGGCTGGGCGGGCGGGCTTCGTCCAGCGTGTCGAAGAACACGGATTTCGTTGTGGCGGGCGAAAAGGCGGGCAGCAAGTTGGCGAAGGCCGAGCAGTTGGGCGTGCGTGTGTTGACGGAAGACGAGTTCGAGCAATTGGTGAACGAACAGAGTTCGTGAGGCGAACGGTTAAGTTGAGGAACGCGGACGAATGATTGTGACGATCGATGGACCGGCCGGAGCTGGCAAGAGCAGCGTGGCTCGCGAATTGGCTCGGCGATTGGGGTTTCGTTTCCTGAACACGGGCGCGATGTATCGGGCCGTGGCGTTGGCGGCTTTGCGAGCCGGAGCGGATTGGCAAGACGAAGCGGCGATCGCCGACTTGGCCGCTCGACAACAGATCGACTTGGTGGACGACCGAGTGCTGCTGGGCGGCGAGGACGTGACCCAGCCGATCCATTCGATCGAGGTGACGGCGGTCGTGAAACACGTGGCCGACAACCAACAAGGCGTGCGGTTGGTGGACCAGCAGCGGCGATGGGGAGCAGGAGACTGGCGATGTGGTCGCTGAAGGCCGCGATCAAGGCACGGTGGCTTTTCCTGCCGAATGCAAATCTTCCTGACCGTCGGCCGCCGAACGAGCCGCCGCCGGCAGCAGGATTTGGCCGCGCGCGGCGAGCAAGTCGAGTTCGGCTACCTGTTAGCTCAGTGAATCGCTGCGACGCCGAGGACGCTTCCACGAGGCGGACAGGAGCACGATCGAGGCACCGCACCAGACGGAACGTCGCACCACGGGTTCACGCGGCCGGGCAGGTCTCCTGGACCAAGCCGAAACCGCTGACCGCAGGTCTCCCGCATCGCAAGTTCGCTCGCCGTTGCAGGGAGACCTTCGGTCGGATGAAAGTGCGGGGTCGGGAGGCCCGGCGCACAGCCAGCGGGTTTGATGGAGGCGGTCGACCGCGAGAGCTTCGACTCCCGTGCGGTCGACTCAGCAGGAGCTTCGGGCTCCGGGGTGGGTTCGCTACTGATAGCGGCACGTCGGTGTCGATTTCGGCGACTGCCGTCCATGCCGCCGGCCATGTTTTGCACTTGGTTGGGAAGCCCTGGCCGCGAAGCCGCTCGAGTGACTTGCAGCTGCGGCCGCCGTGATGAAAAAGTACGGATCACCAAATGTTGTTGGCTTAGCGAAACCAGCTCAAAACCGACTTTGAATCTCGCTCATCGGCAGCAGCCGGGCTCCCTTCGATCCGAGCGAAGTCGTACTCGACCTGCTCGCGGCAATCGATCAGCACGAACTCATGTTGTCGTCCACCCATTGTTTCACGGTTTGACATCGACGTTCAGCGGCAGGGAATCACCATGGCTTTTCGTTGTGCTCGGGCGGAGGGAAATCGAAAATGCGGGCAGGCGAAATTGCGCGTCGGACGGTTCGGCCGCAGCGTCATGTCGCCGAGCTATGATACGGTATTGTCTCGGCGACTGTATCCCGCTTCACGGTCGCGAAGCGGGCCTTATGTCGCTGCCTCGCCGGTTGGCGGCAAGGGTCTAAAAATCCGACGCGATGTCCGCCGGATGATTCGCCGAGCGGGCGGGGTTTGACCATCCATGTTGTTTCTTGTTGATGTCTCCCCAGAAGAAGAGGGCCGAAGATGTTTCGCTTTCCCAAGTTTTGATGTTGGCGGTCGGATGTTGTTTGGCGATGCCGTTTGTCGGCTGCAATTCGGCGATGCAAGATTTTGCCTCAAGCTGAATCCGAGACTGATCACGATCATGCCGGACACGACCCACGGTCATGACGAGGGTCACGATCACGGACAGCCACGAGGCTTTGGGACCGCACGGCGGCCACTTGTTGGAGCTTGGCCAAGAGCAATATCACGCCGAATGGACCTTCAGTACGACGAAAACGCTGCCAAATCGGTCACGGTTTACTTTTTGACGGCGAGGCGAAGGAGTCCGTTGCCGCGAACCGGAATCGGCCAAAATCGAAGTGGTCATCGAAGGCAAGGAGCCGACGACTTACAACCTGAAACCGGTCGGCGAGGGTGCCGATGCCGTTACGAGCACCAGGACGGAGCGTTGCTGACCGGCTTGAACATGGTCGGCCACGGCGTGCAAGCGAAGTTGATGGTCACAATCGAAGGCCAGCCGTTCGAGGCCGAGTTCCAGCACCTAGCACGAGATCACGGCCACGACCACGGCCACGCTCACTAGAGCCGCATAACGTGTTTGAGGCATAACGTCCCTTGGCATGCCGTGCCTGGGGTCGTAGCGCAGCGAAGCCCCGCACGGGCGCACTGGCCCCGTTGGTCGACACCAGGCACTTTATGTTATCATCAACCGCGTGACTTCATGGCCCAGCGGTTTGAGCTGGGCGGAAAACGAGGTAAGGTCGCATCCTCGCCGTGCTTACGTTCCCCGATTCCGCGTACTGAAGCAAGTCTTTTCGGGCACGGAACGGCCTGTTCTGCTCGCGTTCGGCGACGATGCGCGCGGCCAACTTCTCGCCCACTTCAAGCAGCAACGCCAACTCGGCCAAGCCCGCTGATTCGGATCGACCTTGAATCGAAGCAGCCTCGTCGGTGGCGAAGTTTCGATGTCTACGACCTGTTCCGACTGGCTCCAAAAACCCGCAAATCGAGCCATGGCGGCCAACGCCACGACGCAAGGCCATCGTGCGTTGGCCGCGGCGGGCAAGCGCACGAACAACAGCGACCGCAGCGTCGACGCTCGCACGAGCCATCTGATTCGGGTGGTGGCGAGGGGCGGTCATGCGGATATTGAACGCAATCGGCATGGCCAAGTCAACTTGGCGGGCAGTGCAAACTCTGCACACTTCCGTTTTCGCGCCAGCATCGTGTGCGACGTCTCGTCGATGTCCGGCACCGTCCTAGAATCCAACGACGAACTTGTTTCCTGCACATGAACGAACGCATGAGGACCGACGTGCCGCAGCCCACGCAAATGACGCTGACGAACTGGTCGAGGAATTTGAGTTCCTGGGAGATTGGGACGACCAATGCGATTTCCTGATCGATCTGGGATCTGGAATTGCCGAAGCTGCCCGAGACGGCCAAGACGGCGGAGAATTTCGTGCATGGCTGTCGTTACCAGTGGCTGGTGGCGGAAGTCAAGCCGAACGAGCCAACCGACGGCGGATCTGAATCGCTGAACCGGCGTCGAACGAAGACGTCGATCGAATTCATTATGAACAGCGATGCCGTGATTGTGAACGGATTGATTGCCGTGTTGATGATTGTGTTCAACGGTCGCACGCCTCGCGAGATTCTGGCAACCGATGCAGGCGGGTGTTCAACGTGAAACTTGGGCTGGAGCGGCATCTGAGCCCGCAACGTCGCAACGGTCTGTATGGAACGGTCGAACGGATTCGGGCGGCAGATAGCGGCTCAGGCAACTTGAGCCGCCGCTCGCCGAAGTTACGCTTTGCCACGCCGCTGACGAGCGGAAGCGAACGCACGATTCATAACGACGACTAAAAGCAATCAGATAGATGCACGCCGAAACCATGAGCCAAGCGACCACCACACCATTGGATGTCGATTCGATTCGCCGCGACTTTCCCGATTCACGCCAAGCCGTTGCCGGCGTTTGCCGCTGGTGTTTTTGGATACCGGGCCTGGCACAGAAGCCGCAAGTCAGATCGACAAAGAACGCGAGGTGTACGAGAACTATTACGCCAACGCCTATCGCGGCGTCTATCGATTCGGAGCGTTGGTCGACGAACAGCTCGAACGCTCGCGGGCGACGATCGCTCGATTTGTGAACGCCTCGCGCCCCGAGGAAATCATCTTCACGGCGGGCACGACAGCTTCGATCAATGCGGTCGCTCAGGCTTGGGGACGAGCCAATCTGCGGGCGGGCGACGAAGTTTTGTTGAACGAGATGGAACATCACGCCAACTTCGTTCCGTGGCAACAGATTGCGGCGGGGACCGGCGCGTCGTTGCGTTTCATTCCGCTAACGGAAGACGGTCGGCTGGAACTCGAACGACTGGACGAGCTGCTCACGCCGCACACCAAAATGTTGACCGTGACCGGCATGTCGAACGTCCTTGGCACGATCAACCCAATCGAGACGCTGACTCGACGAGCTCATGCGGTCGGCGCGCTGATTTTCGTCGACGGGGCTCAAAGCGTGCCGCACATGGCAACCGACGTTCGCTCGCTGGATATCGACTTCCTCGCCTTCTCTGGACACAAACTGTACGGCCCCAGCGGCGTCGGCGTGTTGTACGGAAAGCATGCATTGCTGGAGGCGATGCCGCCGTTTCAATTCGGCGGCCACATGATCGATAGGGTGTTCACCGATCACAGCACGTGGGCCGCGCCGCCCGCCAAATTTGAAGCCGGCACGTTGCCAATTGCCCAAGCGATCGCGTTGGGAACGGCGGTCGATTATGTGACGCAGGTCGGGATCGAAGCGATGCACGAACACGAGAATCAAGTGCTGCGTTATGCGATCGCGCGGCTGAACGATGTGCCGGGCTTGCGGATCGCGGGACCGGCGGCCGAACATCGCGGCGCGATCATCAGTTTCACAATCGACGGTCTCGCGCCGGAGGACTTGGCTCAACTGCTCGACCGGCGAGGCGTTTTTGTGCGACACGGGCATCATTGCACGATGCCGTTGCACGATCGGCTGGGTGTGCGAGCGACGGTGCGAGCCAGCTTCGGCATGTACAATACGCTGTCGGACGTCGACGCGCTGTTCGACGCCATCCAGTTCGCTCGCCAAAAACTTCGCGTGGCATAAACCGCCCACCTTCAACCGCGCGAAGCCAACCTTGTAGCTCATCCACCGGGAAACAAACACATGCCGCGTTCGCGAAACGAGGTGCTGGGTCCGCTGTTGGCGCTCGCGGCCACCGTGGCGCTGTTGTTGGGATTCGGCTGGTTCGCCGCCGATGAATTGATGCGAACTTGGGGCGAGTCGACGGTTGCCGAGCGTGAAGCATCGCCCGCCGAACGCTCGACGGACGAACGCTCGACTGAAGAACGGTCGACTGAAGAAAGGCCGACTGAAGAGCATTCCGGGGAGTCGACAGAACCGAGCGATCCGACGGCGACGCAAGCCTCGGATGAAAAGCCACCGGCGACGCCAAACGGCGAAGGTTCCGTTGCCGAAACGACTCAGGGCGATCTCGCCCAACAGGCCGTCGAAGCCGCGGCCGCTCAAGTCGCCGCCGCGGCTGCTTCGTCCGAAACCGACGACGCGGGCGATGATTCGACAGCCGCGCAGCAAAACGATGTACCTTGGTCGTCCGCGATCGCCGCGGATGCGCCGAGCGTCGACTGGCGCGATTTGGCGATGCGGCGTTTCGATGTCAAACGTTCAATGCCACAGGTCGAGACGCTGAAGGACTGGTTCGAACCGGTCGTTGGTCACGCGTTCGAGATTCATCCGACAGAAACGCGGCTGGGGCGTTGCGGCCAAATCCAAGTGAACTCGATCGGACGTTTGCGAGCTCCGTTGAATGACGATACGACTCTGCGAATGGAGCTGGATCATCACAACCGCGTGCGAATCCACGTTTATTGCGGCACGGTCGGCGTGACGCTGGCCTATTACGAACATCATCAGTATTGCTGGGCGGCTTACGCGACGATGCGAAAGCCCAAGGATGTGTTGCCTTCGCACGCTGCGTTGACCAGCACCGACGGCGCGCGTGCTCGACGCAGCGAAGTCCGTTACGGCGGGCCGTTGGAGTTGCGATACCGCGATGGCGAAGTGATCCTCAGCCGCGGGGTAATCGCGTTGGTTCGCGCGCCGTTGCCCGGACCGCCAAACGACGTTTATTTCCAGGGTCAAGTCGCGTTTCCGGGATTGGAGCTAGTGCGAACGCATGGCTTCCCCGCCGCGGAAGATCCTTTGCCGTTGGTTTGGGAAAGCGATCGACCGGTCGAGTTGGAGTGGGACAAACAGCTCGCGGCCGGAGCTTGGACGGAAACATTGCCGGACGGCGGCATGGCTCTCGTCGCGACTCAGCCAAAGGAAAAGAGTCATGTGACAACGCCGCTGCGACCGGACGGAATTTGTCTCGCGACGATGGAGCTGCGCGATGTTTCGCCGGGCACGGGCGTTTTCTTTCAGTCGACAAACGGCCGACGCAACGAGATTTTGCGGTTCGTTCGTAATCCGCATAGCGGCCGAACCTGCTTGGTGCTGCGCGGCAACGACGACGCGCACGAACATCCTTGTCGGCGATTGGAGGAAGACGTCGAACCATGCGTTGGCCAAACCGTGTGGCTTCGGATGTTGTTCGGCTGCGCGACGTGGCGATGGTGGATCAGCGTCGACGGTCGTCACTGGGCCGAATCGGATTTGGGATGGTGGAACATGCCGGGCGACATCGCGTCGATCGGCGTTCAACACGTGGCGAATCGTGAGAACACGCGGATCGAGGTGCATACGGTTCAAGTTCGCAGACTCGACGCGCTTTCGTCGTTGGCTTCGGACGAGCTGTTGACGAAAGCGCGAGCGGCCTATGACTTGCCGAATTTGCCGGCTTGGTTGGACGCGATCGAGCCGCATAAGCCGGCCGGCGTGAACAACATGGAATGGCGTCGAGCCTGTGCCGTGAAGACCTTGTCGGTCGGAGCGACGCGCGATCTAAGTCATGCGCTGCTGAGCTGGCTTTTGGACGACGCGGCCGAGCGGGACTTGCCGATCGAACGACAGTTGCAATTGCTGAACGAAGCCGCGTTGATCTACGACGTGCGCGATGATCTGAACCTGTTGACTCAATTCTTTGGTCGCTACCACTCGCTCGGCGCCGCGTCGTTGTCGGAGGGACGGCGGCCTTTCTCGACGATACTGGAACCGATGCTGACGGCGCCGGTCGCCAGTCAGCAGGCGATGCGCTTGGCGGAACAATCGTTGATGCGCGGCGAACTGCTGCAATTGTTGGATGGTCGTCGCTGGGGCGAAGCTTTGGCGTTCGCCGATCGCTTGCGGTTCCTGCATTTCGATGAACAATTTCCGCTGGTCGATTGGGCCGAAGCGACCGCCCGCCGGGAAATTTCGACGGCGGGCCATCTGACGGCGGAAGAGGACGCCGCTTCGTTGGATGTTCCGGTGACGACGGTGACTCGACTGAAAGAAGACTGGCAGCATCCGTATGTCGAGACGCTGAACAAGTCGACTTACAACATGCTGCATGAATTGCAGGCGTTGTTGGACAGCGGCGCGAACGAAGACGCGGCTAAGTTGCTCACGGCGATCGAACCGGGAAGCTGGGACGGCGTAGCGCCGGCGCCAAGTGAATCGCGGTTGTTGGTCTCGTTGCCGACGGCGTTACGAACCGCCCTGCGCGAGAATTCCGAGCTGCGAGAGATTGTTCGCGCGGAGTACACGACGCTGGCTCGTCTGCGAATCCGGCAGGCAATTCAACGCGGCGATCCGGAAGCCGTTCGCTTGGCGGCCGTTCAATTCGAGCCCACCGATGTTGTCGCGGAAGCCTACCGCTGGCTGGGCGATCGGGCGCTCGATAGCGGATGGTTCGGACAGGCGCAGGCATGGTACGAGCTCGAACGCGACGCGGATTTGGCGGGCAACGCCAGCGGCGTGCAAGCCCGGCTGAGATTGGTCGCGGCGTTGCAGGGCCGCACGCTGGGCGAAGCAGTTACCGCCCCCGTTGCTTTCGGCGATGCGTTGATGGCTCCCGCCGAATTCGAAGCGATGATTGCCGATTTGGTAACGCATCGCTCCGCCGCGTCGGATGGCGGCGAGGCGCATTCGGATTCGCGGCCTTCGACTCAGGTGGAACGGATTCCATTGCAGGACGTCGACGCGCTGCAAGTCAACGTTCGCGGACGGTTGGAAGGACAACTGGGCGAGGATCCTCGCCGCGAAATGACTCGGCATGTTAGGACGCACGCAATTGATTGGCCCGGCCGCCAATTGGCAACGCTGGTCGACGGCGACACGCTGTTTGTGAGTAATCGCTTTCAATTGGCGGCTTACGATTCGCAATCCGGACAACGCCGGTGGACGACTCCCGCGCCGCCCAACCGCAAGATGCAATTTGCACAGGCGTGGACCAATATCGCGATGCGGCCAACGCCGCGCGGTGACAGCCTCTTCGTGCGAATGCTGTACGGCGAACAACCATGTTTAACGTGCGTCAACCGGGCGGACGGGACATTTCGCTGGGTGAGCGAACTACCCGATTCGGAAGCGATCGTTTCCGATCCGCTGTGGCTGCACAATCAGCTCGTCGTGTTGACGGCCGAACGCAGCGACCAGCAGGCGACCGTTCTGCGGATCAGTCGGCTGGATTCCGCCACGGGCGAGGTTGTTGATCGACTACCGCTCGCCTACCTGCGTGATTCCTGGTGGCAGCGACGTAACGCATCCGTGACGCAACTGAAGGACGGCCTGCTCGTAACTCTCTCGGGAGCGGTCATCCGCTGCGACGATCAGGGGGAAATTCGCTGGGTCCGCAAGCAAGTCGTGCTGCCGACCGAAGAGGACAACGAATGGGTAAAGCAACATTTCCAGCCACCGTTCGTCCTCGGCGATCTAGCCATCATCGTCCAACCAGGCGTGGCCACGGTCGATGCGGTCGAGCTCGAATCGGGTCGCTTGCGTTGGTCGCGGCTGATGCCGGACGTCGAGCGCTTGTTGGGAGCCGCGCACGGACAGGTGATCGTGGAAAGCCGCGATGGTTTCGAGGCCTTGGATTTAGGCGACGGCGGAAGCGAATGGCGTTATGGCAATTCCAATTCGGACTCGCGGCTTATGGCGGCCCTGATGGACGACCAGTCGATTCTGTTTAGTCGTCGAAATGACAAAGCCGCGCCGCGCGCCAAAGCTCAGGTGGAACTGATTTGGCTGGACACAGTCAGCGGCGCCGAACGAAAACGTCTATCGCTCGAATCGTTGGAAGAAACCGAATTGCGATTCGGCCCGTTCATTCCGCAAGCGGAAAAGATTTGGGCATTCTTCGGGCACTCACATGCGGATCCAACTCGCGAATTGCTGGAACTGAGCCGGTAGGCCGCATCGTCTAAGCCGCCGCTTCGTGTTGGCTGTCTCCCGACGAATCGAAGTCGTCCGGCGGAACGAGCTGTCCCCAACGCCGCATTCGATACCAACATAAAAGGTAGTAGACCGACCAATACGCCACGGCGCCAAGTGCCAGCCCGACAAGACATCCGCCCAACCACAACGGCGCGGCGATCTCCATCAATCGCGACCAATAGAACTTAACGGCCACCCACCAACCCTGTGGTGGATGAGCCAACTCGCTCCACCATTCGCGGCCGATTCCGGGCTGACCAAGCAAACGCCGGCCGACGTAGTAGCAAGTCCAGAAGATTGGCACGATCGTGGCCGGATTGGAAATCCAGACGATCGGGACGCCAACTACCTTGTTTGCTCGCAGCAGCCAAGCCAGAAACACCGCCAGCAGCATCTGCGCGCCGACCGTTGGCGTAAACGTGACGAACACGCCGATCGCGACACCCAAAGCCAACTGGTGCGGCGGATCGTCCGCATGCAGCATGTTGTGCATCACGAAGTGATGCGCCCAATGCCACGCACGGCGAACCCGTTCGATCGTGTAACGCTGGATCATCCCTGGGGCCGGCGCGGACAAGTCGTGGTTTGGCTGGAGAGGAAACACTGATCGAGAAGTCTAGCGGAAGGCACTAGTCTCGGTAATCCGGACTTGACCGCCAGTCTCGTTCCATCAACCTCTCTACCGATACACTTGGCTCGAAACGCATCTTCGCGACAAAGCCAAAAGAAACGGGGCGAACGCCGCAGATATCGGCAGCGTTGCCCCAGTTTTCAGATTCGTATGAAATCTCTGTTACGGCAATTGTGAAGCTTCGCGGCCTTCCGACGTGCTGGACGCTCGCCAGACGTTGATGTCGATCGTGTTGGCGACGAACCGCACGCTGGCGTCGCACAACGTTACTTGAACGCCACCCGGATGCCGGCTACGCGAGGCGTACATGCTGGGGTTCGTTGTCGTTGGTGTTCCGGTGCATGGCAAGTTCAATTGCGGTTGGTTATTGCAGTAGCCCGGCGTGTAGACCACATCGGGAGCCGTGGCGTTGGGAGGAAGATAAGTGCTGAATCCCGAAGCGTCGCCCCACCATGTGAAACCGCGGAGATCCGATCCACGTCCTTGAAGCACTTCACCTACCATTAACGTGTTGCTAGTGCCGTCCAGGATATCGGCCAGTCCCCAAACCCAGCGTCCACTTCGAAGGCCAAATGGGGCGCCGCCGTGCGTAATTCCATTGAGTGTGGCCTGACTTCCATACGCGTTGGTGTTTCCGACATTGACCGCATAGTTGTGGCTGGTAATCCCCGACAATGGCGCTGTGGTTGGTCACTCAGGCACGTCAACATCTCGAAGCGTTTGGTCGTGACGTTCGTCGTATTTGGCGCCGCCCCATACCTGGGTCCCGTGGGATCCGTTCCACCTAGAGTTTCGATAAAGATCGAAGGCAGCTTGTTGTTCAATGAACGGTAGAATCCGTACTTGCCCACGTTCCCCAGCAGCAGCCGCTAGCGGATACTTGCGGTGGAAGCTTCTTGTGGATGTCGTGGTAATTATGCATGGCGATGCCAAGCTGTTTGAGGTTATTGGCACAACTGGACCGACGGGCGGCCTCCCGCCGCGGCCTGCACAGCTGGCAACAGCATGCCACCAAAACTCCAATAATGGCAATCACAACTAATAGCTCGACCAATGTGAAACCGCGACTCTTTCTAACCATGACTGTAGCCCTGTATTGCGAGGAAGTAACAGTAACAAACAATAAATAAACGCTTTCTTTGTCGCCGCCTCATCACGTTCCGATTGGCAGAGTGTCTAACATCTGCCGTTGGCCAATCTCCGCAGGGAACTGAGTCGCTACGGAATCTCGACGTTGTAGGTATTGTCACCCTCCGCCGAGACGGTAAATTCCAACGTCGTTTTCGAGTTGTATTCTTCGGGGATTCGTTCCTTGGCAGGAGGGCCCGATTCGCCCGGTAATGGATCACTGGCAGGCAACGCCGAATCACCGGAGCTCACTCGCACTTCATGACTCCCGGCGAAAGTCCACCCTCGACCGGAATCTCATACTCGCCGTTCTTGATCTCCGCAGCTCCGAATGTGCTGCCCGATTTGAGCGTGAACTGAATCGTTCGTAGATCCAGCGGACTCCCTTTAAGGATTACATTTTCCCCGAACAGCTTGCCGATCGCCGTAGTCCTCTCCTCCGCATCCCGAAAACGCAACGACCGCGAGAAGTATAAAACCCAGTCCGTACTAACACGCCGCATGCGTTGGATCCTTTGTGCAACGAATGAATTAAAAAGTGATCTCACATCCGCTCGATTCGTGTTCATGACGGATATGGAAAGCCGATTCTCTTACCATGACAGGCAGGGCAAAACCAAATCGCAAACCTTCTGTCCACATTCTTAAAATGACTTGTGCCTTTGCGACACCGGATGTCTGGAGGTTAGGCGATTGCCAATGTTATGTCAAACTTTCCAGGAATACTAAATTCAAATCGACAAATCCTTTCCTTGTCTTATTCCATTTAAGAGGAATCCTCGTCATCCGCCTTCCGCCGACGCGGACGAGTGGCCAAGTTGCCTTTATCGAATCCGAACTTGCCACCTGAGGAACCGCGTCGCTGAACTGAGCACGCATTGCCTGCTGGCTCTCCCGACGGTCATCCCGACTACTCGGGCTTCCTTCTGCTGCCTGCTGCGGAATTTTTCCCCAACGCTTGACGGCGTCTCCCGCAGTCACTAACCTCTGCTGTACTGAGATTGAATCTCAGTTGCAATAAGTCGAGCCTGCCCGCCAATCTGTAGCAAGCCTCCCCGGCCAGCCAACGCCAGCCTCTCTCGGCCTCGCGTTTTCACATCCGCGTTCTCGGGGAGCTTCACATGTCCAAGTTGTTGAGGAATCGACGCCATGTTCGCATCGCGTCAGCATCGCGTGTCGGATTTACGCTCGTGGAATTGCTCGTGGTGATCGCCATCATTGGCATTCTGGTCGCCATGTTGTTGCCGGCCGTGCAAGCGGCTCGCGAAGCCACTCGGCGATCCAGTTGCACAAACAATCTGAAGCAGATCAGGCTGGCTCTGCTGGTACCACGATACGTACAAGTCGTTTCCAGCCGGTTCGATCCAAAGCAATTTCGTGAGCGGCTTCGCGTCGATCCTGCCCTACATCGAGCAGAACAATACGGCTGACTTGTACGACTTCCAGCCTCTACTACACCGATCCACAATCGAGCGGTCTCGAATCAACGCATCTCCAGGTGTATGTGTCCGTCGATGCCTTTGCCGCAGGAAGTGCCGTTGGTGTCGGCTAACGAAACCGGCGGGCCTTCGAGTTATCTGCTAAACGAAGGCACGGACGACTACATGGCGGCTTGCGACGGCGTCTTCGGTTTGCAATGGCCCGGCTACGGATATCCCAACCCCAACGTTCGTTTTGCGGACATCATCGACAGCACCAGTTCCACGTTTGCGGTTGGCGAAACCACCTACAACATGCGGGACTATTTGTGGTCGGCTTCGACGCCCGGAGTTGGAGGACAAGTGAGGTGGGGCACGGCTCGTTGGGTCGTGGGGTATCCCGCCATCGCAGCTGGCACGACGCTCAAGCCCTTTAATCTCCGGCGGCCGCTGGCAACGGCAGCTATCAGAGCATGCATCCGGGCCGGAGCGAACTTTGTCTACTGCGACGGCAGCGTGCACTTCATTCCCGAGACGATCGACAGCGTCACCTCTGTACCACAGCATAGCCACACGTCAAGGTGGCGAAATCGTGCCTGGTGGCCTGTAAACGGAAGGAACGTACTTCAGGCAGCTTCTTCAAAGATGGGGAGCCGACACATGAACGTCAATACGACGGTTCGCAATCTGCTGGTGATCGCCGCGGCGGCTGGCTTAGTCACCGTCGCCGGTTGTGGCGGCAACTCGGGACCGCCACGCTTCGCGGCGTCGGGCCGAGTTTCCTTGGACGGTCAACCGCTCTCGAATGCGGAGATCGTCTTCGAGCCTCGCGATTCGCAAGGGCTCGTCGCGGTCGCTTCGGTCGCGAACGGCGAATTTCGCTGGACCGAGGAAACTGGCCCGACCGCCGGCGATTTCAACGTGCGGATCAATCCGCTGGCGATGGACGAGGACGAAGCATTGCGGATGGTCTCCAGCGGCAAACGACAGCGGCTGGAATTGATCGCGGTCCCGGTCGCATACCAACGGCCGGGGCAGCTTGAAGCCACCGTGTCGTCGGACGGTCCAAACGAATTCAATTTCGAACTCACCTCGCGTCCGAAGCGCTAAGTCGTTTTCTGGGAGCAACCATGGCTGAGGCTGATAAAGACCGAGCGGCCGAGGAGCGACTCGACAAAGCGGATTCCCATTCGCTTTCTCAGGTATTCGGCCAAGCCCGAGTGTGGACGAGCGACGAGCTCTTCGGTCAACATAACGAGATTTTGATCGTGCATAACGATCAGGTTTATCGTCTGCGACGTACTCGAAATGGCAAACTGATTATGTGCAAATGAGACGATTTCACTACCATCTACCGGAACTCTTACAAACGAGACGAACGATGCGAATTACCGAACTTAGAAATCACTGGAGAACGTGGCTGGCGTTGTTGCTGGCTGCCGCGATGTTGGCTGCTCCCACCGTGGCTCGAGCCCACTTTCTGTGGATCGTTCGCACGGTCGAGAAGAATAAAGACGAGCGGCTGCAGGTCTACTTCAGCGAATCGCCCGAGCCGGACGATCCCGACCTGCTAGAGCGGGTTAAGGACGCCCAGGTTTGGCGGCTGGATGCTTCGGGCGCCGGTACACCGCTGGAGCTATCGCTGGCCGGTGAATCATTGTTCAGCGATTTGGGTGACCGTGCTGGCGAACAGGCGGTGTTTGCTTTGTCTCGCGACTACGGAGTGATCTCACGCGGGGGCGAGAAGTTCTTGTTGCGTTACTACGCCAAGACCGGTCCGGCCGCTGGGCACAAGCATTGGCAGACGCATACGGCCGCCAAGCATCTCGATCTGGAATTGATTCCCAGCGTGTCGGGCCAGCAGATTCAGGTGCAAACCCTTTGGCAAGGCAAGCCGGTGGCCGATGCCCAAGTGAAGATCGCAGGGCCAGGCATCGACGAAGTGGAAACGGCCTCGGATGAAGCTGGGAACGTTTCATTCCGAGCGGGCGAGCCGGGCCTGTACGCCATTCGAGTTCGCCACATTGAATCCCGCGGCGGCACGATCGGCGACCAAGCGTTCGATTCCGTTCGACATTACGCTACGCTGGCGTTGCCGGTCGATTCCTCCGTCGCTTCGGCGCCGGCCAAGACCTCGCCCAAATCGCCGAAGACGAACGACGACGAAAGCAAGACTGCCATGTATCCGAAACTTGATGAGCCCGTCACCAGCTTTGGCGCCGCCATCGCGGACGGAGCGTTGTACATCTACGGCGGTCATACCGGCGGTGCTCATTCGTACTCGAAGCTGGAGCAAGGCGACGAGCTGCTGCGACTCGACTTGAAGCATCCGACCCAATGGGAGTCGATCGCCAAAGGACCGCACTTGCAAGGTCTGGCGATGGTCGCGCACGGCAAACAGCTCTATCGCGTGGGCGGCTTTACCGCGATGAACGAAAAGGGCGAAGAGCATCATTTGGTGTCGCAAAACGATGCCGCTCGCTTCGACTTGACGGACAAGAAGTGGCACGAACTACCGGAACTTCCCGAACCTCGCAGCTCGCACGACGCGGCAGTCGTAGGCGACAAATTGTATGTCGTCGGCGGCTGGCAGCTCCGCGGCGAGGAAGATAGCCACTGGCACACGACGGCCTACTTGATGGATCTCAAGTCCGAGACGCCCGCTTGGGAAGCGATTCCCGAGCCGCCGTTTCAACGTCGCGCGATTGCCGCGGCGGCTCATCAAGGCAAGCTATACGTGATTGGCGGCATGCAGGAAGACGGCGGCCCGACAACACGAGTCGACGTGTTTGATCCCGAGTCCGGCAAATGGACCCAAGGCCCCAGCCTTCAAGGCGACCCGATGAACGGATTCGGCAGTTCGGCCTTCGCGGTCGGCGGCAAGCTGTGCGTCAGCACGTTAAAAGGCGACCTGCAGCGCTTAAGTGACGATGGCAAATCGTGGACGGTGGTTCGCAAACTGGATAACGCCCGCTTCTTCCACCGCATGTTGCCGCTGGGCGACAATCAATTGCTGTTCGTCGGCGGCGCCAACATGGAGTCCGGTAAGTTCGACCAAGTCGAAGTGCTCTCGGCGAATTAGCAGCGCGCCTTGGCAAGCGAAGTAGTGCTCGGCTTTACGCAACGGGTCAGCGCCAGACGCTGGCCCGTTTTCGTTCGTGAACCTAGCGGGCGGCTCGCTCACGATTTCGTGATCGCGGGTGTTCCACCGAAGTGCCAGGCAACAGCGCCGGAACTCCGTGCGGGGATGTGTTTCCGCTTTGGTACGAGACGAGGCGAGGATCTTTGCGGACTTGACTATTCGGCCCGAGCCCGGTGCAGCTTCAGGACGACCGGCGCGAGTTGCTCGGCGATTAGCGCGTGGGCGTCGTCGTTGGGGTGCATGCCATCGAGCAGCAGGGCGTCGAGCGATTGGCCGGGACGAGACGCGTGCCGGAACATCGCGGCCCGAATGTCGACCAATTCGACCTGGTTCTCTTTGGCAACGCGGCGGATCACATCGTTGTATTTGGCTAGCAGGGGCGCGTCGAATCCCGTATCCGAATCCGGCTCGTAAGGTGGACGGCCGTAAACTTCTTTGAGACGCGGCGTCCAGCGAAGCGGGTTGGTCGTCATCAAAATCACGGCGGCGTCTTGTTCGCGAGCCGCGGCGATCATCCAGCGCAGATTTGCTTCGTATTGGTCAATCGCCACCCGTGGCTTGGTGGCTGGCGGCGTACGCCACACGTCGACCGCCGAGTCGTTGATTCCGAACTGGATGATGATTATCGCTGGCCGACGGGCCAAAACATCACGTTCGAAACGAGCTTTGGCGTCGCGCGTGGTATTTCCGCCTCGGCCCGCGTTGTGGACCGGCAGTTCGCAATCCGCGCCTTTCAATGCCGCTTGTAGGCGGACCGAATACACCTGCTGGATCGCACCCGGCCGGAAGGCGGTGGTCGAATCGCCAAAGGCCACGATGCCGCCGGCCCGAATTGCTGGCTCGCCCCCGTCGCTGGACGGCGCGGAAGTTGGCGTTTGTGCTCGGCCGAAGCTCATGGAGCCGCACAAGACGACAGCTATCAATATCACGCCAAACCGTTGCATGGTTGCCCTTTCCGAGAGGCCCGCGGTTGGCCAACGAGTCGGCAAGTCACGCCGCTAGCGGCCCGTCCACCCCGGCGTGTGATTGTAATGGATTGGGGGCGCGACGTTCGATTTCGCGGTGATCCCGCCGGTTGTCGGATCGTCGCACCGTTTCTTATGATGGGCCCCATGTTGCATTTGCAGTCGTCGTCGCCCGAACGTTGGTATCGCCAAGTCGAACAGCACTTGGACGAGATTCTGATCGACCACGCGCATTGCGAAAAAAAAGCCGCCGGCACGGCGATGAACTTGATGTTCGCGTACATCGAGAACGAAGAACTGTGTCGCGAAATGGACGTAATTGTGAGAGAAGAGCTGGAGCATTTCTTTCAAGTCCGCGAGTTATTGAAGCGGCGCGGAATCGATTTTCGAAGGTTGCGGCCGGGGACTTATGGGCAGCGGTTGCACGAATTGGTTCGCAAGGACGAGCCGCGGCGAGCCGTCGATCGGTTGCTCGTCGCGGGGCTGATCGAGGCGCGCTCGTGCGAACGTTTTGGCATTCTGCGCGAACGGCTGGCCGATCGCGAACTGGCGGATTTTTACGACAGCCTGTTTGAATCGGAAGCGCGGCATCACAGCGTTTATGTGCGGTTGGCCAAGCAGTTCGACCGCGAAGATCGCGTCGACCAACGGTTGGATGAGTTGGCCGCCGCCGAAGCTCGCATTATCGAGGAAGGTTGCGAGTTGGCTCGCGTGCATAGTTGAGTTGCGCGGCCCAATCACTTTCGTTTTGTCTCTATCAGACCTCGAGGAATTCATGACCGAACAATTGGACGGATTGCGTATCGCCGTGATTGGAACCGGCAAAGTGGGCGGCACGCTGGGAGCTCGTTGGGCTCGCAAGGGGCATCGAGTGGCGTTTGGTTCGCGCGATCCGCACGGCGACAAGGTACGGCAACTGTTGGAGCAGGCCGGCGAGAACGCCACGGCGACAACGGCTGGCGAAGCGGCTCAGAACAACGACGTGCTGATTCTGGCGACGCCGTGGAATTCGGCTCAACAAGTGCTTTCGTTG
>JAWKTM010000015.1:0-137532 GCA_041399085.1 Pirellulaceae bacterium
AGGGTTGGAATACTCGACCAGTATTCCCGCCTGACTTTTGGCGTTCTCCGCGTTTCAAAGAGAGGGGAAACGCAGAGTCGCTGAGGGCGCGGAGAGCGTGAAGATGGGCAGTGCAATCGGACGCGATTTGCACAGGCCTTCGTGGCTTAAGGCGACCGGCAGATTAGAAAATATCAGCACGCAGCGCAAGCAAGTGAATTCGCCGACACACTCGCTCGCGCGTCGAGCTCGTATTTCGGTATATTCTCATCTGCCGATCGCCTAAAACCGATGGCCTGGCTGGGGGCCGGTTTTGGTTGGCGTCAAGATTTCTGGGCCGGTCTCGGTCATCAGCACCGTGTGTTCGAACTGAGCCGACACGCGCAGATCCTTCGTCCGAACGGTCCAGCCATCGCTCTTGTCGGCCACTGTTTGCTTAGTGCCGGCGTTGATCATCGGCTCGACGGTGAAGCAGACGCCCGGCGGAATTCGTTCCAAACGGGCTTGCCGCGTCGGCGTGTGTGGGATCGTCGGGTCTTGGTGAAATCGTCGTCCAACGCCGTGGCCGACGTACTCTTCCACGACACCAAAACCGTACTTGGCGGCTTCGCGAATCACGGCATCGCCGATCACTGAGATGCGGCAGTTCGGCCGCAGGGCTCGAATCGCGGCGTGCAGCGCGTCAAACGCACACTGCGTCACCAAGCGCGATTCGTCGGAAACATCCCCGATCAGAAACGTCTCGGACGAGTCGCCGTGCCATCCGTTGACGATCGACGTGACATCGATGTTCACGATGTCGCCCGGTCGCAACGCGTATTTGCCGGGAATTCCGTGGCAGACAACCTCATTAATGCTGGTGCAGCAGCTTTTGGGAAAGCCCTGATAGTTGTGCGGAGCGCAGCGATGTCCGTGGCCGTGCGTGTACTCGCGCACCAAGCGATCGATCTCGCCGGTCGTGATGCCAGGCTGGATGTGCTCGCGAATAAAGTCCATCAATTGCCCGTTGAAGTGCCCAGCGGCTCGCGCCTTTTCGCGTTCCGCTTCGTTCAACTGCAGTTTGCGTTTTCCGTAGAGCATGCGGGGTCAAATCGGAGCAAAGGCAGGAAAAATGAAAGCCGCAGTGTATCACCCGTAAGAGTCTAGGGATATGGGCAAATCGCACGAGAACTCGGTCGCACGAAGCGCATCGAGTGGCTTGCCGAGCGAGTCGCGCGGCGTCGGTTTATACTCGTCGCACCAAACGGGCGGAGTCACCGACCGCTTTGTTTTGTTTGACGCCATTGGTGCGCGGCGGCCGATGTCCGGCGAGTTCGGCAAACGGCAAGCCGCGAAGATTGGCGACGATTGGAAAACGATTCGTAAAGTGAGTGACGCAATGCAACGGGCGGCGAGCAAGTTTGAATATTGGACGCAACGGCGTTGGAATGCGGAATGCTTTGCGATTCCGGGGGAATCCTCGGCAATCTTGGCAGTCATGGTTCGATCGCTGGTTGTTGGCTGCGTTGTACTCGCTTGCACGACGGCGACCAGCGTCGTTCGTGGGCAAGAGGCGGCGCCGGCGACTTCGATTCGCATTCAAGCCGGCTTCCAAGTGCGGCTGCTCCGGTCGGCGCGGGCGGGCGAAGGAAGCTGGATCAGCATGACGTTCGACGATCGGGGGCGAATCATCGTTGGCCGCGACGACGCCGGTGTCGCTCGACTGACATTGCCAGCGGCCGAGGACGAAGCGACGTCCGCGACCGAAATCACGTATGAAAGGCTCGACAGCACACTGCGCCACTGCCGCGGAGTGTTGTATGCCCACGACAGCTTGTATGTCTGCGCGACTGACAGCAAAGGCTTTTATCGGCTGCGGGACACAACCGGCGACGACCGGTTCGACGAAGTCAAGCTGCTTAAGGCGATGGACTATCGCAGCCGCTACGGCCACGGCACGAACCAAGTGGTGCTGGGGCCGGACCAGATGATCTACGTCGTCAACGGCAACGACGTTTCGTTCCCGGAAGGCGTCTCGCCCAAGTCGGCTTATCGCGATCCGCGAAATGATTGGCTGATTGCCGAGCCTCGCGACACTGATCAAGACAATCGCGTCGGACACATTCTGCGTACCGACGCGGAAGGGCGATCGTGGGAAGTGATTGCGGGCGGCTTTCGCAACCAATTCGATTTGGCGTTCAACGCCGACGGCGAGATGTTCACATGGGACGCCGATATGGAATGGGATGTCGGGCTACCTTGGTATCGCCCGACGCGGTTGAATCACGTCGTTTCCGGCGGCGAATACGGTTGGCGTTGGGGAACGGGTAAGTGGCCGGCCTATTTCGCCGACAGCTTGCCCAGCACGCTCGACACCGGGCTGGGCTCGCCGACGGCCCTGGCCTTCGGCACGCGGAGCAACTTCCCCGAGCCCTATCGCCGAGCGTTGTTCATGGCCGATTGGCAGAACGGCCGCGTGTTGGTGGTTCACATGCGACCGGTGGGAGCCAGCTACACGTGCCGCTATGACATGTTCTTGGAAGGCGGCCCGCTAAACATCAGCGACATGGAGTTCGGGCCGGACGGCGCGTTGTACTTCATCACCGGCGGGCGAGGTTCGCAGTCGGGATTGTATCGCGTCAGCCCGATCACAAAGGCAAACGAATCGAACACCGACGAGCGCGCGTCGTCCGCATCCAATTCCGAGCTCGACGAAGTGAATGCGGACGAGGCAGCGAAAGCGGCGGAGGCTCGGGCGTTGCGACGGCAGCTCGAACAGTTTCATCGTCGCGAGGAGCAAGCGGCAGTCGAGCGCGCTTGGCCGTACTTGAACAGCTCCGATCCGTGGCTGCGTTGGGCGGCGCGAGTGGCGATCGAGCGTCAGTCGCTTGAGACTTGGCGATCGCGGGCATTGGCCGAGTCGCGTACAACCGCCAAGCTGGCCGCGCTGTTGGCGTTGGCTCGACAAGGCGAAGCGACAGATCAGTCGGCGTTGCTCGAAGCGTTGCGGCAACTGCCGCTGGATTCGTTGGGAAAGGACGATTTGCTGGCGGCTCTGCGTGTCTACTCGCTGGCGTTCATACGAATGGGCGAACCGAACGCGTCGGCACGGGCTTCGGTGGCGTCGCGCTTGGACGCGATCTACCCGCACGACCAGAGCAGCGTGAATCAGCAGCTTTGCACGTTGCTCGTGTATTTGCGGGCGCCGCGAGTGATCGACAAGACTCTCAGGCTGATGGAAGCTGCCGCGACACAGGAACAGCAGATTCACTATGTCCACATGCTGGTGCGATTGAACGAAGGCTGGTCGTCGTCGTCTCGCACGGAAGTGCTGCGTTGGTTGCTGCGGGCGAAATCGTTTCGCGGCGGGCGTTTGCTGCCGACGGCGATCAACAATCTGCGGACGGACTTCGTCGCCGGAATGAACGACGCGGAACGGGGCGAGTTAGCGTCGGTGATCGTACAGCTTGACCAACCGCCGACGCCCGAAGACGCTTTGCCAACGCGCCCATTCGTGCGGCAGTGGCGGATGGAAGATTTGATGACGGACGTAAGCACCGCAAACGCCGCGAATTCATCCGAAGAAGCGAAGGCCCACATGATGACGCAAGGTAAGCAAGCGTTGGCCGCGGCGACTTGTTTGAAGTGCCATCGGTTGGGCGACGAAGGCGGTCAGGTCGGACCAGATTTGAGCTCGGTCGGCAAGCGGTTCGACAAACGCATGCTGCTCGAATCGATCCTAGAGCCGTCGAAAGTGGTCGATCCGAAGTATCGGAACGTGGCCTACCTGTTGAACAACGGCAAAATCGTGGCGGGTCGACCGGTCAGCGTCAGCTCGAAGCAGATCGTGGTGGAAACCGATCCGGTCTCGGCGGCAACCGTGACGATCGACCGAGCGGCGATCGACGAGTCGTTTCCCGCCGAAGCCTCGCCCATGCCCTCGGGCCTAGTCGACACACTGACCAAAGCCGAGATTCTTTCGCTCCTCGATTATTTGCATTCCATTACCGCTGGCCGCCGATAACCTCAGTCACTTGGAACCCACTCTCGTACTTAGCGCGGAAGTACTGCCATTCGGCAATGTGGTGCTCGTGCTCGAATCCGTTGAGGTCGAATACTCACACCGACAACGGGTAAATCCACATAGCAGCGACTACCCAAAGATTATTCCTCGGTTGTGAGTAGGAGTACGAGTACCGCTGCGCTGAGTAGCACTGTCATGGGGCGAGGGTATTTTTGCCGGGCGGCGGCGAGTTTGCGCACCGATAGCCTGGCTACTCGAAGGTAGTTTTTCTGTTGCCCAGAGTCCAGCCGCAGGAAGTGTTGCGAGCACGTCTCGCGTCAGCATTGGTGGTTCAGTATCGCCACCCTGGTATGTATCCGAAGCTCAGGAGCTTCACACTGTCTTATCCGGCGTTTGAACCGCTGACGGAGCATCACGCTACTTTCACGGGCTTGTGCGACGCGATACGAACGAATCGTCTGGAATTCTCGATGAAATGCGTCGGCATCGAATGGCTTCGAGGCGTCCATTGCGTCAAATAGGACCGGCACTTTAACCTTGCCTTCCGCAGTCTTGCTGGACTCGACAGCGAACCCGGCAGCGGTTAGCCCTGTACTGAGTGCCGTCAATACCGCATTGCTCTCAAGGCTATGTATCGCCGAATCGATCTCGCCCGAGACGGCGTTGAACACTGCTATCACCTTGTGGGGCGATTTCTGGG
Source organism: Pirellulaceae bacterium (assembly GCA_041399085.1). GTDB lineage: Bacteria > Planctomycetota > Planctomycetia > Pirellulales > Pirellulaceae > JAWKTM01. The sequence goes on from JAWKTM010000015.1 coordinate 4,683, forward strand.
GCCGCATCAGATTTGGGATAGTATTGCCAGTTAATCGACCCATGGTATATTGCTATAATTAGACGAACACCATCCTGAAATTCGCAGTTTGATAACCGCAATGGCCATACAGGTTTAGTTCTTCATGGTCGAAGGAGTGTCAAGCTACGGCGGACATCTGAGGTTGATCCCCATTCATGCAATCAATCTGGCCGGAGCGCATACCACGAGGATGGGACTGACGTTGTGATTGCGTTACGCCGCGTCGCCGCTGGCCCAACGGGCGTCGTGGCGTTGATCGGTCAACGCGTGGCTGGCGGCGATGTCGCGGTGATATACGGTGCGGTGCGGGAACGGGATTTCGATCTCCAGTTCGTCGAAACGGTTCTTGATCCGCCGCAGCATCTCACGTTTTACCGTCCATTGTTGCAGCGGGCGCGTCTTGATGAAGAACTTCAGCGTGACGGCCGAATCGCCGAAGGAATCGACGCCCAGCATCGTCAAATCTTCGAGGATCAGGCGTCCGAACTGCGGATCGCTCCGCAAATCGCGACCGAGATCGTGCAGCACGTCGATCACCCGGTCGACTTCTTCCTTGTACGCAATGCCGACTTCAAAGACCGCTCGCGACCAACCGTGGGTCATGTTCGTCACGGTGTTGATCTGTCCGTGCGGAATAAAGTGAACGCGCCCTTCGAGATCGCGGAGCACCGTCATGCGGAGCGTGATCCGTTCGACTTGGCCGGCGATGTCGCCCACGCGGATCACGTCGTTAATCATGTACTGCTGTTCGGACAGCAACATGAAGCCGGTGAAATAGTCCTTAATCAAGCTCTGAGCGCCGAAGGCCACGGCCAAACCGACGACGGCGGCACCACCGAGCAACGGGCCGACCGGCAGGCCGAGTTCGTCGAGCACCATCATCGAGCCGCCGCCGATCGTGACGATGTTGGCCACGCTGCGGAAGACGCCGACTAGCGTTTTGGCCCGGTTCTCGCGTTCCTCTTGATTGCCGACCCGCGTGCGATTCGCCATCAGCTTGACCAGCCGCGATTCGCCGACTCGCGCCCAGCCAAACGAACCCGCCGATCGCCGCCAAGATCACCAGCACGTTCACCCCGTGATTCAGTACCCATTGAATCATGTTCCGCACGGCGAACGGGTTGCTGAGCTCGTCGACGCGCAGCCGCGCCCTGTTCGGCTTCGTCGCGTTTCGATTCGGCTTCGTCCAGCGCCGTTAGCTGCTCGGCTTGCAGATTGCCAAGTTCGGTTTGCAGTTCGTCCAAATGCGTGGCGATCCGGCGCGACTCGGCCCGCGTCTCGGTCAGCCGCGACATGGCTTCCAGCACTTGCTGCTGCAGTTCGTCGACGTTTTCGTTCGCGTCCAGCTTGCGTTGCGAGTTCGTCGCTGAGCGATCGCAGATGTTCTTCGGCGTTGTCGACCTTCTTGCGAGCGACGTCGCGAAGCTGTCGCTCGGCGATGATGTTCTGCTTGAGCAGCTCCATGTGCTCGCCGATTCCGCGAGCGACCATTTCCGCTTCGTGCGCCGCGGCAGCCGATTGCGAGGCGGCTCGCGTGGCAGCGGCCAGCTCTTTGTTCGCGGTTTCGGTGGTGACCCGGCGGCTTCGGGCGCGGCAGCCCTGGGCCGGCGCGGAGGCCAGCAGCGCGGCGTCCCCACCGGCGCCCGGCAAGATCGCCGGCGGAACGGTTGGCAACGGTGTCGAAGACGCAGGCGTCGTAGCGACAGGCACGGCCGCCGGCGAACTTGCCGCAACGGGCGTTGCCGGTTCAGACAACGGTTTCCGCCGGCGCTGGGCGAAGTCGCGGCGGGCAGGCGTGCCGCCTCGCTCTGTTCAGCGTCTGGCGGTCCTTTTGAATTTTCTGTTCGAGGGCCGAGATGTTGGCCTGCTGCAGCTGCATTCTTCGATCGCCAATTGGTATCGCTGTTTGGCCAGCGTCCATTTCTTCTCCAACTCGTCAACGACCGCCTGCTTGGTGGCGATCATGTCGGCTTCGCCCGCATCCAACGCAGCTTGCAGATCGCGCGTCAGGACGTCTCGCTGTTGATCCAGTTCCTTAAAGCCAATCTCGGCTTTGGCAAATTCGCTGTCAGGCGAAGTGAGTTGCTGATTCAGCTCGGCGACCCGCTTTTCGTCCACCTCAAGCATCCGCTCCAGCCGCGTGATGCGTTCGATGTCGACGGGCGGGGACGAGGCGTTCGGCGCGAGCGGCTGCGCGGCGCTGGCCGGCGCGACAGTTGTGTCGGCGGGAGCGACGGTGGCTTGAGCCAACAGGTTGGCGGCAGCGGCGGGCGGAGCGCCGGCGATTGGCGAGTTCGCCGCTGGAGGACTCGCCGGTTGAGCGACCGGCCCTTGCCCAAATGTTGTTGGGTTCGACGCCATGTGGCCGAACAAACAACCGCACGCCAACGACACGAGCCAAGCGATCGCTCGAGCGCGCCGGCGTGGCGCTTTATCTGAATTGGCCTGTCGGGCCTGAGCATTCTCCATCCGCATTCCGCTCAGCCTCCTTGCCGAGTCATCAAATTCAGCCGCCGAAGTCACGTCGATTCAGGGCGGCGGAGTTTATCCAGGGCCCAGGCAACCAACAAGGTCAGCGTGACGGTTGACCGGCGGGTTTGTTTTCGGCGTGACGCGGATAGTGCGCGGCTAAGCGATCGGGCGAGACACCGCAGTAATACGCGGCTTGCAGCCACCAATTTCGCAACGTTTGCCGCACGATGCCATGCCGCTGCCAGCGTCGGGGACTGACTGACAACGGGCCTGGCAACAGCACCGGCCAAGCTTGCCGCCGCAGATGACGCATCAGAATCAGATCTTCCATCAACGCGACTTCGGGAAAGCCGCCAGCCGCGAAAAAAATTTCGCGGCGAACGAAGATCGCTTGATCGCCAAACGGTACGCCGCGAAACTGAACCCGGGCCGCATTGCCCGCTTCCAAACAACGGTACAGCCAGCCGCGGGCTTCGATCCTTTGGCGAAAAGCTCCGCCCCAACGATTCGGTTGCCGATCTAAGGCGACGCGAATCTGCTGGACGCAATCCTCGGCCAATCGCGTATCGGCGTGAAGAAACAGCAGCACATCGCCGGTTGCCTCACGGGCGCCAGCGTTTTGTTGGCGAGCCCGTCCGGCCGGCGTGGCGATCACTCGGGCTCCCGCCGCGGCGGCCCGTTCGCGCGTGTCGTCGCGACTGCCGCCATCGGCCACGATCACTTCCGCAGCGCCGGATTGCCAAGCCGATTCAATGGCTTTGCGAATCGCGGCGCTTTCGTTCCAAGTCGGAATAATGCACGAGACGTTCATGACGCCTCGATGCTATTCGGCTCCGATCAGCGTCGATACCGGATGCACCTCGGACGTTTGCATCTGCCGAGCTTGCTCGATCAACGATTCGACCGACGACGTGCTTTGAGCGCCGGTTAACTGCAATCGCTTCCAGCCTTGAGCCGTGTTGGAAAAGACGATTAGCTGCGGAATGCTGCCGCCCCGCATCAGCTTGCGAGCCAGTTCCGGTTCGCTGTCGGTGTTGACCATCGTGAAGGCGACGTCGTGGAGCTTGCCATTGCGTTGCAGCGTCGGAATGGTCGAATGCTTCATCGAGATACAACCGGGGCACCAGTCAGCTCCGACCAGTACAACCAACGGACGATTATTGGTTTTTGCATCTTGCAAAGCATCGGCATACGACGGGGCGGAAGCCAACAACGACGTGTGCAGAACCAAAGTGAGCGCAAGCGCATTCATCAAGAGCAACTCCTTTACGAGAAGCTGGGCCAGCAACATCCATGTAACATCCATGGACCACGCTGGCGGTGGATAGAAACAAATCCTTGGTAGGTCGATCCGCGATCGAAGGTGGGTTTGAGAATCGCGGGGAAAGAGGCTTCAGGGGATGCAAATCTCACGATGTGAAGTCGGAGTATACGCGAAGAGTTTGCGGCTACAACCACCCGTTTGGCAGCCAGCAAACGGCCCTTCGTGCAGGTCTGTGGATGCCCGAATCGAGTCGCGGAAGACCGATGCGTCGGCTTCGCAAACCACCCGACGAATCTGCCGCCCTACCTACTTCGCCGCGGGAATGTTATGAATGCCGGAAGACCTATATTCGTTGCGGGGGAGTGAGTCGGAACATGTATGACAAACAACCGTTGATTGGCTTGATTCGCGAGAAGGCGCTGGAGTTCGGCGATTTCACGTTGGCGTCGGGTAAGAAAGCCTCGTTTTATCTGGATTGCCGCAAAGTGACATTGGATTCGGCAGGCGCCAATCTGATTGCCGCCGGCATTCTGGATTTGATCGGCGACGACTTGCCCGCGGCGGTCGGCGGGATGGCAATTGGCGCTGACCCGATCACGGGCGCCGTAATCACCGTGGCCGGTTCCCGTGGCCATTCGCTGAAGGGATTCATCGTTCGCAAGGAAGCCAAGGCGCACGGCAAAGGCCGCGACGTGGAAGGCCCGGTTGTGCCCGGCGAGGAAGTCGTGATTGTCGAGGATGTGGTCACGACCGGCGGCAGTTCGCTGTTGGCGATCGAGAAGGTCGAAGCGTTCGGCTTGAAGGTGCGCGGCGTGATCGCGATCGTGGATCGGCTGGAAGGAGGCGCCGAAGCTTTCGCGGCGCGTGGATACAAGTTGCAGACGTTATTGACGATCCGCGATTTGGGCGTTGCCGAGGGCGGCTAAAGTTGGATGGAGATAGCCAGCGACGTCGGTGCGCTGGCTGTTGGATCGTTGCCGAGCCGCTTACGAAAATGGTCGCGTCATGTTGAATCCGCTGCTGTTGCCAGAAATCCGCACGATGCTGGCGCAAGACGACCAGCAGGGTCTCACGGAAATCGTGACCGAGTTGCACGCGGCGACGGTGGCGGAGTTCGGCGAAGGCTTAACGGTCGAAGAAACGTGGGCGCTGTTGCGACACGCGGATGTGGCTCGGCAAGCCGAGATCTTTGCGTTCTTCCCGGAAGAGAAGCAAGTCGAGCTGGTGGATGGCGTCGGCCGCGAGCGCATGTCGCGGCTGCTGGAGGCCATGTCGCACGACGACCGCGTCGACTTGCTGCAATTGCTGGACGAAGAGGTCGTCGAAAGCCTACTGCCGCTGGTGGCGAAGGCCGATCGCGAAGATATCCGCCGCCTGCTGTCTTATCCCGAACATAGCGCCGGTTCGGTGATGACCACCGACTACGCGACGTTGCCGCCCGACGTGACGGTTCAAGAGTCGATCAATCGGTTGCGTCAACAAGCCTCACAGAAGGAGACGATCTACTATATCTATGTCGTCGACGCCGAACGCCACCTCATTGGGTTCGTTTCGCTGCGAGATCTGATTCTGGCGAAACCCAACTCGCTGGTCGAAGACATCATGCAGGAAGACGTGGTGTCGGTTCGAGCGGATCAGGATCAAGAAGATGTCGCCCGCACGTTGGCCAAGTATGACTTCATCGCGATGCCGGTAGTCGATGAACAAGGTCGCATCATAGGTATCGTCACGCACGACGATGTGCTGGACGTGTTAGTGGAAGAAGCCACCGAAGACGCATTGCACATGGGTGGCGTGGGCGCGATGGAAGAGAACTATTTAGACGTTCCCTTCACAACCGTCTGGCGCAAGCGATCCATGTGGCTGTCCTGTTTGTTCGTGGCCGAGCTGTTTACGTTTACCGCCTTGGCTCAATATGAGGATGCGATTTCTTCAATTATCGCTCTCAGCTTATTTGTTCCACTATGCATTTCCACGGGGGGAAATTCCGGATCCCAAGCCGCGACATTGATTACGCGCGCGATGGCCTTGGGGCAGATTACGCCCGGACAATGGTGGCGCGTGCTCCGTCACGAATTACTCATGGGGCTGGCCTTGGGACTGACCTTGGGTGTGATTGGATTCGTCCGAGCGTCGCTCACGCCCGCTTCCGTTCTGGGTGACGCGGACCGTTGGGTATTGGCGCTGGTAATAGGACAATCCGTGGCTTCCATCTGTCTTTGGGGGACGTTAGTGGGTTCGATGTTGCCCCTGGTATTCGAAAAACTCGGCTTTGATCCCGGCTATGCTTCGAGTCCCTTTGTTGCCACATTCGTGGATGTGACCGGGATCGTTATCTACTTTACGATCGCCAAGACTCTTCTGCTTGGTTGATCGCCCCAGATTTCGATTGCTCCGAATGATTAGTAGTTATCTGGAATGTGGATTGGCGACATCTACGGCTCGCGCTCGCCACCGGTCTTCGGCAAGCCCTCGCGAGTTCCGTTGTTGTACCGCTTGAACGGAAGGGTCGTGCGCGCCCGTCCAATCGCGTTCTCCAACCATCCGACGGCAAGTAAGACGCAGACCGCTGCCGCCGCAGCCACACTTGCCAACACGTACTGTCAAAGCGACACGGCGATTCCAAAGCCCGGCTGTGAAAAAAATCGACGCCGCCGTCGTCAGCCTTCACACGTTCGCCGCTCTGATGAACGATCGTTCCGCACAGGAAACTGATACCAATCACGATCGCTTGAACGATTCAGATCGGATCAGCGCTCCAGTCCGGCCACGGAGCGTCTAAATGATACTTATCAATGAGCTCGTTTCCCATCAGCATAAGCAAGGCCGCCCCCGCTGCCACGAACATGTGAGTTCTTAGTCGAGCAGGTTTATCCGCGAACTCGCGTTCGAGTCCCACCAAACCACCCACCACCGCGGCGAGCGCCCGCCTTCCAAGTTTTTCCCACTGACCATTCCAGGACATCACATCACCACGCGAAACACAACTCTCAAATCCGTGAAAAGGAACAACCGCGCTTCCCACCTCAGGGGGCGGCAGCGTCACAAACGCATTCGAGCGATGACAAACACCGCGATTAGCGAGTGCGCAAAGCAGGCTTTGCAGGTTCATTAACCTTAAGCAACCCGCGTTCGAATTCTCCCGCGCCTCGGCAAGACCGCTGGCATTTGCTTTGCACCACGGTGGTTTGCGCCCGCCTTTCCGTCTACTGCCAGGAGCGTGCACAGGTGAATTCCGGTTTCGGGCGCGAATCGCGAGCGGATGTTGAGTCGAGGTTGGATCATCGCCGTTCATCGCTTGCGAACGCGATTTTTTCAGGCGATGACTTGGGTCGGCCGCTTCGAGCTGACAACGATGGTCTTGCTGGCCATCGTTGCCGGAGGCACGTGGACTTTCATCGCCTTGGCCGATGAGGTGTTCGAACAAGATACGGCCGCGTTCGACCGATCCGTATTGTTGAGCTTGCGAAACCCAGACAATCCAGAAGATCCGATTGGTCCTCGTTGGGTCGAGGAACTGGGCCGGGTTTTTCCTTGACCTGCTGGGTGGCGTCGGATTCTTGGTGCTGCTTACGCTGTCCGTCGCTGGCTATCTGTTGTTGTTGGGCAAGCCGCGGATGATGTGGTTCGTGTTGGGGGCAGTTTTCGGCGGATTTGCTGCTGGGCCTGATATTCAAGTCCGTATTCGCCAGACCTCGTCCCGGCTGGTTGCGCACCGGATCTATGTTTATACCAAAGTTTCCCGAGCGGACATTCGTTAATGGCTGCGATCACATACCTGACGCTCAGGTCGTTGTTAGCGAATTCAACAACTCTGGCGTCTAAAGGCGTATCTCATACTGTTGGCCATCGGGTAACATTGGCTGTGGGAATTAGCCGCGTGTATCTGGGCGTCCACTGGCCACGGATGTTTTGGCTGGCTGGACGCTTGGCGCCGCTTGGGCGGCGCTATGTGGGCTCACGGCAGGGCCTGCAACGTCGGGGACAGGTTGAGGCGACTCCCACACCCCCGCGGGAAGAACGACCGCTTAACGATTCAATTCGAAACCAAACGTCAGAGCGTGGATAAACATTCCTTCCCGCGAAGCCGTGTTGGAAAGCCAGAAATGCGGCAGTTCGTAGACCACCTTCGGCGCGGCTCGGCTGATGCCGCCGGCATAAATTCCGGTGTAGCCAACGCGAAACGCGGCAAAGCGATTGATAAAGTATCGGCTGTCCACACGCACTTCGCCGATCGGCGAAAAGACTTCGTCGCTCACGGCGTCGTTAAACGCCGTCGCGGTCAAGGCAGCCGGTTCGTTCAATCCTGTTGCTTGGGCATTCGTGGCGATTTGCCCGGTCATGGTACCGCGCTGGGCATTCAATCCCGCCAGAAACCGACCTTCGGCCGATAAGCTGAACCAACCGCGCCGATGCACCCAGCGTCCACCGACTTGAGGTCCGACCACATTATTATGAACGGTCGTGTCCAGGCTTGTGGCGTCCAAGATGCCGCCCGTGGCGGTGAAGCCGAATTGATCCTCGACGCTCAAATAACGAACGCCGCCGAACCAAGTCCACTGATTGCGATCGGACATGCAAGTCCGATGGGAGTACATGAACTCCACGCCAGCAAGTGTCGTTGTGTTATGAGCTTGGAAATTCCCAAACGTGACTAGGTATAGGACTTGATCGCCGACGTCCGTCGGAGCGGCTTGGTCGATCACATTGTCGAACGGAGGAGTGAATCCATTGGGTGGATCGGGCGTACCTAAATCTTCGCCATAGCGGCCAAAGACATGATTGCCGTTGCGGTCATCGTCGATGCCGTCTCCGTTGAGATCTTCGTACCCGGCCAGCAAGTTATAAGGATCAATCGGGGCGAAGTTCACGCCGCTCGCGCTTAAGCTCTCCTCATAGCTGCCATACAACACGCTGCCGATCCAGCCGTCCTGCTCTCCTTGATTACCGAACTCCCAACGATGGCCCGAGTGGAACTCTTCGCCGATCCAGGAGGTATCGAGGCTGTTCGTGAAGTGGTAGCTGACACCACCAACGTTGACCGTGCGTTCGGAACCGGCGTCGCCAATCGTGGTTACGCGCGGCGCGTTCACGGACCACAAGAGATAGTCGTACTGAAAGAAGTACCCGCAGTTTGTTGGCAACTGCTGCGGAATCGCCGGCCCACAGCTCGCATAGTCTTCGTAGCCGAACGTCTGTTGCGCGGGTCCGGCCGCGTAGGCGTAAGGATCGGAAGCGGCGGCATAGCCACCTCCCATTAGCTGCGGACCTTGCCACCAGGAATCGCCCGACATCGGTTCAGTCGCACCCGCGCCGGCAACGGGTAACAGGGCAACACAAACCAAGTATGTGATGTAACGCCAACGGGACATGTCGAGAATCCTATCCTTGGACGCGCGTGGAAAGCGATCACTACGATCGACGCGGAGCATCCGTGCGCCGATGTGTTTACTAGTGTTCTGTTCGGTACTTTCCCCACCAACATTTGCCCGCTTCGCGACTGCCTGTCATTGCTGTCAGAACCGAAGCAACCGGTTCGCCGGAGAGATCGCAGTACCGATATAACCGCGCCGCCATTTGGCAAGTTGGAACGCTTGTATTTGTGATATGGCGACTGCTGAATTTGCGCTGACAAGAAATCAGGCGCGTCGATGCGTCCCAAGTGTTTGTGTGTTCTAAGAGCGGTAGGGCGCGAGCCGTCCGGTTTCGCGGCACCGGACGGCTCGCGCCGTGCCGCTAATACTGGTCGCGAGCCGTTCCGTGATTCGCTTCCCTATCCACCGAAACGCAAAAAGGCGTTAATGGCAACCGCTAGGAACGCGGCGGCCAGAATATTCACGGCGAGAGCCAGTTTGAATCGTCGCGACGCCGTCGGAGAAAGTTCCTCGGACTTGGAAAAAGCGGCTCGGAGCAACAACCACATTGAATAGAAATGCAAGATTCCGGGCCAAAACACGAGCCCGATAATCGACGCTCGCCATGCGCGGAGCACCAGGGCCTCGGTCTCGTCGTCGCCGCCACGTTCTTCCACAATCGATGCGCGATTCACCGCGCCGACCTGTGTGGGCGCGGCGTAGGGATTTTTTGGATCCCGCGGCAAATGCAGTTTGGAGTGATCATTCGGGTCGGAGGCGTCCGGCTCGTTCTCCACGGCCGGCAACGACGGCAGGACTTCGGCCCGCAAAGGAACATGTTTGAGCGGAATGGCGGCTTCCTCGCGAGTCGCGCCACACGACCAGCAGATATCGAACCCAGCGTCGACCTCTTCCTGGCATTTGTCACACTGCCAAGGTCCCGAATCGTCCGTGGAATCGGGATCGGCTGTCGCCAAGCACTCACGCGCCGCATCGGCATCTTCGGCGAGAACAAGTAGTTTAACGCCGCCCAGTGCTGAACCCACATACGATAAGGCTGTGTGGGATACGTCGCCGTCAACTTGAGCCATAATGCCACGCGCGGCCAAGCAGCCTTGCGCCGCATAGGCTTGTCCGGCGTTCTCAAAAGTAGCCAGCGTGATCAGGCGAGTGCGTGCCATACAAATCCGGGCGAACGCTAAAACGCGGCTCGCAGAATATCGAGAAAGTCGGCTGGCGTCGAAACGCGGGGATTGGTTTGTTGCAGACGCTTCAAGGTGAACGCCTTTTCGGCGAACAACGGAAGCTGCTCTTCACGTCCGCCTAGATCGCGAATCCGAGGTCGAATCCCGATCGCATCGCGCAACCGCTCGACGGCGACGACCGCTCGCTCGGCTGCATCGTCTTCGTTCAGGCCGCTGACATCTTCACCTAACAGTTCGGCGATTTTCGCAAACGTCCGCTTCCGTTCGGGCAAATTGAATCGCATCACGTGTGGCAGCAGTAAACCGTTCCCTTCGCCGTGGCTGCAATGCAGCGCGCCGCCTAGCGGATATTCCAAAGCGTGGACTAAGGCTACGCCAGCATTGGAGAACGCGATGCCGCCCAAGGTTGAAGCCAACGCCATCCCTTCGCGAGCTTCCCGATTCGCGGGCTCGTTCACAGCCGTGACCAGATGTTGACCGACTAACGCGATCGCCTTTTCCGCGATGCAATCCGCCAAGGGAAAACGGCCTTCGTAAGCGCCCAATTCACCCGGCGCCAAATCCATCGCGAACGAATCCGTGGCCGTATACGCTTCGATGGCGTGAGTCAGCGCATCGATGCCGCTGTCGGCGGTCACTTTGCGAGGGCAGCTCATCGTCAACGCGGGATCGACCACGGCGATCGCGGGGCGCAAGTAATTGCTGAGCGTGCTGACTTTCATCTCGTTTGCCGTATCGGTCAGCACGGCGGCATGCGAGACTTCGCTGCCCGTACCGGAAGTCGTCGGCAAGCAAACCAGCGGCATCACGGGACCCGGCACGCGATCGAAGTTGAAATAGTCGGAATAGGTTCCGCCGTGCGTCGTGACGGCCGCCACGATCTTGGCCAAGTCCATGTTGCTGCCGCCGCCGAGGCCAAGGATTACGCCCGGGCGAAATTCTCCGGCCGCTTGGATCGCGTTCTCCGCGGCGGCGAACGACGGCTCGGGTTCTCCACCATCGAAAATCTCGACGGACAGCTTCGCCGCCGCCAGCGACTGGGTCACGCGATCCACGATTCCAAGCTTTCGCAAGATCGGATCGGTGACGACGAGCACTCGGTCCCAACCGCGCCGTCGAATCAATGCGCCCACGCTATCCGTCGCGTCGAACCCGAAGACGAGTTGTCCGGCGGTGTGGAAATTCCAGGTCGTCCGTGTCACATGCGCCTCGCCAAAAAAAGTAGGTCAGCGACTTTCGCCGCTGACCGGATGCGTGTGTCACGCGATTGCCATCGCGAAACGAAAGATTATCGTCGCAGTCGTTTTACCACCACCACGAATCGCCGCTGCTTGTGGCGCGGGTTCGGGTGCTAGGCAGTTCGGCGCTCGTTTGCGTGTTCTCGGCCACTTGCCAAGATTCGATCTGCACACCGCCCGATGCCGTAATGGTCCAACCGTTGCGCGAGCGGACAAAGCTGCAATGCGGAGCGACCAACTTCGGGGCATGCCATTTTTCGTAAGCCAATTCGCTGTCTTCGTTCATCAACAGCGGCAAGCTGCAACCGGCCTTGGCCAGCAACCCGTGCTTTTCAATCAGAGCGGCGACCACGCACATGTCCATCAGATTGCGAAGCTCGCCGAACACGCCATCCACTCGGCTCAGCTCGTCATAATGCGTGGTCATCGCGTCGGCCCAGTCTTTGGCCGGACCGCTGGTCTTGCCAGTTCCAGCGACTTGACCGTCCTTCGTCAAGAAGCTCTCTTCGGTCTCGGCCTTCACACCTTGTCCGCGAATTTGCCAAGCCAAACCGTCTTCGCTCTTCAACACCGAATCGTAATTGCAGGCCAACCACCAACGCGGCGTGGCGTTGTTGGCCAATCGCGTGCGATTCAACAGATCGATATAGCTGGGCAAACCCTTGACCGGCGACGGATCCAGCTTCATGCCCAGACGTTTCATGCGATAGTCGGCGGCCAGCAACACGCGAGCGAAATGGCTGTTGGTCGGCACGCCGGTGAAACGAACTTGCTGCGGGCCGAAAGCTTCCTTCATGGCCGGCTCCCACAGAGCGGGCACAACGGGCGACTTACGGCGTCGCTGTTCGGCCAAATACTCGTTCAATCGTTGCATGCCTTCTTGAGTCGGATCGATCGAGACGCTGATGCCGACTTGGCGAGCCGCCTCGACCTGCCGCAAGGCGACGATCAAATCATCCAACAGCATGACGGGCCGATCAGTTGTGATCCCGACGACCGTGGCGTCGTCGCGAATCTTCCAACCTTCGCCCGGTCCCGCCAGCACAATGTCGTTCCGGTCGGGGTAAACGAACACATACTCAATTCGCTGAAGTCCGGCCAGAAAACGAACTTCGTCAGGCAATTGGCCCAGATTATTTTGCCGAGCGTCGGCGATCGCGGCTTCCAAACCCTTCAGCGAAATCATCCGCAGGTCGGTCGGCATCGCCAGATCGGGCGAAGGATTCTGGATCGACTTGCGATAATGTTCGAGCAGCAAGCCGCGAGCGTCCTCGCTGGGTTCGCGGACCACGCCCTCCGCGTCGATCGACACACCACCAACTCGGTTGCCGCCGACATTCAAGTGGCCGGCATAGGCCAGCGAGCCAACCACGGCGACCGCGGCCGTGACGGACAACAACATTCGCACCGAGAACCGGAAACGACGTGACATACAAATTGCTCCTATCTTCGCTGGGTGGCGAAGAGTTTCGATCCCTGACCCACTAAGACGAGTTGATTGTGAGAATGCTGGCTCGGCCGCGGCGCCAAAATACACGACGCCCGCGCGGAAAACGCGCTAGAGCCAAGATAACCAGCATCGTCCGCAATGACAATAAAGATACGAAAAGTTGCCCGGCGAGCGAATTCCAATATGCGGCGATTCCTGGCGACTCCCACGACCCGGCTAGTTCAACAACCCGCCTACTCGAACAACATCGCCAAGTCCTCGGCCGTCAGCGAACGCAGCAGGCTGTCGTCGGCCGAAACAATCGCGTCGGCCAGCTCACGCTTCGACTTTTGTAGCTCGATGATCTTGTCTTCCACCGTGTCCTTGCAAATCAACCGATACGCGAACACGTGTCGGGTCTGCCCAATTCGATGAGCCCGGTCGACCGCCTGGGCCTCGACCGCCGGATTCCACCACGGATCCAAGATGAACACGTAGTCCGCCGCCGTCAGATTCAAGCCGTGGCCGCCGGCCTTCAAGCTGATCAGGAACAGCGGGCAATCCGGGTCTTCCTGAAAACGCTTAACTCGCTCGCCCCGTTTCCGAGTGCGTCCGTCCAGATACTCGTAAACGACCTTCTTCTTGTCCAAGTGATCCTTGACGATCGCCAGTAGCGACGTGAACTGCGAGAACACCAAAGCTTTGTGCCCTTCCTCGACAATCTCGTCCAATTGGTCGAACAGCGTTTCCAGCTTGGCGCTCGTCTCGCCCGTCAGCTTGGAATCCAGCAAACCCGGATGGCAAGCCGCCTGACGCAGTCGCAGCAACGCTTCGAGCACGTGGATCTTGGACTTCTGCAAACCGTGTTGAGCCACGCGGTCGTTCAATTGCGATCGGTAGTAGTCGCGCAGCTCGTCGTACTTCTTGCGTTCCTTCGACGACATCTCGCAGTACAACGTCTGCTCGGTCTTCTCAGGCAATTCCGTCAGCACTTGGCGCTTCGTGCGTCGCAACAAAAACGGCCGGAGCGCCTGAGCCAACACGCCGAGCCACTCGCCGTTGTCCTCGCCGCCCCCGGTGCGCGACATGGCCGAAAACGCACTCGAACGCCCCAACATTCCGGGATTCAAAAACTCGAACAGCGACCACAATTCGCCCAGGTGATTTTCCACCGGCGTGCCGGTCATCGCCAAACGGTGTCGGGCATTCAGCAACCGAACGGCCTTAGCCGCTTGCGAACCGGCGTTCTTGATCGCCTGCGACTCGTCCAAAATCGCGTAATCGAATTGCCGCTCCTTCAGATCCACGATGTCGCGCCGCAGCGTCCCGTAAGTCGTCACGACGATGTCGTACTGGTCGAAGTTGTCCAACTCGTCGCGACGCAGAAGGCCGGTGTAGTTCAGCACGCGCATCTCGGGCGTGAACCGCGACGCCTCCTCAACCCAGTTGAACACCAGGCTTTTGGGCACAATCACCAGCGAGGGGCCGATCTCCTTATCGCCGGCGGCCCGTTGTTGCCTCCGCGATTCCAATAGCGCGAGCACTTGCACGGTCTTCCCGAGGCCCATGTCGTCGGCCAAACAGCCGCCGAGATTGAACTCGCGCAAGAAATGCAGCCAGCCCAATCCTTCGCGCTGGTACTCGCGCAAAGTGCCCTGGAACTGCTCCGGAGCGTTCGCCGCCTCGATGCCCTGAAACGTTCGCAGACGTTGGCGGAACTGGTCGAACTGCTCGTCGTAAGCAACGTTTTCCGCTTCCTGCGCGGCCAGCAGCGCGTCGAGCAGCATCGCTTGCGAAGTGGCGAAACGAACCGAATCGCCATCGGCGTCGCCCAACTCGGCCAGCCGCCCGTATTTCCGCAACCATTCCTCGGGCAGCAACCCACGCGTGCCATCGCCCAGCAACACGTACTTCTGCTCGTTGCGGACGGCTTTCAACAAACTGGGCAACGAGACCGCGACGCCATCGAAATCGACTTCGCCGTCCAACTCGAACCAATCGACCGCCGACGAAACACTCAACCGCACGGCGCCCGGCCGGCGAATCTTGACGCCTTCGGCTTCGACTTGCCAACCGGCCACCGTCATCGCTTCCACGAAGTCCGAAAGATGGCGGTCGTGAATCTTGCGGTCGGCCTCCGTTCGGTTGAACTCGAAATCGGTCGGGCGTTTGGCCTGCGCGGCGTCAAGCTGTTCCAGCAACTTTCGCTCGACCTCCAGATTGCGTCGCACGATCAGCTCGCCCTGCGGATCGTAAACGCCGCCCCGCTCGTCACGGACGCTGAACTGCTCCAATCCGTAATCGAACAACACGTGGCAGAACCAATAAGGCCCGGTGCGCGAAAGTTGAGTCCGATTGATGCGAAGGATCCCCTTCGGCTCGCCATCGACAAAATCAATCGCCATGTCGAGCGGCCAATCGGCGGGCGGCACGTTTGTAAAACGGGCCAGCCGGTCCAGAAAATCGACGCGGTCCTCGTAGGGAACCAACATCGCACTTTCCGACCGCAACACGCTGCCCCAACCTTGCGCCAAGTCGCCTTGGACGCGGCCGCAGGTCTCGGGAAACAGCACGATATGCGAATTCAGCAGCACGGCTTCGGTCAGCCGCCGTTGCTGGTCGCCGCGTCCGATCTGGCCTCGCACCACCCAGTGCTTCGCCGCCGCATCCGACACCACCTCCAAACCAATTCGCCAAATGTCGCTGCTGTCCCACACGACCGGCTCGCACTGCTCGAAGTCGACTTGGCTGTTCAAAGCCCAGACACATCGCTGCGTCGCGCACAACTTCGGCAAAATCATCTCGGCCAACGACGGAGCAATCCACACCTCTTGGATGGTCGACGAATAGTTCGAGCTATACCCGTAGTAATACGAGCCGCTGGAAACCGTCTGCCGCATGTCGCTGCTGACCAACATTCCCAGCAGTTCGCGATCGACCGGATCGGGCACTTCGTCCAGCCGGTAGCGAGGCACCGAGTACGGTCGCAACTTGCCCCAGTCGCCGTTCTTCTTCAGCGGTCGCTGAAGGAAATCAAAGACCAAACAATTCTGCCGCTGGCTGTCGGCAACATTGACGACATAGAAAATCTGCTTGACTCGCTGCGTCGGTTCGCTGGCCGCGGCTTGAGCCTCCGCGACTTGCCGGACTCCGGCGGCAATCTGGTTAATTTGCCGTCGCCAGCCGCGCGGTTCCTGTTGCTCTCGCGACGGTTTGAATTTCGCATAACCGTCGCCGACGTTCTGTCCAAAAATCCTTCGCACGATATCGGAAGCCGGAAGCGATTGAACGACTTCCGCAACGGACTCCTCGAAGTCGTCGTCGAATTCGTCCTCTTCGTCGACAATCACGGAAGCGTGCCCCGATTCTTCACTCGGAAGCACGGATAATTGGTCGCCGCCAGGGATTTTGGTCGACATGCCGCGTTTATCCAGTTCCAGGAACACGGCCCAAATGTGCTTGCAGAGAAACCCGTCTTGAAAATGGGGGCAAGTACACGTCGACGAGATGGTCCCGTTCGTGGCGTTCCGCCAGTTCACTTCGACAATGTACGCCTCGCCGTTATTGCCATCGACATCGGCGGAAACACCGCTGCGTTTCTCATTCACGTAACTGACACGGTGCGATTGAAAATAGTCTCGCCCGCGACTGGTCGTGATCTGCTCGAAATCGTGGCGGCAACGTTTAGCGAGCATCGGCGGTCGGCCTCCGTGCGATCAAGGTGCAAAGCGAACGAGGTGCAAAGCGAACGAGGTGCGAGAGCGATCAGGGTGCGAAACTTCGACGGGTCCGGCAAAGTAGCGGCGCCATGCATAACATCCGAGGCCCTTGGCAGCCGATCCAACGGCCGACCAAAGGCAACGGGCTAGTATGGCACACGTTTCAGAATTCGAGAACGCCATTGCTTTTCTAAGCCGGCAATTCACTTGGCACGTATGATGGATTGAAGCGGTTGGTCGCGGACCGGCGACTAGCCCCGAAAACACCCAGATTTTGGCAGTTTCGCCAATTCCAACCAAGCGACCTTCGTCCGCGCCATGCCTATGTCCGGCAATAAGCCGACAATCCGAACAACCGTGCGCGCCGTCGTCTGGCGAGTCGCGATTGCGGCGGCGTTGCTCCGCGGTTGCTTCGTCGGCGCGGAGCAGCTCTTGGCGGTCGAGCCAACGGCCTCGCAAGCTCGGGCCGGCAGTTCGTCCGACTCGCTCCACTGGGCCTACCGCGCGCCCGAACGACCCGTGTGGCCGACTGCCAATCAAGCGTCGTCGACGGCAACCGCCGCCTGGGCTCGCAATCCGATCGACCGCTGGACTCATCCCGCGATGATCAAAGCCGGCTTCGAACCTTCGCCGGAAGCCGATCGCGCGATGCTGTTGCGGCGAGTCACCTTCGCCCTGACCGGCTTGCCGCCCACGATCGACGAGCTTGATGCCTTCCAATCCGACACGTCGCCCGACGCCTACGAACGCGCCGTCGACCGGCTGCTGGCCTCGCCTCGGCACGGCGAGCGGCTGGCTACCTGGTGGCTCGATCTGGCTCGATACGCCGACACGCACGGGTATCACACCGACGCCCACCGCGACCTGTGGCCTTATCGCGATTGGGTCGTTTCGGCCTTCAATCGCAACATGCCGTTCGATCAGTTCACCACTTGGCAATTGGCCGGCGATCTGCTGCCCGACGCCACGGACGAACAACGTCTGGCGACCGGCTTCAATCGCAATTCGATGATCAACAGCGAGGAAGGCGTGATCGCCGAGGAGTTCCGCGTGCAATACGTGGCGGATCGCGTGGCCACGACCGGAGCCGTGTTTCTCGGACAGACGCTCGACTGTGCCCGCTGCCACGACCACAAGTACGATCCGTTCACCCAACGCGACTATTTTCGGTTGTTCGCCTACTTCAACCAACTGGACGAGAACGGCGTGGACGGACGGCACGGGAACGCCGAACCAACGATGCCCGCGCCCACGCGGCTCGAACGCCAAGAGCTGGCCGAGATCCGCAGCCGGCTGGCCGCGCTCGAACGGCAGATGGCCGCGCGAGCCGTCGCTGCCGCGGCCGACCAAACCGCTTGGGAACGCGAGCAAGCCAGCTCGGCGACGGCCCTGCCCCTGCCCAACGACACGGCGCTGCACCTAACGTTCGACAATGAACTCGCCGCGGAAGCATCCGAAGCGTCCGATCCAACGTCGAACGACTCGCCTTCCAACAACCTGCCTTTTGATGTGCCGCCCGCGACGAAACCGCGCATCAAGCTAATCGGCTCAGCGATCTATCTGCCCGGCAAGTTCAACGCGGCGTTGTTATTCGGCGGCCAAACGCACGTGGAAGTCCGCGGCGTTGAAGCGGCAACCGGCAGCCCGTCGTTCGCCCTCGCCGTGTGGTGTTTTCCAACGACGGCCGACACGCTGACGATCGTCGATTCGGCGGCAAACGACCAACCGCGTTGGACGTTGGACCTTGCCGATCGCCAGCCTCGATTCACGTTTGTCGATGGCGACCGGCGTTTGCAGTTCATCGCCGAAACGCCGCTGACGCTACGCCGCTGGCAACATCTGGCGCTGAACATCGACGCCGGCGAATCCACCGTGAACGCGCGTTGTTACGTTGACGGCCAAGCGGTTGAGCTCGCCCGAACGCAGACGGAAAGCGAACCGCCAACCAACGATCCGCCAGCCAACGAACCGGCACTCAACGAACCGCCAACCAACGATCTTTCCACCGATCCGCCGACCGACGAAACGCCGCCGCCGCTGCTGGTCGGCCGAGGCTCGGCCGGCGATCCGTTTCGCGGTTTCCTCGATGACCTGCGGCTTTACTCACGGCAGCTTACGAAAACCGAAATCGCGGTGCTCTCGGGCGGCAATCCCATTCAAACCGTGCTGGCCATCCCGGCCGCCGATCGCAACGAATCTCAACGGCAAACGCTCCGCACGTATTACCTGGAACAAATCGACCCGCCGTATCGTGAGCTAGTCGCCACGCACCGCGATGAACAACGGCGGCTCGAACAACTGCGGCGACGCATCGGCACGACCATGGTCATGCGCGACCGCTCGCAGCCACGTCCCACGTTCATCCTCGAACGGGGCGACTATCGCTGGCCCGGCGAACAAGTCGAACCGGGATTGCCCGCTTGGTTAGGCCCGCGTCTGGACGCCGCGCCGCCCAACCGCCTCGCGCTCGCTCGCTGGATCACCGATCGCCGCCATCCGCTGACGGCGCGCGTGATCGTGAATCAGCTTTGGCAACTTCACTTCAGCCGCGGCCTGGTCGCCACGCCCGAAGATTTCGGCACGCGAGGCCAACCGCCCACGCACCCCGAACTGCTCGACTGGCTGGCCATCGAATTCATGGACAGCGGATGGGACGTGCGGCATTTGATTCGATTGATCGTTACCTCCGCAACCTATCGACAAACCAGCGCCGCCTCGCCCGAGCGATTGGCCGCCGATCCCGAGAACCGCTGGCTTGCCCGAGGCCCGCGTTTCCGTCTGCCGGCCGAGATGATTCGCGATGCGGCGCTTGCCACGTCGGGGCTGCTCGATCGCCGCATGGGCGGCCGAGGCGTGAGTCCCTATCAGCCGGCCGGCGTGTGGGAAGCCGTCTCGTACAACCCCGAGAAGTTCACGGCCCAGGTCTATCAGCCCAGCCGTGGCGGCGACCTCTATCGCCGATCGCTGTACACGTTTTGGAAACGAGCCTCGCCGCCGCCAGCCATGACGGCCTTCGACGCCGGCGATCGCACGGTCTGTGCGTTGCGACGCGAGCGGACCAACACGCCGCAACAGTCGCTCGTGTTGATGAATGATCCGACCTACATCGACGCCGCCCGAGCGTTGGCCGAGCGAGCTCATCAAGCGGAACCGTCCGACGTTCGCACGCGACTGGCCCGCGTGTTCCGCGCGGTCGTGTCCCGCAAGCCAACTCCGCCCGAACTCGACCAACTCCGTTCGCTGTACGAGCGACAACGGACCCACTACCAAGACAACCCGGCCGCCGCACGAGCGTTGCTGTCCAACGGCGAAACTCCTTCGCCTACGGCAGACACCGCGACGAACATCACCGCGGCCGATAACACGGCCCGCGACTCGGCCGCGTTGGCTTCCACCACCATCGTCGTCAGCACCTTGTTCCTGTTAAACGAAACCATCACCAGCCCGTAAATCGCATCGTTAATCCTCGTCACCATTCGCAACCCACCGCGGTTGCCACCCGATTGAAACTTGGCTCACCGCCCATGTCGAATCCGTCGCTTCAAACCGCTCTCGATCGACGCCAATGGCTCGGCCAAGCCAGCCGTGGCCTCGGCGCGGCCGCGCTCGCCGCGCTGCTGGGGCCAGAAGTTTCGGCCGCTGAACCGGCGGCGAACTCGGCCAGCTCGCCCGCGGAACGTTCGTCCGCGAATCATTCGCCCGCCGGTCTGCTCGGCCTGCCTCATCACCCGCCGCGAGCGAAACGCGTGGTGTTCCTCTGCCAGTCGGGAGCTCCGTCGCAAATCGACTTGTTCGACCCCAAGCCCGAGCTGGATCGACGTCACGGCGACGAGATTCCCGACTCGATTCGCCGCGGCCAACGGCTCACCACGATGACCTCCGAACAAGCCACGTTGCCGCTGGCCCGCTCGCTGTTCCGCTTCGCGCGACACGGCCAGTGCGGCGCGGATGTCAGCGAGCTGCTGCCGCACACGGCCCGGATTGTCGACGATCTCTGTTTCGTTCGCTCGCTGCATACCGACGCCATCAATCACGATCCGGCGATCACGTTTCTGCAAACCGGCAGCGAACAGCCGGGCCGGCCGAGCATGGGCGCTTGGGTCGCCTATGGGTTGGGCAGCGAGTCGCGTGATTTGCCCGAGTTCGTCGTGTTCGTCTCGGGCGGCGTGGCCGGCGATCAGCCGCTGTACGATCGGCTGTGGGGAGCCGGCTTTTTGCCCGCCCGGCATCAGGGAGTCAAGTTCCGCGGCGGCGCCGAGCCGATGTTGTACTTGGCCGACCCGCCCGGCATCGACCGAGCCACGCGGCGTCGCATGTTGGACGCGCAGGCGGCTTTGGCCGGGATCGAGTTCGATCGCTTTGCCGACCCCGAAATCTCCGCCCGCGTCGCTCAATATGAGTTGGCGTTTCGCATGCAGCAGGCTATCCCGCGGCTGGCCGACTTGAGCGACGAATCGGAACGGACATTCGAGCTTTACGGCAACGAAGCTCGCCAGCCCGGCACCTACGCCGCCAATTGCCTGCTGGCTCGCCGGCTGCTCGAACAGGGCGTCCGCTTCGTCCAGCTCTACCATCGCGGCTGGGATCATCACTCGAATCTGCCGTCGCGAATTCGCGGCAAGTGCCGTCAGACGGATCAGGCGTCCGCGGCGCTGGTCGCCGACCTCAAGCAACGCGGGCTGCTCGACGACACGCTAGTCGTCTGGGCCGGCGAGTTCGGCCGCACGGCTTATTGCCAAGGCGAGCTGACCGCCGACAACTACGGCCGCGACCACCATCCACGCTGCTTCACCGTCTGGCTCTCTGGCGGCGGCGTTCGTTCAGGTTTTACGTTCGGCCGGACCGACGATTTCTCCTACAACGTCGCCGAGCATCCGGTCCACGTTCACGACCTGCAAGCCACGATCTTGCATTTGCTGGGCATCGACCACGAGCGGCTAACGTACCGCTTCCAAAGCCGCGACTTCCGTCTAACCGACATCGCCGGCCAAGTCGTGCGGGACATCCTTATCTAAGCGCCCTCCCACCCCTCGCATAACCGCGTGGGCAACGCCCCGCGCTCTCGCACCCCTCGTTTAACCGCGCGGGCAACGCCCCGCGCTCTCGCTGGACGAGGCCACGGTACACGCTACCCACCGCAATTCTCCCGAACCAATCCCGTTGATGTCCTTATTTCACGGTTAAAAACCGCTTCGATCGAGGTTTGAACCTCGTGATTGAGGTTCAAAACCTCATGCGCGCGGTTCAAAACCTCGCGCGAGAGGTTAAAACCTCGCGCGCCAGGTTCAAAGCCCCGCGCGCAGGGTCCAAAACCTCGACGACGAGGTAAAAAACCTCAGCCGAGAGGTTCAAAACCTCATCGTTCAGGTTTAAACCTCGGCGCGACAGGTAAAAGTGGACTCGGCGCGAGGTTGAAGCCTCAAGCGCGCGGTTCAAAACCTCGCGCGCGAGGTTTTAAGCCTCAACGTCGAGGTTGGAAACCTCAACCCTGGGGTTTCTAACCGCGCGCGAGAGATCGAAAGCTCGAAGCCTCCGGTTTTCAACCTCTCACTCAAGGTTCGCAACCTCGCGCGCGACGAAAAAAACCTCGATGCCGAGGTTCAAAACCTCTCCGCCAATCAACTCGGATCAATTCCCAAAGCCAAAGCCGCACGCCCATCGCCATCCGCATCGCCTGCTCTGCTACGAATCTCGATCCGCGACGACGATGCCTTCAGACGGTCAGGGCGTTAGAATGCGTCGAAAGTTTTTCCTGCACTCAGGCCGCAATGCCGAATTGGCCAGCCGCCGAACGGATTTGATACGACTCCATCACACCCACGATGTTGAAACCAGACGCCCTGAGAACTCCGTTGCGTGCATGTGGATATCGACGGAATCTGCTGCGCACCGATTTTGCGTTTGGTGACGGACAAACCGTTCCACTCGTGGGTTTCGCCCAGCTCCCGACAGACTCGCGTTCGGCGTGCGTCGTCGTGATTCCGGAATCGCCTGACACGAGATCGTCGGTCGAATCATTTCGGTCAGTCGGCGCGCCGCTGGTCTTTGTTTGCTGTCATGACGGCATCCAATGGTGGAAGCTGGGACGTGATTCAGCCGAGTGGCTGGAGAGTATTCCGGAGGCTCGTCTTGAAAGTTTCTTCCGGGAGCACCAACACCAGTTCTCGCCCGACGCCATCTACCGGGCAAAGACGCTCGGTCGGGTCCGCGGCGAGTACCAACTGAACTTTGTCGACATCGGGATGATGCCGTTGTTGGAAGAAGAAGTTGGAACAGCGCTCAGCCGCCTCATCTCTCGCAATGTGGCCGACTTGAAACAGCGAGTTGGTTGGGACGATGTAAACAACGAACAAGGTCAATGGCTGTTGCAGACGATCTTCTGGTTGGTGTCTGGAAAAATCCTGCGAGACAAGGAAGTGCCCGGCTTTGAAGACATCCAGCTCGACGACGTTGAAGATGTCTTCGAGCGAGTGGCGAGGCACTACGGCACGCAGCCGTTCAAGGCGGGGTCGAAGCAGAAACGGGAAGCTTTGCAAGAATCGGCCCGGACGATCGATCGCTTCAGCAGCCTGTCGCTGACGACCACCGAATCGTTGGCCTACGTCTACGAGAACACCCTGATCTCGAAACAGACTCGCACGCAGTTGGGAACGCACAGCACGCCCTCGTATTTGATTGATTATGTGCTGGGGCATCTCGCGGATTGGATCGAAGAGATTCCCGAAAACGATCGCAGCGTATTTGAACCGGCGTGTGGTCACGCCGGATTTCTCGTAGCCGCGATGCGCCTGCTGACGCAACTTCTGCCCGATGACAAGGCAATTCCGAGCCGCCGCGGCCCGTACCTACGCAGTCGCCTGCACGGGACCGACATCGATCCATTCGCACTCGAACTCGCGCGGCTGTCGCTCACGCTAACCGACATTCCCAATCCCGATGGCTGGGATTTGCGCGTCGAAGATATGTTTGTCGGCAATCGCCTTGCGGAGCAAACCAAGGGCAACACCATCCTGCTGGCAAATCCACCGTTCGCAAATTTCGGAGACGACGAACTCAGCAAGTACGCCAAGGCTGGCACGAACATCGTCGTGAAGAACAAAGCCGCCGAGATGCTGCGACTGACGCTTGCTGAGCTGACGCCGGGCAGTGTTTTCGGAGTTGTCCTTCCACAGACGGTTTTGCACGGAGCCTTTGCCAAAGATGTGCGGCGATTCCTCATCGAGAACTTCGAGCTGCGCGAAATCTCCTTGTTCCCCGACAAGGTCTTTCCGTTCTCGGATGCGGAGTCGGCCGTGATTGTTGGGAGGAGATTGAATGCAGGGATGAAGTCTCATGATAAAGTGCGGTTCCGCCGGATTCGTGAACGACAAATGCCGAAGTTCATCACAGCCTATGAGGCATCCACCTCACAACGCATCGAACAAAAACGTTTCAAGCAGGCTAACAAATGGGATTTGCGAATCCCCGATTTAGAAGAAGTCTGGCAGTATCTCGCGAACTATCCCACGGCAAATGATCTGGCGGAACTAGGCACCGGCTTGGTTTACCACGGCAAGGATCTACCACAAGGCGTTCCGACGTTTTCCGACGAGCATTTTGACGGTGCCGTACAAGGTTACGTGAGCATGGAGCGCGGACTTCCATTGCATGAACTGCCGACGTTGTATTGGATGAATTTATCCGAAGACGCGACGCTTAGGAGGCGTGCTGGCGTTGTCACGGGCGTCCCGCAGGTCTTAATGAACTATGCCCGAGTTAGCCGCGGCCCTTGGCGTCTCAAAGCATTCATTGACAGTGTTGGTCGGCCAGTTACTAGCTCTTTCCTAACCGTGCGCTCGCGTGCGACACCCCTCGCGGTTGTCTGGGCATTGATGAGTTCAGCCATCGCAAACACTTACGCCTTTTGCCATCTCGGAAAGAGGCACAATATCGTCGGGGACATGCGGCGAGTCCCAATGCCAAAGGCACACTCATTCGCCGGAATCGAAGTGGCGGCCAACGCCTACATTGCCGCGGCGTCAGCCGGATCGGACAGCGAAACGCTACGTTCGCTCATGTCAAAACTTGATGCCCAAGTGCTTCGGCAATACGACCTGCCGCTCGATCTTGAGCAGTCGGTCCTATCTCTTTTCACGGACTGGAAGCGAGTTGGCGTCCCCTTCAACCAAACTCGCTTTCTTCCTGAATCGCTGGAAGGCAAACTCCACTACGCCGACTTCGTGGACTACGAAGCGGATTGGCCTAAGACCAATCGTCGACGCGGCAAGCTGATTGACAAGGACATTGCCGGCACACTGTCGGACGCGGAGCGAATGGAACTAGAAGGCTTGCAGGCATACGCCGACTACCACTTGGAACGTGTCGCGCCACGACCGACCCATGTGCTCAAGCAACTCGAAGACTTGGTGTTGGCGACATCGACCGCCTCGAAGCGAGGTGAGTGATGCAAGGCTTCGAGTATCCGACCATGCCTCACGTCCGTCGTCATGGGCCTGCTGGCTACGACGACTACGCCAGCTATCGCGATTGGCTGCGCGATGAGTTCACTTTCCGCTGCGTGTTCTGCCTGCATCGCGAGCAGTGGTATGGTCGCTCTGGGACATTCGACATCGAGCACTTCGTCCCAGCTTCGGTCGATCCGTCGGGCCGATGCGAATACTCAAACCTGCTTTATGCCTGCCGAACCTGTAACGCCGCCAAGACCGACGTGCTTGCCGTACCGAATCCTTGTGAAGTTGCCTTCGGCGACTGCTTGCGAATCAAGATGAACGGTGAAGTCGAAGCCCTAAACGCCGACGGCAAGAAGCTCTGCGCCTTGCTGCGGCTGAACAGCGCGAGCAACCTCGAATATCGCTCTCGTTGGATGCGCTCGCTCGAAACATTGCGAAACGCGAATCCCAATCTCTACGACGAGTTCATGGCCTTCCCGAGCGACTTGCCCGACCTTCGTCGCAAACGAGCCCCATCGAATTCAATCCCCGAAGGAGCCGCGAACTGCTACTTCGCTCTTCGCGAGCGTGGCGAACTGCCCGCCAATTATTGATGCGTTTTGCTGATGAATGACACGAGCCGCCGACGAGATGCTGCTTTGCATCAGAATTCCGACTAAGATCGGGCGTGTCGAATTCAATACTCCGTGAGAGACCCGATGTTGCGTCGATTGTTTCAAGTCGTGATTGTTCTCGGCGCGAGTGCGACGGCATTCGCCGACGATTCGTTTGTTGTGCCGGTCGGCGTCGAAGCGGTTCTGAAACAGAATTGCCTCGGGTGCCACAGCGGTGACTCGGCCGAGGGGACGTGCGGCTCGATGCACTCGCTCAGATTGGGCTGGACGGACGGCTGGAACTGCTCAATCGAGTTCAGGAGCAACTGTTCCTGAAACAGATGCCGCCGGACAGCGAAGCTTTCGACAAACCCGAGCATCCGACATTGCTGGCCGGATGGGTGTCAGAAGAACTCAACCGGCACAATGCTTCGATGCTGGAAAAGAAGCTGCAGAAGCCCGAGTTTGGGAACTACGTCGACCACGAACAACTGTTTTCGGGCGAGTATCGGGAACTGCCAGGTTTCACTTACGACCGCCGCTGGCTGATTAGCGAGTACATCTTCTCGGCAAAGTTTCAGCAACTCCTGCAAGCTCGAACGATGGCCGATCATGAGGGGAAACGAGTTCAAGTACTCGGCAGCCACAGGTTCTCGCAACTCAGCCTGACCAATCCGTTTCTCCTGCCAACCCATTCCGGAGTGAGATACTACGCCAACGCCGACCTCGCTGGCAGCCACATTTCGAGCATGCTCACAAACGCTCAGAAAACGTCGGAATATATCACCGATTATCTCGTCAAACGGAATCGAAACTATCTTCCAGCCATCGCGGAAGTGATGGCCCTCGAAGATTCGCACACAACGACGCTCGCGTCGCGACGCGAATTCCTAGAAAACTTTATTGCTCGACTGTGTGAAGAATACTATGGCAACCAACATACTTCCTTGTTGCCAGAATTCCTGCCAGTGACGCTCAAAGAAGTTGAGACACTGAAAGCGGGCGAAGTCTATAAGAAAGCCCCCTTCCACGTGGCTCAAAGGATGCTCGGCGATCTCGACGGCACGGATGTCGTTTACCAGTTGCTACTGAATCCAGAGCACGCGACAAAGTCCGATGATGCATTCCGCGACCTGTGTGAACGCACCTGGTTCTACAACGGCGATCACGAACGACACATTCAAGGGCGCATGACGATCCTACGCGACTACCTACCGGAAATCCGCGAGGACTTGGTCAAGAACAGCCGCAAATACAAACCGCTCGTCTACAAACCGCTGAGCGACGATGAGATGCGGGTGATCCAGGCGGCGATTCTAAAACACCGAGCTCAAAGCGATCACTACAACGTCATCATCGAGAAATGCATGGCCGAATGGGAACGCGAGTTCGAACAGGCCCGGATCGACGCCGGACCTCCCGCCGATGAATTGCTGCGCGAGCTCATTCGCCAGTTGAGCTTTCAGATTTTGGAAAGACCGCCGCTTCCGTCCGAATCCGATCAATTTCTCGCCCTCACAAAGTCATATATTGACAAGCTCGGGCGTCTTAAGGCGATTCAGAAGCTGATACAGACTTACCTACTGTCAGGCGAATTTGTCTATCGACAGGAATTCGGCACGGGAGAACCCGACGAACATGGTCGCAGAATGCTGTCCCCGCGCGATGCCAGCTACGCAATTGCTTACGCATTGACAGACCAGAGCCCCGATGCGGAGCTAAAGCTGGCCGCGGAGAGCGGCGCGCTGAATACCCGTGACGATTATGAACGGGAAGTCCGGCGTTTGCTTCAGAAACGGGATGTGGTTTATCTGATCGACCCGATTCTGGAAGACAATAACTATCGCGACAACACAACCAATCTTCCCATCCGCAAGCTGCGTTTCTTCCGTGAGTTCTTTGGATATCCGGCGGCGCTAACGATCTTCAAAGACGAAAAACGATTCGGCGGCGATCGAATTGGCAACGCGACCTCGCGACTAATCAACGAAACCGACCGACTTGTCGAATACATTCTGGAGCAAGACACTCATGTCTTTGAAGAGTTGCTGACCACCGAGAAATTCTACGTCTACCATGACGGCAATAACGAACGGATGCAGGCCGCCTCGGACCGAATCAAAAGCATTTATGATCATTTCAAGAACCTCGATTGGCAAAACTTCAAGAAGGAAGATTTGCTGGAACATCGAGACTTTCTTAAAGAGGTCAAGATGCGAAGCGTCGATCCCGATAACCTGGAGGCGAGGAATCGACAAGGGACCACAATCCAGTTGTTCAAAAAGTCGATGAGGACGATTACCGCGCGACTTGACAAAGGGCAGAAAGAAGCGGCCCCCTATGATCTCTATCGCGGTTATGGCAACGACTTCATGCCCGGATACAACGTGGCCAAGTTCTACAACTTTCGACTCGATGACTGGGATTACAGCACGATTCAGCCGGCCGCGGTCCCCAATCGCAAAGGGTTGCTCACCAGCCCCGCTTGGCTGATCGCCCATTCCAAGAACACCGAAACCGATCCCGTTATCCGAGGGAAATGGGTGCGTGAGAAGCTGCTCGCGGGGACCATTCCCGACGTGCCGATCACCGTGGACGCATCCATCCCCGAAGACCATTCCAAGACGCTTCGCGAACGCCTCACGCTCGCGACCGAAAACGACTATTGCTGGAAATGTCACAAACAAATGAATCCTCTCGGATACACATTCGAGATCTATGATGACTTTGGACGATACCGTGAGGAGGAATCGCTGGAGTATCCAGACCGGATCGTCGAATCCGTGACGCTCAAGAATGACGAAAGCGTGCTGCTCACGGACACACGGGATATTTATGAGACGCTGCCCGTCAACTCGACCGGGCATCTGGATGGCACGGGAGATGACCGGCTCGATGGAAAAGTCGCGGACGCCCGCGACCTCGCCCAGCGGCTCGCCCAATCGGACCGAGTTCGCCAGTCCATTATTCGACACGCGTTCCGGTATTTCCTCGGCCGCAATGAGACGCTCTCGGATTCCGGTACATTGATCGACGCCGAACAGGCTTATCTTAATAGCAACGGCAGTTTCGACGCCGTGATCGTTTCGTTGCTTACTTCCGATTCATTCATTTATCGCAAACCGATCGAAGATTAATCCCATGCTCACCAGAAAAGAATTCCTGAATTCATCCGTGCTCGGAATCGGCGCGATGGCGCTGGCTCCTTCCTTTAATCAGGTATTTGCCTCTCCGAACGCGAATGGGATTCCTAAGCGCTTTATCTTTATCCGCAAATCCAGCGGCATCCGACCACACGAAATTGCCCTCCCAGACTTTTCGGATCGCGATAAGGCGCGCGACGAGAAGAAAGAGCCGCTCGAAGTCGATTTGGCCAAGCACGAACTTCCCAACTGGGTGCGTGGACTGGAACCTTACAAGGAACATATGACGATCCTGCAGGGGCTTTCGGCCAAGATGAGTGAGAACATTCATTGGTCGTTCTCGTCTGTCATGGGGTGCTTCAAGTCGAATCGCAATACACTCAGCGCGATTAAGCGCGCCACCGTGGATTTTGAACTCGCCAGACTGTTTCCGTCACCGTTTGGACATGTCGAGCTTTCATTCGCGGCGGGGCGTACCGGGATTGTCGACGGTTACTCCGCGCCCGCGCCGCAAACCCGAAACTATTGTTATGCCGACCCGGAAACCGCTCGCAACGAATTGTTCAAAGCCGTACTCAATCCCCAGGCGGTCACATCCGATAACGATATGCTGGCGTTTCTGGAGAGTCGCGAGGGTCAAGAAATCAGCGGCATCCAGGGACACGAAAAGAAACGACAGGAATTGCACGTCCATTCGATTCAGGCGATCCGGGAACGGAACAGGAAGCTGATCGACATTTCCGGGTTCATCGAAAAACATCTCCCGGAAATCGCACCGGTCCATGCTAACGGCGGTCCTAATGCCACAACCCCAGAAAAGCAGGCCGCGATGACCGATGTCCTCGTCGCCGCGCTGAAGGCCGGTTTGACCAACGTTGTGACTTATACGATTGACGACCTTGGAACTCCGATTACGGGGTTGCCCGGTAACGAAACCGATCGCGTCGGAATTCATCCGCTGGGCCATGACGAGGCCTTCGGCGGAGTCCCCGCCTGGAAGACAAGGGAACAGATTCGGATCAGTCACGTCAATCAAATTAGGACCATCGTCGAGCGGCTCAAGCAGACGCCCGAAGGAAATGGCGCCATGTTCGACAACACAATGATTATGTACTTTCCCGAAAATGGGGAAACACATCACGGAACCGGCACCGAATCACCGTTCCTCATCATGTCCGGCAGCAACTGCAATCTGGACTTGGCGGGGCGATACATTCGTCTGCCATATCTTGGCAACGAAGGCCATAAGACTTTGGGGAACTGGTATACCACACTGCTGAATGCTCACGGAAACCCCATCGAACATTATGGCGATCTGGACCCGGAGATGTCGCGCAAGAAACTGCCCCAGACCGGACCAATCGCTCAATTAATGCGATAATCCGGTCATCGTGGAACTCGTGGGCTCCGCGGGTTCAGTCGATCTTTTTCACAACATCACCCGCGCGGATCATGCCTTCAGTCACGACTTTCGCATAGATGCCGCGCAGATGGAGTTGCTTGCCAAGCGGCGAATTGACGAATCGCAATGCGTCGACGCCAAAGCGGTTTTGGAATTTGCGACACCCGAGATGCGGTTCGTCGGTTATCTCGATCACTGCCGAACCGATTTCCAGCCGCTGACCCGGCGCGAGATTTTCGCTGCCGAGGTCCAAGTCGACGAAGAGATTGTCGCCAGCCAGTGGCCAGCGTTCCTCTGGCCCAGCCACGGCTTCGATCACGCGGACGTTCATCATCGCGATTTGCACATCGGGGTGCGGTCGTCCATCGGGCAACGATTTCCAACACCCGCTGGCCCAGCAATCGCCGTGCACTCCGCCCGCAGCGCTGATTTCCACTTCGGGCAATACCGACCGCTCGTTCGTGCCCGGCCGCACAACGATCATGCGGAGCACTCCTTTGTCTTTTGGCGACTGCCGAATCCACGGTAGCGCGTCGTCGAGTTCTTCTGGCGATCGAGGTTTCATCTCATAACTCCGTTTATCCGGACAATACCAATGCGCAGAATCTGACCTGCATAATGGACGAGGCCACGACCCGTTCTGTGGGATCGGAATCGTTATCTAGTCCAATACGCATGAACTCGCATTCAACGCTGTTATCAGTCGGCGCTGGCGTCAGACGCCGCTGGCCTTCGCCAGCTTGGTATCGCGACGAATTCTGTGCGGCGTTTGTTCTTCATTGCCGGCCTCGTCGGTGGCGAGCTTCCACGGACGCCGACGCGGTGGACGGCAGCGTGACTTGCCAATCGACAACGCCCGGCGTAGCGCGAGTCAGCTTTGCGGGCTGGCCGTTGACCATCACTCGGGACACTTCACCATCGTCATGCGTTACACCGGAAACAATTAGCTGGCCTTGTTCCGCACGGATTGAGGTCACAATCGTCGCGGGCGGCAGATCATCCACGGGATCAAGCAACTTGGGCCAAGCCACGTCGGTCACTTCCGCCACAACCGACTCGTCGCCGGTCAAGGGCGGCTGCGATGTGTATTGGTTCCCGTCGCTCAGTAAATCTTTGGCCCGCGCGCTAACCACCTTGGCATGACGACCGCTGCCGAACCAATCGTGGATGTAGATCGGCACGCCGTGCGGCGTCGAAGGATTTGGCCGCGGTCCTCCACCGAGGTTTACCAGCGGCCAACGATTATTGTGTTTGCGATCCAATACTTTCACATTCCGGAAATGCGATTCGGCTTGCCCCGTGGGATTGTCATCGCTGATTTGAATCAGCGGCATTTGGCCGCCGTATCCCAAGTCGGAAAACGTCAGCCCGTCGACCGTGATACGTCCGAATTGCTCGCTTTGATCGTCCATGCCACGATTAAATGGCTCGGCATTAGTATGAGCGATATGGATGTTGCGATACACATGGTTGTTGAAATGGGGACGGTAGATTCCGTAGGCCGCATGGTTGATCGTCACATCCTCGACCATCATCGTCGGCAATTCGGCTCGCAAAGCATAATGTGTTTGCCACAACCTAAGGCGGCTTAGACGATGCGGATGTTGCGTGTCTGGGCCGACGCCATCGGTGCCGGCGACCGCCACGGAATAGAGCCCTTCGGTATGAGATTCATTGTCGCTGAAACGTGTGATTGGCAGCGTGCGAATATCCACCACTTGCCGCTTGCCATCCGCTTGCCGGACCGCGAGATTGCTATCAAAGTTGCTACGACGCTGGCTGTCGTACCGATAACCGTATTCATCGTTCTCACAGGTGACATTGCGGGTCAGCGAATTGCGTCCGTTCGCCCACCAGAACGCTCCTCCATCGTTTGGGTCGAAGGGTAGGACCTGCCCCGGCAATCGCTTGCCACGAAACGCCTGCACTCCCAAATTCCGATCGAGCAGATTGAATTGCTCAGTCCCATCCTCCAAAAAGTAACCGTGGCCCACACTGCGATAGCCAATACAATCGCGAACCAATAGATATTCTGTACCATGGATGGTGATCCAGCGATTATGCGAATCCACAATCGCCGCGCCTAACACCTGGCTGCCGCGCATTGTGTCGCCGATCAGATGAAAATGAATAGCGTATCGGCCAAGCACGCCTTCCTTTCCCAGATGGGCGAAACGAGCGTAGCTGATGCCGCCTTGGCTGAACGAGTGATACAGCGTGTGACCTCGCACTCCGTCGGGATCGGCGCTCTCGATGATGACGTTGCGAGACAGATTCGCCACTTCGCTGCGAAAGTCGCCGTTGCCAAAATGAACGTTCTCCAACGACCGATCTAGTTCCAACGTCTGGCCTTCGATCTTCGTAATACGTCTCTCTTCGGTTTGCACGGCATCGCGATCGGTGCGAAACGAACCGCTGCGGTATTGGTGTTCCGAACCAGTCACGATCACCTCGTCGCCAACGCGCCAACCCGAAACCGGTTCGGCCAGCGTCACACGCGAGTCGCCCGGCTTCACGTCTTGCCCGAGCTTGACCCAAGTGCGATTGAGCGGAGCGCCGTGCAGCTCCATGCGAGCCGAACAGCAGACCAGAGCCGGCGCGTCGTTCTTGTCCATGCCGTCTAAGTAGTGCAACCGAATGCGGGCCGTGTGCTCCGCTGGAATCGGGTCGGCCAGCGTGCCCACCTCGAGCGTCGGCAACGTGCCGCCGCGCGGAGCCAGCGGTTCGCCCGCTGCGGTAACGCCCTCGAAATCGCAGGCAAAACCACTCTCGCTGCACTCATCGCTGTCCTGCACCTTCAGCACGGCGACGTTCATCAACGTGTCGCGATCGCGGGCGAACCGCAGCGTGCCGAGCACTTGTACCAACCGCAGCGTCTCGTCGCTGGCCACGTCGTAGCGGACTTCGGTGCCCCGACTAACAAGCACCCGGTCGCCACGCTTCGGCACGCGAGCCGGTTCCCATGTTTTGGCGTTGGACCAGTCGCCGTCGCGGGCACTGCGGATAGTGAACTGAATCGGAGCGTGTCGGCCATGATGATGTTCATGACTGACGCCGTCCGCTGCCTGTATCGAGCCGTTGGTCGCCAATGTTCCGAGCAGTATCGTGAACAGGCCGATCGCCGTCGTTGCCGTTCGCATCGCCGCCTCCGTCGAAATCGTGGTTGAAGGGATAGGTTCCATCGGGCGAATTCTATACGTCGCTCGCGTCGAATGTGGGATCGGCAGCCAATTGCCTCGCGATCACTGACGAAACAAAATAGGACGATGTTGGATCGCACTTCTATCATCGCCGGGACATCGACGACCGCGCGGCGCACTCGCATGAATGCCGCGTGGCTCGTGCGGCTGCGTTGGGTCGCGGCGAGCGGCCAGTTGGTGACGATTGCCGTGGCCGTGGCGATGGGAGTTGCCTTGCCGCTGCTCGAGTTGTTGGCGATCGTGGGTGTGACGGTTGCGACCAACGCGATGTTTCACTGGTGGATTCGCCGTGGCGAGTCGCTCGAGAACGAACACCCAGACGGCGAAACGATACTGGCCGCCGTCATGTTGCTGGATCTGTCGTCACTGACTGGCTTGCTGGCTTTCACCGGCGGATTGTCGAATCCATTCGCCCTGTTCTATTTGGTCAACGTCGCGGCTCGCCGCCATGTTGCTGTCCGATTTTTGGAGCTGGACGCTAACCGTAGTGGCCGCCGGTTGCTTCGCTTTGTTGTTCAGATGGCATCGCGAGCTGCCGGACTTGCAGCGACCTCTCCCGATTGGTGCTGTCGGCGAGCAAAACCTTGCCTCGTTCGGTCGAGTGGTCGCGTTGCTGACTTGTTCGGGCGTGATCGTCTACTTTCTGACGCGAGTCACGCATGAATTGAGAATGCGGGAGGCACAGCTTCGGGCCGCGGAACAGCAACGAGCGCGGGCCGAGCGGCTGGAGGCACTGGCCACGCTGGCAGCCGGCGCGGGGCACGAACTGGCGACGCCGCTGTCGACGATCGCGGTCGTCGCGAAGGAGTTGTCGCGGCACTTGGAAGGTCAGTCCGTGCCACAATCCGTATTGGACGACGTGGCATTAATTCGGCAAGAGCTGGATCAATGCCGCATGATATTGGATCGTCTGGCGGGCAGCGCGGGCCAGAGCGTGGCCGAGGCCGACGTGCGGCTTTGCGTGACCGATCTGTTAGATGAGATACTAGAAGGCGTGCGGCGGCGAGCCCGAGTGACAACCGTCATCTCCAACCCGCAAGATGCCGAAACGTTGGTGCGGTTGCCGCTACAGTCGGTGGCTCAAGCGATTCGCGGCGTCGTGCGAAACGCGCTCGATGCTTCGCCGCCCGACCGATTCGTCAAGCTATCCGCCGTGATCGACCTCCACGGATCATCGATTCGCCAAAAAGAATACTGGCTGCGGCTGGCGATTAGCGACCAGGGGTCGGGAATGGACAACGTAACGCTTAGCCGCGCTACCGAACCGTTCTTCACAACGAAAGAACCGGGACGCGGCATGGGATTGGGCCTGTTTCTCACAAAGAGCGTCGTGGATCGACTGGGCGGCCGGTTGTCCATCGAATCCCAATTGAACCACGGCACGACGGTACAAATCGAGTTGCCGATTGATTCCGTCGACTAGCTGGACCAATCACCTCCGTGCACTTCACGCAACCTACTCGCCAACATACCACACAATCGCGAGTGGGCTATCTTGGGTGGGCCATCGCGTCCAGTTCCGCCAATTTCAATCGAACACTCAAGATATAAGGCGCCTCGCCCGCAACCCAATGACCATAGGTTGTAACAACAAAGGTTCCATCTGGGAGCGTCTCCACACCAGGATAGGCACAGTCGGCGCCCTTATGATTATCTTTCAAACGCACCACATACTGCCCATCACGACCCGAGGTGAGATCATCATACGTTCCGACCCAAGCCACCCAATCGCCATCTTCGGGACTCGATTGCCCGCGAGGCGAGACGCGACGGAATGAAATCAGCAGCCGACCGTCCGGGCCATATTTGCCGGTATGGCGATCCCCGTTCAGCGAAGATGGCAGGTCGCGTGGATCGGTCCAAGTGGCGCCTTCGTCATCGGAAAACATAATTTGCGAATTGTGGCGGCGGCTGTTCTCGCGCAGCAACATGGCCAATTGCTTGCCATCCGGGGATCGAATCACGCCGGGTTCACAAATATGGTAGTCGCTTGATTTGCGAATTACTTCTGGCGTGGCCCATGTCAATCCGCCATCGACGGAGCGCGACGAATACAGCGTGAAGGCGATCGGCTTCTCTTGCATGGGCTTCGACGCGAAGAACCGACCGTCATCGTGGAAAAACGCCAGATAATTCCCGGCTCCGGCTTTGATAGGTTCGACGGCCCCCATTGTGACAATGCCGCCCCAATCGCCGACTTGCTTTAGCTCGGACCAAGTCGCGCCATCGTCTTCCGTCACCGCCATCCGAACCGGATACAGCCCCGAAAACATGATGATGCGTTTCTTTCCCTCTGCATCCACCACGCGATGCAACGTCGGAACCTCCTTGGAAGTCGCCCAAGATTCCGGGGTTGGCAAACGATCACTCCACGTTTTTCCGCCGTCCTCGCTGCGTTTATAAACGATACCGCCGCGACCGTGCCCTTTGGGATAGACGCACAATATCGTGCGACCATCCTCTAACAACAGAGTCGTGGGGTGTCCCAGATACTGCCCTGCTTCCCGGTCGACCGTCACCTGACGATCGGCATCGTCGTTCAAATCGAGGCGAACCACTTCACCTCGCAACGTCCTATCCCAGGCGTGCAATCAGCGCCAGCGCACGAGAATCAAACGTCGAAAGAACATGTTAAGCGTCGCAGGCATCGTGTTGTTACTCCACGGAACGGTGTCGACCAAATGAGACGACATTAGGATGACTCAACGCCCCCCGATTCGCAAGCATTAGCTTGACGGCGGTGGGCTTGAAATGGCTACAGTCCAAGCTGCACCAAGCGGTGAGTTGGAACGGGACGCCCGGGCCGGAAGCTCTGTGTCTGTTGAAATTTGGCGGTTGCTCCCACACTCGCCGCCGCATCGGTTACCGCCGCTTCAACTTCCCTCTCAAGCTCGGCCGGATCCATCGCCACCCGTGCGTTGACGATGACATGAGCCGATTTGGTCTCGCAGTCCGACGCCAGCGACAACTCCGCTGGCGTAAAGCTGCTGACAAGATTCGCAACGCCATGCCCCTCGTCAGCCATGCCGATCGTCTTTAGATGGGCTGTCTCCGCGCCCAACGCCTCTAGACGGTCTCGCAAGCGATCAATTATGCCGACCAACAGTGAGTCCAACGCGAACAGATCGTCCGCCGCGACCGTCAGGCTGCTGTTGAGCCAGCCTAATTCAGCTTCTCCCTCTGCATACACGTCATAGTCCAGCTCGATCACTCGGCGACCAAACATTCCACTCTGGTCTAAGAACTCACAAAGTTCGTCGAATCCCGCGCCCGTTCTCGCCGAAACTTGGATGACGGGGCGGCCTGGAAACTGCGTTTCCAAAAGCTGTGTCAGCTCTTCAACTGTCGCGCTCGGCAACTCATCAATCCGATTGAGCAAAATAAAATCGGCCTCCTCAATTTGCTTGCGGAAGATGTATTCAGCCTTTGGCGAGAAGCCCGCCTTTTCCTGACCAGACAGAATTCGCAAACCGTGGCTCGGTTTTAGAATCACGCCATAAGGCGCAATACTGAACTTGCTCTCAAACAAACTTTGTAGCGGCCGAATCACCGTGGCCACCAGATCGGTACAACTCCCCACCGGTTCCGTCAAAATCACATCCGGTCGCTCCCCCGCGCTGATCCGGTCGACCGTCGCGGTCAGTTCATTGAAATTGCAACAAAAGCAGGCGCCGGGAACCTCCCCCACATTGAAACCCTGCTCGCGCAAAGTATGCGTATCTACTAGGTCCGTAGCTTGATCGTTCGTGACGATGCCCACCTTGTGACCGCGTTGCTGATACATTCGCGCTAGGCGGGCAATGGAAGTTGTCTTGCCTGCGCCCAGAAAACCACCGATCATCACAAATCGAATTGTTGACATGGTAGGAACTCCGCTGAGAATCTCGATTGTTGTGGTCAGTAAGACGCCGATGGAAACTTTCGCCGATACGGGAATTAGCGCGACTCCGCCGGTTCGGCCGCTCGAACGCCAGTGCCCGAGATTGATAAGGTGCGCAAATCCT
This sequence comes from Pirellulaceae bacterium, assembly GCA_041399085.1. Lineage (GTDB taxonomy): Bacteria > Planctomycetota > Planctomycetia > Pirellulales > Pirellulaceae > JAWKTM01. The sequence continues at coordinate 42,177 of JAWKTM010000015.1, forward strand.
TGAACGGATAAGTCACCGTGCGATCTGCTTGATACTTGTGGATCGTCATCCAACTGAACTCTTTCTGCCCCTTAGCCGAAGGATCTGGTTCGGGCAGCGGCTCGCCATCGGCTTCGGCATAGATCGTTCGCACCACGGCCGCGCGGCGAGCGGCCGGCGGTTCTAATTCATAATCCGTGCCTCGAGTCTGCAAGAACCAAGTGTTATCACGAAAACCACTTAACAGCCGTTGCGATGCCGCCGCGATCAGGGCTTGCTTCTCGGCAGGCGTCAGATCTTCGTTCTTGCGAATCGAAGCCGCCAGTTTCTGGGTTTCCGATACATCGAAGCTGACCCAACCATAAGGCGGCAAGAACACTTCCAGTTTACAGTGAGAGGGAGAGTTCTTGGGGAAAGGATTGATTCCATAAGTTACACGGGTCGGATAGCCGATGGCACGTCCCATTGCGGCACAGAACCCGTGATAATCGCTGCAATGTCCTCGCTGTCGCTCGAATGCATGCAATGAACTCGCTTGCAGCGAAGCCTGCACGTGGTCGTAGGTAAAATGAGAATCAACCCACTGCAACACGGAAGCGATATCCTGGTAGGATCGCGTGCGCTGCGGCACGATCTCGCTTAGCAACCGGTTCATGCCATCGTTCAGCACCACGGCTTGACTCTCGCTCGCCAAATACGGCGCAAACGATTCGGGCCACTTTTCCACGGCGACTATGTTACTCGGATTGATATCCCAATGAAGCTCCCACACCTTCACCTGAAACCGATGGCGAATCATCTGCGCGCCTTCGGGGCGTGAGAACTCGAAGTAGGCGAACTTGTTGCCGAATTTCTTCTCCGTACCAATTCTCGGTGAGACGCCCATGGGAAACGTGCTAATATCCTTGCTAATCACGATCTGTGCGGCATCCGATTGAGGAATCGGCAGCCACACTTTTAGCGTTTCCGTATGATATGGCGCTGTAACCACTACCGAGAAATCAACATCGTAGGTTACTGGATCCGAGCGCCGCGCCAGATAGGCGAGGTCGGGATCGAGTCGCGATGTGTCATCGGCCCTAGCCACGCTCGCGATACTTAGAGCGACCGCGGCGCATAGGGACACCACACTGTGATATGGGGTCATCGACGTACTTTCATTCGATAACGGCCGGTCCGTGGCCTGGGCGAATCAGTCGCTCGTAAATGCCGGCGCCGGCACAAGCTCCAACAATCGGAGCGACGATATAGACCGTAAGGAAACCTATTCCATTGGGACCGGGAATAGCCGCGGCGCCCCAACCGGCAAAGTAGGCAAACAATCGCGGGCCAAAATCGCGAGCCGGATTAAAACAGGCCTGTGTCAATGGCGCCAGTACGGAAATCAGTGCCGCGACGGTGAGGCCTATAAACACGGGAGCCAGATTCGCGCCGGGCGCTCCCATGTTGCGAGGGTCTGTTACGGCAAACACCACGGCCGCCAAGATGGCGGTACCCAAAACCTCGATACCAAATGCTCCGGCGTGGCTGAGCATGGGCCAATGCGCGACAAGCGAGTCGTTGGATAACGGTTCATCGCCGCCGGCTAATGCACCAGGATTCGGAAAGTACTCCCCATAACACATGGCCGTGATAACGCTGCCTGGTTCACCTCGCACGACCTGTTTCTGGGATTCCTTTTGAGCAATATATGGATGGTAGATGCCAAACAGACAGGCCGCGGCCAGCATGGCCCCCAATAACTGAGCGGCCACATACATCGGCACTTTGGACCAATCGAACCGTCCCCACATGGCTAATGCAAACGTAATCGCGGGATTGATGTGTGCCCCGCTGATAGCGCCGACCATATAGATGGCCAGCATTATGGATACGCCCCAGACAATGGCGACTTGCCAAACACCAGCTTGCGCATCCATCAACACCGCCGCGTGAACGCTGCCGCAACCGAACAGAATCAACAGGAACGTACCCGCGACCTCCGCCAAGAATTGCGAAGTCTGGCTAGGCGAGGGCGTTACAACACTGACTACCTTGGCGGGCGTTGGCGATGCCACGTCAGATTGCGTCATGATTCGACTCACTCGAAAGATAGGAGACAACAACCAAGATTGATCGCCTTGCCCGATTGCGAGGCTTCCATTCCGGGCGCCAATTCGTACAGCACGGCTTTCCCATCACGACGCGCACATACCAAGCCGGCGTCACGCAGCACCTTTAAATGGTGGGACAGCAAACTCTGTTCGACGTTCAATTCCGCATTGATTTCGCCCACATGCTTGGGCCCATCCAGAAGCTGCTGAACTACGGTCAGTCGCGTTTCGTCCGCTAGAACCTTCAACAGCGACGCACACGATGGCGGTTTGATTTGAGCTAGTTGCATGAAGGGCTCCCGATCTCGTCCACTTTGAATGAATCGGTTTTAATATGAACGGCTGGTCAAGTCAACCAGCCGGACGAGAATCTCAAATTCGTGGGTCTCGTTGGGGTATTCGGGAATCTGAATTGCTCCGTGACGCCGGCGGCTGTGTCGTGCCGCGCACGCGTGCCGGATCGACGGAAGGTCGCGGCTGCTGAATCGGCCGACACAGCCAAAGGCGGAACGTCTACGTCATGGCGTTCCCATAGTGGAAAGCAGAGACACACGAAGGAGTCTGTCATGCGATCGATTTTGGTTGCCGTTTCGGTAACTGCATTGTCCCTCTCGATGTTACCCGCCGATCAGGCCGACGCTGGTCGCCGACATCGTTGTGGCGGCCGACACCACCATCGGTATTCCAGTTCATGCCAGAGCTATTCTTATGGGACAGGCGCGTCCTACGGGTATGGCGGTGGTTGTGGCACTTACTCGGCCGGTTGTGGCGGTTCGGGATGTCAGCTCGGTTCGTCAGGTTACGCTTATTCCCAGCCAAGTTACTCCAGCGGCGGTTGTTGCAACGTTCAATATGGCTCGAACGGACACGCCGCCATGCGGCCACCTCAAATGAATGGCCAACCGCAAATGGCCCCGCCGCAAGCGCCGAATCAGCGCTCCAGCCAGCGGCGGCACCGCGGCTTCTGGACAGTCGGCCAACCAGCCGCCTGCCCTGCCACAACAGTCGAACTCGCAGGGAAATCAGAGGACGCAGCCTCGGACGAATGCGCAAGACTCGCCACCGAATGCCCCCAATTCCGATAGTGGCCAAGGTAACGATACGCCGCCAGCCCCTACGAATGAGAATGCGCCGGAGTCATCTGGCACATAGGACATCACGCTGGCCGGTTAACAACCGTCTGGGGCGAGCCGGATAATTCGAGAGCTGCGTGGTGAAGGCAGGAGCCTTCACCACGCAGTCAAAATGTACATACACAACGATCCGCGTGACTGCGTTGGAGTTGCTCCCGCGCCACGCGGGTTTTTCAATTGAAGGCGGCGAGGCTGCCATCACAGACGATCGCCAGCACCGCATGCCTATCACACTAACAACTCATCAATGACCTTCGCACCGTCGACACCCGTTAGTCTCCAGTCAAGCCCTGGTACTTCACGGTGAACCGTTCGTGATGAATCCCCAGATTGTGTAAGATCGTCGCGTTGAGATCGTTAATGTGAACCGGGGTTCTCCACGATGTTGTAGGCGAAGTCGTCAGTGCGGCCATAGTCGATACCCGGTTTAAACCCGCCACCTGCCACCCAAGTGGTGAAAGCCATACGAGTTGTGATCGCGGCCCGAGCCTTTCGCGTATTCGGCGGTCGGCTGCCGACCGAATTCGCCGCCCCACACAATCAACGTCTCGTCCAACATGCCGCGTTGCTTTAAGTCCTTAATCAGCGCCGCCGCTGGCTGATCCGTTCCGAGGCAGTTTGTACGAATTTCTTTCGGTAGACTTCCATGCTGATCCCAACCTCGATGGAACAGTTGAACAAACGGCACATCGCGTTCGGCCAATCGCCGCGCCAACACACAATTAGCCGCGAAGGTCCCTGGCTTCTTGGAGTCCGGTCCGTAAAGCTCGAAGGTCGATTCGGGTTCATCATCTAATGACATCAGATCGGGAACCGACGTTTGCATTCGGTAAGCCATTTCGTATTGAGCGATTCTGGCTTGGATTTCTGGATCGCCAAATCGCTCGAAATTCTCCTGGTTGATTTTCTCCAGACTATTTAACATCTGGCGGCGCAGCTCGCTGTCGATTCCGGGAGGATTTGATAGGTACAGCACCGGATCCTGACCGCTGCGGAATTGAACTCCCTGATGTTTGGATGGCAAAAAGCCACTGCCCCACAATCGCGAGTATAACGCCTGCCCGGGCTTGGCTCCCACGGAGATCATGGTCACATAGGCTGGCAGGTCTTGATTGGGGCTGCCGAGTCCGTAGCTTAGCCAAGAGCCGAAACTTGGTCGCCCAAGTTGTTGCGTGCCGGTATTAATGTACGTGATGGCCGGATCATGATTGATCGCCTCGGTGTTCATTGAACGAATGATGGCAATATCGTCGGCAATCGTGGCCGTGTGCGGCAAAATCTCCGCATTGATCCAGGTGCCACGCTCTCCATGCTGAGTGAACTCAAACATGGGCGCCACGCACGGGAAGGACTTTTGGCCGCTGGTCATCCCAGTCAAACGCTGCCCCTGCCGAATCGAGTCGGGCAACTCGGTGCCGTGTAGCTCGCGCATCGCCGGCTTGTAGTCGAACATATCAATGTGACTTGGACCGCCTGCCATAAACAGATATATCACCCGTTTGGCTTTAGGCGGAAAGTGTGGCAAATCCGGTAGTCCGCCACGTGCGGCCGTGTCCGACGCCGCGGTGCTGCGGGCATCCATACTCAGTAAGGAAGCTAGTGCAGCCGCGCCGACGCAACCGCGAGCCTGGGCCAACAATTGGCGACGAGTCAAGTGCCGATTGAATTCTGAATATGGATCCATCACGAATTTCTCGCGTATCTTCGAATGAGTATGGTAAGAGCCTGGCGAAGCTAAATTGAAACGATGTGGTACGACACCGAACTATGACCTTGCCCAATTCGCGTCAGTTTCGCACGAGCGTTTCGTCCAAGTTCATCAGCGTCGAAGCTACGATCGTCCAAGCGGCGTGTTCGGCCGGATCTAGCTCGTCGACGTTCTTTGACTCGCCGAAACCGAGCAACTTATTCGCGGCTTCGGAATCGCCTTGAAACTTCGCCAAGCTAATCTCGTACAACTCCGTGAACGCCCGCAGTTCCGTTTCACTGGGCAAGCGAGCGGTCGTTAGCAGCATCCCACGCTCGATGCGTTTGGCGGGCTGCGCGTCGGAACACTCTTGCATGATCCGCGCCGCCAAGCGACGTGCCGCCTCGACGAACTGGACATCGTTTAGCAGCACCAATGCTTGTAGCGGCGTGTTCGTGCGTGCCCGCTTAATTTGACATTTCTCTCGTGTCGGCGCGTCGAAGATTTGCATGTTGGGAGGTGGTGCGGAACGCTTCCAATACGTATAGAGGCTGCGGCGGTACAATGCCTCGCCGTGATCTTGGACGAACTTGGGATTACCTCCCAAACCGACTTCGGCCCACAATCCGGGCGGTTGGTATGGTTTGACGCCTGGTCCACCCATACGGTCGTTCAGCAGACCGCTCACGGCCAAGGCTTGATCCCGAATAAACTCGCCCTGCAAGCGGAATCGCGCGCCGCGTGCCAAAAGCCGGTTTTCGGGATCACGTTGCCACAACTCCGGAGTCACTCGCGATGATTGGCGATAGGTGTGCGACATCACAATGTTCTTGAGCATCCGCTTGATATTCCAACCGCTTTCACGGAAGTCGACCGCCAGCCAATCCAACAGTTCCGGATGCGTGGGAAAATCTCCTTGCGAACCAAAATCGTCAGGCGTATTGACCAAACCGCGGCCGAACAACATTTGCCAGTAGCGATTCACCGCGACCCGTGCTGTTAACGGATGTTCGTCGTCGAATAACCATTGAGCCAAGCCCAAGCGGTTGCTGGGCATGCCTTCCGACATGGGTGGCAAGATCGCGGGCGTTCCCGCGGCGACTTTGTGATCCGTGGGAGCGTCGTAGCGGCCGCGCGACAACATAAACGTATCGCGCGGCTTGGCCATGTCGCTCATAATCATGACAGTGGTTAACGGCTTGACGAGCTCAATCTGCTGTTGCCGCAGGCCATTTTGTTCCTTCGACAGCATCTGATACTCGGCATCCACATTGTTCAGATAGTAGTCGAACAATGTCTCGCGCTGCGTGTCCGACCGATCGGCGGCGGCGAGTTGCAAAATTGGCAAAATCGGGTCCGCGCCGGCCAACTGTTTGACTTCCGCTTCGCTGAGCAAGCGAGGATAGAAACGAACATCGTCCACCTCGCCCGTCAAGCGACTGCTGGGGTGTCGCGAACCGATTAACAGCGTCTTCTCGGTGATGACGGTGTCGCTCAGGCTATCCTGTTGAACATCCCACTGCCAGACTTCGCCATCCACGTAAATCGTCACGCCCGCGGCTTTCGACGAGCCATCATAGGTGACCATCACATGATGCCACTTGTCGGCCTCCAGAGCCTTCTTGGTCTGCACCTTAATCGCATTCTCGGGCCATTTGTGAATGATGTGCGGAGCGATCTTGCCGCCACTAATCAAACAGTCATAGCCACGATAGGAATTGGCGTCGTCCATGCGAGCCAGCAATGCACCCGAACCATTTTTGGGCAGTTTGATCCAACCGCCATAAGATACCGAGTCGGTGCGTTCGAATCGGCCGACGTCGCCCAAATCCACATAGGTAGACCCATTCAACTTCAACGCCTTATTCAGGCGACCATCCACCCATTCCGGTTGGCCTTCGATCTTGCCTTTGTGATCGGGCTGAGCCAGATTGGTCACTTCCGCTCCAGCGCCCTCGTCCAATGCGAAATGAAGGGACATCCCGGTGGGTGTGGATGCCTCGGGTTTGGCGGCGATCTCCGTTTCCCTGGCCGTCACCCATTCCAAAAATGGCATGTCGGCGGCCGTGCGACGATCTGCTAGTCGCTTTTCCACATCGTCCAATTGTTGTTGAATCTCCGGCAGGCGAGCTTGTTTCTCCGCATCGGGGATCTCCAAAATTGGCTGGGCATTGCCGTTACGAGTCTGCATACCCCCGTCGGAGCTGACGTTAAAGAAGGCATAAAAGCGATAGTAGTCTTCTTTTGAGATGGGATCGTACTTATGATCATGGCATTGGCCACATTCCATGCTCAGGCCCAGCCAGACCGTGGAGGTCGTCTTCACGCGATCCACCACATATTCGACGCGATATTCCTCGGCGATCGCGCCGCCTTCGTCCGTAGTGCCATTGTTGCGATTGAAGCCAGCGAGCATACGATCTTCGACATGGGCGTCGGGAACAAGGTCGCCCGCCAACTGCAGAATCGAAAAACGATCGAACGGCATGTTCTCGTTGTAGGCGCGCACGACGCGATCGCGCCACCCCCACATGTCGCGCGGGCCGTCGGCGTGAAAAACACTCGTATCGCCATAGCGGGCAGCGTCCAACCACATCACGGCCATTCGCTCGCCAAAATGGGGCGATTGAAGCAGGCGATCCACAACCGTTTCGTAAGCCGTGGCGGACTTGTCGTTGACGAATCGTTCGACCTCATCCGGCGTGGGCGGCAAGCCGGTCAAGTCCAGCGTCACGCGGCGAATCAACGTGCGGCGGTCGGTTTCCTCCGTCGGCGCTAGGCCAGCCGCTCTCAACCGGCGAAAAACAAAATGGTCGATTGGATTAATGGCTGGAAGGGAATCGGGAACCTCGGGCACGGCTGGCCGCTTGGGCGCGACGAAGGCCCAATGGTCGGTCCATTCGGCTCCTTGTTCGATCCAACGTTTGATGAGTTCCATTTCGGCGGGCGTCAGCTTCTTGTTCGAGTCGACTGGCGGCATCCGCTCGGATTCATCGGTTGTGGAAATTCTCGCCCACACGGAACTTTGGTCGAGGTTGCCCGCCGTCAACGCCGGTTGGCCGTCGCGAGGCGCGAACGCATCGTCCTTGCGATCCAATCGCAGATCCGCTTGGCGTTGTTCCGTATCCGGTCCGTGACAGTGGAAACAGCGATCGGAGAGCAGCGGTCGAATATCGCGGTCGAAACGCACGCGGTTGAGATCGTCATCGGCGTTCGCGGAAATGACGAACGCAAGTCCGAAGATCGACAGGGCCAAAGCACGATACAATGTCACCATTGGCATCATTCGCATGGAATCACTCGGCAAGGAAAGCGGGCGCGAAACGCGCGTCGGCGGCGGGAATAAAATCGGCGGGAGGTTGTTTTCCAACCGTTGCCTATCTTACTCGAAAACCGAATCGTTTCCCAACTTGTGTTCGGACGGTCCGCGCCGCGAGACCGACGACTGAGATTTGAAAATTCGACGTCAACGCGCCCTGGGCGCCACGTCAAGAACGCGATCGCAATTGTTCGCGAGCCTGTCGGTAGATTCGAGCGCGACGTTCGCGCACTAGTTGCTTGACGTCGTAAGCCGAGTAGTCGTAAGCCGCGCCGGCTTGGCAAAGTAACCGCAATTCCGATTCGCTGATGCGGCCGTCCCACAGGCTGACGTCCGCCATCGACGTAAGCCACTGGCGCGCGGCCGCGCGATCGGGCGGCATGGGAACATCTAATTGGTCGCGCCGCGCCGCTTCGATCATCGCGTCGAGCCACTCTTGATCGACGCGCCGGTGGGCCGCGGCACGCTGCAACATCTTCATCTCGCGCTCGTCCAACTCGTTGTCGGCCAGCGCCATCTTGATCGCCCAAGCTAACTGTTGTGAAGCCTGCGGCGGACGGTCGGTCAACGTCGCCACGTCCTGCACATTCGACTGGGCGTGCTCGCGAGCTTGGCGAATTAACTCGTGAGCCTCCGCACTATTCATGGGATGAATCGCCGTTAACACCCAATCGTGCGAGCCGTCGTTCAGCGTCTCGCCGCAGAACTCACAACCGTGCGATGCCACGTTCGTTTCCGGCGCGCCGCAATTCGGGCAATGCGCCGACGCGATCGTCTGATCCACGTTCGTGCGGGCGCCTTGCCGCCGAGACAACACGAACATCGTGCGAAATGCCGACGAGTCGCCCAGCGCTCGCAATCCTTGCCGCGGGTCGAGCGAATGCTTCGTTCCCGACCAACGCACCTCAATCAACGCTCGGTCCATTCCTGCTCCGAATAGTTCGGCCGAATGATCGCGACCATTGCCGTTGGCCGAAGCGTTCGCGGAAGCCGCGTTGCCGATCGCCGCGGGAAGCAGCGCCAACACGTCGACTGAGCCGACCGCACACTCGCCCCAAAATTGCCGAACGTCGCCGTCTCGCGAATCTCGTCGGAATCCCGAGGCATACTGCTCACAAAACTCCGTGGTCGCCATCTTAGTTAGCGGCCGAACATCGCCGGCTCGGTCCGCCGCCGCTTTGCGCCAGAAAATCACCGAGGTGCGATCTTCCAAGTGACGAAGCTGCAAAGCCGCGTCCGCTTGGGCTCGATACCAATCAAGATTCACGACGCGCTGCCGATCGTCGCCGTTCCATTCACTAGCCTGCGTGATCTCGGTCAGCACCCAATCGTATTGCCCGCTACGCAGTACGCTGTCGCACGCTGGACAACGGGCCGATTGATTCAAGCGAATATCGGCGCCGCAGTTCGGACAGCTTCCCTCAATCAAGCCGGGCTTGTCCGTCGTCCGCACGCCATGCCGCCGCAGAAACGTCCAATACTCGACGAACGACTCCGACAAGATCGATCCCGACAGCCGCTTGCCCTTCGACAAACTCATGCGGTAGTCGATCGCCGAAGCCGCGATCATCACGGTGATCTCATCGAAGTATTCATTCGAGTCCGCCTTGGCGAGCGCTACGCGGTTGACCACGATCTGTTCCATGTGATCGCGGTAATCGCGTTCGCGCTGCTCCTGAATCTGCAACGTAAATCGCTCTAGGATGCCGTCCGAGATAAAGGCCCGAACCGGCTGCATGTCTTGGCTGCACCAAGCCTGTTGGACTTGAACGAAGCCGTGCCGCACGCGGTCATAGAACCGCTCTTCGTTGAAATCGGGATCGTCGCGACCGAGCAGCCCGACGGCCGCCGCACGTTCGTGATCCGCCATCGCCGCACGGCCTCGTTGGATCGTGCGGCTGACGCGATGGTGCTGGCCGTTGCGAGCTCCAAAGTAAAACAAGGCGATAATGCCAATCACCAATGGAACGCCGATCAGCGGCCTGTTGATGCAAAGCTGAATCAGCCAATAGATCAGCAGCCCCAGACCATTGCCGCCGCTTCCGCTGCCTCCGCTGCTGCTGAAGCCACCGCCGCCGCCGCTGAAACCTCCTCCACCGCCGCTGTAGCCACCGCCACCACCGGCACGCGCCCACAACCATTCGGGCGCGAGCAACATGACCGCGACAACCGCCAGCGTGGCAGCCAACCAACACCAAGTTTTCGGCGAGATGCGTTTCATGCCGCCCAGTATAAAGGTGCCAGCGTGCGAGGTGAAAGCGGAAACTCGCTGCGTCGTTAGTCCAAACCGCGTATGACGATCGGATCGACGCCGCGGATACGACGCAACAGATTGCGAGACTCAGAGAAGTTTTGCCGAGCGGCGCTGTCGTGCCTTAGTCGCCTGCGGATGTCTTCGGCCCATTTCGCCTCTTGATCGACGAAGCGAGCGATCATTCGCGTGGCCCAATCGAAACGGGATTCACCCTTCGCTCGCGTGACTGCAAACTGAATCGCCTTGTTTACTAGTGGTTGCCACACAGACCGCGATAGCACCGGGTGATTGGCTTTCACAAATAGCAGAGGCAGTTCGATGTGTTGAAGTTCCGCTCCCTGCCAGAGAATCTGTTCCTGAGCCAAGCTGGCAAGCGTCGACTCCATTACGGGCCAACCGCGACCTTGCCTCAACATCGCTGGCGTCAGAAAGTAGACGACGTGTCGACAGCGAAGAATCTCCTCGCGAAGCGTTTCAATTGGCCGGCGCCCCAGTGGATAATCGTGCCGGTCGATCCAAGGAATAATCTGACGCTCTCGAAGCGCCTCATAAACCGGCAATACCAAACGCTCCCGATCCTCGGCCACATGAGACAAAAATACGTGACAGCCGATACGCGGCCAATGATTGATCGTCCAAGCCGACGCCATATCAACCTTCCGGCGGGTTGAACGGCGGCAAGACTGTGGGGCGACTGTCCGTCAATGCTTCGACCAACTGTTCTCCCATTTCCGTTGGGCGAACGAAAATCTCATGTTCGAGTTCTAATGCGCCACCTTTGATCAACTCCAAACATGCCGCGCGGACCTCGCCGAGCGTATACTGCTCGTCCAGCACGGAATATAAACTCTGGACGGCAAGGCCATCGCCCGACCGACGTGTGGGATCAAAGCGGAAAAACGCCGCCAACACATCCCGGTAGATCGGCGCTAAATTGGTTAGATAGTCGTCGGTTATCGTTGCCATATCGTACTCCTCCCCTCGACCACACGGTTACGATTCTAGCTTCGCAACAATCCCAGGCCAAGGCTCGAACGGGACGACTACATTTGATTCGACGGAATTACAAAGGTCTCAGCAATCGCTCAGAACTTGCTCGCGTAACGCGTCACAGAGTTGTTCGACGTCGGTGCGCAACGTCTCGGCCAGTCGGCTGGCCGTGGGGAAATCGTGCGCGAAAGCGGCTTTCTCGACTTCCGCCGCCAACCCAACCGTGCCACCGGCGCCGAAGTTCGCGGCCAGTCCCTTCAGGCTGTGAGCGGCGCGGGCCGCCGCCTCGGCACTCGAATCCCCAAGCGATCTCCGCAAATCGTCAAGCAGAATGGCGGAATCCTCCAAGAAGTAGCCTGCCATGTCACGCAACAGTTCCTCGTCGTCACCCAGTCGCTTCCGCGCCTGGGTCAGATCAAGCAGATCCGACTTGGGCTGGGCCGAAGAGGTCGCAGCCGATTCATGAGACATGGCGATCGTTTCTTCCGTGGATGAGTGGGATTCGAACAGGCGTCCCTTACGCAACACCAGTGTCTCCACCGTACGTATTAGACGCTCGGCGTCAATAGGTTTCGAAATGTAGGCGTCCATGCCAGCCCGCATGCAGCGTTCGCGATCGCCCTTCATGGCGTGCGCCGTCATGGCTACGATCGGTACCTCGGCAATGGCCGGCCTATCCATCAAGCGAATCGCGGCCGTGGCTTGCAAACCATCCATCGTCGGCATTTGCACGTCCATCAGCACCAAGTCAAACGACTTCGCCGTCAGCTTGTTCAATGCCTCACGACCATTCGAGGAAACCTCGACTCGGTGCCCGCGTTTCTCCAAAATCGCTCGCACCACTTTTTGGTTCGCTGGCGTATCTTCGGCAACCAACACCGACAGGCCTTGCTTGACGGCGTGAATCGCACCGGGACGAGTGGGCTGGCCACGTTCTCCGTACAACGCCGACAGCACCGCTTGCAACAACAGTCCGCCCGAAATCGGCTTTTCCAAGTAGGCCGCCACCTGCAAATCATCACAGCGTTCAATGAACGAATTGCGATCCGCGGATGACAACATCAGCACCGTAGCGCTGTCCGTAACGCCGCGATCTTGCATTGTTTCAATCAGCGTAAAACCATCCATGTCGGGCATCAGGCCGTCGACCACAATCAATGGAAACGGATCGCCGCCACGACGACTTTCCTCGACCAGCTCCAGCGCCGTATAACCGTCCGAAGTCAGCGTGGGCCTCATTCCCCATTGATTAAAGGTCTCTTGCAGAATCCGGCGATTGGTATGATTGTCGTCTACTACCAGCACCTTTCGTCCGGCGAGCAACCGGACCTCCTGCGGATGAAACGGCGGAGCGTCCTCTAGCTCCCGCATCACCATCGTGCAATAAAACGTGCTACCCACGCCCCGCTCGCTCTCCAGCCAGATGTCGCCGCCCATCTTCTCGACTAGCTCGCGACAGATGGCCAACCCCAAACCCGTCCCCGCGTACCGTCGCGTGGACGATGCGTCCACTTGTGTGAACGGAGCGAAAATCCGATCTTGATCGGCCGCTTCGATGCCAATTCCCGTGTCACGCACTTCCAACCGCAAGGTCACTTCATCGTCGTCACGGCGTTCCACCATCACGTGAACGACCACCTCGCCTTGCTCGGTGAATTTGATCGAATTGCCGGCCAAATTAATTACGATCTGACGCAGTCGCCGGCCATCTCCTTCCAAATGGTCGGGCACGTCGGCTTCCACATAACATGCTAATTCCAACCCGCGCTCATGAGCTCGGAGCGACAAGGTTCGCATGGCTTCATCTAACAATTGCCGAAGATGGAACGGCTCGGGCTCGATCTCAAATCGCCCGGCTTCCATGCGAGAAAAGTCCAGCAAATCATTCACCAGCGACAACAATACCTGCGTCGACTCACTGGCGGTTTGCAGATAATCTCGCACCAGCGGCGAAATCTGTTCGCCCAGCGAAAGCTCGACCATCCCCACCATCGCGTTCATCGGAGTCCTTAACTCATGGCTGATATTGGCCAGAAATTCGGACTTTGCACGGTTCGCTGACTCGGCCGCCTCTTTCGCGGAGTGCAACTCTTGCTCGCGCTGCTTGCGTTGCGTGATATCGCGCTCAATGGTCGAAACACCGATCAAACAACCATCCACATCGAACGTAGGTGATACCGTCAGCGATACATCGATCAAGGAACCATCCTTGCGACGTCGCAGCGTCTCGAACTGTTGAAACGGTTCCCCATGTCGGATCAACGACGCGAAATTCGGTTCGGTAATCTCCAGCCGTCGCGGCAAGATCAGATGAATCGTGCGGCCAATCGCTTCCTCGGCGGAATACCCATAAGTCCGTTCGGCGCCCCGATTCCAACTCACAATCGTGCCATCCAGCGATCGACCGATAATGGCGTCATAAGAGGAATCCACAATGTCGGCCAACCGCACGCGCTCTTGTTCCGCCCGGCGCTGACCCGTCATGTCATCAAACACCACGACAGCGCCATCGACACGCCCGTTGTGATAAATCGGCGAACTCCAGAACGCCACGGGAAAACTGCTGCCGTCCGCGCGCCAGAAGAAGTCGTCGGCGCTATGCGTGCTCTCGCCCGTGCGAATGCACTGCTGTACCGGACAATCCTGAAACGAAAACACCGACCCATCGCGGCGACTATGATGAGCGACCGAGTGCATGTTCCGCCCTAACAAATCCGCTTCGGATTCGTACCCCAACAGTTCCAGGCAGGCTCGATTACAGAAAGTGCAATTCCCCTCTAAGTCGATTCCGTACATCGCCTGTCCCGTGGAATCCAACAACAGCCGGATTCTTGCCTCGCGCTCCTGCACCTCGCGCTGGGATCGCTTTAACGGCCCGATGTCTCGCGATATCGCCGCGACTCCCACCAGCTTGCCTTGCGTATCTTGAATGGGAGAAATCGTGAGTGAAATCTCCATCAACGTGCCATCCTTGTGGCGACGCACGGTTTCGATCTGACTCAGATTTTGTCCCGATCGCACGGCCTGGACAATTTTCACTTCGTTCCCATGCGGCTCGGCCGGCAAAAGAAACGATGCATCGCGACCCACGGCTTCTTCGGCCGTATAACCATACAATCGACGCGATCCCTCATTCCAGCTCAGAATCACATTGTCCAGAGACTTAGCCAGGATCGCATCCGACGACGACTCCACAATCGCAGCCAGCCGCCCGCGATCTTCCTCCCACCGTTGACGCTCGATGACGCGGCCCAATTGCGTCCGTAACGCCTCGACGACCAACAGCAACTGTGGGTCGGGATTCATCTCACTGGTCGCGAAAAACTCAATGACGGCCGCGACTTCCGAATACACAAGCACGGGAAACGCGAAAACTCCCCGCAGACCCCATTCAGCACACCCATTGCGTCGAATAAACGAATCATCCTGACGCACATCGGTAATCCACAGCGGCTGTTCGTTCTCCCACACTCGGCCAGGAAATCCTTCTCCTTTTCCCAGCGACATATCGGACGTCGCGGACATCAACGATTGGGCGTATCGAACCGGCTTATGGAAGTGCCAGACACCACTGGACTGCAATCGTACTGGATCACGATGTGCAATCCACACATGCCCCAATGGCCATCCTGTCAAATTGCAGAAGATCCGCAAGGCGTTCTCCGCTGCCTCCTCGAAGGAGTCGGCCGAACTGGCAAGCATCGTAATTTGGTGCAGCAGACTAGCCTCGAGCGCCTGCTGAGTAAGCTGCTGTTTCGCAGCCTGCATCTCCGATCGATCGCGGATCTGGATAACACAGTCTTTCCCAGATTCCGAATCAACCAATTCGAACGCCAGCTCCACGGGCAACTCCACACCCGACGAACCCTTCATAACCAACTGCAAACGCCGCGGCGAACCATCCGTCGAATTTCCACTCCTCGCCGCCGCTTCTTGCAAACATTCATCGAACTGCCGATAGTTCGCTTCCGACATCAAGAATCGGGAGACTTCTCGCCCTAACACCTCGTCGCGCCGCCACCCAAACAGTTCTTGAGCGCGTCGATTCCATTCCACTACGCATTGCCGCGAGTCCAAGGCCACAATGGCATCCCACGAGCATCGCATCAAAGCTCGATAGGTGCTCTCCAACGACGGCTTACTAACAGACATGCGAGACCGAGGACCGGAGTGAGATGAAGAGGAATCCAGACGAGTGGCATTGCGCGACGGCGAGTACGCACGGCGGGATCGGGAGTTGTTGCCAGACATAAAACACAAGACCGTCAGTCGCAGTCGGCTTAAGAATCAGTGAACACGAACAGAATCGGTATACGAGCAAAATGCGCCGGAGTGGCTAACGCACGAAGAGTCGAAATATACCCACGCCATTTTCCAACTTTCGAGAAATACCACGGCAGGTCTCCGCTAACCAAATACGCGCATGCGGAATGGCAGCCGAATCGAATTGGATTTGGCTGCCATTGATTAAAGCGGCGCGAATTGCGATACCCGTGACATATCATACTGGGCATCCAACCGCAGTTGATAACTCTCTCACTAATCAGGTTCCGCTAGCGCCTGCCGCGTATCCTCTTTCACTTCGTCAATTGCTTTCGCGGTCGCATCCACCGCACGCTGCGCGTCGTCGCGAATTTGCTCTGTTTCCACGGTGAGCGTGGCTCGGCGCTGGTTGCTACTGAAGCTAAACCACCCAACGAGGAACATGAGCAGCACTCCAATAATTAGCGCGGCGACGACTCCCCAACCGCTCCCTCGACGACTCATGAGAGTTTCTCACTTCTTGAGGAAATGATCCGAAGTGCCGGAGGCAGCGACACGGCGAAGCACAAAGGCTTGAGCCGCTGCCCCGGCAACTAGGCCGAAAGCGATCGTTACACCGGCGCCCGCCGACCCGCGATTAGCGAGACGATGAACAAGATCAGGAAGACGACGAACAACACCTTCGCTACCCAAGCAGCGGTGCCCGCCACGCCGCCAAATCCAAGCAACGCCGCAATCAAAGCGATAATCAAAAACGTGATGGCCCAACCTAACATGACTTGCCTCCTCTGGCCTTTTGTTTAGTTCCGAGATTACGTTTTGGAAAACATCCGAATGCCTCTTCGGCTAACCAGTGCAAAATCGCTGCCGCAAGGCCACTGCGACACACTTGCAACTTCGTCCTTACTTCCTAAGCCAGCTTCGCTTACATCAACCAAAGCTGATCCTTTCGGTTTCTGACGCGAATGGTCCACAAGCAAGCAGCGTGCCAATCAGGTTCAGGCCGGTTGTTGGCTCGCGACTCCTACAGCGACAGCCCTTGAAAACCAAGGAATTTCCCGCTGCGGGATTCCCGCCACGGCGCATTCGTGGGTTGCTTCCGGTGGTTGAGTGATGGACGCTCAGCATGCAATCGGGGTCGAACTTCCGTATTGCCAGCGACAAGTGTGCCCTCGGGCTGAATGGTCAAAAGCCAACGGGTTAGTGGCAATCCGGGCGAGAAACTGTCATCATGAGATAGCTTCGTGCCATTGGTGGCGCGAGCCGCCAGGCTTCCGTCGGTTAGGCGTTCTTCATGCGTCGAGTGCGGTTTGCAGCCGATCGTTCGTCCACCCAGCAAGGCTCGCCGGCCGCGAGGATCGGCGTTTGGTGCGGCACGATGGCCGCCATCGCCTTGCTGTTACTCACCGGTTTTTGGGCCCTTGGCACCGTCGAAAATTCGATTCGACGGAAACTGGCCGAAGACATGCGAACCATTCTGCGAGCGGACTTGGCGGCTCTGCGGACATGGTTGGAGAGCCACAAAGCGACCGCGCGCGTCGCGGCAGCTCGACCCGATGTGGCTCAAATCGCTCGTGAGATCGTGGCTCTGGATCGCGAAGGGTCCACGCCACTCGGCGATCTACGACGCTTGGAATTGCAGACCGAATTGAATGTCACGTTCGACACGATCTCGCGCTCGCATGGATACGAAGGATTCGCGCTGGTCGATGGCGGTGGCCGCATCCTGGCCGCCTTCGATCCTCGATTTGTCGGACAACGCATCCACGCCGACCGCTTGGAGACGATCGGCCGAGCGATGGAAGGTGAGACGGTTGTGACTCGCCCGTTTCCATGGCGTCTCGTCTCGCCGTCTCGCTCGACGGAAACACAGGGAACGACGATGTTCGTGGCGACTCCCATGCACGACGATCGTCAACAGCCCATCGCCGTGTTGGCGTTGCGAATACCTCCGGAACGTGAGTTCACTGAGATATTACAAATTGCACGATCCGGCGAGTCGGGCGAGACCTATGCCTTTGACCGCGATGGATGGTTGCTGTCCGATAGCCGATTCCGAGACCAGCTCAAGTCGTTAGGAATCATGCCGGCCGATTCCGACGAGTCGCCGGTGCTGCGAGTCTCGATCCGCGATCCGGGAGTCGATCTCACTCGCGGTCGCAAAGCGAATCTACCGCGGGACGAACAGCCGCTAACCCATATGGCCGCCAATGCAATCAACGCGGGTATTCGCGGCGACGACTCGATCCATGTCAATGTGGATGGATATGCGGACTACCGAGGAGTGAAGGTGGTTGGCGCCTGGGCATGGCTGCCACAATACGACTTCGGAGTCGCCACGGAGGCCGATTTCGCCGAGGCCTACGCGCCGCTAAACACGCTTCGGTTCGTGTTTGGTTCTTTGTTCGGTCTCGTTGTGATGTCGTCACTGTCCGCGCTGGTTGTGTTGCATGTGGTCGCGGTGATGAAACAACGCGTCCTGCGTGCCGAAAGTAAGACGGAACGACTCGGCCAATATACGCTCGAGGAGAAAATCGGCGAGGGAGGCATGGGGGAAGTCTACCGCGCCAGCCACGCCATGTTGCGCCGAGCTACGGCAGTCAAGCTGATTCGGTCGGAGCGCAGCAGCGAACGCGTGGTGGCGCGATTCGAACGCGAAGTTCAATTAACTAGTCAACTCACCCACGCCAACACCGTCGTCATCTTTGACTATGGTCGCACACCCGAAGACGTCTTCTACTATGCGATGGAATGTGGACGGCATGACGCTGGCCCAATTGATCGAACTAGGCGGCGCCCAACCCGAATCGCGAGTCATTCATATACTGAAACAGATATGTGGATCCTTAGCCGAAGCTCATCATATTGGTTTAATTCATCGCGATATTAAACCGGCCAATGTTATGTTATGCCAACGAGGCGGCCAGGCGGATGTGGTCAAAGTGTTGGACTTCGGCTTGGTTAAGGATCTCGGCGGTCAAGAAGAGATGGAACTTAGCCTTCCGGGAGCAATTACCGGCACGCCGCTGTATATGCCACCGGAATTTGCCCGCGGGGGCGGATTGGCCGACGCCCGCAGCGATCTCTACGCCGTGGGAGCCGTCGGGTATTATCTCCTAACCGGCGAACATGTATTTGCAAAACGATCATCCTTGGCGGTTTTACAGGCTCATCTGCACGAAGCCCCGTTGCCGCCATCGGAACGCTACGGTCGGCCAGTAAGCTCCGAGTTTGAGAACCTACTGTTGCGATGTCTGGCGAAGGATCCGAGTGCCCGGCCCCATTCGGCCAACGAAATGATCGACTTGCTCGATGCCTGCCCATCTGCGCGCTCGTGGACGCGTCACGACGCCGAAGCGTGGTGGTCGGAATTTGGCCCGCAACTGGCTTCCGCACGGTCTGAATCAAACCATCGCGGGGCCTCGACCGACGATCGCGGCGACACCGTGCTCGTGAATCGTTGACCATCGAACTCGTCGATTTGAGCGCGATAACAACCGACGGCTGTGGCGTTCCTTCATTCGAGCGAGCGACGAACTATAATCGCTCCTCGATGACAACTTCGTCGCGGCCGCCGTGATCGCTGGCGAAGATTCCACACCTTCCAATCACCATGCAAGGAGTTCAACGATGAAGATGGGTCGGTTGTTCTCGTTAATGATTCTATCGTTGCTTTGCGTTACCGCCCGAGCGGACGAACCCAACACGCTGGCGACGCATGCCGGTTGGGTGACGTCCGCCGCGTTTTCGCCAGACGGAGCGTTGTTGGCGTCCGGCGGCGGACAAAGTCTGTTATATCGACCTGGCGACGTGCTTCTGTGGAATGTGGCGGATGGAACCCGAGTCGCCAAGCTGGACGGGCATTCCAGCAACGTGTGGAGCGTCGCCTTCTCGCCGGATGGCAAACTGTTGGCGAGCAGCGGCTATGACGGAAAGATCGTGCTGTTTGATGTGGCCGAGCGGAAGTCGGTGGCGACATTAGAGAAGCACAAAGGTTGGTGTCGCAAGGTAACATTCTCACCCGATGGAAAGCAGTTCGCGTCGGCCGGCGAGGATGGCAGTGTGGTGGTTTGGGAGACGGAAGGAACCAAGGAGCTGAAGACAATCGCCGCGCATGGTTCGGCCGTATACGACTTGGCCTTCCTGCCGGATGGGAAGACGCTATTGACCGCCGGGACGGATAAGCTCGCCAAGCTGTGGGATTGGCAAGCGGGTACGGAAACAGCCAAGCTGGAAGGGCACGAAGCGGAGGTGTGGGCCGTAGCGATCAACAAAGACGGGGACTTATTGGCCACCGGCGGAGCGGATCGAAAGATTAAGCTATGGGATGCCGCTGGCAAGGAAGTAGCCACGCTCGAAGGCCCCAAGGATTGGATTACGTGTGTGTCTTTCTCCGGGGACGGAAAGCTACTTGCGGCTGGCACATTGGGTCGCGTGGTCCACGTGTTCGATGTGGGAGAGCGTAAGGAAATCAGTCAATTGACCGACGCGAAGAGCAGCGTGTGGTCCGTGGCCTTTTCGCCAGACTCGACATTGTTGGCCGTCGGCTCTCACAAAGACTCGCTCCGACTATACGAGACGAGCGACTGGAAACAACGATTCGGCGATCAACGCCCCACGGAACAAGGTGACGCTAAGGCGGAATAACCCGCAATTGCCGCGGCGCATTGAAGTGCGGGGAGCTTAGCGATACGCCGTTTCGCGCGAGACACGTGACGAATGCGACAGCCGGATGGCCGCGTGCTATCCGGCTGCCAGCGTTTGCGGTCTTGCAAGTTGGCGATTATTTGGTATCAAAAACGGCTCGCCAAATTGACATCCGCCGTGCCGGGCCGTCGTCCGCGCCTCGCACGGCGGTCAGATGTTCGCACGAGTAACTTCCGGAACTTGAGCTATGTTTATCGAAGGACTTCTGGGCATTCTGGCCCTTTCGCTTGTTTTGTTCCTTGCCAGTGGAGTCGTTGCTTACTTGCTGTTCGGCAAGTCTTAAGCCGCGGGGCCGCTGCGTTTTTTACCTTTAGGCATCGTTGCAGGAGTTTATCGACAATGTCCGGTCCGATCATTCGTAGCGGCGCATCGCCCGAGTACGCGAAGAACTGGGATCAAGCGTTCGCCGCCTCCAAGCCCAAGTCGACCAGCAAGTCCGCGTCCGCCAGCACTGGCGAGAAGAAGCAACCCGCGAAGAAGGCCAAATCGGCGAAGAAGTCGAAGTCGTAATTGCCGTGGCCCGATTGCCAATTCGGCAAACGGCAAATCAAGAATTGAAAAGAGGCGGGATGTTCTCCCGCCTCTTGCATTGGCCGTCGCCAAAACTCTGGATGCCGAAAACGCCAGCTAAGCTCGCGGCCTTGGCAACTCAGCCCGGCACCTTACGGCGTGGCCGCGACTTCGGCATCGTCGAAGCCCGCGCTGGCGAGCGCCGCGAAAGCTTGAGCCTGCTCGAAATCGCCGTTCAGCTTCACGTAAACCACTGGATTGTCGATCGCGTTTGGATCGGCTTGCGGCGCCAATTCCACGTCGGCGACGCCGCCTTGCTCCTTCAGCGTGTCACGCACCTTGGGCCAGCAAGCGAACGGGCAGTGCATCGAAGGCACTTTTAGCGCGACAGTTTGGAAGTTCGCCTCCGCGCTGCCATCCGCCGAATTCAACTCGGCCGTTTGAACATCCGGCGTACTGGCCGACGGATTGGGAATTGTTTGCGAAGTTTCATAACCGCAGCCAACAAAAGCGGCCGCAATCAGCAGTAAACCAGCTCGAATCTTCATGTGTCTGCTCCTAGGCGAGAAAAGGTTGTTCACTTGGACCCCAAGGCCTCGACGACCAAATCGCCGATCTCGGTCGTGCCGTGACCCATTTTACCGGCCGCCTGGCTTTTCATCTTCGTGCCGGTCACTTTTTGAACGGCATCCAGCACGCGAGCCCCGGCTTGCTCGTGGCCGGTTTGCTCCAGAAGCATGGCCATCGCGCTGATCGCGGCGATCGGATTGATTACGTTTTGGCCGGTGTATTTCGGGGCGCTGCCGCCCATCGGCTCGAACATGCTCGTGCCGCCAGCGTCGGGGTTGATGTTGCCGCCAGCCGCCACGCCCATGCCGCCTTGAATCATCGCTCCCAAATCCGTGATGATGTCGCCGAACATGTTGGTTGTGACAATCACGTCGTAGTACTCGGGGTTCTTGACCATCCACATGCAGCAAGCGTCGACGTGGTTGTAGTCGGCCTCGACGTCCGAATACTCTTTGGCCACATCCTGGAACGTGCGCCACCACAGATCGTGGCCGTAGGTCAACACGTTCGTCTTGGCGACCAACGTCAATCGCTTGCCCTTGGGATTGTTGCGTTTGCGAGTGAACTCGAACGCCCAGCGAATACAGCGCTCGCACCCCTTACGCGTGTAAATCGCGGTCTGCGTGGCGACTTCGTCCGCCGTGTGCTTCTTCAGAAAGCCGCCGACGCCGGCGTACATGTCCTCGGTGTTCTCGCGAACGACGACAAAGTCGATATCCTTCGGGCCTTTGCCGACCAAGGGCGTCTCGACGCCGGGATACAGCTTCACTGGCCGGAGATTGATGTACTGATCCAACTGGAATCGCAGTTCCAGCAGCAGGCCCTTTTCCAGAATTCCGGGCTTCACATCGGGATGGCCGACGGCGCCCAAGTAGATGGCGTCGAAGCCGCGCAGTTGCTCGACGGCTCCGTCCGGCAGAATATCGCCCGTTCGCAGATATCGCTCGCCGCCGAAATCGAAGTCCGTCGTTTCGTACTGGATGCCTTCTTGAGCCGCGATGGCTTTCAGCACTTTCAAAGCTTCGGCGGTCACTTCGGGACCAGTACCATCGCCGCCAATGACGGCGATCTTCAACTTGGACGCATCGGCCACTTGGATACCCTCTTGTCAGGACGTCGGGAGATAGTTTCGCGAACGGACTGGCGATTCTATCAACGCCCCGGAAAGGTCACAAGTTGCCAAAAAGCCGGCCGAACGAGCGAGTGATTCGACGAACTCACTTGCTGGCGCCGCGTGCTCGTATACCTCAAGAACACACTTGCTGGCGCCGCGTGCTCGTATACCTTGAATCGGCCGCTCGCTTAGAAGCCGAACGTCACTCGGCCGCTCATGCCGTGTGGCGGGCGGTGATAGCGATGGTAGTGCGGCGGATGATAGTAGTACGGGCGATAGTAAATCGGCGGCGCGATATAACGCTCTTCCACAATCACGGTCGACGGCGCCGCGACGACCGGAGCGGGAGCGGGCGGAGCGGCGACGGCCGAGGCCAGCGGAGCTCGCTGCATGGCCGAAATCACTGGCTCGCTGACACCGTATTGATGCAGCGTGATGACATCGGAAACTTCCAACCGACGTTGCACGCCGTTCTGTTGGATGTGGCCGATAATCAGCGAATCGCTCAAGCCGCTGCGGGCCATGTTGATCACGTCTTGCGACGAGACGGCTCGCGACATCTGCTGAGCGTAATACTGTTGCTGCTGGTATTGGGCCTGCGATCGAGCGACCGAGTTGTCCTTGGCGTTGCCGATGGCCGCGCCGGTGACAAGCCCCAACGCGCCGCCAATCAGAGCGCCGGCCGCCGTATCCTTGTTGTTCTTGCCGATGGCGGCGCCCCCCAACGCGCCGGCGATTCCGCCAATGGCCGCGCCCTTCTCGGTGAAGCCTTGGCCGTGAGCCATCGAGGCGGCCAAACCGAGAAACATCAACGAAAGAGGCATCCAGCGACGATTCATGGCGATCACTCGATAGGTAGGGAAGGTAGCCGTTCGCCGCGGACCAAGCGGCCGCGGCGCGGATCGATCTATCATCTTCATCGGCGAAACGACGGGCTGGAATTCAACCCAGCCGCCGATCAGCGAGCGGGGAAATTAACAACCTGGGCGACTTGCGGCAATATCGACGGCGTGGCGGGAAAGGCCGGGTCGAGCGGCTTCCAAACGCTTAAATACAATGCCCAAACGGTTATTTACACCGCCCAAACGCTTGGGCGCTCCTCCCAAACGCGAATTTACAGCGTTCAAACGCCATCTCGCACCGTTCAAACGCCATCTCGCACTTGTCAAACGCCATCTGCGAAGCCCAAACGCTTATTGACAGTCCCCAAACGATGTTCGACACGATCCAAACGTTGGGGCGCAGCGTCCAAACGATGTTTGCAGAGCCCAAACGCTGGCGCACTCTCCAAACGCCATTTACAGCGTCCAAATGCTCGCGCGCGGCGTCCAAACGCTCGCTTGCACGGTCAAAATGACACGTCGCGCTGTCCAAAGACCGTCTCCGCTGTCCAAATCGCGGCGCAGCATCGCCCAAACGCTGTCTTACATCGTCCAAATCGCCGGGCGCAGCGTCCAAACGCTCATTTACATCGCCCAAACGCTGGGCGCGCAGTCCCCAAATGCTCGCGCCGCGTCCAAATCGCCAGACACAGCGTCCAAATCGGCGATTATGGTCGCCAAATCCCGGCTTACAGTCTCCAAATCACCGCTTGGGCGACCGCCAGATCTCAATTTGCCCAAATACGAGCACGACGCGCAAGCGAGTGAGCGAGTGAGTGAGCAGGAGTGAGTGAGTAAGGCGATCGGCAGCGAAATGCTTACCTGCCGATGCTGGCAGCATCTGCCACGTGGCGGACGCTGCCAGCACTGGCCACGTGGTGGACGCTGGCAGCGTCCCAATGGGTGCATTCTCATCTGCCGCTCGCATTACATCGCCCAAATCGCGGCGATGGGACTTCTCGAAGCGAGTCCGCTCGGATTCGATGGCAACGGCTTGGGCGATAGCCGAAAGAAAGCTCCGACAAGGCGGAGCACTCCAAAGACTCCGACGCGGCGGAATGAGCCCACGAGCGTGAACGAAGCGGCGCAAAAAAAGAAGGCGGCCCGAAGACCGCCTTCAAAAGTTGGATTACCGCCGAAACCGCTTCAACGCACTGAGGCTTCTGGGCGGCGGGGCTTAAGCCCGCTTGGCGATGTTGATGTACGCGTGCACGTGCGGAGCGCCGCGGAAATGGCAAACCACCGTCGGGCTCTCCAACCGCCAGATGTCCCACACTTGATCCTCGTCCAAATCGCCCGTGCGATAGAACGACAAGTGCAGCGAATCCAGACCGCCGCCCGACTCCAGGATCTCCATCACCTCGTCCACGTCCTCCTGGCGATACGGCTGCATGACCGCCCGCAACGACGCGGCCAACTGATCCTTCTGATCGCTCGACAACTCCTTGCCGCCGATCCCCGGCAACGGACGGCCTTCCTTTTCGAACTGGACCGACGACTCGTGCGGCGCCTTCTCCAGCAACGCTTGCTCGCGCTGCTTCGGATCCAGCATCTCGAACACCTTGTTCACTTGCTTCGTCTGATACACGAACAGATTCTTGTCGCTGTTGCCGCGAGCTCCATGGCCGTAAACGATCGGGCCGCCGAAAGCCATGCCGCCCAGCGTATTTCCGTCGGCTCGCAACGTCAGATGGCGGCCGGTCAATTCAAACTCGAACTGCTCTTCGTGCGGATTGCCAAACAACGCGATCGAGTAGTTCTTGATCCCTTTGTTGTCGTCCTGCATCTGCTTGAGGAATCGCTCGTAGCCGTCTTCGGACGTGCAGCCCTTCACGATTTCCTTGATGATCGCCTGTTGATCGGCCGTGAATTGGCCGATGCGAGCTTCGGTGATGTGCCAGTTGGCGTTGATCGTGCGGCGACGCTGATCGTCCAGCGGCAGGGCGACGATCTTCTTCTGTTCGTCGTTTAACGAATCGTACAGATGTCGCACGGAATTCTCGGCGGCGCTCTTCGGAGTCGGCGCGGCCCAAGCCGATCGGCTCGGCAAGATCGCGGGCAAAGCCGCGGCGGCGACGGCGACCGAGGCCGACGTGGCCAAAAACTGACGACGATCAACAGACGATGAACAGTCGGGGCACGACGACGAACGTTGACGTTGCGACATCCGAAATTCCTTTCAAAACGGGGAGACGGTGAACGAAACTTGCGCGCGATTGAGAATACGGGTCGCAACCAGCGAAGTCAAACATTTGGCCAAATCGCCGCCGGGAGCACGAGGCTCCTGCCGAGTAATCTCACTCAATCTCATAACTAATCCGCCCGTGCTGCTGAGCCCGCGAGATACGATCCATCGCGTACAGCCCCGCCAACACGAACTCGACGCACGAAGCCCGCACCGCCGGATCCTCGGCCGCGTTCACCTCGAACGCCTTATCCCAAATCGGCGGCACGCGCTTCAGTCGGTCGGCGTAATGCGACGACGGCAACATATCGCCCACCTCGATCTTCACGCCCTTCGAGAAAATCTCGGCGATCTCCTGCATACCGTGGCGATCCACATACTCCTCGAACACCGTGCGAATCGCTTCGGCGATCACGGCGTCCAGCACTTGCCGTTCGCTCATCTGATGGCTGCCCATCATGTCCAATTCCAGCTTGCCCAGCGACGACGAATACAGATGCCCGAGGTCGCTGATGCGCGGCACGGCCGGACGTTCGCCCAACACAATGGCTCGCTGCCGAGCGCTGGCGACCATCGTGCGATAGTTGGCGATGCTGAACCGAGCGCTCACGCCCGATTGATGGTCGATATAACGCGACTGCCGCGCTTGCACCGTAATCTGCTCGACGATCTCGCGCATGAAATAAGGCACGACCACCGGCCAATCGCCGCCAAGGTCCAGTCCGGCTTCCTGCTCCATGATCTGCACGCCCAGTTCGCGCGAACGCGGATAGTGCGTGTGGATCACCGAGCCGATGCGGTCCTTGAGCTGCGGGATCACCTTGCCGCTACGGTTATAAGTCGACGGATTCGCCGAGAACAGAATCAGCACATCAATATCGAAACGAATCGGAAAGCCGCGAATCTGCACGTCGCGTTCTTCCAAGATGTTGAACAGCCCGACTTGAACCAACTCGTCCAACTCGGGCAACTCGTTCATCGCAAAGATGCCGCGATGCAGCCGCGGCACCAAACCAAAGTGCAGCGACTCCTCGGCCGACATGCTGGTGCCGCCGGCGAGCTTGGCCGGATCGATCTCGCCAATCAGATCGGCGAACTTGGTGCCCGGCGACAATCGCTCGGCGTAACGGTCCTCGCGCGGCCACCAAGCGATCGGGATTTCGTGCTCCGGGCGGCTGGCCACGAACTGGCGACAGACGCCGCTGAGCGGGCGATACGGGTCTTCGTGAAACGGCGCCGCCGGCAGATCGATGTAGGGAATCTCGGGGTCGAGAAACCGGACGAGCGAACGCATCAGGCGGCTCTTGGCCTGCCCCTTTTCGCCCAGAAACAACATGTCGTGCCCCGAAAGCAACGCGATGTTGACCTCGGGAATCACCGTGTCCTCATAACCGACGATGCCGGGATACAGCTCGTCGCCAGCGGCCAACAGCCGCTGGAGGTTGTCGCGAATCTCTTGCTTTACGGTTTTGCTGACCCAGCCGCTTTCGCGAAGCTGCTGGAGATTTTGCGGTTTATCGTGAGGCATGCGTGGGGTGCTCGGCGCGTCTAGGAGGAATGCGTTGGTCCCGTCAATGACAACGCATTATAGCGCCACGACTACCGCGGCTACTCCTGCACGGCGTCCGTCAAGCCGATCCCGCGCAATCGCGACAACAATCCGCAAGCTTCCGCGCCCCCGCCGCAAACATACAGCTTCGTGATGCGACAACGCGGATGGTCCTTGGCGAACGCGGCGAACGACCGCTGCAGCTCGCTCGCCAGCTCGTCATATTCGCCTTCGACGGCCGCGAAGTATTTATAGACTCGCGGCGCTTTGGTGGGCGCGTGCTTCAGCTTCTGGGCTTGCCGAAAGGTCAGATTGAACTGCTTGACCAACGATTTCGTAAGCGTGTTTCCGCCCGTCGCCAAGGTGCGGAACCACACTTGCCGCGGCGTGCTGACCACGATATTCACGGCGTCCGAACCGACATCCACGATCGCTATCGCCTCGCGGTCTTCGGCCGGAGGCTCGTCGTCCTTTTTCTTCTTCTTCGATTCTTCGGGCAGCCCGGCGATCAGCCCTTCGGCCAACGCGAAGTTGTGCAGCGCCAAGCAGTCGCTTTGCATCACATCCGGATCCAGCTCGACGGCCGCGAACGTCGCCATGCGATTCTTGGCGTCCCACTGCTTCGCCGCCACCACCGTGACGCGGTGAACGTCGCCGCCCAAGTCGGCCACGACCGGCGTCGTCTCATAACCGTAATACAACTCTTCTAATGGCACGGGGATTTGGTGCCGCATCTCATAAAGGATCGCGTCGGTCAGCTTTCGTTTCTTCGTATCGGGAATCTGGAAGAACCGCCCTAACACACGCTGACCTGGTAGGTTCGCACAGATAACTGTGTCCTTCAGGTCATGACGCGACATCAGCTCTCGTAGAGCTTCTTCCATCATTTCGCCGCGACGCGTCTCGGCCTCGGGATCGCCCAGCAATCGCGGATAAGGGATGTGCTCGATGGCCTCGAAGTGAACCTCTTCCGTCTTCGCGTCGAACGACAGCTTCACGGCTTTCAAAGCCGAACCGCCCAAGTCGATGCCCCACGCGATCTTGTTCTTGGGACCGCGCAACGCGCCGAGCTTCCCCAGCAAACCGGCCTTCTTTTCCCCCGACAGCAAATTGATCGCGGTCGCGGTCTTCTTCACGCCTTGCAGCGCCAGACCGATTGCCACAAAGAACCGTCCGGGATGTGTGTGCAAAGTTTCCAACGACACTTGACTCTGAGCGGCAAAGGCTGTGGGCGCGGCCAGCCATACCACTTCGCAACCGAACGGCGACGCTTCGGGCGGCGTCGCCCAGTCGCGCAAGTGAAGCCGCGAATCCGACGGTCGCTTCGGACGCCGCCGATTCATCCGCTCTAACATCTGTTTGGCATGCTCATTGTCCGGGGCCAGCTTGCAAAGCTTCTCGCCCAGAGCGATCAGGTTGTCGTCGACCACCGCGGCTCGCCGGATTGCTCGTTCCAGATGAGCCAACTCGGTCGCCGATTCGATCAGCTTCGCAACCGATTCGTCCTGCATCGAGGGCGGGATCAGCCACAGCTTTTCCAACGCTTCGTCATAGGCGTGCTTGGCCAACCGACGCTTGGCCTTGCGGATGATCTTCTCCCGCACTTGGTCGCCGATCGCGCGAACTCGATCGTTGGTTGGATGAAGCGCCAGGAAGTTCTCGATGCGCGACAGAATATCCAGCGCGTCGTCCTTGGCCACCGCCTCGCGGATCTCTTTCATCAAGGCGTTCGTGACCTGAGCCTTGCCGGCCGCGTCCGCCGCCAACCGCTTCAGCTCGGCCGAACGAAGCGGTTCGGGGATCTCGTCCGCAACCGCCGCGACCTCCGCGTAACGATGCGTTTCGATCAGCATCGCGCTCCGCTGCACCGCCACGCCGTCGCGCGCTTTCCATTGTTCCAGCTCGGACGTCCATTGCTCGGCCAGCCGCATGGCCTCCGAGTACGGCGACTTTAGCAACGGATCGCCGGCGCCCTCGACCGCGCGAACGAACGCAATCGCTTTCGTCAGCTCGAACGCATCATGCAGCTTCCAACCTTGTTCGATCGCTTCTTGAATTCGCTGAACCCGATCGGCATCCAACGCGGCCAAGTTATGCCCGCAACCGACACAGAACCGCACCGACAGCGTGATTTCCTTTTCACATTGCGGACAGCGACGAAACAGTGGCGAACCACACGACGCGCAGAACTTGCTGAACTCTTCGTTGCCGGCGCCGCAACTCAAACAAGCGTTCGCGGACGACGGGCCGCTCGGATGCGACGCACGGCCGTGGCCATTGCCGTTAGTCCGACCCACCGAAACGCCCTCGGCGCGTAATGTGGAATCCAACTGAGCCTTGGAATCTCGATTCAACAGCGTCTCGCGAGCCCGATCGATCTCGTTCCCTAGCGACTGCAGCAAATTCGCGTCGCCGTTGCTACGAAACCGCGACAGCGACCGCCGCTGCCGAGCCGCCGCCGCCTCCACCTCGCTCGGCGGCACCTCACCCGGTTCAATCATCAACAACTCATAAGGATTCGGCGGCCGTCGCGGAGTCTTAATCTCCAACCACATACGATAAGGATCGAATCCAACGGGGGTTTTGCTAATCATGAAAACATCATGTGGGACACGAGATGGATGAACGGGCGCGAGTGACCCATCGTGCATCAGCCCACGACGCTCGTGGCGAAGGAGACGTGGCCATTATTGTATGGCATCGTCGAATTCCCGAGGCCGCCGTCTAAACGCATGCTGTCAAGACACAAGCTTGGATCACTAATCGAGCCGCGCTTCGCGAACAACTCGCTCGCGCGGGCTCACTAAACGACCGCCAGCATAATGAAGAAACGAATTGCCATCCGTCCCGCACTGCCAATGTTCACACAAGCTTAATGGGGTATTAACGAAAAGCACGCAAATGCGGTTGCTCGCCCCAATTCGAGTAACTTCACTTCATTACGGAGAATGTAATCTTGAGGCGGAGAGATTGGATCCTCGCATGATCGAATTCCACGAGGACTTCTCCCGGCGTTGCTTCGCTGTAGGAGCAGGGCGGAGCATTAGGCGGTACCTTGATCTCCAGTCGGTAAAGACCCATCGCGCCGCCTGTTTTGTGTGGCGCGAATGAAGCCTGCAGAAAGCTGGGAAACGTACGGACGCGCACTGCATCCAAGGCGGGTGCTTCGTCTCGTACTTTTACCGTGAGCGATGCCTCAGCTCCATCTCCCTCTGCAATTCTTCCGAGATCTACGACCCCGTTGGCATCGATCGCCTCCCCGTAGACCGTGAGTCGCCCCGCCGCACTGGCACGTACGGGTATCTCGACGTGCCACGGTTCCGTCGAACCAGTCTCATTGGGAGCTACCGGCAGCACGGTCAGACGCACCCGTCCGTTTACCGACCTGCCGCTTGCCGGCATGGGCGGGGCGACAATCTTCAACGTTGCCGAGGACCGAATTGCGTCTCCGAATGATTGGCTTGAATCGTGAATAATCTCCCATCCAAATTCTGGGAGATCGATCAGTTGTACATCAGTAACGGAGAACGCCTCCCAGATCTCACTATAAAGCAAAACGTCGACTTCCTTCTCACGTCCCGGTACTAAATCATGAAGAATCACTCCCTGTTCAGGCTTCGTCGCGAACAAGACGCGCACTTTCCCTTCAATATGAAATGTCAATTCGGGAAGATGTGGGTCGTTCGTGTAGACCGTTGCGCTGTGTCCGAAATAGGTGCTGTGATCCGGTGTCGTCCATTCCAGCGTAACTTCGCCAACTTCGCCCGGTTCGATTTCATGAGCCGCGACCTCGCTCAGCGTGCATTTGCATGTGGTTTCTCCAGCCTTCAATCGAAGCGGGGCGTCGCCTTCGTTGCGAACGCTAAATGTATGAGTAGCCACGGCATTCGGGTTGAGTGTCCCAAAGTGAAATCGAGTGACCTCCGCAACGGCTTGGGGATGCGAAGACCGGCTTGCCGGGGCAGTCCTAGCTGTTGCGATGTGGTTATTTGTACCGCCTGAAAGCTGTTCAGGCACAACGGGTAGAGTCTGCGCGACGACCCGCCCATTCTGGGACACAAAACGAATGCCTGCTGGTTGCGAAGGATGGTGAAACACAAACTCCGTACTGCCAATTAGAACATTGGAAACAACAGCGACGAGAAGAAAGAAAGCAACGGCCCAAACCATTAACCTGTGCACGGTGTGAATACCTTTTCTTCGGACAATTATTTCTTAGGGCGAGATCATATCGCAAGGGGGCGGATGGCTGCCGAGGCCACCCGCCCCTTAACTGAAAACGCCTGCAACGTCGTCAATCTCGCACGACTAGTTGGCTTCAAACTTGTGGTGCTTCTGGAAGTTCTGCAGGAAGATGCCGTTGAAGATTTCCGTCGGCGGCAACTCAATAGTACCGTCACGGTATCCGATTTCGGCATAGTCGCTTTCTGTCAAGCCAGTTGCGACGGGAAAGCCAGGGTTCAGGAACTTGTCGTTATTCAGATCCGTGAACTGCTTTACGCTTCCATCCGCCATGAGAATGTTGACCGAGCCATTCTTGCCGCCGCCGTGAGCGGCGTACCAGTCACGCGTGTCTTGCAAGAATGTGCCATTAGCTGCGGTAGGGATGATTTGCGCCTTGGTCAATTCGACTTCGATCTGACTCGCCAAGGTCGTTCCGGCCGGATTCATCAGTTCGATCCGGTCGGATCCATTGTAAAACGCCGGCCCGTCGTTAAAAGCTTCGCACAGCAACTCACCAGCCACCATAAACTCGCGGTGCTCGCCATTGTTGCCATAGTTTTGAAAGCCGGACATGCCATACTTCAGATCCTGAGCCAATACGGCCTCGTGAATATCACCAGGAGCTCCATCGCCGAGTAGAGCGACGTTCGACGCGACGACAGGCCCAGTCTCCAACAGACGTTGACGAAGCGGTCCGACCGCGTTACCGAGATCCTTTAAGCCTTTGTTCGTGCCCGAGGTTACACCTTGGGTTACGATCTCCGTTCCGTTGTAAGAAACCTTTGGGCCGCTACGAACGAGGTGCCAACCAGCGGCGTAGTTCGTGTTATAACCGTTGGCGATCAGGTAACGCGCGGTCAGTTCTGCGCGAGCGTCCGTATTGGCTGCGGATCCGCCATAGACGGCACCGGATACGGTGATCCCGTTCCAGTCAGCCGCGCCGCAGATGCCATCGTTCTGGCGTTCGACGGGTGCAGCTGACGCCGAGGTGCTGGCGGTTGACTTTCCTAGGAAGTCGTTCAGCTTTTCCGGTCCCCGCAGCGGGTTCGACGGACAGAGTTGCTCTTGACCATTGGCCGCGTTGATATTGACGATATCGGCAACCCAACCCCAGGTATCCATACAGCCATCGCGGGTATTGTCCCAAGCGCCACTGCAGAAGCGGCCCTGAGGATCCTTCTCCGCAAACATATGCATCGCCAAACCAATTTGGCGCAGGTTGTTCTTGCATTGTGAATTTCGAGCCGCTTCGCGAGCGCGCGAGACGGCGGGCAACAGCAGGGCGATCAAGATACCGATGATGGCGATCACCACCAACAGCTCGATCAGCGTAAAACCAGACTTACGAACCTTCATTGTTCAAACTCCAAAAAACGAAAATGGGAAATGTGTCGGGGCGGTTAATATTGTGTGTTGACTAACTGCCCCTCGTGGGTGTACCATTCAGCCACTGAACTCAAGCGACCTTCGTCGCCTCGCCGCCGCGTCTCACTCACGCGGCGGTTTTCATTGATACTGTGCTTCGTTCGACTCGAGTTGCTTCAACTTGTCTTGCTTCGATTCCACTCGTCGGTCGAATCTCTCTTGCACCCCCTTTCTAACCGTTTCGGCCAGTCAGCTAAGAATCGAATCTGCCCTAGAAGCGGACCTTATCGGCGAGCGACCATTGGCTTTCCATTTGGTCGAGCGTGACTTCGACCTTGTCGGACGCGAATCCGGAAGCGGCGCTAGCCGGGAATCCATTGTTTAGATAACCGTCGCCATTGGTGTCCGAAAAATTGCGGACGCTGCCATCGGCGAACAGGATATTGACCGTGCCACGGTGCAATGGCGCGAAGCCGCGATAGTCTTGCAGCGTGTTATTGTTCCATACGGCCCACCACGTACTCTTGGGCGTCGGGCTTGAGAATCCCGACGGCACCGTCAAGGTCGCCTTGAGCACGGGGCCTTGCGTGAACGAGAGCGAAACCATTTCTCCCGATACCACATCTCCCAATTGCTGAGCGAGAATGCCATTGGTCGTGCCGTCGCCTAACAGCGGCACGAAACTGGCCCCCATCACCGAACGGCCCAGTCGATTCTGATTCAATGGGCCCAGTGTGGAATTGCGACTTCGCAAATCCGATCCGCAGCCGCTGATCTGCGGGTGCAAATTGCCATCCGTGGTCAGGGTTACGCCGGACCGAACTAAGAACCAACTGGCGGTGTAGTTGGTGTTGTAATGGCGGTTGTAGATTTCGTCTTCGATAAACTTCCGGCGGGCTTCGCTGCCGGGTGTATAAGTCGCCGCGCCGTTCAACAGCTTGCGACAGGCGTTTAGAATCGGAGTCCCATCCGGCGCTAGCGTTCCGGTATCGCCGTAATAAGGGATATTGCAAGGACTCGGTTCTGGCATCGTCGACATATCGGCGTTAAACATATTGTTCAACGCCTCACTCACCTGTGCCGGACTGGACGGGCACAGCATCTCGCCCACGGGAACTTCCATGTTTACCAGATCGGCAACCCATCCAATTTCGGTGACACAGCCGTCTCGTTGCCAATCAAAGGCCCCGGTGCAGAACTGTCCGTTCTTGAGTTCCGCGTGAGCGGCCAAACCAATCCCGAACTGCCTCAGATTGCTGCCGCAAACTGCCTTGCGCCCGGATTCCCGAGCCAGATGAACGGCCGGCAAGAGAATGGCGACTAACATCCCAATAATGGAAATGACCACCAACAACTCGACCAGCGTAAAACCGCCAGAGACTTTTCGCGGTCGGTCCGCTGAACTCTTTTCGCGTGACGACGTATGACTCATGTGGGTCACTTATTTCCTGTTGGAGTGCCAGGGCGGGAATCGGGCACAGGCGGGTGTTTCTCATTCGTTTCGGTCGCCAGTGTGATGCACGCAGTTAAAGATCAAGTGACCCAATCGTTAACTTGACGTTAGCGTCGCGTGAGAAGTCGCCCAGGGGTTTCGTGAAGGCTTCGTGAATTTGAAC
Organism: Pirellulaceae bacterium; assembly: GCA_041399085.1. GTDB lineage: Bacteria > Planctomycetota > Planctomycetia > Pirellulales > Pirellulaceae > JAWKTM01. The sequence goes on from JAWKTM010000015.1 coordinate 76,616, forward strand.
GCCGTGCCTCGTGGACTTGGCAAGCACGATTGGCGAACAGCGGCAGCGGCGAGTATCGTGGTCGCCAAGCCGTCGGCGACGATGGCTTTATGAGAAGAATGAAGCCGTCCACGCTCACGCTTGCTGTATAGGATCGCCCCATGTCCAAAACGCACGTCTTGTTTCTCTGCACCGGCAATTCCTGTCGCAGCCAGATGGCCGAAGGCTGGGCGCGGCATCTGTTGGGCGATGCGATCGAAGCGTATTCGGCCGGCATCGAAGCGCACGGCATGAACCCCAACGCGGTTCGCGTGATGCAAGAGGCGGGCGTCGATATCACGGGGCAATCGTCGAAGCTGGCCGATTCGCTGGCCGGAGTGCCGCTCGACTTGGTCATCACGGTCTGCGGCCACGCCGACGAACACTGCCCGACGTTTCTCTCGCGAGCCAAAGTGGTTCACGTTGGCTTCGACGATCCGCCCAAGCTGGCCAAGACGGCGGCGACCGAAGAAGAAGCGCTACAGCACTATCGCCGCGTGCGTGACGAGATTCGCGACTTTGTCCAGTCGCGGCTGGCCGATCTCGCGGCCGCGGCCAAGTCGCCGACGCCTTAATGAAAAGAAATGGGCCTCGCCGTGCGGACGAGGCCCGAGTTTGTGTTCGATTGTTTTCGCCCGCGTCGGCCGGCGAAGCTAGAACGGCGACTCTTCCGACGACGGCGCCATGGCCAGTTCCTTCAGTGCGTCGAGGCTGGCCAGCAGATCATCGCGCGAGATCTCTTTCCAGCCATCCAGCTTGTGACGCAAGATCGCCAGCTTGAAGTGCTCGAACGCTTCGGCCAGATCATCGGGCAGCTCGCTCAAGTTCTCGAACGGCCGCACGAACGTGACCGATTCGTCCTCGTCGTCGCTGGCAATCGCGGCGCTGTCGGAATCGCGGCGAGCGACCTTGGCGGCCGGTTCGCTGCCGTCCTCGTCGCCGAAATCCGGGCCTTCGGGCAGCGGGCCGCTTTGCACTTCGCCATACGACGGCGTCAACGTCCGCGAGCCCGGCTGCTCGTTCAACGCCGGCTCGAAATCCTCGTCCAGTTCGCCCGACACAATCTCGTTGTCGTCCGGCGCCGGCGTCGACCCGCCGTCCACGGTCTCCCAGCGCTGGCGGCGCATCTGCGACACCGACCAATTCGATTGCACGGCGCCTTCGAGCCACATCTCGGCGTCTTCCCAATCCAAAGCCGCCTGGAAATGGCTCCAGTACAGTCCTTCGTAAGTCGCGCTGACCGAGCCGAACCGCTGATACACGCGACGCAACCGTCCGACGTGCTGGCCGGTCACGCCGCCCACGCGTCGCGCCCAAGCCTCGTCGGAGTACTCGGCGACCGGAGCATCGGCGGCGATCAACGCCTCGCGCCACTGCAAGATGATCGCCCCCTTCTCCCAGTTCGTGGTGCTGACCAATTGGTTCCAGCGGCCGACATAGGGCTGCGAAGTCTCGTCCAATTCGGCAATCAAAGCCGGGTCGTCGAGCCCGTCGATCGGCTGGTTTGGCCCGTCGATCGGTTGCTCGGGCGAGTCGGTCATTTCTTCGATCGAGTCCAGCGATTCGTCAATCATGTTGTCAAACGCGGAGTCTTCCATGCGGTGTAATCCTGTGAGCGGGTGAAAAACGGTGGGCGATCGGCACGCGGCGAATCCGGGCAACATCTCGTTGCTATGCGCCGGGCGGCGGCAAAGTTCTACGAGGCCGGGCGGACGCAAATCGTCGCGTGGGCACTCGTTGCCGGCGAGTGTCCCAACATAACGCGGTTCGCATCGACCGACAGTCGCAACCGGGCCAGTCGCGGCAAGCCAAGAGCTGACAACCGGTTCGGACAACCGTCGGCCGCTGGGCTGCCGGGGAAAAGGTGTCGACAAGGCCGCCCTTGGATCGGCATGTCGCCCTGCTTCGCCGCCGCCGCCGAGTTCGCACTTTTTTCACCGACCCGCGATACGATCCGGCCAAACGGCAAAGCTTCGCGCCGAACGCAACGAATGACTCTCTCGATTATGCTGCAAAGCCAAAGTGGTGAATCGTCAGGCGACCGGCAGATCAAAATACAAGCACGAAGCGCCAGCGAGTGTGTCGGCAACTCACCCACTCGCTCACTCACTCACTTGCTTGCGCTGCGTGCTCGTATGTTTTTACACGCGCTCGGCGAAGGTCTCCCGACCTCGCCGAAACCGCCGACCGCAGGTCTCCCGGCTTTGAAGAGGCAGGAGACCTGCGGTCGATCGAATGTGCGGGGTCGGGAGACCCGCGCACAACGCGCAACAGATCAACATAAGCACGACGCGCCCAGCGGGTGTGTACGAAACTCACCGACCCACTCACTTGCTTTATGCGTGCTCGTATGCTCTTACGTGCCGCTCGTCCGAAAAAACCACCTCCGCCGCCAACCCAATGAAAACGCCTCGACCCGAATCAGCCATCCGCCGCAAGCCGCTCGGCAGTTCGCCACCACGCACTGGAGTTTGGTCGTGGCGGCGGGCAACGGTTCGGATCGCGGCGGGCGTTGGCCGAACTGTGCAAGCCCCGTACTGGTATCTTTGTACGCCTACATCCGCCCGCCGAGGCATCGCGTCGGCCGAAGCCCAGGATTTGACGCAGGCGTTCTTCGCCGAGCTGCTGGAAAAGGAACGCTTGCGAGCGGCGACGCTACGACCGCGGCCGATTCCGCTCGTTCCTGTTGGCGTCCTTGAACCACTTTCTGGCCAATCAATGGCGAGACGCTCGGCGGCAAAGCGGGGCGGCGACCGCACGCCGTTGTCGATCGACTACGCCTCGGCCGAATCCCGGTATCAATGGGAGCCGGCCGACGACCGACAGCCGAGCGAACTTTCGAGCGGCGGTGGGCCATGACGCTGCTGAGCGCTTCGCGGATCGGCTGCGTGACGGAGTGCGATCAACAGGGAAACAGCCGTTGTTCGGCAGCCGAGGCGTATTTGGCTGGCGAGCCGCGCGGCGACGGCGCGTACCGTAGATCGCTGAAGAGCTGGCGGTGATAGTGAAGGAGGCCGTGGAAGCAGCAGCTCACTGCGCCTGCAAATCAGCGGGGACGTCGAAGAGTTGCTGCAGGCCGATGCCCAGCGCCATTCGCTTCGCCCAAGATATCTGGACGCGACAGCCGCGCGGAAGCTGGCTATGCTGCGTGCCGGCATTGCGGACGATCGCGACCAAGCGTCGCAGGCCCGGAGCCATGAACGGTGGAACAGCAACACCTTCTGGCGGCCGTACCATGCGGCATCACCGTTCAATTTTCCGCCGATTAATTTTGTGAAGGCCGGCATCATGGCCGCAGGGCAACGCCCGGAGTCAGTTGATCACTGCCTTTGGCTGAAGGCCATAATCATCAACAAATCATGAAAATGACCTTCAGCCGACCACCACGTTTGCCTAAGTTCCTGGGGCGTTTGCCCCAGGCTACGGTGTAAAGGCCGTTGGCCAAAAATTGAATCGCAACTGGTTTCCAAACAGCTAGTTAGTGCGTGTCGCGAAATTGCGACTGGCACAAACCAATATGGTATGCGTGCTTCAGAATTGCGACTGGCACTGGCAGCCGCTGATGCCATCCGCAAAACTGGATCCGCACGCGTCCGGTGGTTGGTCGAACTCCACGAACACCGACAGAGCGACGCAGTTGCCACGAACGACTTCCGTTGACGAACGGTCAGCTTGGGCGATTGGCTCCGATCCGAAAGCGCCGACGTAGCATGGCCATCCTGTGCGTGCGACCCATCTCGGACTCGATTGGAGAAACTATCCGCGGCAACCCATCAGCATTCTGCTCGCCGCCGAAACTTCCTTTGTAACCTTTCCCGAAATACAGGTTACCAGTTTACAAGCCCAGAGTTGCCGCAGATCGTGTCGGGCGACAGGCCGCCACGCCGTGGTGCTCACTTGGCACGGCTCTTTCGATGCGGTCGGCCAAGTACGGCGGATCGCAACCCGAGCCGACGGAGAAACTCGTGCCATGAATCATCCGAATCCTGCCCCGCGGCGGCCTCCCTGCCACCCGACATCACCGCAGGTTGCCCGCGATACGTGATGCAATTGGCGATGGCTACCGACGCCGATGCCGGAACCGATCCGCTGGACCACCGAAGCTCGCTCGACCACGCCGGCGCGCGTTTCGTACCGCCGAAACCGCACGACCTGCAGCCGCACTTCCCGCAGCTTGAGATTCTGGACCTGATTGGCGCGGCGGACGGGAGCGGTCCTGCAGAGGCTCGACAACTCGCCTGGATCGGCTCGTGGCGGCTCCAAGATTTTGCCGTCGACCGCTCGCGATCCCTCGTTCGCCGAGCGATTTTCGCGCGAGGCCCGGGCGCTCGCGCGGCTCAGCCATCCGAACATCGTGGCCGTCTACGATTCGGGCAACAGCGGCGGCTACTTCTATCTGCTGATGGAATATGTGGACGGCGTGAATCTGCGCGAAGCGATCGTGGCCAAGACGCTGACTCCGTCGCAGGCGTTGGCCGTGGTGCCGCAGATTTGCGAGGCTCTGCAGTTCGCTCATGACGAGGGCGTCGTGCATCGGGACATCAAACCTGAGAACGTGCTGCTCGACACGCGCGGCCGCGTGAAGGTGGCCGATTTCGGTTTGGCCAAGCTGCTGCGGCAACCGGCCGACGACGAGTATCTAACGCATACGCATCAAGTGATGGGGACGCCGCGATACATGGCCCCGGAGCAGATGGAAGGCTCGCGGGCCGTCGATCATCGGGCGGACATCTATTCGCTGGGCGTGGTGTTTTACGAGCTGCTGACGGGCGAGTTGCCGCTGGGCAGCTTCGATCCGCCGTCGAAGAAGGCCCGAGTCGACGCGCGGTTGGATCAAGTGGTGCTGCGAACTTTGGCCAAGGAGCCGGACCGGCGGTATCAGCGTGCGGGCGAAGTGAAGACCGATGTCGAGACGATCTCGGGCGTGCCGGTACGAATCTTGGCGGGGCACGGTCGCGAGTGGCGAAGCGAGGCCGAATGGTTTGGCGTGCCGCTGGTTCACATCGCCACGGGAATCGATCCCCGCACGGGACGCAAACGCGTGGCTCGCGGCGTGATTGCCATCGGCGACGTGGCGCTGGGCGGCGTTGCCATGGGCGGCGTCGCTTGCGGCGGCATCACGCTCGGTGGCGTCTCGGCCGGATTGATCTCGTTGGGAGGTCTGGCCAGCGGTCTGCTGTTGGCGATCGGCGGCGCGGCCATCGGAGGCGGATTATCCATCGGCGGACTCGCCATCGGCGACGTGGCGATCGGCGGCTGTGCCATCGGGCAATATGCGTATGGCGGCGGAGCGTTTGGATACTATGTGTATGGACCAATGGACCATGAGACGCGGGCCGTCGAACTTATGCGAGGCGGTCCCCTGGGACTTCTGCAATTCGCGGCCCAGGATCTTTGGTTCCGCGGAACCTGTATGTTCGCCACGGCACTTGTGTTATTAACAACCATGATCGTCGTCAGCACCGCCTCGCCAAACCGAAAGAAAGGAGATAGGGATGAGAAATCCAGTGAGCCGCCGGCCAAACCGTTCTTCATTCCCTTGTTGGCGATCTTCAATATTGTGATCGGACTGCTTAGCCTCGTCTTAATCTCGGTCGACTTAGTAAGACCGCTCGATCCGAATGATTCTTTGGATCAGATCGCCGCTAATAGTATGGTCTATCAGTTCTGGAATCCGATCAGCCAATTGATCGGTTACTTTACAAGTGTCGCGTTAATCCTGGGCGGAATCGGCTTGCTGTCCTGGCGGGCCTGGGCGCGGCGACTCACACTTTGGTCGGCCATTGTGATGCTCGGTTCGTTTCTGGTCGAGCTGCCTTTTGTGATGGCTTATACGGGTCTGCCCATCCTGCAAGACGCCATGCGAGGCGACGCTGAATTCCCGGCCGAAGTTGCCGTGCCGAGTGCCTTGGCGTTAGTGGGAGGGATGCTCGCGTTCGGCCTGTTGTACAACGTGCTCTTGCTAGTCGCGATGTCGCGACGGTCGGTTGTCGAGGCGTGCGAATATGATGATTCGAGCCAACCGTCGCGCGGCAAGGCCGTTCTTCCGCCCAAACGCCGTCCCGCCGGTGTATGGTGGGGCGTCGCGGCCCTATGCGTGTTGTTGTGTTGTCCCATCAGTGTCGTGGCACTCGCTGTGATCGGCGCCGTTGGCTTCAGCACGGACACGCTTGATCAAGGATCCCCGGCCGATTATGCGCCGGCCGAACGTGAGGATGTATCCACATCGCAGGAGTTTTCGGAACTCGGCACGGGGAACATCATCTTCACAAATGACGGTCCCCAGTTTCGCGCCAGCTTCGCCAATACGTTGGGCCTAACACCCGCCCAGCATCAAGCTGCCAATGAAGCGCTAGCCGCGATGTACGAAAAGTATTTGGATTGGGAATCAGAGCATCGCACAATGACCGTGAACGGGGATTATCAAGTTACCACGATTGAACCAATGCCCGAAGACAAACGCCGCGAGCTGGAGCATGAGCTGTGGACCAAATTGGACGCCGCGATCCCGTCGTCACAAAGTCAGAAGCTCGCACGGCTCAACGTCCCGGTCTTTTCCCTGGGCCCGCAAAGCGGTCGCTTGAGTCTGCTCGTTCAACCCGGCCTATTGGGCTGGGGCGAATATGGTGCAAAAGTCAGCATTCGCCGCATGGGAAGCTGGTACGAATGGAACGTCCAAGTCGGTGGCCGTTTGGATTTCGATGAAAGCGGCCCGCAACTGCCCCACTACTACCAACGATTCTGGCGCGAGCCAACAACGCACGACACCTCGAACACGCCCGGTTCCCAGACCACCGACTCGCCGTAGCAAGTTGTCTTTTGCTTCGAAGGCTCGTCAGAATTCGCTGTCGAGCAATGGTTTCGGAAATTCTTTTCAACCGATCGAACTCGCTGACGGTGAGTTCACGCCAGCAGTGACGGATCGCCGCCACGATTTGTCATCACATAAGCAGTGGCATTCGTATGGTTCTTGTTAGTGACGCAGGATCCAATCCATTTTCAGTCCGACCTTGCATTCGTCGTGAGGCTCCCACACCAGTATGGTTGAAAGACACCCACAACGTTATCCCTCTGACACAACCTTGTCATGCGGACAGGTTAGAATCCAGTTAAAAAGGTCTAACTCTTTACCTTTCCATGCGGAAGCCCTCGGCACGTAGCATGCCCCGACGCCCCCTCCGCATTCACCTTGCGGAATACTTAGCTTACGTTGCTCATAACCTGGCGATTCTGGATGCACCGAAAGCTTTGTGAGCCAAGACGCGTTTCGTCGTCTGAATGCGGCTCAATTTCGCGATGGTCGATGAACTGAACGATAGCTACGAAGCTCCGATGTTCATGTCGGCGATGGCGGTTCCAGCTTATGCCGCGCCCATGACGGCAATGGTTCAGCTCGCGTCGATGTTTCAACATGTCAACTCGGTTGGTGCCGCATTCGCGCTGCTGGCCTTGGCGCTGGGGCGAACATCGGACTCGTCGTCTGGATGAGCCGTGTCTACGGGTGGAAACAATCAGCCGCCTGGTTTGCGCTATCAGTCGGGGTCGTCATTGGCTTGGTTTATGGTTTCGACAAACCGCTTGTATCCGCACGGTGTGGAGCCCGTCGGGCATACCCATGCCTTTGACGACTATTGTGCGCCATTCCAAACACACTATCAGAAACCCGATGTCATTGGTATGGAGAATTTTTTCCGAGAAGCTCGCGCCGCAGAGATCATCGCCAGGTGCGCGACGGGAATGTTTCTAACAACGGGGCTGGATTTGGCTCGCTGGGGTATCGTGCTGCCCGGATCCGAACTGGGAGGCATCGCTTTGGTCGGCTTGCTGGCGATGAGCGTTTTCGGTTGTTACATCTACTATCCAGAGCCGCGCGAGTTCTTTGACGAGATGAAAATGGTCAACGCCGAAGTCGCCTCGGCAGCGCCGTGAGCCGCGCATTACACCGCATGAAACTCGCCTATTCGCAACAGTGACTAGTTGCAGCGCAACATGACTTCAACTAACACACGCGCGCACCAAAACAATCGCCATGCGATTACATGGCGATGAATTCAACTCGCGCATGGCACGGGTACCGATACCAAACGGCGGTTGATCGTCCAGTCAATTGGCGACGGCGACGCGACCTCGACAATTGCATGCGTACCATGAGGTCCGCGCAATGTTTTCCACGGAACGATTTCACGATGGAAGGCGATAATGTGGCCCTCGCGATCCAGCATCACCACGTCGATCGGAAACCACATCCAGTGAGTGTGGATCGAGCGACAGGGAGCTAAGAGCAGACCTTCGTTGGGTGCGAGTGGTCGATGGAATTGCAGCCCTCGGAATCGCTTCCAGAAGGTATCCGCGACCTCTAAGTTCGCCACGATTATCTCACCACTGTCGGCATCAAGTAGTTGGCCCCCAAAATTCATTGTTAGAAATTCCGCACCTGGATAAACGTCTCGGCCATTTTGAACAATTGCACAAACGCAGGACCGAGTGTCCAGACGAATAATCCCGGCAGAAAACAGACGACCAAGGGAATAACGCGTTTTGTTGGTAGGGCGTTGGCGAAGGCGATTGCTCGTTCGCGTCGCCGTGCCCGCACATCGTCGGCTTGCTGTCGCAATACGCGCGCGATTCCCATCCCCAGTTGCTCGGCTTGTACCAGAGCGGAGACGAAGACGGAAACCGACGGTAGGTCGATCCGCGTGGAGAGTCGTCGCAGGCTTTCAACACGGGCGCGTCCCGCCAACAAATCCGCCTGGAACATCTGAAATTCCGTTGCCAGTGGCCGCCCCGACAGTCGCGTTTTGAGAATGCGAGTCAGCGCCGCATCGAACCCAAGCCCCGCTTCGCTCAATGTCGAGAGCAACTCCAACGCCAAGGGCAAATCCTGCTCGACCAATTCCACACGCTGGCGACGCGATCGGCGTACGAAGAGCCACGGACCGCTGCCGATTATCACACATATAAGCCACGGCGCGACCCAGACGACGGGCAAGAAAGTTTCGCCCACTCCGCCCGGCACCAACACTGCGGTCTGTTCCATGAATTGCTGCAAACCCGAAAAGGTAAACGCCAATGCGATTGCCAGTCCCAAACCGATGCAGAAACCGGTTGCCAAGAGGAACCATTGCGGGGCAGCGCCGCCGCGAAAGCCGGCCCGATAGAGCCAGCGTCCAAGTCCTCCGATCCGATCAACTTCTCCAACCGCGGCAAGACGGCCAACGGTCGTTGAATTAGGCTGGGTTGTCTGATACCAACGCTCGCGCGCTTTGGATTGCAACCACATCCACCGCCATGCCAGAACAACGGCAAGTAACAATCCTGTTAGGACGAGTAACGGGAGAGCAATATGATACATAGTGTGTTCTCCGCTTAGAACCTGGGCTTGCTAATCAGGTTCATCCACACAATGCCGACTGCTTGCAATATAACCGATCCGGCGACAAACCAGCTTCCTATTGGCGAACGAACAAAGTCCTCCATTTGGTCAGGACCATTACGCCAGACAATGACGGCAATGAAATAGGTCAAGCCCACAATGGCCAGCGTCGAGAACTGGGATTGCGCTGTGTTTGAGCGAATGCGGCGCGAAATGTCGATGCGGTCGCGTATCGTTCTCCCAACCGTTGTCAATGTCGACGAGAGTTTCCCGCCCACCTCCCAGTGGACTGAGAGTGCGGAAGTAAACAGTAGGAAAGTCTCCAGCGGAACTCGCTGAGCTAGAGATCGAAAGACTTCGGCCGGTTCATCCCCCAGTCGAATTCGTCCGGCGACTTCTTCCAGATAGGGCCGCAACGGTGAACGGCATTCCGTAATTGCCGCTTCGATTGCCGTGCCAACACTAGCGCCGGCACCCACCGCACCGATCATGATGTCGATGGCATCGGCCAGTTGCGTTTCCAAGACGGCGACATGACGCGCTGCGAGGAAGGATTCGATCTGGCTCGCCAGCAGGCCAAACATCAAGCCCAGTGCAACCACATAGGGCAAGGAAAGCTGGAACACGAGCGCCACGACGGTGGCGACAGCCAATGCCAAAGCCCAGGGGGCCCAAATCCAACGGCGATGGAGTCGACGCGTGCCGACGCGGACAGGGTCTTGCGGGGCCAGCCTGCCGTCGACTTCTGCTAGCCGTTGCCATGCCAGTTCCCGTTGACGCATACCGCGCCAACCAGCCGCGACCAGCGCAACCAGCGTTAGCCAGCCGAAAAACAAAGTCACCTGCAACACCGTCTCAAGCTCCCGGCTGGAACAGCGACATTGGCACGTCGAAGCTCTCGGCTCGCATCTGTTCGACCACGCGAGGCACGATTCCGGTTGCCACGAACTCACCTGCCAACCGCTTGCCTTGTCGCCCGCGCGATCGAAACACGAAGACTTCTTGCAGTTGCGGCGTGTCTCCTTCCATGCCAGTGATTTCAGCCAGACTCTGGACGCGCCGCACACCATCCTCACAACGTCGAATGTGTACGACCAACTGAATCGCCGAAACAATCTGTTCGCGAATCGCGCGCGACGGTAAATCAAGCCCCGCCATGAGGACCATCGTCTCCAGCCGCGACAGAGCATCGCGCGGGCTGTTTGCGTGGATCGTGGTTAAGCTGCCGTCGTGGCCCGTGTTCATGGCTTGCAGCATGTCGAGCGCCTCGCCGCCGCGAACTTCGCCCACAATGATGCGGTCCGGCCTCATGCGCAACGCGTTAATCACAAGATCGCGAGCGGCTATGCGCCCCAAGCCTTCGACATTCGGCGGCCGTGTTTCCATGCGGACCACATGCTCTTGATCGAGTATCAATTCCGCCGCATCTTCGATCGTCACGATCCGCTCGTGGTTCGGTATTGCCTCGGCGATGGCTCCCAGAAAGGTCGACTTGCCCGAGCCAGTGCCGCCCGAGATGAGAATGTTCTTGCGGCCTCGAACAACCCATTCCATCAGTTCACGCATGGCAGGCGAGAACATCCCCAACTCCATCAAATCATCGCGACGCAGACGACGCCGACCGAATCGGCGAATCGATAGTGTCGGTCCGTCGATGGTCACCGGCGGCAACGTAGCGTTGACGCGGCTGCCATCGGGAAGACGGGCGTCGACCATGGGCGAACCTTCATCGATCCGTCGGCCGACTCGGGCAGCAATCCGCTGGATGATCCGCACAAGATGTTCGCTATCTCGAAAACGGACGTCGGTTTTCTCGAGTCGTCCGAAACGTTCGATAAACACACGCTGGGGACCATTAACCAAGACGTCGGTCACGGCCGGATCGGCCAGCAGCGGCGCCAGCGGTCCGACGCCCAGCGTTTCTTCTAGTAGATCATCCACCATCTGGCGTCGTTCGATGTCGTTCAGGGCCAGGTCCTGTCCAGCAAGCGCCTGATCGACAAAGTCCTCGACCACCTCCGCCAACTGGTCCTCACTCGCGTTGATCAGGTTGCGACGATCCAAGTCCGAAAGCAACCGTTGATGCAAGTCGGCCTTCACTCGCAGATAGGAAACGGCGCCGTGGTCACCGGCGGGCATTCCGACCGCGGGCGGCGACATGGCGGTCGTCGTCGTTCGCTTGGTCGTGGTACGAACGTGATCGCGCGGCAGATTCAAAGCGGCTCGCGAAAGTAGTTGGCGCGGATCTTGGTTCATGTGCCGCTCCGATGTTGCGCGGTGTCGTGTCGAGTGTCTTGAGCCGGCGGATCAATCGGGCTCGGCTCCGCGGGTGGAAAAGCTGCCGCGTTTGTTTCGTTGCGGCGGAGCGATGCGACTTCGTCCACCAGTCGCCGCAGTGGTCGAACGAATCCACCGAACCCGAAAGAGACCGACCGGGCGGCGATCGGTTCGCCCGAGTTGGCTGCCGCAACCACCTGTTTATCAAACGGCAAAACGTGATCGACGGGCCGGTTCATCCTGGTCTCGATATCCGGGATGGCAAGGCTACCCGCGATCCGCTGCGAGCGGTTGATGATCAGTTTTTGCCGCTCCGACGGAAACCCGATTCGCTCCAACACATCTAGCAGGGTGACCGCGCCCAGAAGGGTCGGGACGACGTTTTCCACCACGACGTAAGCCCGATCACTTAGGTCAAGCGTTGCGACCACGACTCGATCGAACATCGGAAAGGTATCCACGATGACGAAATCGTAAGTGCGGCGTGCGAGCGTGATGATGCGCGAAATGAGTGTGTCGTCGACCGCCATCGCCTCGACCGCATCGCGCGGCGCGGCCAATAGATGGACGCCATATTGCGTCTGGGTTGCGATTTGGCGAATCATCGTTACATCCAAACGATCACGTTCGGCGGCCGCATCGCTTAACGTCGACTGAGGCTTCACGTCCAGTAGCGCCGCGGCGACTCCCATTTGCAAAGAGCCGTCAATTAGCAGCACACGATTGGGATGCCGCTGAGCCAAGCCGACCGCCGTGTTGGCGGCGAGCGTGGATTTGCCGACGCCTCCCTTGTTGCTGATAAAGGTGATGACGCGCCCGAACGTCGTTGACTCGGACCGCACATCGCGGCCGTTCATCGCTTCCAGGTTATCGAGCAGTGTGCGCAGCTCGGTCGTGGAAATCGGTCGTCGCAGAAAGTCCCGCGTACCGGCTCGCATCGCTTCGATCAACACGCTGCTTTCCGACACATCATCGCGAAATCCATTGGGGCGAAAGATTGCCGCCAGCGGAATCGGCGGCGTACCGCCAGACAACTCCTTTGCCAAACGGCCCACGTCGCCAGGCGTGTCGCCAAACGGCGCGAGAACCAAGCCGGGCGGTTTGGAACGCAACGAGCAGATCGTGATGGTCCGCGGCAACCTCAGCTGCGGCTGACGTTCGCCCAGCCTCCGGCGGCTGTCTGCAACTCGCCTTGTAATTGAGGATCATCGGTGAGGATGACGATGTCTTGGATGGTCATGACCGGTTGCTCAGGCGAAGATACAATGGTGCGTGGCGACGAGTTTTCCGTTGCTCGATCGGTTCCGGGTTGCGGCTCGCAATCTGGAAGCTTGCCCCACGTCAGGGAGTTCAATTCGATTCAAAGCCCATTTTGACGGTGAGAGCTATGCCCGGACGAACCGGTGTCGCTGCCGCAGGGCGCGTTCCGCTGGAAGTGACCGCCGCGGAAGTGTTATGCCAGAGCGTCGACGAAGTCATTAAGTCCGGCTGAATTGTTCGCGCACATCGAAAGCAAGGTCGGAATGCACGAGCACCCAGCCGACTGGTTTTGTCTCGCCGAGCACGATCATTATCTGTACGGAGCCCCCAAGCGAAATGTACGAGAACAATTCGCGATCGGCTGTTTCTGGATGCGGATACTTGCTGGCTGATTCAACCCTCGCGACCAGTTTCATACGGTTGCTACGGGATTGATGCGGTTGTAAACGGAAGCCGTGAGTTGTGGACCACCGACGCCGTACTCTTGAGATCTGTGCTGGGCTTCGGCTCCTGTGGAACGCGACACGGCAATTATCTTTTGGGACCACCCCACTGGGCGATCTCGGGTCTTATCGCGTGGTGTACACGCCGGCCCCGGAAACCTCGAACGAGCCATGGCACTGTTTCGTCGCGGATGGACAAGGCTTGGAGCCTGGCAGACTGTCTGTCGTTCGTGCAGAAACAAGAGGGCCTGACCGACGCATTGACCGCCGACCACCACTTCGTGCAAGCCGGGTTTCGGGCGTTGATGTTGGAGGATTGACCGCATGAACCATCTCGCCGATGCCGGGGCGTACAAAGGTTTTTTGCTGTCGGTTTGCGTTGAAGACGCGCTTGCTATCTCCGCTGCGGACAGACCGGTGAAATAGCAAATCAACGCCGATGCGTTTTCCGGTGGCGACTACCGGATCGGGTTGAGTAATCGTTACGCTGCCGCCGTTGACTTCGGCGTGTGCATACCCGGAAACCGATCACCCGATGTGGGATTCATAAATCGGCAGATAGCCTGTGTAGAAACCGTCGGTGGGCATGGCAACAGGCGGCAACTTACGGCCAACGACTAACGGCATCTCACTCACGCCCGAGCTAACCTGAAAAATACCGCCCAATGATCTCACTAGCCACAAGTATGGAACCGCTGGAAATACTGGTTGCCCGACGGCTCGTTCCAATAGCGATTGACAGAGCGAATGAGAACTCGGACGCTGCATTCGTCGCCAAGCCGGTTAACGGCGGATTGATGGCGTTGTTAGCAAAATCCGATGGACACGACGTTATGGACACTGGAGATTGCCGTCGCTCGCACCGGTTACGCCATCATGCCTGGCGAATAACCCGCCGACGGATCAGCGGCAGGCAACAAACTTCCACGACCAAAAGATATGGAATTGCGGGACCGTGACCGTTGATGTATTGAACGCTATCGAAACCGCCGGAATTGTTCGACCGTCGCATCCGCACGAGAAAGCTGCTGTTGTCTGGCGTTGGCGTTGAAAGCCGGAACGTTGATAGCTCTCGCCTCGTCGTCATGGTCTTCGTCTTCGTCACGCACCCGCCAGCATATATCTCCGCATCGCCAACATTTGGTTCCAAACCCCGCGTCGTTTCGTCGCTGGCGAGTCGGTTTGCAAACTGGTGGGTCGGGAGCGAGCCAATCTTGAGGATTCGATTTGGGTTTTCGGGAGAGCTAATAAACTGTCTCCAGCGTTGATTTTTCCGTCCGCGTCGATTCCGGGACCGAGGTCGATTCGCGGTCCGGCACTGAAGATGACCAGATCGCCATCGTTTGGTATGCAGATTGTCATCAAACGTCCACGAAACGATATCGCTGGCTTCTGCTCGTCGTCGCGCCGCTTCCAAGGCTGTCGGAGCCGAATAGCCGGGAGGATAGGCATCCTGAAACCGCAATCCTAATGCTGCCGGATCAACTGCCGTCTGCATCTGTCGTTGCGTCAATCGTGCAAAGCCGATATCGATCAGCCAGCGCGCTGCCAGCCATGATGCAAACAGCAACATCGCGAAGAAGACAAGGGTGTAACCTGGCGGTGAGAGCGTCGGGCGTCTCATGGCAGTTCTCTCAGTTTGCCGTGAAGATGTGCGTCTCAGTCTCGCGTCCGACGATCGCCTCGAATATCGGCTCCTGTTTGACCGACTGACGACTTCGATCGAAGGCTTTGCTTGCACTTCCGAAGGTTGATCTCGTCGAAATGCTCATCCCGAGCCGCGAGCGACGGCGATCAGCCGATTGTTATGTTTTTCATCCGATCCGGTTGCGTCGTGTGAAAAGAGCGTTGCACCCAGATTGGCGGTATCACCGTGACGGAACCCTCCAGCGTCACGATATCGCTGGTGTCCGAAGCCGCACGGACGATGCGGGCGTATCAGGGACAACGACCACGGTACACCGAGCGTTCCGATTCCAGGAAGGACGACGTTTTGCGGTAATTGCGGATTGCCGGTCAGAATAATCGCGACGCAATCGTTGTCGACGAATCGCCCCAACCTGTCGACCTGGTCCGTCGAGACAGTAACTGCCACATGCTCGCCGGCGATGCCTGCGGCCACGCCCGGTTCGACACCAACCGGCATGAAGTCGTCCGCCGTGAAATGCTCGAACCGCAGCTTGGAAGATTTCAAGACGCGGCCGTAGTAGTTCGCGATTTCGCTGACTTCTATAGCACCACGGAAGTCTCCGTCATCGTCACGTACCAGTTTCGTCGTGGATCTCGCGACGCAAGCCCTTCCAACTCAAATCGGAAAACAATTCGAATGCGGATAACTCCACGGGTGCGATGGCGATGCGTCGATAACGCATCGGTTCGTCGCGTTTCCTGTCGGGCGAAAACGTCACCAGCAACAATACCTCTTTCGTATTCAAGGCAGTCGTCAGTGCTTCGACATCGCGGGGATCGATTGCGAACATTATGGAGGGGTGCGAATAGGCGACGGTGGTCGATCCCGGCTCAGGTTTCGCATCGCCGATCGCGCGCAGTGCCGCGTTCGGAGCGGGAAACCCGACGGGACCGACCACAATGGCGTCGGTTGCGACAAACCACGGTTCGCCACGAGTTGCCAGCGACTCGGGCATCGTGCGATCCGTGTTTCGCTCGACGAACTCATCGAACTCCGTGGCGACGACATGGTCGTCGGCTTGCTTTTCGGTCTTTCGGACCTCGCGCGTCCGCTCCAGTTGATAACTCACGAGGATATCGACACGGTCTTCGATTTGAAGATGCTCCGCGCCGTACAGCAGACTCCAGGGCAGCGCGATCCCCACGCGGCCCGCTGGAATAAAGTTCGTCACCGCGGGCCGATCGCCGACAACGGCGGCTCCTCCCGCTGCAGGTTGCGGAGCGTGCGCATGGTTTTGAGGCTGAGAGACAAAGTGAATCGAGTTCGCTCGACTCGCCGACTTGCTCGCTTCGAATGCGTGCTCGGTGTCGATGCTCTCACGCAACGAGCCGTTCAACAGGTCCTGAGACCGGATAAAGCTGCCGGCCGGGATATCGTGACGAACCACCGCGCCCAATGTGTCGTCGATCGACACCACGATCCCCAAACGGTCGGCTTGTTGGCGACTGATCGGCTCCATCCGCACACGTCGCGTCGCCGGGCTGACAAACGCCTCGCGCGTGACAACGTCGTAAGCCAGGATCGGCCGGACGGTCACCGGCGCCATCAGCTCCGTCTGAACTGGCGCTGCAGCCGGGGCCGCCTCGCCATCCAGTTGCATCGAATGTGTGATGCAGGTAATCGCCAGCGACTTGTTCAGCGCGCTTTGCAACGGGATGACATCGTCCGGCGCAACGGCGATCGCCACCTCGTATTTGGGTACGTTTTGTATTCGCTTGCCTTGGGTCAATGATGAAGACGTGGTCGCTTCATTCCGCACGTACACCGGCTTGAGCACGACCGCGCCTTGTGCGAGCAGCATGGGTTCAGTTGCTGAATCCAGTTGGCTGGAGGAGCTAGTCGCCACGAGCGTAGCGCCCGGTAAGCGGCTGTTATATTGCGATTGGAACGAGCCAATTTCCGCGAGGGGAACGCTGGCCATCAAGTCGATTCGATCGCCGGCGTTGAGTGCGTGGACGCCGGTCAACTTGGTTGCGTCGAGCGTGATGGCGCGCATCCCGGGTGGCGTCGCGCCGGCGATTCCCTCGGGCGTCCCTTGCGGAAAGAACGTACTTTCCTGAAAGCCCATTCCCGCGCGTTTGTCCTTCTTCACGACGCGGCCGATGATCGCATTAATATTCATCATCGCCCCGCCCAGTTCCATTGTCTGGCCGTGCGGCACTTCGCGACCGTCGCTCACCACGAACACCACTTGATCGTCCACGTTCCGAACCGATTCGACGCGGCTTTCCACGTGCGAGCCGTCGGCCGTTACGCCAGTGATCGACATTCCCACGGTGGCCTGCGGGGGAACACGCTGATACATCAAGCCACCGGATGCCGGATTGAGCAAATGTTCGCGAGCCACGCGTTGGTAGGCCGGGATTGGTTGACTGTTGATCGGTATCCGCACCATGAACGGATCTTCGCGCGGCACGGCGAACGGATTCAGGTTTACTCCCAACAGCAGCAACAGTCCGACGACGCCTCCCGCGGCCATCAACAAAATCAAAAACGCGCCGAGCCAGAAACTGGCGGAACTGCGGCGACGGTATGGTTGAGCAGATCTCATGGTCGTATATCTCTTTGTTAGTCAGTGCCTCCTTGCGTATCTGTGGCGTAAGCTTCCAGCTTGCAAATACTTTCGATCAGTTACCAAACACCTCACGGCGATAGATCGCTTGAGCCGAGATCACTCGGCGATAGGGCCGAACGGGTCGCCCGCCGGTGAAGTGTTCGCTTCCCATCGCACCCTGAGCACCCAGCCCATACCGGCCACCGTACGTGCCAGCGTAAATCTCACCATCGCTGAGTGGTGCGCCGGTCAAATCACCTGGCCGCTCCGTCGGATTCAATTCCGTAACTTCGTCGTCATCGGCTGCATTAGGAAAGCCAATCGTCGGTTCAAACGGGCCTGCGGGATTCTCCCGAAAGCTGCTCATCGAAGCGGATTGGAATGGGAAATTGATCCGCAGCGCGACGATTCCACGTTGCGGCGAGCTGATCTGAAAGGGATCGTGATTGTCTCCCGCATCATCGCCCGGCGAGTCTTCCGTATCGATTTCCTCGACCACCGGAACCCAACGAATGGTCTCGAAGCCACCGACCGCACCAGGTCCAGGTACAGCGAGACCCGTCACCACCGGAATGCCGACGGCGTACTGGGTTGCCACCCAACTTGGATAGGTGACTCGGGTTGGGGGCTCGATCGCTGGCGAACGTGTCAGCAGCGCCCCGGGATAGCGCATCAGCCAGGCATCCGCCGCTCCGTCACCGTCGAAGTCGGGCCGATCGACGATCATTAGCGTGGCTAACTGCTGGTTCAGTAGTGGCATTTGCGGCACGGCATGACGAAAAAAATTGGGCGGATCTTCCGGTATGTGTGGTTGGCTGTAGAACGCCTCCAAATCGATGACGAGAAAGGCTTCGTCGAAGATACGGCCACGAACATCGCTGTGGTGAATCGCTCCGCCCTCATCTTCATTTGTCGGATTCGGCGGATCATCGAAGGTCATCACGGCCGGCAGTGGCGTTCTTGAAATCTCTCGCGCCGCAAGGTCCGCGGCCGTTTGCAATCCTTGCGCGACATACAACGCATGTCCGAACGTCAGGATCGCCGCCAGCAACATGTACACAACCAATGCCACGACCGCGAACTCGACCAGTGATTGGCCTCGGCGCGGTCGAGAACTTAACCGGCTACGCACCTGGCTAACAAGGAGCGGCCAGAGTCGACATCGAAACTCATTGGAGAACGGCTTCATTCTTTGTCGTTGGCAATCAGATTTTCTACGCGGTCGACGAATCGTTGATGTAAGTCTTGCCATTCACAACGCCGTGACTTCGGCGTCAGCATATGCTTCTTAACACACATCAATTCTTTGTTTGTGAGACCAAGAAACCCCGGATTCATTACGACACAAATCGCACTAGCAACCCGGCGGGCCACACCAGGTATCCCAAATAACCCAGCGCGATCGCCGGACCGTAGGCATAGTCGCGCCCGCCGCGAGCCATCGCGATTCCCGCGAGCACGCCTCCGGCCAAACACATCCAGAACAGGGCGAACAACAATCCAACCGGCCCCAACAACGCGCCAACCGCCGCGATCAGTTTCGCATCGCCGCCGCCGAACTTCGCAAAGCGAAAGAGGGCGTAACCGATGGCCAGCCCCAACGTGCCACCGGCGGCCACCATCCAAAACCGGATTCCCCCGATGTTCCCCGCCGCTGCGCCTAAGGCCCCTAACAGCAACAGCACGGAAATCCAATCAGGAATCTCGCGCGTTCGCAGGTCGTGCGGCTGCAACCACGAGCAGTATCAGAGCGCCGGTCAACAATAATGGAGTCATATACGTATTTAGCCAAAGACCCTCCGCGCTTCGAGAAGCAGGCGCGCGGAGGGCAGACAATCGCAATCAGGTTGCGGCGGCTAACTACGGTTGCGATTCGAGAATCAAGCCACCGAATCCGTCAGTCGTTCCATCAGAGCCAAGTACGCCGGGTCCAACCTGCCGCTATCGGCATTGGCAAAGACCGTGGCAACGTCGAGCTGGATGGAGCCCGTGTCAGCACCCGTCGTCTCAATGAACTTGCCGCTGACCATCGGCCCATTGTCGTCTGCATACGCACCCGGCAGGATTGTCGCCACGGCCGAGATCAAATCGCTCGTCTTGTGACCGAACACCGAGATCGCGGCCGCACAGATCAACGCCACGCCGGCGATGATCAGACCGTACTCGACCAAACCTTGACCCTTCTTGCTACGAAACATTTTGCGAAGCATGTTGCTTCTCCTTATCACACAATGAGAATGGGAAGTCATGGGTACGAAGCTACCCACACATCGACTCGCTTTTTCCGGAGGCTGGTGGAGTCGGGACCGGCCGTGGATCCTTGACGCGCATGGTGACCATGGCGACGCGCGTCGATCGCCGTATGCTCAAGGTCCGCGGCGGGCAGCCGGTTCGTGTAACGAGGGTTTTGGTCGGACCGCTTACCACACTCGCCGAACTGCTCGCACGCGGATACGCTTGAATATCACTGGGAAATTCATAGCTCCGATGGGTTTGTCGGGTCTTACGCCGCACGGCCAGACGCCGCGCGAAACCGACGAACCCAATCAGCGGAAACCGCTAGACCAAAGGTGGTCCGCGTGCGAAAGGCGAGCTGGATTCAGAAACCAGCAGCGAGGAACGGGCGGATACCAACGTTCCATTCGGTAGAAGCGTCCAGGCAATCGGCGGACACTGCTCGAGAGTCGACTGACAATGGGCAAAGTAATGACACAATGCACATTCGCCGTCGCAGGATTTCACATAGTCGCCACGTTCGATCGAGGCTTCGAGCCCCTGAGTCGGCCGAGCGATCTTGTCATGCAGCGAATGGCCTGATTGTGATTGGCCCGGCTGCCGGCTGACAAGATGGGAATGGGCAGATTGCGAATGACTATGACCGACGTGCGTGTGTTGATGGCTTGACGGCCCGCAACAAACGACGGTGGACGAACAACAAGAATCGGCTTGAGCATGGTGCAAGCCAAAGATCGGTGCATAGTGCAACGCGGGACCACCCACGTGCAGCGCGCAGTAGATCGCCAACAGCGACCAAGAGCAAATTGCGCGACACCGACAAAACATAATAGACGCCACGATGAAAACGATAACCAGATTCCGTGGCGGTCCGACCTGATGGATGATTGTGGTTGCGTGACCCGGTTCTGTCAAGTCTCACAATCGCTATGCGCGTGATTCTTCATAGAATTCGTCGCGCAGGGAATCGAAAGTCGTTCGACAGTGGGGAAAACGACTCATGAAAAGCGCGGCGCGAGCCGGGTCAAGGTCGTGGCCCGTTGGGGTTCGTGTCGGACGAAAGCGAGGCCAGCATCACGCGCGACGGCTCGAGGCCGGGGTCGATGGCGAGCGCTTGTTGGCAAGCCGCGATGGCTTCCCGCTGCCGACCTTGTCGAGCGAGGACGGCCGCGATGTTGGAATGGGCCGCGGCGGGACCGACGACCGGCGCGAAGGCTTCGAATGCTTCCGCCGATCGGCCAGCACCGGCTAGCGTCATTCCCAGGTTCACCTGAGCCCGTTCGTGCCGCGGCTGCTCTGCCAACGCTCGTCGCAGCCAGTGCTCCGCCTGTGCCAAGTCTCCCTGGCGATAGTAGAAGAAGCCGACGTCGTTCAGCAGATCGGCGTCGCGCGGCGTCTCGGCCAACGCCGCTTCGTATTCGCGTTTGGCGCGTGCTGGCTGGTCGAGCCGATCGTAGAGAACCGCCAGTCGGCGGGCGTAGTTTGCCGCGGCCGGATCGCTTTGTCGGGCTCGTTCGTACAATGCCGCCGCTTCGCGCCAGTGCCCGCCGGTTTCCATCGACTCGGCGGTAAGCACGCAAACCTCGGCCGCTTCCGCCGACGGGAGCGGCAGTTCGGGCGTCGTCACCTCGGGCAGCGCCGCGCCCACCTTGGGCAAAGCCGGCTTGTTCGCCGTTCCGCGAAACTTGGCACAGCCTCCGAAGCCAGCCGACAAGCCAGCCGCGACGACGATGGCAGCCGTCAGACCGCGGGGACGACTTAGCCAGAATAGATTGAAGTGGAACTTCATGTTTGCGAGTTGCCGCCTTTAAAACATGCCGCCCATGCCGCCACCAAAACCTCCGCCGCCCATGCCGCCGCCACCAAATCCGCCACCGTTGGCTCCGCCCCCAAAGCCACCGGCTTGTCCGCCTCGTCCGCCTTGGCCGCCAGCTCCACCGGCTCCGATGAACCCGCGGCCCACGATCGGCGCCTCCAGACCATACATCGGCTCGGCTTGAGGCCGGGCCACGATGATCCGATTCGGTTCGGCGATGGCGTTCAGCTCCGCCAGCTTCTCGTACAACGCCATTCGTCGCGCTTCGTCCAACTGGGCGTTGCCTGATGGCTCGATCACGATCGGATAGGGGCGGGCTTCCAAACCGGCGGCGACTTGGGCCACGTGGCGATTGCCGAAGGGACTGAGCGCGGCCGCGTCGAGCTGCCATTCGTATTGGTAGAACACGAACGCGTCTTGTTCGGCTCGCTCCGCCTGGGCTTGTTGCCATTCACAGTTGAACGTGCCGGCCGGTTGCGGCACCGCTCCGGGCGGATAATCGGCACAGCGATCGACGCCCAGCGGACCGTGACCGTGTTGGCATCCCGCCAATCCGCTCAAGCCCATCAGGCACAGGGTTCGCCACTGTCGTGGAAAGGATCGCATGACTACTGGCTCCCATCTCGAACGTTGGTTGCGGGAACTCGAATCGGTTTCGGCGGCGGCAGCGTTTCGGCCGGAGCGAGCGGCGCGGCCAACGCCGGCTGCCCAGGCGGATCGCAACAGCATCCATAGGCATGGCCGCTGGGGCCGATGATGTGCGGGTCGTGGCAGAACTTCTCGAACTGTCGAATCCGAGCGAAGTCGGTGCGAACCGGGCTGCGAAAGTCAGTCGCTCGACGGCTTTCCAAACGATTGCCCAGGAAGAATTCGACGTCGGTCGGCTCATGCACGTCCGCGCCGGGAACGGGCGGAGTTTGGCAAGCGTCCAGCGGGTGGACTAAATCAGGCGTCACCAGCACCACCAATTCCTGCTCGCTGGCGGAGTTCCCTTTCTTGGAAAACAACGTTCCCACGACCGGCAAGTCGCCGAACAACGGAACGCGATCGGCGTTGCCTTTCAGCGAGTTTTGCAGCAGCCCGGCGAGCGCCATGGTCTGCCCATCGCGCAGCTCGACGGTCGTGGAAAAGTTCCGCGTGTTTTGGCCCGGCACATTGGTTCCGCCGACATTCGCCGATTGAGCGTCGTCACGCGTGCTGACTTGTCCCATGACCTGCAATCGAATCCGATCGCGATCGACGATGTACGGTACGAACTGAATCTGTACGCCGACGAATTCAAAGCTGACGCCTTGCCCGACGCCACCAAACGCCGCTTGAGCCAACGGCACGGGAAACGTATCGCCGGCTTGAAAGACCGCTGGGCGACCGTTCAACGTGGTGAGATTCGGTTCGGCCAGCGTGCGGGCATAACCGAGCGTTCGCAGGGCGTTCAGCGCTAGTCGAAAATCGGGCGTGGTGACGGCCAAGTTGCCGCCGGTGCCAGGTGCGAAGTTGCTGGACAGCAGCGAGAGGAAACTCACGTCCGAACCGCCGATCTGCATGTCGGCGCCGATCGATCGCAGCGCGCTGCGGTTGACTTCGGCCACGGTCACTCGCAACGAAACCTGCTGTTCGCCGGGAATTTGCAGCAGGTTGACGATGCCGGCTTGTTGCAACGCGGCCGGATCGACGACGGAATCTCGCAAGGCGTCGCGGTCCTCCATCGCCAAAGGATCGCGGTCGATGAATATTTGAGAGACGGTCGTGTTGGGTTCGGCGGCGAGCGGAGAACCACCGCCGCGACCGCCGCGGGTTTGGGCCAACAACGATAGAATCTGCCCCGCTTCGATGGCGTCCTTGGCCTGCCCCTGCACGACCAATCGGTCGCTGACAATGGACAGCCGCACCATGCTGTCTGGGAACAGTTCGTTGATCTGACGCTCCAAGTCGCTGAGCGTCGCGCGGAACGTCGGATCCTCTAGGACTCGCACCAGGTAGCTGAGGACGCGGCGGCCGTTTTCGGCCGTCGGATCATTGAACCAAGCGGTCAACACCGTCGTGCCCGGCTGGAGTCCCACGATGGCGATTTCCGTATCCGAAAGAATGTCCCATCGGGCGACTTGCTCGTCGGGGATGTACAGCTTCACTTGCGGTTTGACGGCCCATTCGGCGAATGTCAAAATCCGAGGCCGGCCGACGATCAGGTCGAGCGTGTTTTGGGGGTCGACGATCTTTGGGACGAAACGCTGAAATTGCCGCAGTGTTTCGGCTGTCGGCGGACGCATGATCAGTTCGTCCGGCAAACCCGCTTGAAAAGGCAGTGACGATCGAGGCGCCAGGGCGGGCGAGCCGGCGTCGGGTCGAGCTAGCATCGGCGGCGTTAATTCAGGCCGAACGGGCTGAATGCCCATCGGCTCGGCGTCGAATCCGTTGGGATTACGCGGCGCCGCCGGGCTGATCGTTCCGGGAGCGGCTGGCGGAATGGGAACCGTTTGAGCGTGGGCAGTTCGCGGCGAAAGAACCGCCAAGACGCCCGCTAGCAAGAGTCCGGGCAGGCCGGATCGGGCGAGCAGAATCGCCGGACAAGCGGCATGTTTGTGAGGCGGTTTCGTCGTGTCGGGCATAACCGGCATTCAATCCTCGCTGGCATCCACGACTTTTCGTTCATCAAGTTCGGCAGCCAGTTGGCGCACCGCCAGACGTTGGCCGACAACTTAATGTCCGCGTGGAACGAGTCGATGAATAAACGAGCGGTCCGACCAACCATAACGATTGTATCGGTAGTTTCGGTGAGCAAACTTTTGCCGATTGGGCGACGGCTTCGCATTCGGGTTTCCGAGAAATAGAGTTCTCTCGATCATATTGAACGTAAAATTTGGGTTTCTGATGCGATGAGCAAGTTCAACGAAGCCTGATACAACGGTCGTGAGTTCCGATCGTTTCGCCTTCTCGTCTTCTGCAACAGAACGCCAAGATCATGACAAAGCACCGGATTTATACGACCAGCGTCGCCAGCGTCTACGTCCACTACGTGGCCAAGGCCGAGAGAAAGGGGCGCACGAAGGCAGAAGTTGACGAGATCATTCGCTGGCTGACCGGCTATAGCCAAGTTGAGTTGCAGGAACTTCTTGACAACAAGACCGACTTTGAAACGTTCTTCGCCGAGGCGCCCGCGCTGAACGCCGCCCGCTCATCAATCAAGGGCGTGATCTGCGGCGTTCGAATCGAGGAGATTCAAGAACCGACGATGCGAGAGATTCGCTACCTGGACAAATTGATCGACGAGTTGGCCAAAGGACGACCCATGAGCAAGATCTTGCGCGAAGAGTAGTCCCCTGTTTCGGATCGTTTGTAGCGCCTCAGCGCGACGCAAGCGTGCGAACGGCGGAGTTAAACATCTGCTCGTCTATCCATTCACTACCGCTGCTGAAACACCCGCCAAGTGTTCGCTGAGAAAAGCGGGCAAATCGCCGCGTTGTAAATCGCTCTCGCTGCGAAAGCGGAGTTGGATTTGGTCGCGTTGGGCGTGTTTATCATCAAACTCTCGGTCGAAGCCGAGTTCGCTAACCCGCCCGAAGCCGATTTGGCCTTTCGGACCGGTGAGCGTCAAGTCCAACGAACCGGGGCGTTTGGTATGGAGTGTCGCCCACGGTTCCTTTTGTCCTGGCACATGCATGTGGACGAGCTGCTGATTAGTCCAGGTGAATTGACCGTTCGGAGCCGCTTCTTCCAACAAGCCACACAAGGCTTCTAATACTTCGACTTCCCAAGCGATCCGTTTGCCGTTGGGAAACCCCTTTCGCATCAAGTGCCACTTCTTGCCGAGCTTCTTCCACGGCATGTGCTCGTCCAACGTTTTGGGAGCGTCACTCGCAAAACGTTGAAAAGCCTCGACGGCGGTTTCCAAAAAGTGCCAAAAGGCGGGGCGGTCGATTTCTTCATAACCGTGCAGCCGCAATTCTATCTCCTGTAACGGTCCGCGTGTTGATTTAATTTTGATACGCGGATCGTTGCTGTAGAGTGGGATGTCATACATTTCGTTCAGCGTCTTCAATGGTAGATCAGCCCGCAGTTTCGTCGCCTGAAACGTGTTGGAGGGCACGCGAAACTTTAATTTCAGCAGCCACGTCTCTCCCGTGATCGCATGGAGAAACCAACCATAAGACTTTGTCTCCGCGGCGATCTCGACCACGCTGCGCGAGTTCCAATTGGTGTCGCTAAACGTGCCGAGTTCGTGAATGCGATCAATCACGTCGGCCAGAATTCGTCCGTCCCAACGGCACGGTTCGCCGTTGCGTCCCACGCGATCGCGCGTGTGCCAGCCGCGTCCATCTTTCTCCCACGGCATGGCCGCGTCGCCTATCACATCGGCGATCTGGAACTTGTCTTCGGTCGCTTCGGCGTGTTCTTCAGCGGAATACGTGGGACGCGGGACATAGGGCCCGGCAGCCAATATCGGCGGAGCGCTTCACCTGTGTAAGAACGTCTGTCACTGAAACGGCTTTGCGTGGTGGCGCCTCCGACCACTTGCTCGGGCGTTCCAGCTATCACGACTTGTCCACCCGCCTCGCCAGCTTCGGGGCCCATATCAATGACCCAGTCGGCTTGTTTGATGACGTCCAAATTGTGCCGGATCACCACCACCGTGTTGCCCAAGTCCGTTCAATCGCTGCATCACCTCGAGCAGCTTGGCCAAGTCGTCGGAAATGCAAGCCCGTCGTCGGCTCGTCGAGCAAGTAGAGCGTACGGCCTGCATTTGGTCGAGCCAACTCGGCGGCCAATTTCACACGCTGGGCTTCGCCGCCCGGACAATGTAGGGGCTGACTGGCCGAGTGAGATAATCCAGTCCCACGTCGCACAATGTTTGAAGAATGCGTCGAATGCTGGGGATGTTCTCGAACAACTGCACGGCGTCGCCACAAGTCATTTCCAATACATCGGAGATCGATCGGCCGTGAAACTGGATCGCCAGTGTCTCGGGGTTATACCGCTTGCCTCGACACGTCTCACATTCGACCCATACGTCGGGCAGAAAATGCATCTCGATACACTTCTGCCCATTGCCTTCGCAATCCTCGCAGCGTCCGCCGGCTACGTTGCTGAACCGACGCGGCGCATAGCCTCGCACCTTGGCGTCGGGCAACTGGCGCGCGAATAGCTCGCGAATCTTATCGAACACGCCGGTGTAGGCAGGGTTTGATGTGGGCGAATTGCCGAGCGGCGTTTGGTCGACTCGCTGATCACTTTGTTAATATGTTCCAAGCCGCGAATCTCATCATGGCCGCCCGGCGTCAGACCTGGGCGCGGTGCAGCGTGCGAGCCAGTGTGGCATATAACACATCATTAACCAACGAACTCTGCGCTGCTGCCGCTGGGGCCCGTGGGGATGGCCGGGAGTGTTTCGAGTGGATGGTGACGTCGATGCCACGCAAATTGCGATGCCGAGCGTTGATAATTCGCAGCGAGTGAACTTGGTCGAGTGGCGTTGGGGCCGTCTTCGCCGTGCCGGTTGCCTTACCGTCTCTTTTCCGTTTGCCTTCTCGTTCACCTTGCCCAGCCGTCGATTGTTGGGGACGCCGGATCGATTTTTTGCCCGTTAGATACGGCCCAGTGGACGGAACCACGGCGGTGTCCGAGCTGGGTGAAGGCGAGCCGGGCGACAACTTCGCCGCCCAGTCGCCCGGCCGCTGACCGAAATCACAAATGGCGTCGCAGCCTTCGATAACTTCGCGATCATGTTCGACCACAATTAGCGTGTTGCCCAGATCACGGAGCTTGTAAGCGCCTTTAACAACCGCGTGTTGTCCTCGCGGATGCAAGCCAATCGTCGGTTCGTCCAGAACATACAGCACGCCGCACAAGCCGCTGCCGAGTTGAAGGCTAATCGAATTCCGGCGTACCTCGTTGCCTGACAACGCCGCCGCGACAACGTCAAATACTCCAAACCCACATCGTTAAGAAACTGAACGCGATTGAGATCTCGCAGCAACTCGCCGGCCACCTGCCGATCGCGGGCCGCCAGTTTCCAGCCGCTAACTTTCGGCGCTGCAATTGGCCGAGCGGCAGGCGGCAAAGCTCGTCGATCGTGCGGTTCTGAAATCGGACGGCCGAGGCAGTCGTCGCGCAGACGGCTGCCGGAACAAGTCGAGCAGTCGACCTCGCCGACGAACTGCTCTAAACTGACTCCGCAACGAAGGCGATAGCCGCGACGCTTCCTCCAAGCGCCGGATACAGCCCTTTGAACTGAAAAACGGAAGGTCGCTCCGGCCGTTTCGCCATCATTTCCCAATGTCACATCAAACCACTCGTCTCCCGCACCGCATGACCAAGGCTGATGGCGGGCCCCAAGTTGATCGAACGGCACATCCAGCGGCAGGCCCGTTCGCTTGGACAGCCGCGGCGCCAGCATCGCTTGTGACATCGGCAATGCCACATTAGGCCATTAAGCGCCAGAGCCGCTCTGGCCAGTCAACTTCGATCGCGAAGCAAAGCCGCCGGGTTAGCACCCACTTGCGTTCCCAAACCTTCGCACGACGGACACCAACCAAGCTGACTGTTGAATGAAAGTTGTGGCGTTAGCGGCTCGAAACTGCGTCCACACGAATGTGACAAGCCAGATGCTGACTGTGTACGACGCGCTGCCAACGCAGTTCGGGCAGATCGTCCTGCGGGTAGATCGCGTGCAGCACGCCTGCCGAGCGATGTGGGTGTTCCACACCGTCAGCTATTCGCGATCGCGAGCCCGATTTGACAACGATCCGATCGACCACCACTTCCACATCGTGCTTGCGTCGGCGGTCGATCTCCGGCACTTCGTCCAGCGAATATGTTTGTCCATCAATTCGCACGCGCGCATAGCCCGTGCCTCGCAAATCCTTCCCAATATGTCTCATACTTTTCGCCCACACTTATCTGATCGGAGCGGCCAGCATCAGACGCGTGCCATCGTCGCTGCATAATCTTGTCGATCACCTGATCGGCCGTTTGCGTACCAACCGGCACGTCGCAGCGGGGGCAGTGTGGCGTCCCCAACCGAGCCATCAGAATCCCTTAAATAGTCATATATCTCGGTCACCGTGCCGACGGTGCTGGCGCGCATGGCCCAGGATTTTTCTGCTCGATGGCAATAGCTGGCGAAAGGCCATCAATGTGATCAACGCCGGCTTCTGCATCTGGCTCACAAATTGGCGGGCGTAACTACTGAGACTTTCCACATACCGCCGCTGCCCTTCGGCGTAAATCGTATCCATCGCAAGCGAACTTGCCGCTGCCGCTAGGTCCATGAAAACCGTCATCTTATCGCGATCAACGGTAACATCGACGCCCTTCAAATTATGTTGATGAGCGTTCTGCACGGTAATCTGTTTGCCAGATGCACTTTTGCTGTTCAAATGCGTTCTTAGTTGGCCTTACCATTGCGCCGCGATGCGGTTTTCCGGCGCGGAGCCAGTCGACTCGTGTTGCAAGACTTTCGCCAATGCTTGGCCGGTAAGACGTTTCCATCCCGGCCAGAGTTTCAGGCGTGCCGCAAGCCACGATCTCTCCGCCGCCGTTTCCGCCTTCCGGCCCTAAGTCGATCAGCCAATCGGCCGTCTTAATAACATCCAAGTTGTGCTCGACCACCAACACCGTGTTGCCAAGCTCAACGAAATCGTGAAGCACTTTGAGCAGCAGTTGAATATCAGCGAAGTGCAAGCCGGTGGTCGGCTCGTCCAGCAAATACAGCGTCCGGCCGGTGCCTTTCTTGATCAGTTCGCGAGCCAGTTTGATCTGCCGCGCCTCGCCGCCCGAAAGCGTTGGCGAAGGCTGCCTCGAGCTTCAAATAGTCGAGCCCCACGTCATGCAGCGTTTGCAGCTTGTGGCTGAATGTTCGGTACGTTCTCGAACAGTTCCAACGCCTGCTGCACATCCATCTCTAACACATCGGCGATCGAGCGATCCTTATAGCGAACCTGCACACTGCGGTTATAGCGGTGGCCTTCACACACCGGACACGTAACCTACACATCGGCCAGGAAATCCATTTCCAAACGGTTCGAGCCGTTACCTTCACACGCTTCGCAACGCCCGCCCATCACATTAAAGCTAAAGCGACCGGGCTTTGAATCCACGTCGCTTCGGAGTCGGGCAGTTGGGTGAACAACGCCGTATGTCATCGAACACTTTGATATACGTGCCTGGATTTGAGCGCGGCGTCCGACCGATCGGCGATTGGTCGATCGCAATCAATTTGTCCAAGTGTTCGAGCCCTTCGATCCGGTCGTGCAAACCCGGTTCGCCCTCGCCGCCGTTCAGACGCGCCGCAACGCTTCGCTGACCAGGATGTCGTTCACCAGGGAACTTTTGCCCGAGCCGCTGACGCCCGTCACACAAACAAAGCGCGGCCCAGCGGGATCTCCACATCGACGTGCTTCAAATTGTTGTGTGCCGCCGATCACACGCAACACATTAGGCGACTTTGGCTACTCGCCTCGGAACCGTTCGCATTGTTCGCCGCCTCCGCCGTCGCCCGCCCGCGTCGACGCCGTCCGTTGTAATCCGCGGTCGATTCGGCGACCATTCGTAACGTCGGCTGCGAATCCAGCGAGTCGATCTCCGCCGCTGCTTCGGCACTTCGACGCGCGGCTTCCGGCCAGAAACTGGCCCGTCACGCTGCGTTTCTCCCGGGTGCGATCTTGTCGGCCGGCCCGACCGCTACGACCTCACCGCCGCGTACGCCCGGCCCCGGCCCAAAGTCGATTATCAAATCCGCGGCCCGCATCGTGTCTTCGTCGTGCGCCTGACCACCACGACCGTGTTGCCCATGTGTATCGCGCAACCGCGCCAGCGTCGTGCCAGCAGCCGGTCGTTGTCGCGCGGATGCAAGCCAATTGACGGTTCGTCCAGAATGCGGCTAAGACGCCGACTAACCCCGATCCGATTTGCCTCGCCACGAATCCGTTGCGATTCGCCGCCCTTCGACAGCGTCGCTGCCGTGCGGTCCAACGCCAGGTAGTCGAGCCCCACGTTCATCAGGAAACCGAGTCGGCCGCGAATCTCTTTCAACGCTTCGGCGGCGATCACCGCGCGCGTCGGATCCAGCCGCAATTCGCTGAAAAAGTCGCTGGCGTCGGCGATCGACATCCGGCAAAATTTCGCGGTACAGCGAACGCGTCGGCTGATCGGCAAACCACGGATGCACCGACGTCAGCTTCACGGCTCGCGCTCGTTGTTCAGTCGCTGGCCGCCGCAATCCGGGCAGCCCATCGACCGCATGTACTTTTCCAATTGCCGAAGCTGCGGCTTGCTTTTGCTGCCGCGATACTTGGCCAGCAACGTCGGGAACGACGCCGTCGAATTTGCCGCCATACTTGATCGGCGAAGCCCCGCCTCGCCACTGAAACGTGATGTGTTCCTATCACCCGTGCCGTGCAACCAAAGCTGCCGCAACGGCTCGTCCAACTCGCACCACGGCGTCTCCAGCATCGTGCCAGCGGGCCAAACCCAGCTTGCGTTCCATCGTGTCGGCCACGCCTTGAAAGATGTCGCCGCCAACGTCCCATCTCTTTCCAAGGCCCGACCAGTTCGACCTGCACCGCGTTTGAACGACAGCCGCTCGTCGGGGATCAGCAGATCGGGATCAAACGAGAACAGTTGCCCCAGTCCGTCGCAGGTCACACATGCCCTGCGGGCTGTTGAAGTTGAACAACTGCGGGCTGGGCGGCTCGAAGCTGATGCCGCAAGCGCCGCAGGAATAGTCGATCGAGAACGATGTCTTCGCCGACCCTTTGTATTGGAGCCCGAAGGCAGCTTGGCACCGGCTTCATCCACGCTCGCAAATCAACGCCCTGCGCCTCTTCAACCTCCACGATCAACGAGCCGCTGCCGATCTTCGCCAGCTCGACCGACTCCGGCCAGCTGCGTTCGCAGCCCCGATTTGATCGCCAGCCGATCGACGACCACTTCGATGTTGTGCCGCATCCGGCGATCAAGCTGCAAGTTGTCGGACAACGAATGCGTCTCGCCGTCCACACGCGCCCGCACGAATCCCTGCTTCAACAAGTCCTCGAACAGATCCCGCCACTCGCCCTTCTGCCCGCGAATCACGGGGGCCAACACCGTGAACCGCGTCTTGTCCGGCAACTGTAAAATCCGGCGTCACAATCTGCTCGCGGCGTTTGCGACTGAATCGGCTGACCGCATTTCGGGCAAAGCCTTCGCCCACTCGCGCGAACAGCACGCGCAGAAAGTCATAAATTTCGGTGATCGTGCCAACCGTGCTGCGCGGGTTGTTGCCCGTCGACTTTTGCGAAATCGAAATCGACGGCCGCAGCCCGGCGATGTAATCCACGTCGGGCTTCGGCATCTGGCCGAGAAATTGGCGCGCGAAGCTGCTGAGGCTTTCGACGTACCGACGCTGACCTTCCGCGAACAACGTATCGAACGCCAGCGAGCTCTTGCCGCTGCCGCTGACACCAGTCAAACAGATTAGTTGATTACGAGGCAGAACCACGTCGACGCCGCGCAGATTGTGCTCGCGCGCGCCTTTGATGACGATATCGGAAGCGGCCATGGGGCAGGACGAATCTCGGAAGGGCGGGATGGATCGCCGACGGGGCCGCCAGCGAGTCAAGCCATTGTAGAAGCGCGGACAAGAACTACCGACCGCCCAACGACCAAGCCTCTAGGTCCGCCCCACGGGACTGGCAGCCGCGACATGTCCGCGCGATTCCAAGTTCGCGCCCGGCGGACCGTACAATCGTTCGCCCGTAGCGCTGTAGCGTCCCCCATGACACGGACAATCCCACGTTTTTTCCGCCGTGTTCCAACACACATGACAACCCGCATGCACGCACACGGGCGACAGGACGTGGGCGTGTCCTTCCTCATCTCGATAGATGGCGGACGTTTGGTCGCGGTAACGGACGACGCGACCTTCACCTATCTGGATCTGCTCGAGCGAATCAATGGTCTCGACACTCAGCCGGTCGCCGACGAAGTGCTTCGCGACGCCCAAGTTCTCCGTCAGCAGCTTGCCGCCGGCCGCCAACGGCTTCAAACGGCTTGGCGAAACGATCTTCGCCAACGACGTCGCCTGCCCCATCAACAGTTGTTTAAGTAACAGGCCGGCCATCGTGCCAAACGTCAATCCGGTACCCAAATATCCCGCCGCCAAGTACAGATTCTTCTTCAGCGGAACTCGCCCAATAAACGGAACTCCATCCGCGGGCTCGAAATACTCGGATGACCAACGCTCGACCACTGTTTGCACCGTGAATCGCTGCGACACATGCTCAGTCAGCTTCGCGAAACTTGCCTGCGGGTCTCCTTCCCCGGTCTTATGATCCGCGCCGCCCGCCAAAAGGAGATTCGGCGAATCAGAAGAGGCTAGTCGATAATAATAATATGGATCTCGATCGTCCCAAAACAGCTCGTCAGGCAGTGATTCTGCCACACGCACGGCAATCATATAAGACTGATACGGCGCCAACTGCATATCGAAAGCCGAGATTCCCAAATAGGCGGAATGCGTGGCAAGAATGACGTTATCGGCCAAAACGTGTCCGCCGTCAGTCTGAACCTTACAGGGCTCGCCATCTTCGGGAACGTGGGCTCGAGTGTGTTCGAAAATCTCGACTCCGGCCTCCAACAACGCTTGCTTCAAACCATTCAGATACCTCATCACGTGAAACCGCGCTTGGTTCGGCACTCGCATGGCCCCGGCGCAGGAATAGGGACCGCCGTTCGCTGGAACGAACTCGGCGGGCAATCCACACTCTTTGGCGCCTTCGATCTCACGATGCAGCCAGGAAAGTCGCTCCGCGCGGTCGGTGAAAACGACGGCCGGAATCCGTTGAAAATCACAATCGATCTCCAACTCGCCGCACCACCGCTGAATCTGGTCGATTGCCTGAAGACGTGCTGAAGTAAGCTCCCTCGCGGCCTCCGCGCCAAAGTCGTGAATCAGCCGATCGAATCCCTGGTCGGGCGAGGCTTCGAGATGCCCGCTGGTTTCACCCGTCGTACCAGCTCCGATGCGTCCCGCTTCCAGTACCACGACCTTTTTGCCAGCTCGCGATAGATGCATGGCAGCCGTGAGTCCCGTGATTCCGCCACCCACGATGGCAACGTCGGCCCGTACCGTCGAGCGTAACGCGCCGCAGTTTTCAGGCCTATCGGTCAACGAGGACCGCCAATAAGAATTTTGGGAGACCGTATCCACAATCGTTCCCCTGTCAGATTGTCGAGTGACTTCTCAGTGCGTCTCTTCCGATCACGCCTATTGGTAGCAACCTCCGTGCCCACGTCGCCCTCACTCCCGTCAACAGCCGACTGCCCAGCAGCCACGATGCGGCGACCGGTCCCAGCGTGCCAGGACACGGACGCCGCGCGGTTCTTCGCTCGCTGTGGTCGAGTGCCCAGCGTCGATGCGCGTCCCTTCGCCGCGCTTGGTTGCGCTATGTCACAACGCCCAATTTTCATTGCTCATGATTATCAATGCGACGCTCTTTCCGATTGGATAGCGAGCTACGTTTCAGCGGCACGCAACATCGGGCGCGTGCTTCCCACGAGCGCGAAAGCCGCTCACGATCGCACACGGGTACTGTGAGGATTCAATCATGTCGGCCGTGGAAACAGGAGCTTCCATACTGCAGCTCGACCCGCCGCAGGAATTGCAGCAACGTCTACTCAAGCAAGCCGACTCGCTCGCCATGATCCCGGCTGTCGCCATGCAGGCGCTCGACGCCACGAAGGACCCCGACTGTCCGATTAGCAAGTTCTCGTCCATCGTCGAGCGCGACGTGAAACTCGCCTCGGACATCCTGAGCATGGCCAACAGCGCGATGTACGCGCCGCCGCGGCCGATCGCAAGTCTGCATCAGGCGGTCGTCCGACTGGGCTTCCGCCAATGCAAGAATTTGATTCTCACATCCAGCATCGCTGGGCTAATGCAGCGCGTCTCGCTGAAACAACAATGGGTTCGCGAGTTGCTATGGCAACACAGTTTTACCACGGCCCTCATGGGATTGAACCTCAACCGCGTGCTTCATTTGGGATTCCAGGGCGAAGAGTTCACGGCTGGCCTGATTCACGACTTGGGACGAACACTCTTAGCCGTACTCGAACCGGGACTGTTTCCGGAATTCGATCCATTGGACTTCGTCGAGTCGTTTGAAATTATCGAGCGCGAACAAACCATCGTGGGAACCGACCACTGTTCGCTAGGTGGGTGGTTCGTCCAATGGTCCGGTCTACCCGATGTGTTGGTGGACGTGGTGCGCTATCACCATGCGACCGAGTTGGCGGGCGACAATGAAAAGCTCGTAGCGCTGACCGCACTGGCCGATCATATGTCCAACCATCTGCAACATCACGGCACCCATGTGGGATACGACCCCACGACGAACGATGCCATCGAGCGGCTCGTGACGTTGTGTGGGCCTACCGTGATGCAAAAGTTCATGGAGCAGGCGCCCCTGTTATTGGAATCCGTCTCGAAAGACACCGCCGAAATGATACCGCCGCTGCGGTAAGCGACCTTCGTCACTGGCATTCGCCGGTCTTCGCACGGCCGCTGCCCAGAGGAGCGTATACATGTCGAATCCAATTCGCGTTGCCATTGCCGATGATTCCGTTGTCGTCCGGCAACTGCTAACGGAAGTTCTCTCGGAAGACCCCGATTTAACCGTTCTACACGTGGCGCAACATGGTGAAGAGCTGTTGACTCTGCTCGGCCGCGAAACGCCCGATGTGGTGGTCGTGGATGTGGTCATGCCAGTCATGGATGGCATGGAAACCCTACTGGCGATTCGCGACCGATTTCCCACACTTCCCGTGGTCATGTATGTCACGCGTAGCGAACTGGCGGAAGGGACCGTCGAGTGGATGCGATCCCGCGGCGCCTCGGACGCCGTGCCCAAGCCGCCTCGCGTGGGACATGTGGAACGCGCCATGGAG
Organism: Pirellulaceae bacterium; assembly: GCA_041399085.1. Classification (GTDB taxonomy): domain Bacteria; phylum Planctomycetota; class Planctomycetia; order Pirellulales; family Pirellulaceae; genus JAWKTM01. Next base: position 112,202 of record JAWKTM010000015.1, read on the forward strand.
GATGTCCGACGAAGCCTGATCCCTTGCCTAAAGAATTGGGGACGCAATGAACTGCGAGGTGAAGCCACATGTTTGCTGACGATGCCCATGCATTCGTAAGACGACTATCGCCGTCGTGGCAACAATTAATTGGCAGCGCTATCAGTGTGCGCCCCAGGGGCCAAGATCCCACGGAGGGTCCGTTCGTCATGGCGCTCTACAACGCGCCGTACGGCGTCGCTCGCCGGGCCATCATTTGGAGTTTGAGCCTGGCAAACGATTTGGGCTCGGCGCTCGCCATGATTCCACCTCCCGAGTCGCGAGCTGTCTCCAACCAAGGGCAGTTTCCGGAATTGCAACGACAGGGCCTACAAACCATCGCCGAAGCGACTTGCACGCTCTTTGCCGGTGACTCCGGCGCGCCCCTCACGTTGGCTCCCATTCTGGGACCGCGGGAACCGATCGAGCCAATTTTGGCCGCGCGGTTGCGACACGCCACGAGCCAACTGTCGCTCAGTGTCACGTTCGAGCGATACCAAGGCGGTTGGTTGCGGGTACTTGGAATATAGATCGTGGCGATAGCGGGACAGGTCACTCGCCTGTCATCACGTCATAAGCACTCACTATGTTGAACGGCAAGACGTAGGCGTCGGCGCAATACTTTCGACTGCTCGCACAAACTTCACACTATTACCGCACGGCCACACAATCGCGCATCCTGCCGCAACCGTTGACATCTCTAAGGCCCGCCCATCCTCAGGGAAAACCGCGACAGAAAGTTTGCTAGTCAGGCAAGTTTTGCCGTCAAGTTTCGATCACGGTAGGGAAGCCCAGGCTGCTTCGGCGCCGATCGACCATCGGCCCGACCTTGACCTTCAATACCCTTGGATCCAATGACCGGAGATATGCCGTGGAGGGTTTGGACGAAGTCATTAAAGAGTTTCTCGTCGAGAGCCATGAGAGTCTCGACCAGCTTGACCGCGATCTACTGTCGTTGGAAGACACGCCCGACGATCGTGAGCGACTGGCAAGTATTTTCCGTACCGTCCATACCATTAAAGGCACCGCGGGCTTTCTGGCGCTTCCCAAACTGGAGCGTCTCGCGCACGTCGGGGAAAACCTCCTCGTGCCGCTGCGCGACGGCGAGCTCGAACTCAGCCATGACATGGCCGACAGCCTGCTTTCGATGGTCGACGCGATTCGCGCGATGCTGGGACACATCGAATCGGATGGGGCGGAGGGCGACACGGACTACGCGCACCTGATCGAACGGCTGGAAGAATTGCGCCACGCCACCGCGGATTCTCTCATTCCCACATCCACTCCACCCGCCGTCGAATCGCTGACCATAACCGGCGAGATCGCCGCATCCGATGACTTGGCCGAAAGCATCGACGCGCCAGGACACGTCGATGACGATGACACTCACTTTGAGTTGCTCGATCACGTCGAGCACGAGGAAGAAATTGCGCTTCATGCCGAGCCATCGACAACCGCGCCGCAAAACTCGGGACGACGCGCTTCCCAGCGTTCCGGTGCGGGCGGCTCGCGCAACTCGTCCGATTCCTCGGACGCTGGCGAACGATCGAATTCCCTCGTGGACTCAACCGTCCGCATCGACGTCGAGATTCTTGACAAACTAATGAATCTGGTCGGCGAACTCGTGCTGTCGCGCAACCAAATCGTTCAGTTCAGCAACTCGTTCCAAGATGCGGCCATGATCGCCGCTTCCCAACGCCTGAATCTCATTACGACCGAGCTGCAAGAAAGTGTGATGAAGACTCGGATGCAGCCGATTCGTAATGCGTGGAGCAAGTTGCCGCGCGTCGTCCGCGATTTGTCCGCCTCGTGCGGAAAACGCGTGGAAGTTCGCATGAAAGGAGCTGAAACCGAACTAGACAAAACCATTTTGGAAGCCATCAAGGACCCCCTCACACATATTGTGAGAAACTGTGTCGATCATGGCATTGAATCGCCCGAAACTCGCGAAGCCAATGGAAAGTCGCCCGAAGGCACTCTTTGCTTACGCGCCTTTCACGAAGGCGGCCAAGTCAACATCGAGATCTCCGACGACGGTGCCGGCATCAATCTCGATCGAGTTCGCGCCAAGGCCGTGGAAAAAGGCGTCATCACAGCGGAGCAAGCCGCCGCGATGAGCGACCGCGAAGCGACCAATCTCATTCTTCTGCCGGGATTCTCCACGGCGCAGAAGGTAACTAACGTGTCAGGTCGCGGCGTCGGAATGGATGTTGTCAAAACCAACATCGAGCGAATAGGCGGCAATCTGGAGATTAACAGCGCGTATGGCGAAGGCACGACGCTTCGCATCAAGATACCACTCACACTAGCCATCGTCCCGGCGCTAATTGTGAAGACGGGCGGCGATCAGTATGCGAGTCCTCAAGTCAGCCTACTCGAACTTGTGCGTTTGGACGGCACACGGGCCAAGGACGACATTCACTTCATTCATGACGCGCCCGTATATCGACTGCGTGGCAATCTCCTGCCGCTTGTGTACCTGGACGAGCAACTGGAATTGCGCGAGCCTCGTTTGCGGCAAATCTGCGACGAGACCATCAACATCGTGGTCCTGCAAGCGGAAGACCGCCAATTCGGATTAGTGGTAGACGGAATCACGGATACCCAGGAGATCGTCGTCAAACCCCTGGGAAGACGTCTAAAAGGCATCTCCACGTTTGCCGGCTCGACCATCATGGGAGACGGTTCCGTGGCCTTAATCCTCGATGTGATCGGTCTAGCACAGAAAGCGAACGTCTTGACCGAGCGACGTGACCAGACGCTGCGCGGCCAATCAAGCGACGCCGCGGCCGAACGGCTATCGGCATTGCAATCGCTGTTGGTGGTCGATCCGGGCGATGGTTCTCGGGTCGCCATGCCGCTTTCGACCGTATCCCGATTGGAAGAATTTCTCACGACCGACATCGAACGCTCCGGGCATTTCGAGGTGGTCCAGTACCGCGGCCATATCATGCCGCTCGTGCGTCTCGGCTCGGGCGGTATGGCATCGTATGACCAGGTCGAGGAACGATTGCCCGTCGTCGTGTACGGCTCCGACAAGAAGAGCGTCGGCATAGTTGTGGGACGCATCGTGGACATCGTGCAACACGATCTCAGCCAAGACGACGGAGACGCCGCGCTGCCCGGCCGTCACGTAATTCAGGGCCGAGTAACGGAGCTGATCGACTTGGAACAATTGGTTCGGTCGGTGTGCCCCAGCATCTTCGAACATTCCGCCGCTTAGCAGGACGGCAGCAATGGCCTTATCGGCCGGTCACTCCGTCTCTCACACAACCGCCTCTCATCCTCGCGAGACAGCCGAACCATGACCTCCAAACAATCATATTGCACGTTTCATTTGGACGACTTGTACTTTGGAATTGCCGTCTCCCAGGTGCAAGAGGTCATCCGCCACCAACAGATGACGCGGGTTCCCTTGGCGCCGCCAGTGGTTCGCGGATTGATGAATCTCCGAGGCCAAATCGTAACCGCGCTCGACCTGCGACGCCGCTTGGGCTTGCCCGACGCGAATGGCGAACGTCCACCCATGAACGTGGTGGTGCGCACCAGCGATGGTTCCGTCAGCCTACTGGTAGATCGCATTGGCGATGTCTTGGAAACCGACGAGGCCGATTTTGAGTTGCCGCCCGAAACGCTCCGTGGCGTGCATCGTGAACTTATTCGCGGCGCGTTCAAGCTACAAGGTCGACTCTTACTAATTCTCGACACGGAAAGAGTAGTCGACCAAGCTGCGTAAGCTATGTTGCTAATATGAGGCGAAATCCGTTTCACTCATGATTCGTTGCATTGGCTCGGACTCGTTCCATTGTGGACAACAAGATACTGGGGCATCACCTGCTGTCTCTCCACACGATAACACTTACTAATGCGACGACTTGAATTCGTCGTCGAACGACGCCTTCCCACCGTTCTCTATCCTTCCCGTGTCCGTCCGAATGATACGCGTGACCGACGGGCCCAATTCCTACCATTACAAAGGTTTTGTTTCGATGAGCCGAACCGCTACCGCGAAAACGAAGTCCACCAAGTCGCGATCGTCCGTTAGTGCCGAAGTCGCCGTTCAATCCGGTCGGCGAGCCGCTTCTCGTAACTCGTCCCCATCGAGTCCCCGTTCCGAAATGGCCGAGTTGCAAGCGAAGCTAGAAGCCATCGACCGCTCGCAGGCGACCATCGAATTCGAAGTGGACGGGACGGTCGTCGAGGCGAACACCAACTTTCTCCGCTTGACGGGCTACGAACTGGACGAAGTGCTAGGCGAGCATCACCGCATCTTTGTCGAGGAGGAATACGCCGCCAGCCAGGAGTACAAACAGTTTTGGAGTCGCTTGCGCGAAGGACGCTATGTGGCCGACGAGTTCAAGCGAATTACGAAAGATGGACGAGAGGTGTGGATTCAAGCCTCGTACAATCCCATCTTCAACAAATCTGGCGAGGTGGTTCGGGTCTTTAAGGTGGCCACGGACATCACCAAGCAAAAGGCCGAGTCGGAAGAAAACGTGTTAGTGCGTTCCATCATGGAGAACATGGCGGCCAGTATCACGTTCGCGGATAAGCACAACGTGATTTCCTACGTGAACCCGGCGGCCAAGGAGTTGCTGCGGAACGTACAAGAGTTCCTGCCCGTTAAGGTCGAGCAGATTGTTGGGCAGTCAATGGATGTGTTCCATAAGAACCCACAACATCAACGCTCAATAATCGCCGATCCACGGAATTTTCCACACGAAGGGCAGGTTCAGATCGGTCCGGAAACATACAAGCTAAAGGCGAATCGCATCTCGGACGACCGGGGAAACCTCGTGGGCACACTCGTAAGCTGGGAGTGTGTCACCGAAAAACTGGCCAGCGAGAAGGCGGTGCGTGAGATAGCCGAACGTGAACGAGCACAAAGCGAGGAACTGCGCCGTAAGGTCGACAGCATTCTCTCGGTTGTCAGTGCCGCCGCCCAAGGTGACCTCACCCAAAAGGTGACGCTGAGTGGCGATGACGCGATGGGCCAAATGGGCAATGCGTTGCAAACGCTGATTGGCGACCTGCGCGGCAATATCAAAGATATCGCCGAAAATGCTCAGATGCTCTCATCGGCGTCCACGGAACTGGCCGCGATCAGCAATGAAATGCGGATGAACGCCGAGCACACGACGAACCAGGCCACGGTGGTTTCCGCATCGTCCGAGGATGTTAGTAAGAACGTGCAGGTGGTGGCGGCCAGCGTCGAGGAGATGAACACCTCGATTCGCGAAATCTCACGAAGCGCTAATGAGGCCGCCAACATCGCCTCGGATGCGGTTCGCGTGGCGGAATCCACTAACTCGACCGTTTTGAAGCTGGGAACCAGTAGCGAAGAGATTGGCAAGGTTGTGAAGGTGATTAATTCGATTGCCGAGCAAACCAACCTCCTGGCATTGAATGCCACGATCGAGGCGGCACGCGCTGGCGAGGCGGGAAAAGGCTTTGCGGTGGTCGCCAACGAGGTGAAGGAGTTGGCCAAGGAAACGGCCAAAGCCACCGAGGACATTAGCCAACGCATTCAGGCGATCCGTTCCGATACGGAAGGCGCCGTGCTGGCAATCGGCGAGATCACACAAATCATCAATAAGATTAGTGATGTGTCCTCCACGATCGCTTCCGCCGTCGAACAGCAGTCGGCCACGACCGACGAGATTGGCCGAAGCGTTCAAGAGGCGAATTCGGGCACCACGCAAATCGCCGAGAACATCGTATCGGTTGCCGAGGCGGCGGAGAGCACGATGCAAGGCGTGGGCAACTCGCAACAAGCGGCGGACGAATTGGCTCGCATGGCGACCGCCCTCCAAGAGTTGGTAGCCAAGTTCAAGGTGTAGTACTCCGAACTCGAAGCGGGACGCGGCGCGTCCGGTCCGCCGCCGCGCCGCGTTCCTGCTCGTGACAAGTATCCCCTTCGTCAAACCAAGTACCTCAAATATCACAATGAACGCTCTCATTATCGACGACTCCCGCGCCATGAGGCGAATCCTCCGCCAGATTGTGACCGGGCTAGGGTTCGACGCCGTCGAGGCGGAACACGGCCAACAAGGCTTAGAACGGCTGGAACAGTGCGACGACATCGAGTTCGTGCTTGTCGACTGGAATATGCCCGTTATGAACGGATTGGAGTTCGTGAAAGTGGTGAGATCCAGTCCCAAGTACGAGCGTCTTCGGTTGGTCATGGTAACGACGGAAACCGAACCGGCACGGATGGCTCGCGCGCTGATGGCCGGCGTCGACGAGTTTGTAATGAAACCTTTTACGCCCGACATTCTGATCGACAAATTGAAGCTAATCGGTGTGGCGATACAAGCCACCGTATAAACGCCCTCAAGGATTGTGGAAGAGTTTCCCCATGACAACAACTTATACCAGTCCATTTCCCACACCCGATGTGCCGGCTCAGCTCCAAATCAAGCTCATGAAGCACGGCGACAAACTGGTCATGCTGCCAGCCGCCGCATTGGAAGCTTTGGAATTGGCCAAGGACCCTAATTGCTCGGTGTCCCGCTTCTCCCTTTTGGTTCAACGGGATACGAAACTCGCGACGGACATTCTGTCGATGGCCAACAGCGCGGCATTCGCGCCTGTCTCGCCGATCGTAACGCTACACCAGGCTGTCGTGCGACTCGGATTCTGGCAGTGCCGAAACCTGATCGTGGCGTCGAGCGTGGCGAGTCTGATGCAGCGAATCCCGCTCGAACAAGAGTGGATTCGTGAAGTCTTGGCGCAGCATAGCTATACGACGGCCGTAGTGGGCGTCCATTTGAATCGCGTGATGAGTGTTGGTTTTCACGGCGAGGAGTTCACGGCGGGACTCATTCACGACTTCGGACGCTTGTTACTGGCTGTCGTCACGGGCGACGATTTTGGCATGGTGGATCCACTCGACTTCGATGAGTTGGCCGAGGCGGACGCGATGCTGGATCGGGAGACCGCGGGTGTCGGCACGAACCACTGTGAGTTGGGAGCTTGGTTCGCGGGTCAGAATGGATTGCCAGAGTCCTTGGTCCATGTAATACGACTACACCACACTCCTTTTATTCCCGGTCCCCATCAAAAGCTGGTGGCTTTGACCGCCGCGGCCGATCATTTGGCCAACCACCTACAGCGATTCGGCGACGCGGATTCTTACGATCCCGAGTCGAACTACGGCATTACTGCCTTGGCGGAATGCGGTGTGCGCCGCGCTACGGAAGTATTTTTGGATATCGTCGACACGCTGATCGAGGCGGTGTTGGACGATGCTCATGGGAAATGCTTCCAGGCGTTTTGACGATCCGCCGAGCACGTTAGCAAAGAATAGAATCATGTCGAATACCATACGAGTGATGATTTGCGACGATTCGGCCGTGATGCGGCGAATTCTAACTACGGTCCTTTCGGAAGACGCGGAGTTGGAAATCGTATATGCCGCGCAACACGGACGCGACGCACTGGATAATCTCGACCAGGCCAAGCCCGATGTCGTGGTGTTGGATGTCGAGATGCCGGTGATGGACGGAATCCAAACCGTCGCGGCTATCCGACGCAAGCACCGCACCCTGCCGATCGTGATGTTCAGTTCGCTAACATCGCGGGGGGCGGAGGCGACGTTCGAAGCCTTGAGCGCTGGGGCCAACGATTTTGCGACCAAACCTTCCGGTGTGGGACACCTCGGCCAAGCGGTCGACATCGTACGTAAGGATCTGCTTGCCAAGATCAAAGGCTTAGTCCATGCCCGCCGACGATTGTCGGCAGTCGGCAATTCACGAATCACACTTAGTCCGGCGGTGACACGACCGGCGAAAAGTGGTGGTCCGATCAGCTTGGTAGCGGTCGGAGTTTCCACGGGCGGGCCCAAGGCACTGAGTGAGATTCTGCCATGTCTTCCCGTCGACTTGCCCGTCCCGGTGTTGATTGTGCAACACATGCCAGCGGTCTTCACGGGTCTGTTAGCCAGCCGGTTGGACGCGATTAGTTCGCTGTCAGTCAAGGAGGCGGAGGATGGTGAGATGATACGGCCCGGCGGTGTGTGGATTGCACGGGGTGATTGGCATATGGAGGTGAGTCGGTTCGGTACCGACACTCGTATAAGTCTGAATCAAAACGAACCCGAGAACTCTGTACGGCCCGCCGTGGACCCGTTGTTCCGTTCCGTGGCTCGCGTATTTCGCGACCGAGCGCTGGGCGTGATCCTGACTGGGATGGGCAAGGACGGCCTCGACGGCTGTCGCGCCATGCGGCAACAAGGGGCCTCGATCGTGGCGCAGGATCAAGCGACCTGTGCGGTATATGGCATGCCGCGGCAGGTCATCGAAGCTGGCTTTGCCGAAAGCGTCCTCCCGTTGGAGCAGATCGCCGACGAAATTACCCGACGCGTGCGTTGTGGAAGCGCCCGCTCCTTGGCGGCCAGCCGTTAGCCAATATCCGTCCCCTACAAAGACTCGCAACTCATGTCGCTTTCCGCACTCGATATCGACTTCCTCCGAGACTTTGTGGTCCGGCGTTCCGGCAATGTCTTGCGAGGAGGTCACAGTGATCTGCTGGAGACGCGGTTGCTCCCGGTGGCAAAGAGTTGTGGATTGGATACGGTCCAACAACTAGTGACTCAGTTGCGACGCTCGGAGCAACCCAAGCTGTCGGATCTCGTGGCCGAGGCCATCACGGTCAACGAGACCAGTTTCTTTCGAGACATTCATCCGTTCGATGCCTTGCGGAAACGAATCATTCCGGACCTGATAAATCGCAATCAAGAGAGCCGTGAAATTCGGATTTGGTGCGCGGCCAGTTCCAGCGGACAAGAACCGTACTCGATTGCCATGGTGTTGCGGGAGTTCTTCTCGCACCTCACGGACTGGACCATGCACATCGTGGCCACGGATTTGTCGGAGAAAATGGTCGAGCGCTCGCAGGCGGGACAATACACACAGTTGGAAATTGGGCGCGGTCTGCCGGTCAGTAAGTTGGTGCAATTTTTCGAGCGTCACGGCACGGTCTGGCAGGCTCGGCAAGAATTGCGTGATCTGTTGCATTTTCGCCGCATGAATCTCACGACTCCCTGGCCCTATTTGGGGCAGTTCGACGTGGTCTTCATGCGAAATGTGTTGATCTATTTCGATCAGGCGACGAAGGCCGACGTGCTTCGACGCGTGCGGCGAGTGATACGCCGGGATGGTTATTTGTTTCTAGGTTCGGCCGAGACCGTAATCGGTTTGAATGTGCCATTTCAAAGGGAAGAACTCGATGCCACAGTCTGCTATCGACCAACCAACGGTTGACTCCGCCGCGACGCCGCGGATCGCAGTCGAGCATGTCACACAAATGGCCGGTGACTTATTCACGGCCATGTTGCGAATGCCGTTTCAGCCGGAGCCGCGCGTCGGTGAATGCTTGGATTGTCCTGATATCCAGGCCACGGTCCGGGTAACGGGACAATGGAACGCGGAAATTCACGTGATTGCGTCGAACGAACTCGCGCGGCGAATTGGCTATGCTATGTTTGGGACGGAGCCCGAAGATCTGAGTGACGAAGAAATATGTGACGCGATGGGCGAAGTCGCGAATGTGATTGGCGGCAACGCGAAAGGTGTCGTGGATAGCGATTCCAACCTGTCGCTGCCCGAGGTGGGCGAACCCAATTTGCATTGGCCCGAGCATGCCCTGGTTGCGACCTATCTATGTGACGACTGTCCGTTGACCGTGGTCACGATTGAATCTTAGTAGGCGAGTACATCTTAGCGCACCGCGGTAAACACCAAGGATCAGTCATGAAAATTCTCATAGTGGACGACAGTAAGGCCATGCGTATGATCGTGGCCCGGACGCTCAAGCAGGCTGGCTTCAGCGGGCATACCGTGATCGAGGCGTCGAACGGGCGCGAGGCGTTGGAGAAGATCGCGAACGAGTCGCCCGAAGTCGTGCTGTCCGACTGGAATATGCCCGAGATGAAGGGCATCGAGCTGCTTCAGAAGGTGAAGGAAGCGGGCCACAAGGTGCGTTTCGGCTTTATTACCTCCGAAAGCAGCGCGGAAACTCGCAAGCTGGCCTTGGACTCCGGCGCGGTGTTCTTGCTGACCAAGCCATTTTCGGCGGAAGGTATGCAAGCGATTTTAGAACCTGTGTTGTGCTGAGCTCATCCCCGCTGCGAATTGAACAACCGGAGAAGGAAACATGAATACCGTCGCTTACACGATGAATGCCCTGGAGATTGGCAAATTCCTTACGGATTTGGTGGGAGTCGAAATCAAATGTGCCGCGGCTCCGAAACCGGATTCGGGCACGATGCAAGTGTGCGCGGAATATGTGAATGACGAGGGTGAAGTCGGGGGCGGGATTTTTATGGATGTGGCGGCCGCCGCGCGGCTGGGCGCTGCTTTCACGCGCATTCCCATGGGCGGCGCGGACGATGCCATTAAGGCAGGGGAACTGCCGGCGAACTTGGCCGAGAACCTGTACGAGGTTCTCAATATCGCCGTGAATTTGCTGCCCGAATCACGTAATCAACGCTTAGTGCTCAGCCGTGTCGTGTATAAGAGCGACGCTTTGGAAGCATTTGCGGCTCAAAGCGGCGACGTATGTGGCGCGTTTCAGTTGGATGTGCAGCGCTACGGAAAAGGCGCTCTGGTAGTCGCGTCCAAATAGCGACATTCCGTGGCGAGCCATCATCGACGGAGAATGGCTCGCCGATTGGGTGCGACGATGGGGGACCGCTGAGCTTGGGGCGGTCTTACGTTTCGTTTGGGTGTGGCCGCGAACTGTGTTAAGTCGCGGCCAATTCTTTCAGCGCCGCCAGCACTTGTTGGTCATGTCCCTCGACTTGGACTCGCTTCCAGACCTTGGCCACTTTGCCATCCGGGCCAATCAAGAATGTGCTGCGCTGAATGCCCATCGACTTCTTGCCATACATATTCTTCTCGCGCCAAGCTCCGTACTTTTCAGCGACCTTGTGATCGGTGTCACATAACAGCGGAAAATTCAACTGGAACTTGTCGCGGAACTTGGCGTGACTGGCCGTGTCGTCGGGGCTAACGCCCAACACCTTGGCCCCGAACTCCGCAAACTGGCTTTGCCCGTCGCGGAAAGCGCAGGCTTCTTTTGTGCAGCCGGGTGTATCGTCCTTCGGATAGAAGTAGAGAACAACTGGGCTTCCCTTCAGTTCCGACAGCTTCACCTTGCCGCCGTCGTCGGTCTTCAACGTGAATTCGGGAGCCTTCTTACCTTCTTCGATCCATTCGCTCATGGTGGATGTCCTGACGAGTTTGGGGGAATGCGGTGTGTCGCGCTTGTCGTAGCGCGAGGAGGTCGAAACTGCGAGTCGGCGGGCGGCGCGTTATACTGGTCGCTCGCCTTTGTGCGAATGTTGTAGCGCATTCTGACCGATTGCCAAGGGGATGAACGTCGATGATCAGGCAACCGACGCAGTTCAGCCAGCGGCGACAGTTTCTGGCCCAGGCCGGCGGCGGAGCGGGCATGCTGGCGCTAGCCGCGATGCTGGCGGGCGAGCGTCGCGCCTTGGGCGAGACCGAGGTCGACTCGCCGACGACGCATTTTGCGCCACGAGCCAAACGCGTGTTGTGGCTGTTCATGCACGGCGGGCCGAGTCACGTGGATTTGTTCGATCCCAAACCGGACTTGGTGAAGTACTCGGGGCAACCGTTGCCGGAAAGTTTCGGCATGGTGATGACACGGCGCGACGTGGCCAAAAACCCGTTGCTCGCGCCGCTGCGGCCGTTTCGTCCGCGAGGCAAATCGGGTTTGGCGATTAGCGACTTTCTGCCGGCGATCGCGGAGCACGCCGACGAACTGTGTGTGATTCGCAGCTTGCACGGCGACAGCGTGAATCATCCTCAGTCGGTCTACCAGATGAATACTGGCAGCATATTGATGGGGCGGCCGAGCGTCGGCAGTTGGATTGCCTATGGCTTGGGGAGCGAAAACCACAACATGCCGGCGTTCATCGTGTTGCCCGATCCGGGCGGCGGCGTGAAGGGCGGACCGCCGGCTTGGGGCAGCGGCTTTTTGCCGGCGACTTTTCAAGGCGTAACGATGCGAGCCGGCGCGTCGCCGATTTTGAATCTATCGCCGCAGCCGGGCGTCACCGCCGAACGACAACGTCGCACGCTCGAATTCGCGAAACGATTGAACCAGCGTCACTTGGCGGCTCGTGACCACGATGATGAATTAGCTGCTCGGATCGAAGCGTACGAACTGGCCTTCCGCATGCAAACGGCCGCGCCGGACTTGGTGGACCTTTCGCAAGAGACGGCCGAGACCGAGCGGCTATATGGTTTGGATCAGCCGCGGACGCGTGAGTTTGGCCAGCGATGCTTGTTGGCTCGGCGGATGATCGAACAGGGCGTGCGATTCGTCCAGGTTTACTCGGGCAACACGAATGGCTGGGACGCTCACAGCAATGTGGCACAAAATCACGGCGATCTGTGCGGCGGGACCGATGTGCCAATCGCCGGGTTGTTGGCGGATTTGAAACGCTGCGGGCTGTTGCACGACACGCTGGTCGTTTGGGGCGGTGAGTTCGGCCGCATGCCGATGAGCGAACAGGGCAAAGGCCGCGATCACAATCCGTGGGGTTATTGTGCGTGGCTGGCCGGGGCCGGAGTTCGCGGCGGGATGGCTTACGGGGCGACCGATGCGATCGGGTTGCGAGCGGCCGAGGATCGCGTGCATGTGCGAGATTTTCACGCCACGCTACTGCATTTGTTGGGGCTGGATCACTCGGAACTGACGTTTTTTCACAACGGACTGGACCAACGGTTGACTGGCCCGATGGAAGCTCGCGTGGTGACGGAGGTTTTGTCATGAGGCAGCGGGCTGGGCATCGACGAAGGCGAGTTGGTTTCCACGTTTGGATTGTATCGCGGTGGCTCTTGTTGGCGGCGATTGCGAGTTCGGCCGCGATGTTGGGTACTAACCCGCGTCTGCGAGCTTCGGAACCGAGTCCGGCGGAAGTCGATCAATACGATGAACCCACGCTCACGGAATCGGATCGCGACCATTGGGCCTTTCGACCGCTTGAGCGTCCGCTTGTTCCGTCGGTAGCCAACCGCGATTGGCCGCGCAACGCGATCGACAGCTTCGTGCTGGCTCAATTGGAATTGCGTTCGCTGACGCCGATGCCCGAGGCGGATCGGGCGACGTTGCTGCGGCGATTGTCGTTTGATTTGCGCGGGATTCCGCCATCGCCCGCCGAGATCGCGGACTTCGTCGGTGATGTCTCGCCGGACGCGTATGAACGCTTGGTGGAACGGTGGCTGGCGTCGCCTCTCTACGGCGAACGCTGGGCTCAACATTGGCTCGACTTGGCTCGTTTCGCGGAGACCGACGGGTTTGAGCACGATCATGTGCGCGGCGACGCTTGGCGATATCGCGATTGGGTGATCGATGCGTTGAACGCCGACATGCCTTACGACCAGTTCTTGCAGCAGCAATTGGCGGGCGATGAACTTTGGCCGGACGACGAACGTGCGCGGCGAGCGACGGCGTTTTGTTTGGCCGGGCCGGATATGCCCGATCTGAATTCGCAGGAGGAGCGTCGCCAGCGGCTGTTGACCGAGCTGGCTTCGACGGTCGGCGCGGTCGTGCTCGGTCTGCAAGTTGGTTGCGCCGAGTGCCACGATCACAAGTATGATCCAATCAGTCAGGCGGATTTTTATCGACTGCGGGCGATCTTCTCGCCGGCGGTGCAGGTAAAGAAGAATCAATCGGTCGACCTGCTCCACAGCGCGAAGGGCGTGGCTTCGGTCGATCATCTGTTGATTCGGGGCGATTGGCAGCGCCCTGGGCCTGCGGTCGTTCCCGGTGTGCCGCGCGTGGCGAACTTTCACGGCGAGCCGCTGTTGGGTGACTCGCATGTCGATGGCGAAGTTCCAGCGGCGGGTCGACGTGCGGCGCTGGCTCGGTGGCTCACGGATTCGCGAAATCCACTGACTAGTCGCGTGATGGCGAATCGCGTCTGGCAGTTTCATTTTGGCGAAGGGCTGTCGCGAACGCCTAGCGATTTCGGGTTGCTCGGCGACGAACCGCTTCACGGCAAGTTGTTAGATTGGTTGGCGACCGAGTTGATGGCTCGCCGCTGGAGTTTGAAGTCGCTGCATCGCACGATTGTGACTTCCGCCACGTATCGGCAAGCGAGCCGCGACCAGGCGGAATCTCGCGACATAGCCGAAGCAGCAGACACGGCAGTCGAAGCGGGGCCGTCCGAATCGCCGCCGCGCGAAGAGACTCAGCATGAGGAATTGCAGCGCCGTGTCCGTCTGCTCTGGCGATTTCCGCGCCGCCGATTGGAAGGCGAGGCGATTCGCGATGCGATGTTGGCTTGTGCTGGCCAGTTGAATTTTCAGCAGCATGGTCCCGGCGCGCGTCCGCCGCTGCCCAGCGAACTGGTGTCGACGCTGCTGAAGGATCAATGGAACGTGACGCCCGAAGCCGCCAGCCATTATCGCCGCAGCGTGTATGTCTTCGCTCGGCGAAATCTGCGGTACCCAATCTTCGAGGTCTTCGACCGGCCGGATGCGAACGCCAGTTGCGCGGCCCGCAATCGTTCGACCACCGCGCCGCAGTCGTTGCTGATGCTGAATTCAGAGTTGGCGCTGCGGCTGGCCACGCAATTCGCCGATCGCCTGCGCGAGGAGACCGCCGATCGCGACCATCAGGTTTGCCTGGCGTTCCAAATCGCCTTCGGCCGCAACCCCGATCCCACGGAACTCGCCGCCGCCCACGACTTGCTCGCCACCTCGAACGACGCCCACCAGGCGCTCGTCGATTTGTGTCTGGCGTTGTTCAATGCCAACGAGTTTGTGTACGTGGATTAGTGGCTCTACCTAATTCTGGCGAAGCAATACAATACCGTGTCCCGTCACTCTTGGCTTGCACGTCATCCGATATCATGCAAACCGGAGGCAGAGAAACATTCTGCGACAACCTAGCGCCTCGCGTGTCTTCGATTCGTTGCTGGACAAGTAAGTTCAGCGGGATAGTATTTGAGACTATACAAATCATACGAA
Organism: Pirellulaceae bacterium; assembly: GCA_041399085.1. Taxonomy (GTDB): domain Bacteria; phylum Planctomycetota; class Planctomycetia; order Pirellulales; family Pirellulaceae; genus JAWKTM01. The sequence goes on from JAWKTM010000015.1 coordinate 127,225, forward strand.
TTGAGCATGGCGCATCCCGTCAACCGGGTCCAGTTGATGCGCGATAAGGCTGGAATGAACACGCACAATGCGGCGCCAACTGGCGAAATTCAGTAGGAGAACGAAGCAATGCAACAACCGCGTCGCGAAGAATTCATCTTGGACGTGCGGCAATCGGCCAGAACGCTTCAGCAGCCGAGGGTTGAAACGGATTCCGACAAAGTTGACACCGATGCGATTGCCGAGATTCTTCACCGCGCAGCGCTGTGGCTCACTCCTCGCGTAGTCGATCACTATGCCGCCGAGGATTTTACGAACTGCTCAGAGGAACAGCAGCAACGGTTAGATCTCGCCGTTAACGAGTTCCGTTACATCGCGGAGCAAGTTTCGTCGGATCAACCAGCGGATATTGAACAATTCACGTCAGGGATGAATCGCGTGCGTAACCTTATTGCCGCACTGGGAGACATCGTCCTCGACGAGTGGATGCTCGCCATCCAGACAGTTGAGGGTCAGGCTACACTATGGGCCGAGGAAGCCGGATGGCGTGCAAGGACTGAGAAGAAAAAGATTCGCGAGTCCCTACTTGGTACATACGAAGCACCCCAACTTCTGATCTTTGCCGAACCCGATTTGTTTGTCTTTGACCCGGTCGCTCGGTTCGTTCCGGGCGGGCAAGGATCATTCGATTTGGCCATCCAGCCGTCTTATTACACAACATCGTTGTATCGCGATTATAACGGCGACTGGTATGTGCACCTGGAAGTATGCAATGGAGTGTCGCAGAGCAAACGCGTTGCGTGGGGAAGAGATGCGTTTTATGAATGCTTCGAGGAGCTGAGAGCATTTGTATGATCAGGCGTCAGCAGCGAATCGAACGAATCGCCGCCGTAGCCAGAGAGTATCTTGCGGCGAAATCGGCGGCCGATTTACTTATGACGCAGCTTCAAGCTGATCCAAATTACGGACGGACTCGGGGCTGGGAGTCACGAGATGGCACAGCTTTCGATGAAAGCGTCAATGCGACATATATTATCCGACTGTACGCGGAGTTTGAGGCGGGACTGCGCGATTACTGGGCCAATCATCTCAATAGAGCAACTCATCCGCCGATGGCCCATCTGCTGAAATCAGTCGCGGACCAGCGTATCGCAATTGATCGATTCTGAAGATGCCGATGCGGTTCGTCAGTATCGCAACTTTCTGGTGCATGACGATTCAAGTAACGCACCACCCGATGACTTAAGAGCATTCTCGGTTACCGACGCCAAGAAGCATCTGTGCTACTCCTTCGGTCGTCTCGATCCAGACTGGTAGTTCTCGCTGTCCACACACATTCAACCGTTCGGTGTCTCCACGGACGCCATAATGCCAAATCCACGTTCGGCCAACGCTTCGCGGGTTTCGGGGGTTGTGAGGAGTTGACGGAAGGCGAGTAGGGCGGGGCGGTTGGCTCGGGCGGTTGGGTGGACGAAATCGTATTGCTCGGCGGTCAGCGGCAGGAAGCCGAGGTTGGCTTGGTCGGCGACCGTGCGAATCGCCACGCCCCAATCGGCTCGGCCTTGTGCCACGGCGGCGGCGACGGCGTTGTGGCTGCGCGATTGGTGACTGTACCCGGCGGGACGAGCGCCCGCCAAAAGCTGGTCGATTAGGATTCGCGTGCCGCTGCCTTGATTGCGGTTCACCATCAAGCAACCCGGCATATCCTTGACGGCCGCCACGGCACTTCGAGCGGAATGCCCGGCGAATCGAACGTCGTCGCGGCGGAACACGACTCCCTGCAACCGACCATAGCCGGGAATCAATTGCATTTTGTCCGAAAGAAACGGCCGGTTGTATTCGCCCGAACGCTCGTCGAGCAAATGCACGCCAGCCAAGTCGCACTCGCCGCGCCGCACGGCTTCTAATCCGGCGGTCGAGCCGACGGCCAGAAATTTGGTATGAAAACCCTGATCCTGCAAACGGCCCAGCAGATAATCGAGCCCGACGCAGTGGCTGCCGATCACGACCAAATCGGCCACTCGCAACTCGCGACCCAGCAGTTGAACTTCGACTCGCGCACCGGCTTCGACGATCTCATGTTGCCGCCCGATCGTGACAAAGCCGTCCGCGCGGCTGAACGCCGTGACGCTGCCCGAACCTTTGCCCATCGGATAGGCAGCCAAGCGAGGCGAAGTAGCGGCGGGCAACTCGGCCGAAACGCCAGTCAGCGTGCTGTCGGCCGCTGCCTCATCCGCCGCGGCTTCGGCTCGTTCCACCAGTCCGACCAGCAGATACTCCGTGCGGCCGATCTCCGAGTTCACTTTCACCGCCAAACGCGCGGGAACTCGCTGGCGATCCAATGGCGGCAATCCCGCCAAGCGTCGAATCACCGGCGCGACGAATTCGTGAAACGTAAAAATCGCCGACGTGGGAAACCCCGGCAAAATCACCAGCGGTTTGCCTCGCGTGACGGCCAAGCAGATCGGTTTGCCAGGTTTGAGCGCCACGCCATGAGCGACGATCCCCGGATCCGAAAACTCGCGGACCACGCGGTAAGAAAGATCGCCCGCGCCCTTGCTGGTGCCGCCCGACAACAGCACGATGTCGCACGTGGCGAGTGCCGCCAGGGTCCGCTCGCGAAGCTGTTCGAGATTGTCATGCACGATGCCCAACTCGATCGGTTCGCCGCCCAGCTCAAGCACGGCGTCGGCCAGCACGCGGGCATTGCTGTCGTAAACCAAGCCGGCTCGCATCGGTATTCCCGGCGCGATGATCTCGTCGCCAGTCGACAGAATTCCGACACGAGGCCGCCGCCACACCGCGACCTCGTTCACGCCAATGGCGGCCAACACGCCCGTTTCGCGGCTGGTCAACGTTTCGCCGCGGCGAACGACCGTTTCCCCCGCGGCGATGTCGGTGCCCGCGTAAGCCACATGCGCTCCGGCCGTCACGGCTCGGCGGACCACCAATTGTCGGCTCGAATCGTCGTTCGCATCGACCAACTCTTCGTCGGCGTGTTCCACCATGACGACCGCATCCGCGCCGCGAGGCATCATGCCGCCAGTGGCGATCTCGACCGCTTCGCCGGGTCCGATCACGCAGGTTGGTTCAACCGCCGTCGCGATCGTCTCCGGCAACAGTCGCAACGCCACCGGCCGCTCCTCCGTCGCACCGAACGTATCGGCCGCTTGGACGGCGTAACCATCGACATTCGAACGATCGAACGACGGCACATCGACAGCGGCCCGCGCATTCGCCGCCAAAGTTCGACCCAGAGCGGTTGCGAGCGGTATGGTTTCGCTGCCCAACGGAGTCAATTGCAAGGCCGCGTGAAATCGCCGCTCGGCTTCATCGCGATCGATCACGTCCAGGAATTGGTCTTGCATGATGCGAACCGTGCGAAAGAAGCTCGTTTACTCGTCGTACAAATACACTTCGACTTCGGCGGCTGGCGGCAATCCTTCGCTGTCGGCCGGGACGATGACGAATCCGTCGGCTCGCGTCGTGCTGCTCAAGATCGACGCGCCGCTGATCGCCAACGGTTCGACGCGGCCTCCGACAATGCGAACTCGCGCGTAGTCGACTCGTCCAACGGTCGACACCAGTTTTCGCGCCAACGGCAAACGGGCGACGCGATACGGCCAAGTGAGTGGACGACCACCCAACGCTCGAATCGCGCGACCGGCGAAGAAGTCGTAAGCGCACAGGCACGACACGGGATTTCCCGGCAGCAGGAACACTAGCCGCTTGCCGAGCCGTCCCATGCCGGTCGGGCTGCTGGGTCGCATCGCCACGCCGTGAATCGCCAGCTCGCCGTGCTCGGCCAGCAGCATCGGAGCGTAATCTTCCTGCCCGACGCTCGATCCGCCGGACACCAGAATCACGTCGGCTTCGTCCTGCATTGCTTCCAAGATCTCGGATGGATCATCGCGGACGATGTGCGGATAAATCGGCTCGCCGCCGTCGCGTCGCACGAGCGCCGACAGCATCGGCCCGTTCGCGTCGACGATCTTGGGGCCGGTTGGCTGCGAGCCGGCGGGAAGCAGTTCGTTGCCGGTGATGACCAGCCGCACTCGCGGGCGACGAACGACGGCGACTTCCGCCACGCCGATCGAAGCCAACGCGCCGATGTCTTGCGGACGAAGGCGTCGGCCGCTTTCCAGCAACGTCGTTCCGGCGACGATGTCTTCGCCGCGAGGCCCGACATGCTTGCCCGGCGATAGTTCGGCGAGTGCCCACAGTCGCTCGGCTTCGCATTCGGTTCGCTCGAACGGCAGCACGGCGTCCGCGCCGGCGGGCAGCGGCGCACCGGTCATCACGCGGCAAGCTTCACCGGCTTGCACCGTTCGGTCGAAAGTTTCGCCCGGCAGCACGCCGCCGATTATGTTCAGCGGCAGTCGGTTGTAGGGCGAGGCCCCCGAGGTGTCGATCGCGCGCACCGCGTATCCATCCATCATGGCGCGAGCGAACCGCGGCACGTCGATCGGGCTGGCGATGGGTTCCGACAGAACTCGACCAGCCGCCGCAGCAAGTGGCACGGACTCTGATGCGAGCGGCGCGGCCTGTTCATCCAGCCACGCCCACGCTTGCTCGACCGTCTGCCGCGACGCGAACCCCTTCATGCGAACGTCGGCCGGCGAGTTCTGGGATGATCGCATGATCGCAAGTCACGAAAACGAATGAAAAGCATGTCCGGGAAACCGAAGCTCCCGCCGAGCCAATTCCAGGGAGAACGAGGCTCCGGCCGAGCAAGCTCACTCCCGCCGAGCAGCATTCTACAAATCGAAGTTCATTCGCCGGTCGCCGCGCACCGTTTCATCTTGCCAGACATAGCGGCTGTTGCCCAGCAGTTCATCGGCGGGCAGAAAGTAACGACCGATTTGAGCCAAGTCGGTCGGCTTGGGCAACTCGCCGGGCGGACGAGCGGCGCTGCGCGATAAGACCAGCACGAAATATTTGCCGCGATCCGGCACGTTCAACGTGAACTCGCCCGTCGCGTCCACGCGGACAAAATCGCCGCCGAGATCGCGAATGCCGCCGCGAAGCTGCTGATCGGTCTCCGCGCTGGACGATCCTGGCATCAGCGGTTGAGCCGGAAACTTGTTCGTGGGATCGGGCCGTGCGTTCTGCGGCAAGATAACGACGATCGCGCCATCGTCCGGCACCGTTTGCCCGGCCTCTTGCCGAGCCACCGAACCTTCGATCACGCACGCCTGGGGAGCATCGTTCGCGCCGCCGCCGCTGCCCGAACTGCCGGTCATTAAACCCAGTATGAAAAACACCAGCGCGACGACCGCCAACAGCACGCCTTGCGTGTACAGCGCCGCTCGCGGCACGGCCACGCGTTGTTCGTCGACCGGCCGATCATCCTTCTTTTTGGCGTCCGGCGTCTCGCCCGTGTCGAACACCCACTCGTCATAGACAGCGAACTGCGAGTAGGCGTCCTCGCCCGCCGCGTCGGATTCATCGGCGGGCCATTGTTCGCCGGCCGGATAATCGGTGGCCGAGGCGTCGGCATCCGACGTTGCGCTGGGTCGCTCGGCGGAATCCGCGCCGCCGAGGTCGGAAGCGGAGTGGGCTGCTCCGCCCGATGCGTTAGCCGAGCCCGCCGCGTTAGCCGCGCCTGCCGCTTCGGCCGATACAGGTTCCCCCGGTACGTGCAGCGACTGTTTGCACTTGGGACACTTCGCGCGTCGCCCGGCGTTACTGTCATTCACGCTCAGGCGTTGGCCGCAATGTTCGCAGGTAAAACGGATGGTCATGATCGCGAACGTTTCAATAGCGGACGATGCACCACAAGGCCGCGATGCCGTCTCGCCAGCCGATCTTCTTTCCTTCCGCGTAGGAACGGCGGTGATAGCTGATCGGGCGCTCTTGAAACCGCAACTTTCGATTCTTAGCCAGCTTGGCCGTCAATTCAATCTCGATGCCGAATCGCTTCTCGCGCAGATGCGGAGCAAGCTCTTGAATCACTTCGCGGCGAAACATTTTGTAACACGTTTCGACGTCGGTGAACTTCAAGCCGCTAAACAGATTCGAGCAAAACGTGATGAACTCGTTTGCCGTCTGATGCCACAACGGCGACACTTGTCGATCGGAGTTTGTAAAGCGGCTGCCGTAAACTACATCCGCGCGGTTGTCCAAAATCGGCTGAAGCAACGGCCAATAGTCATGCGGATCGTATTCCATGTCGGCGTCTTGAATCACGAGCACATCGCCGGTCGCTTCCAAGAAACCGGTTCGTAACGCCGCGCCTTTGCCCTGGTTTTGTTCGTGGAAAATGATCTTCAGATCCGCTTCGCCTCGCAGCCGGTCCAGCACGTCGCGCGTGCCATCGCTGCTGCCGTCGTCGACGAGAATGATTTCGCAAGGAATCCCGACGCCGCGAACTCGGTCGATGATCTTCTCGATCGTGCGAGCTTCGTTGTACACCGGAATCACGACCGACAGCAGAAAATCAGCCGGCAGATCGTAAACTGAAAGTTGTTGACAAAGCCGCGTGCCGAGCAGCCGTTTAAGCAGCGTCGTGCGGTCGCGCATGTTCAGTTCTTCGTCGTCACCGGTCAAGCATTCCAGCATGGTGACTAACGACTCGCGCAGCTCGTGCCGCTGCTCGGGCGAAAACTCGCTGCCGGTCGACAATGTATCCACTCGTGCTCTCCCAACCTCGATTCCAACCGGCCGGCCGCCGCGACCTACCGCCGCGCCGCTCCGGCAAGTTAAGCAAACATACTACGCCGCGGCGCGCCGGCGGGACAAGTGATTCGTGCTGGGCCAGAAAACGAAGGTCCGAACAACGAATACGCGGACTTCAACGAACGTGGAGATTGAAGCAGCGATTCCGCTCGACCAACGCCGCCTCGATCAACGCCACTCGACCAACGCGGCTAGCTAGCAACCTGCCGTTCGTCACTCGCGCTGCTGGCCCCGCGTCGCCACTGGTTGCCAGTCTGTCGGCGGCAAGTCACCATAGCCGGCTACCGCGTTCACACCATCGTTCAGGAGACAGCTCGGATGAAGATCGTACGCTACCAGGATTCGCAAAACCGGATTCATTACGGAGTTCAGCACGCCGATTCCACCACGCGCGTCGAAGGCGACATTTTCGGCGATCATCGCGACACCGGCGAAGCGGCCGATGTGCAAAAGCTGCTGGCCCCGATCGCGCCAGTCGACATCCTTTGTATCGGCTTGAACTATCGTCGGCACGCCGAAGAGAGCAATCAAGCCGCGCCCGAATACCCCGTGCTGTTCATGAAGACCAGTTCGGCCGCCCAAAATCCGGGCGACCCAATCGTGTTGCCCACGCGCTTGAAGAGCGATGCGGTGGATTACGAATGCGAGCTGGCCGTAGTGATCGGCAAGCCGTGTCTGAACGCGACGCGCGAAAACGCCTTGGATTATGTGCTGGGCTATACCTGCGCCAACGATGTGAGCGCCCGCGATTGGCAGCTCAAGCGAGGCGGCAGCCAGTGGTGCCGCGGCAAGACGTTCGCCACCTTCGCGCCGCTCGGCCCGTGCCTGGTCACAAAGGACGAGATTCCGAACCCCAACGATCTGCCGATCAAAACGGTTCTGAATGGCGAAACCATGCAGGACTGGAACACCAACGACATGATCTTCGACGTGCCGACGCTGATCGAGTTTCTCAGCGGCAGCACGTTGCTCGCGCCCGGCACGGTGATCCTGACCGGCACGCCGCACGGTGTCGGCGCGGCTCGCAAACCGCCCGTGTTCCTCAAGCACGGCGATACCGTGACCGTCGCGATCGCAGGAATCGGCGAGTTGACAAACCCGGTGGTCGACGAAGTCTAAACTTCGTTCTCACGCCCGCGCTGCATCGCCAGCGCTTTGTCCGAGATGTCCTTGCGGCACCACGCGCCTTGCCAGCGAATACATTTCACGGCGGTGTAAGCTTGCAGCTTGGCCGCCGAAATCGTATTGCCCAGCGCCGTCACGGCCAGCACGCGACCGCCGTCCGTAACCACCTGGCCATCGACCGTCTTCGTTCCGGCGTGGAATACCTTCACGTCGTTCAGCTTGGCCGCTTCATCCAGTCCGCGTATCGCTCGGCCGCGTTGATAGTTGCCCGGATAGCCTTCGCTGGCCATGACCACGGACACGGCCGGACGCGGATCCCATTGCGGGGCGTCGATGCTCTCTAAACGTCCGTCGACCGTGGCTTCCAGCAAATCGAGCAGATCCGACTGGAGCCGCATCAACAACGGCTGGCATTCGGGATCGCCTAAGCGAACGTTGTATTCGAGCACCTTCGGGCCTTGATTGGTCATCATCAAGCCGGCGTACAACACGCCTTGAAACGGATGCCGGGAACGCTTCATGGCATGCACCGTCGGTACCAAGATGTGCTCTTCGATCCACGTCAGCATTCGGCTATCGACCAACGGCGTCGGACAGTAGGCGCCCATGCCGCCCGTGTTCGGACCTTGATCGCCATCGAAAGCCGGCTTGTGGTCTTGCGCCGGCGGCAGCGTAATGATCGTGCGACCGTCGGTGATCGCCAACACACTGGCTTCCTGTCCGTCCAGCCGCTCTTCGATCACCATTTCGCGACCCGCGTCGCCGAATTCGCGGTCGCGAGCAATCCGCTGGATCGCTTCCAACGCGTCGATTCGACGGCGGCAAACCATCACGCCCTTGCCCGCGGCCAAACCATCGGCCTTGATGACCAGTGGCACATCTTCGTCTTCGCTGGGATAGCGATCGCGCACGAATCGTTCGGCGCTCTCCGCCGTGCGAAACACGCGGTACTCGGCCGTCGGTACATCGGCGCTGCGCAGAATGTTCTTGCAAAACACTTTGCTGCCTTCTAATTGCGCGGCCGCCTTGCTGGGTCCGAATACCTTCAACCGAGCCTTTTGAAACGCGTCGACAATTCCGGCGGCCAGCGGAGCTTCGGGACCCACGACCGTCAGCCCGACTTGGTTGGTCTGAGCGAATTTGATTAGGGCCGGGAAGTCCGTCGCGGCGATCGGAACGTTCTCGGCGTCCGCTTCGGTCCCGGCGTTGCCTGGCGCCACGAATACGCGGTCGACTCGCGAACTTTGCCCCAGCTTCCACGCCAAAGCATGCTCGCGCCCGCCGTTTCCAACCACCAACACGTTCATCGACGCACCTCAATGCAAATGGGCCGCAAAAAAGCCGGCCCCGCCTGTCAAAACCAGATTTACCAGCCACGGGCTCTACCGAATAACCGCCGTGCGGGCGAAGCAAAGCATGCTCGCCAACGGCGTTCGGTCGATTCTACGGCAGGGTGGATACCTTCGACAGGTTGCGAAATCGTTCGTCGCGGAACGTGACCGTTAGAACAGCGCCTCGATCGGATCGCCGAACGGCAGGATCGGCATCGGGCGGCCGTTGTGATCGGGGAACGCTCGCGTGTAATCGATCCCCAGATGGCGATACACGGTGGCCCAGAGATCATTGGGAGACAACGGTTGATCGACCGGATACTCGCCCTTGGTATTTGTCGCGCCGATCACCTGTCCGGTCTTGATGCCGCCGCCCGCGACCAGCATCGACATCGCGCCGGGCCAGTGATCGCGACCCGGTTGAGACACTCCGGTTTGCGTGCCGGTCTGGGAATTGATCCGCGGCGTGCGTCCAAATTCGCCGGTCACGATCAGCATCACCTTTTTGTCCAGACCACGAGCGTAAATGTCCTCGACCAACGCCGTCACGGCTCGATCGTAGATCGGCATCCGAATCCGAGCGTCGTCGAACAAATGGCAATTCACCGCATGCGAATCCCAGTTGTATGTGCCGTTCTTCAACCAACTAACGCCCGACTGGTAAGGGTTCTCCATGACCATCGTGACGAAGCTGCAACCGGCTTCGACCAAACGTCGCGCCATCAACGCGCGCTGGCCCCAAGCATGTCGGCCGTATCGCTCGCGAACCGCGTCGGGCTCGAGCGTCAAATCGAACGCCCGTCGAGCGTCGTCGCTAGTTAGCAGTTCGAGCGCCTTGCCGTTGAACTGATCCACCGCGTTCATCGCTCCGCTCTGATCCACATCGCGGCGGAACCGATCGAAGCCTTCCAGCAACCGCACGCGATCATCCAGTCGCTCGGACATCGACTGATCCAGACCGAGATTACGCACCTCGAACTTCTCGTCACTCGGATCACCCGGCACGTTGAACGGCACATACGAGGGGCCGAGGTAAGCTGCCCCGAAGCTGTACACGTCCACGCCCGCTCGACCCGGATTCGTGCCACTGATGTAGTTCGGCAGTCCGTTGTTGCGGTGCTCGCGCATCTTAGCCACGATCGAGCCGACGGCCGGCGCGTCGTTCACAAAGCCCGTCGGCTCGGCCGGCTTACGA